>NZ_FOGE01000002.1 GCF_900111125.1 Sphingobium sp. YR768
TTTCGCCATGCTCGCTGGCCTCCATGCCCAGCAAGCATCTTGAATCAGAAAATCACCCCAAAGGGAATCCCGCTTGAATCAGCCAAACGTCATCCTGCTCTAGGTGGCAGGGGCGTTTTGTCAGGGTGTCGTCGCGACGGTTTCAAGTCGCACCCACCCTGACAAAATGATCGATGGCCTGCTTGGAGACCGCGCTCTCAAACGCACAGCAATAGGGCACGCCGTTGTCGGCGGAGGAATCATGCACGTACCTGCGACGGCGCGCGAACGCCGTGCCGGAGCCGATCAGCAGGTCGGATACGGATCGGCAGGCTCGGCCGAATGTGCGTGGTAAGAGGGGTGAGGTGGCGCAAGGCTTCCAGCTTGATGCCCAAGGCGGCCTCTTCGTCATACGTGCGGGAGGTCTCTGTCTCCCCTTCATGCCCGAAGATGTCGCACCTGACGCTGTCTTCTACGTGACCTTTCAACAGCGACGTGGCGGTGCCTCTGAAAGAATGGACATCCTTGTCCTTCCACGCGCCTCGCTGCTTGTGTCGCCATGCGGTGCCCGCCGGAAACGCCCAGGCGCGCCATTTGCTGAAGATGCTTTTGTAAAAGGTGCTGGCAAAGCTGGAGGAGTTTGGCGACGACATTTCCGGAAACAGCATCTTGCAACCGGCTGCTCGAATCTGCGTGACGTAGTCGATGAAGCCCAGGCGGATCAGCTCCGGATGGACCGGAAGCTTTCGGATCGACTGTACAGTTTTCAGCTTCCGGTCCTCCGTGAAATCTATTACGAAATGTGGGATTTCAGCCTGCTCGTGGACTTCGGTGAGCGCAAGTCCGGCGAGTTCTGAGCTACGGCCGCCGTACAGCACCAGCATGATCGGGAGCCAATACCATGCGTCATGGATGATGTCTGTTCCGGGCTCCAGCCGACGGTCAATCCCGGCTGTGCCTGTCCAGACAGGCGCAGACAGGAGATGCGCAATCTCCTGCTTGCTCCAACTGGCACGCTTGTCGCGATCCCTCTTGCGTTGCAGCCGAGCCTTTCGCGCGATACCCTTCCGTGCCGACTTGAACGAGAGAGGCTGAGCAGGGCGATGCCCATCCGCCTCATTGTCACCAGCGGCGAAATCCAGAACTGCGGTGATCCACGTCAAGTGCTTGTTGATCGTGGCCTGGCTCAAGCAGACGTCGTCATCGTTCATGCGGGTCGCTCGATCAAGGCTTGCCGCGATCCCGCCAGCCTTCTCTTCTGCGGTGCGGCCCCACCTTCCTGGCAGTGCCCTGCATAGCTTCACGAATGCCTGCACATGCGACTGTTCGAGGTCCTGGATGTGAATACCGCGCCCACAAACATGGTCGAATAGCCGCAAGGCCGTTCGGACCTGACCCACGGTTACCGTGTCCCATGCTTTCTCGCTCTCGTGCAGGGCGATGCATTCTTCGGTTGCCTCGAGGAGCAGCTTCTTTGCTCTGGTCGTCACCGGATTTTCGGATGTCGGAGCTGGCGGTTCCTTCTCCGCCGCCGCGGACGCGGAATGCCTCTCAGGTCCACTCTCCGGCATCTGCTCGAACGCGAAAGGTGTCGTGTCCGCCAACGCATCCTGAATCCAGTCAGCCGTAAAGTCATCGGCGTCGGACAACCGTCCGGTTGCCTCCCGGCATGCTGCTGCCCGAGCCGCGCAGACCGTCCGTTTCATTCGGTCGAGGTTTTCCTGTGTCGAGCTTATGCCGAACCGTTCAACGTAGCTCTGCAACTGTGAACCCGGGACCACGCTGCCCGACTGATAATCGAACACAGCGTTGCCGACCGCCTTCGCGTCGACGAATTTCCAGCCACTGGCAACGAGCTGCTCAAGATCATCGAGCGACCATTTGGCGTCTGGCCCGTTTCGAGCGAGGAGGCTCCACGCCTCAGCGTGGATGGAGTTTGTGGTGGCATGCTCGCCTGCGGGCGCACGGCTTCCGGCCTGATCTTCAAGTATCCGCTGCAATTGCCAGCGCATCGCGTCGCTGAAAACGCGTTTGAGCTTGTCGGGGCCCATGCCCGACGACTGACCATATGCCATGCGTAATGTCTCGACTGCCGTTCCCAAGCGGAGAGCAATAGAGCGGGCGGAATTAAAATTTCCGGTACGTAACGGTAACGACAGCGTTAGGCATGTGCCTGCAACCGTGATCTTTTTTCGCCAGTAATAAGTGCCGCCACGCAGCGCCACGTTCGGGAATCCCATTCCGCCGCCTCAAAGGGTACAGCGAGGGGTACAACCGTGCGTACAATCATCCCACCGCGCGAGGGTTGAGACGTAAAATCAATAACTTAGAGGAAGTTGGTCGGGGAGACAGGATTCGAACCTGCGACATCCTGCTCCCAAAGCAGGCGCGCTACCAGACTGCGCTACTCCCCGACGAAGGGCGGCCTTAGCGGGGAAGGTTGCGCGCCGTCAATCGCGATCTGCTGTTAGTGAAAGAAAAGCCACAACAACAGGATGATGGGGATCGGAACGCCCAGCAGCCACAATAATATGCCTTTGCCCATGATCCTTCTCCTTATCGGGTCTGATGGAAAAACCTGCGGAGTGGCATGGATGTTCCGCCTTTCGAGCGGACGAATCTGGCGCACATACGAAAAGGGCGGGCCGCAGGGAGCGGCCCGCCCTTCGAATATCTCGCTACAGCGAAGATTACTTCGCGTTCGCGGCGTTCTCAGCAACGTTAGCGGCGTTAGCAGCTTCGTTGGCAGCGTTCGCGGCGTTGTCAGCAGCGTTAGCGGCATTGTCGACAACGTTTTCGACGACAGCGTTCGAAGCGTTCGCGGTCTCGTTGGCCGGCTTCTCACCGCAAGCAGCGAGGGCCATCAGGCTGGCCGAAGCGAAAACAACAGCGATCTTCTTCATTGTGTAGGGCTCCCATAGCATTTTGCCGCGTCTGGCACGTTACAAATGTGACCCTACGCGAGCGACCCGCATTAACGTGTGCGTTGCACAAATCAATGATTTTTTACGCCGGTGAAACGACGGAATCACGCGACGGGATGTTGTCTACAATAAAAGTTCAGTTAGCGCCCAGACTTTCTGGCGCATTTGCGGCGAGGAGCAGTGTCACCGCCCAGGCTGCGACATTTTGTTGAAGCTGGGCCGGAT
Organism: Sphingobium sp. YR768; assembly: GCF_900111125.1. Taxonomy (GTDB): domain Bacteria; phylum Pseudomonadota; class Alphaproteobacteria; order Sphingomonadales; family Sphingomonadaceae; genus Sphingobium. The sequence goes on from NZ_FOGE01000002.1 coordinate 3,129, forward strand.
CGATCTTGTCCAGCGTGTCGTCAGGCGTGTGGTGGATGTCGAAATAGCGGGTGCCATCCTGCTGCAAATCGATCACCGGAACGCCTGCATCGACAAGCGGTTCGATATCCGATCCGCCATGCGCCTTGTCCCGGCTTGGCACGACGCCCAGCGGGGCGAGGGCCGCGCCGATGCGCCCGGCCAGCGGTGCCGCCGCTTCGGGCAGGGTGAAATCGACCCGCCAGACTTTGTCCGCGCCAAAGTCCGATTCGAGGACGAGGGCGTGGGGTTCCTTGCCATGAGCGGCGAAATAGGCGCGGCCGCCATCGCCGCCGACCTCTTCCGCGCCTGCGAAGAGGACGCGGATGGTGCGGCGGGGCGTGCCTGCCTTTGCAACCTGAAGCGCGGCGGCGGCGATGATGCCGCAGCCCGACGCATCGTCGATCGCGCCGGTGCCCTGATCCCAACTGTCCAGATGACAGGCGGCGACGATGACGCCCGCCTTGGGATCGCTGCCGGGAATTTCGCCGATGACATTGCCCGAAGACTGATCCTTCAGCGTCTTCGACACGGCGGTCAGGTGGACCCGCACCGGATTGCCGCGCGCCGCAACACGGGCAAGCTGGTCGGCGTCGGGCACGGAGAGCGCCACGGCCGGGATCGGGGTGACGCCATCGGCCCACATCTGCACGCCGGTATGGGCGATGCGATGATGATCGGTGCCGATCGACTTCACCAATATGGCGATCGCGCCCTTCTTCGCCGCGACGCTTGGTCCCTGCCGCCGGGCGGCGCCATAATAGCCATAGCCCGATCCGTCCTGTGCGGCCTTCATCTCATGGCTGACAAAGGCGATCTTGCCCTTCAGGCTGCCGTCCGGCGCGGCCTGAAGATCGGCGATGGTGGGAAAATAGACGATTTCGCCCTCGATCCCCTGCTCAGGAGTCGAGCCGCTGTTGCCGAGCGCGGCGATCACCAGATTTTGCGGGAAGGGGCTGATGATGCGGGCTTCGTCATGCACGCGCTGCCATACCGGCATCTTATAGGGTTCGGCACGGACATTGGAAAAGCCCAGCGCCTTCAGCTTCGCCACGGCCCAGTCGCGGGCGCGCGCTTCCTGCGGTGTGCCGGCGGGACGGGGGCCGACTTCGGTCGTCAGCCCTTCGGTGAAGGACCAGGCGACATCATCCTTCAGCGCCGCTTCGCGAATCGCGCTGCTGTCCGCCGGGGCGGCATGAGCCAGGGAAGGAGCGAGGATGCTGCCAAGGAGGAGGGCGGCGAGCGGGCCCGATCGGATTTTCTGCATGAATGAAGGCGTAACGGGCCATCACCCATTTGCCAATATCATCCGCCTCCGCTAACTCGGCGCAGATTTTTCTACCTGTCTTTTCCTACCTGTATTTTCGGAGCAGCCGCACCCATGTCCGCCTCCTCACAATATGCCTATGTCATGAAGAGCATGACGAAAACCTTCCCCGGCGCAGCCAAGCCGGTGTTGAACAATATCAATCTGCAATTTTATCGTGGTTCCAAGATCGGCATCGTCGGCCCGAACGGCGCGGGTAAATCGACGCTGATCAAGATCATGGCCGGCATCGATACCGATTTTTCGGGCGAAGCCTGGCCGGGCGAGAATGTGACCGTCGGCTATCTGCCGCAGGAGCCGCAGCTCGACCTCAACAAGACGGTGCTGGAAAATGTCAAGGACGGCGCGCGTGAGATCGCCGACAAGATGGACCGTTTCAACGAGATCAGCATGATCATGGGCGACCCGCCGGAGGATGTCGATTTCGACGCCCTGATGGAGGAAATGGGCACGCTTCAGGAGCAGATCGACGCAGTCGACGGCTGGTCGCTCGACAGCCAGCTTGAACTGGCGATGGAAGCGCTGCGCTGCCCGCCGTCGGACTGGTCGGTGGAAAGTCTGTCTGGCGGTGAAAAGCGCCGTATCGCGCTGACCCGCCTGCTGATCCAGAAGCCGGACATTCTGCTGCTCGACGAACCGACCAACCATCTTGACGCGGAAAGCGTCACCTGGCTGGAAAATCACCTGAAGGAATATGCCGGTTCGGTGCTGATGATCACCCACGATCGCTACTTCCTCGACAATGTCGTGGGCTGGATTCTGGAGCTCGATCGCGGAAAATATTTTCCCTACGAAGGCAATTACTCCACCTATCTGGAGAAGAAGGCCAAGCGTCTGGAGCAGGAAGATCGCGAAGCGACCGGCCGCCAGAAGGCGATCAATGACGAGCTGGAATGGATCCGTCAGGGCACCAAGGGCCGCCAGACCAAGTCCAAGGCGCGTATCAAGAAGTTCGAAGAACTGGTCGCGGGCCAGAATAACCGGTCGCCCGGCAAGGCCCAGATCGTCATTCAGGTGCCGGAGCGTCTGGGCGGCAAGGTGATCGAATTCAAGGGCATCACCAAGTCGTTCGGCGACAAGCTGCTGTTCGAGGACCTCTCCTTCCTGCTGCCGCCGGGCGGCATCGTGGGCGTCATCGGGCCGAACGGCGCGGGTAAATCGACCCTGTTCAAGATCATCACGGGTCAGGAAACGCCCGACAGTGGTGAAGTCGATATCGGTTCGACCGTCCGTCTGGGCTTCGTGGACCAGAGCCGCGACCATCTCGACGATTCGAAGAATGTCTGGGAAGAAGTGTCGGACGGCCTCGACTATGTGAAGGTCAACGGTCACGACATGTCGACCCGTGCCTATGTCGGCGCCTTCAACTTCAAGGGGCAGGACCAGCAGAAGAATGTCGGCAAGCTGTCGGGTGGTGAACGCAACCGCGTCCACATCGCCAAGATGCTGAAAAAGGGCGGCAACGTGCTGCTGCTCGACGAACCGACCAACGATCTTGACGTCGAAACGCTGGGCGCACTGGAAGAAGCGATCGAGAATTTCGCCGGTTGCGCCGTGGTCATCAGCCATGACCGCTTCTTCCTTGACCGTTTGGCCACCCATATTTTGGCCTTCGAAGGCAACAGCCATGTCGAATGGTTCGAAGGCAATTTCGAGGCTTATGAAGAAGATAAGCGCCGTCGCCTGGGCGATGCGGCGGATCGTCCGACCGCGCTGGCCTATAAGAAGCTGACGCGCTGATTGTGCTGCCTTCCCACGGTTGCAATTTTTGCAACCATGGGAAATCATTTCGCACTTGCGATGGTGGCGCTAACATTTCATAGAGAGCAGGCCTTTCAGGCATCCTCTCCTAAAAACTTTCAGGCCGGTCCTTTTTGGATCGGTCTTTTTTTTGGTCAAATGCCGGTGGGGCAGGCGGCCGGTGGCGGGCCGAAAGCGCTGTTTTCCAGAAAATCGCGATCCGTTAGCGAATCGAGGAAGGCGAGCAGGGCGTGCATGTCCATGTCGACCAGTTGGGGGGCGGCATGGCGGCGGATCGCCGATTCGATGCTGAGGCTCTGGCCGTCATGCAGCCATGGTCCCGTTACCGCGACATTGCGGAGCGACGGGGTGCGGAAGCGTTCGGGCGGTGGCTCGAAGCCGGGAGGCAGCGGTTTGCCGCCATAGAGGCTGGCGTCCATTTCGCCCGGCGCGGCGGTGCCGACATAATGAACCTGTCCGTCGGTAAGGTCCGGGCCGCTGTGGCAGGAGGCGCAGCCCGATGCGGCAAATTGCGCGGCGCCCTTACGCGCCAGTGGGGTTTGGGTGCCCCGGTCATGCGCGCTGCCGAAGGAAATCAGGGTCCGCTGGAACGCGCCGAGCGCGGCCGTCACCATGGCATAGTCGATCCGGGATGTCGTGCCGGGGAAGGCCCGGGCGAACAGTCGACGATAGCAGGGATCGGCCGACAGCCGCTGCGCCAGTTCGCCGTCACTGTCGGCCATGCCCATTTCGACGGGCTTGCTGCCGGTCATGGGGACCATCGCCTGCGCTTCCAGGGTCGAGAGGCCAGCTTCGGTCCAGGTGAGGCCAGTGCGCCAGGCGACGTTGGTCAGGCCCGGCACGTTGCGCACGCCCATCTCCCCCGTAACGCCGACATGGGTCGGCAAGCCGTCGCTAAAGCCACGGGCCTGCTGATGACAGTCAGCGCAGGCCATGCTCCTGTTTTGCGACAGCGCGCGATCGTAGAAGAGGCGGCGGCCCAGTTCGACCTTGGCGGCCGTCATGCTCATGCCATCGGGCAAGGTGGGCGCGGTGACGCCATCAGGCAGAGTCGGCCAGTGCCAGTCCGGCCGCATCGCGCCCGCCACGGAGGTCAGCAGCAGCGCCCCCAGCATCGCCATCATCGAACCGCGCATCATTCCTCCACCCCTGTCGGACGGATGGAGGCTGCCCAATCCGCAGGCAGAGGTCAAAGCCGATCGATATGTGTCAGATAGACTTAGAAATCATAGGTCAGGGTCAGGCGGCTGAGCGTGTCGAAATCGCGCGCGGCTAGCACTGTTTCCGATTCATACTGGATATTATAGGAGAAGGCGGCTGACCAGCGGGTGCTGACCTTGGTTTCCACCGATGTCAGCGAATTGAGCGTGTAGACATCGCTTTCGGCATAGCCCGACGCGGTCTGCTTGACCGTCAGCGTCGGGGTGGCGCGCCAGGCCAGGGCCATGGATCCGCGAACGCCCAGCTTCGTCTCACGCTCACCGATAATATATTTGGCATGACGGATGGACGGACCGATGTCCGCCGACAGATCGACCGGCTTGGACATGATCAGCTTGTAACCGACACCGACCGATCCGGTATAGCGTTCGTCATAGCCGATCGACGTGTCGCGCTCGAACTGCGCCAGGCCATAAGCGAAGCCACGCGCGTCGAATTCATAACGGGGTTCGTAGCTGCCGAAATAGCGTTCGCGCGATGTGACGCCGTTGGCGCGGCGATAATCGGCGCTGGCGGTCAGCTTGTGCGTCCACTGAATGCCCGTGCGGGTCGCTGTGGCGGCGGCGCTGATGCCGATTTCGCTAGTGGAACCGGTGGAGCGGAAGCCGCCTGCTTCGATTCTGCCGGTCCACAATTCGCTGAAACGTGCCTCGCGAATCACCGTGTCATGGGTCGCCTTGGTCCGTTCCTTCCAGCTATTGACCATGCGCTGGATTTCATCGGCGGAGGCGGGGTTGGTCTGCTTGGCGATCTTGGCGACGGTGGCGATTTCCGTCTCATTGCCGTTGGCGATTGAGGCTTCCAGCATTTCGCGGACCGATGGCGGCAATAGCGCACCGTCGGCGGCCTTAGCCGCGACGGGCAGGGTGGCGATCAGCAGCGGAAGGGGGATCAGACAGGCGCGCATGCCCCCGTCATACCGCCGCGACCGCGAATTTTAAGCCCCCAAAACGTCTATCTGTTCAGATAAGCGTCCGGAACTCCTGCAATATGTCGCGATAGAGCTTGCGCTTGAACGGCACGATCATGTCCGGCAGCGTTTCAGGCGCTGCCCATTTCCATTCCCGGAACTCCGGGTCCTTGGTCTGGATATCGATATCGCTATCGTCGCCGATGAAGCGGGCCAGGAACCAGAACTGGCGCTGGCCACGATATTTGCCGCCCCACAGCTTGCCGACCAGTTCCGGCGGCAAATCGTAGAAATGCTCATCCTTCGCCTTGGCGATGATCTCGACATGTTCGCGGCCGATGCCGGTTTCCTCGCGCAATTCGCGCAGGGCGGCGGTCTTCGCGTCTTCGCCTTCGTCAATGCCGCCCTGCGGCATTTGCCAGGCTTCCACGACATTATCGAGTCGCTGGCCGACGAACACCTGGCCATTCATGTTCACGAGCATGATCCCGACACAGGGCCGGTATGCCAATTCCCGTTCATTCGGCGTCGAAGCCATTATGTCCCCTATAATCCTGATCCCGGCACGCCATACCCCTTGGCCTGCCTTCGGCGCCGAACGCGGGCGCGTGCAGCCAGAATAGGCAGGCTGACGCGCCACGTCCATTGGACGAATCGCCGCCACGCCGATTTGCGACGAGGCGATGACGGCGGGGCGATGAAGGCAATATGCCCCAAGGGTCGCTTGGAACCCGGACAGGGGCGGCGCATTGGCATGGCATGTCCAATCCCGTCCTGCTCTGGTTCCGCCAGGATCTTCGCCTTTCCGATCAGGCCGCGCTTGCTACTGCCGCGGCCGAGGGACCGGTGATCCCCGTCTATGTGCTGGATGATGAGGCCCCGCGCCAGTGGGCGATGGGCGGCGCGTCGCGCTGGTGGTTGCATCATAGCCTGTCCGCGCTGGACGCCAGTTTGCGGGCGAAGGGCTCCCGCCTGATCCTGCGGCGCGGCAATTGCGCCGAGGTGCTGGAGGGGCTGGCGAAGGAAGTGGGAGCATCGCGGGTCCATGGGCTGCACCATTATGAGCCCTGGTGGCGCAATGCGGAAAAGGCGGTCGGGCGGGTGCTGGACCTGACCCTGCATGATGGCGGCCTGCTGCTGCCCCCCGGCGCAGTACGGACAGGCGCTGGCGGGCAATATCGCATCTATACGCCTTTCGCCCGTGCTGTGATGGAGCATATGCCGCCCGCGCATCCCCATCCCGCGCCGCACCGGATCGATGCGCCGGCGCACTGGCCCGCCAGCGATTCGCTGGAGGACTGGACCTTGCTACCGACCGCGCCGGACTGGGCGACGGGTTTCGGTCGGGACTGGACGCCGGGCGAAGAGGGCGCGCGGCGGAACGTCGCGGATTTCATTGATGAAGTGGGCGACTATCCCGAAGCGCGCAACCTGCCGTCGATTGAAGGCACGTCGCGTCTGTCGCCGCATCTGCACTTTGGCGAAGTATCGCCCGCTTATGTCTGGCACCGCGTCACATCTTCACAGAAAGATGCAAATATCTTTCTCAAGGAATTGATCTGGCGGGATTATGCGCATGTGCAGATAGGCCAGTCGCCCACCTATGGATCGGCCAATGCGCGCGGCGAATTCGACGCGCTGCGCTGGCGCGATCTGCGGGAAGCCCGGTCCGATTTCACCGCCTGGAAGACGGGCCGGACTGGCTATCCCATCGTGGACGCAGGCATGCGTCAGCTTTGGGCGACCGGATGGATGCATAACCGGGTGCGCATGATCGCTGCCAGCTTCCTGATCAAGCATCTGCTGATCGACTGGCGCCATGGCGCGCGCTGGTTTTGGGATACGCTGGTCGATGCCGATTATGCCAATAACAGCGTCAACTGGCAGTGGGTGGCGGGCAGCGGTATGGACGCCAATCTCTTCACCCGGATCATGGCGCCGCTCAGCCAGTCGGAAAAATTCGAGGCGGCCGACTATATTCGCGAATGGGTGCCGGAGCTGGCCGACCTGTCCGACGCGACAATTCATGATCCCGATGCACATGATGCGCGGCCTAAAAGCTATCCCGCGAAGATCATTGGTCATCGGGAAGGACGGGAGCGCGCGCTGGCCGCCTATCGGCATATGAAGGGATGATTGCAGCGGCGTTCACCTTGTTGCAGGATCGGTCCCATGAACGCCACCGATCCCCGACGCGGACGACGCGCCCTGTCCGTTCGTCAACCGCCGCTTAGCGGATCGCCGGGGCGGCTGGCCCGATGGGTGGCGCCTGTCTTTCATCGCATGCTCGACCGGATCGATCAGGGGCTGGAGCAAGGGGCGCTGGAGGCGATCCTGCCGGACGGGACCAGAAGGCTGCTTGGTGGCCGGGCCGACGGGCCATCCTGCATCGTGGAAGTCCATGACTGGCGCGCGCTCCTTCGGCTGGCGAGTGGCGGATCGGCCGGCTGGTATCGGGCCTGGGCGGCGGGTGACTGGTCCAGTCCGGACCCGGTGCCGCTCTTTGCGCTGTTCATGCGCAATGCCGCGGCGCTGGGGCGGGCGGCGCGGCCGCGTGGTCCGGCCCGCTGGATCGGCCGGATCGCCCATTGGGCGCGGCGCAACAACCGGGCGGGGTCGCGTCACAACATCGCCTATCATTATGATCTGGGGAATGATTTCTACAGCCTGTGGCTGGACCCATATATGCATTATTCCAGTGGCTTGTTCCTCGACCCTGAGAGCAGGATCGAAAGTCTGGAGCAGGCGCAGCGGCGCAAGGTGGATGCGATCCTCAACCGGCTGGACCTGAAGGATGGCGACGCGCTGCTGGAAATTGGCTGCGGCTGGGGCGGGCTGGCCGAACAGGCGATGGAGCGGCAGGCGATCCGTTATACGGGCCTGACCCTCTCGACCGAGCAGGCCGACTATGCCCGCGACCGGCTGGGATCAGGCGCGGACATCATGCTGACCGACTATCGCGACGCGCAGGGGCAATATGATGCCATCGCCAGTGTCGAAATGGTCGAGGCGGTCGGGGAGCGCTATTGGCCGGCCTATCTGGCGGCGGTTCATCGCCTGTTGAAGCCCGGCGGCAAGGCGGCGATCCAGTATATCCTGATCGATGATGCCCTGTTCGAAAGCTATGCGCGGGGCGCCGACTTCATCCAGACCTATATCTTTCCCGGCGGCATGCTGATGTCGGAAAGCCGCTTCCGCGCGCTGGCACAGGCGCAGGGGCTGGAATGGCGGGACGTTCATCGCTTCGGCCTCCATTATGCGGAGACGTTGCGGCGCTGGCGCCAGCGCTTCGACCGGGCAATCGAGGAAGGCCAGTTGCCCGCCAGTTTCGACCAGCATTTCGTGGCCTTGTGGCGCTATTATCTGATGTATTGCGAAGGTGGTTTTCGCGGTGGCGGGATCGACGTGGCGCAGGTGACGCTGGTCAGGCCCGCCTGACGATCAGCCTTCCACGCGCATCCTGTGCCCGGTCGGCGTATCGGCCGTGACCAGTTGCAAGATGGCGTCGGCGACTACTTCCGGCCCTTTCAAGCTCGCTGGATCTTCGCCGGGGAAGGCGCGGGCGCGCATCGCGGTGCGGGTGGCGCCGGGATCGACGATATGGGTGCGGATGGCGGAGATATTCTTCACTTCCTCGCCATAGGCGCCGACCAGCGTTTCCAGCGCCGCCTTCGACGCGCCATAGGCACCCCAATAGGCGCGCGGAGCTGCGACCGAGGAGGTCAGCGCGACGATGCGGGCGTCGCTGCTGGCGCGCAGCATGCCGTCAAACGCGGCGATCAGCGCCTGCGGCGCGGCGATGTTGAGCGCCAGCAGTCGGGAAAATTCCTTGGCGTCAATGGCCTGCACCGCCGCCAGCGATCCCAGCGTGGCGGCGTTCAGCACCAATATGTCCAGCGCCTGCCAGCGTCCGCCGATTGCCTGCGCCAGTCGGCCGATGCTTTCGCCGTCGATCAGGTCGAGCGGGGCGATGGTGGCATGGCCGCCGGCCTGATGAATGCTATCCTCGACCTCTTCCAGTCCGCCGCTGGTCCGTGCGGTCAGCACGACATGCGCGCCAGCAGCGCCGAGCGCCAGAGCCGTGGCGGCGCCTATGCCGCGACTTGCGCCCGTGACCAGAGCCAGTTTGCCGGAAAGGGGAAGGTCGGACATGGCACTCCCGTCGCTCCGGTCGCATGCCGGGGCCTGTTTGCGTCAGAAATTGAAAAGGGCGGCCCGATCGGGCCGCCCGAAGAAGGATCAGACCACGCGCTCGGCGAGCAGTTCGAACTGATTGGTTACCACCGCGTCGTCCTGATCGGTCAGCTTGGTGGGATAGTCACCGGTGAAGCAGGCGTCGCAATATTGCGGACGGATGTCCGCACGCTTCGCTTCGCCCAGCGCCTTGTACAGGCCGTCGATCGAGATGAAGGACAGGCTGTCGGCGTGGATGAAATCCTGCATGCCGCCCACGTCCAGCTTGTGCGCCAGCAGCTTGGTGCGTTCGGGCGTGTCGACGCCATAGAAGCAGCTATGCTTGGTCGGCGGCGATGCGATGCGCATATGCACTTCGGCCGCGCCAGCCTCGCGCATCATCTGTACGATCTTGAGCGACGTGGTGCCGCGCACGATCGAATCGTCGATCAGCACGATCTTCTTGCCCTCGATCAGCGCGCGGTTGGCATTGTGCTTCAGCTTCACGCCCAGATGGCGGACCTTGTCACCCGGCTGGATGAAGGTGCGGCCGATATAGTGCGACCGGATGATGCCAAGTTCGAACGGAATGCCCGATTGCTGCGCATAGCCGATGGCCGCAGGCACGCCGCTGTCGGGCACCGGGATGACATAGTCGGCATCGACCGGATTTTCGATCGCCAGTTGCGCGCCGATCGCCTTGCGGACCGAATAGACACTGGAATTGTCGATGATCGAATCGGGGCGGCTGAAATAGACATGTTCGAAGATGCACGGGCGCGCATGCGTCTCGCCGAAGGGACGGTGCGAGCGGATTTCACCGTCATTGGTGACGATGACCAGCTCGCCCGGATCGATCGAGCGGACATAGTCCGCGCCGACGACGTCGAAAGCCACGGTTTCCGATGCGAAAATATAGGCGTCGCCCAGCTTGCCCATGACGAGCGGGCGGATGCCCAGCGGATCGCGGCAGGCGATCATGCCTTCGGGCGTCATGACGATCAGGGAATAGGCGCCCTCGATCTGCTTGAGCGCGTCAATGAATTTGTCGAGCAGGGTCCGGTAGCTGGAGGTCGCCACCAGATGGATGATGACTTCGGTGTCCGACGTCGACTGGAAGATGGAGCCGCGACGAATCAGTTCGCGGCGCACCTTCATCGCATTGGAGATGTTGCCATTATGGGCAATGGCGAAACCGCCCGAATTCAGTTCCGCATAGAGCGGCTGAACGTTGCGCAGCGACGTTTCGCCGGTCGTCGAGTAACGGACATGGCCGCAGGCGCTTTCGCCCGGAAGGCCACGAATCACCTCGTCACGGTCGAAATTGCCCGCCACATGGCCCATCGCCCGGTGGGTATGGAAATCATGCCCGTCCCAGCTGGTGATGCCGGCGGCTTCCTGACCGCGATGTTGCAGCGCGTGAAGGCCGAGCGCGACGATGGCAGACGCCGTTTCCCCATTGGAAACGCCGAAAATGCCACATTCCTCGCGCAACTTGTCGTCGTCGAAGGGATTGGTCGTAATCATGGGTGTGAGCGGTTCCATAGCCGTTCCTGACAACCCTGTAAGGGTCATCCATGGGCGCGCATATAGTGCCTAAAGGTCGCTTTGTCGCCTCCCTGTCATAAAAAAGGCGATGAACGGCCCGGAAACCCAGTGTTTCCTGGAATTTACTGGAGAATGGGTCCGGCTATAGCGGCAAAAGGCAGCCCATTAGAGCCCCTGCGCCCATGATGGCGGGCGTGACCCAAGCGCCCTTCACCCGCCAGGCAACGAGCAGCGCGACGGCGAAGAGGGGCAGGGCGATCAAGCCATTGTTTATATGGGCGCCGGTTGCGCGGGCCAGATCGACGAAGGTCGCCGCGATGATGCCCAGGACGGCGGCGGCCACGCCGGCCAGCGCGTGATGCAGGGCCGGATGCTCCACCACCGCCTCCAGCCGTTCGAAGAAGAGCAGAGAGAAGGCGAAGGCTGGCAGGAACATGCCGACCGTGATCGCGATCGCCCCGGCTGGCCCGCCCACGACATAGCCGACGAAGGTCGCGAAGATGACGAGCGGTGCGGGCAACAGGCCCGCCAGCGCCACGCCATCCAGAAAGGTCGCGTCACTGATCCATCCGCGCCCTACCGTGTCCGCCCGGACATAAGGTATAGCGGTATAGGCGCCGCCGAAGGTGAGGAGGCCGCCCTTCAGCCCGGCAAGGAACAGCATGGCCAGAGTGACGGGCGCGCCGCTGGCGGCGATCGGCGCTGCATGGGGCAGGGGCAGATAGGGCAGGATCAGCTTTGCCGCGACCGTCAGGCCGAGCATGATGGCGATGGCCAGCCAGGGGCGATCGGGCATCATATGGGCGATCGCCCCAGCGGCGAGCAGCAGCCAGAAGGGAACGCCCAGCAGAGTGGCGGCGAAAGCAATAGCGGCGATGACCCCGAGCAGGCGGCTTTCCACGATATGTTGCCCGATTCGCGCCACCGCCCGCAGGATGATCGCCAGCACGACGATCTGCACGCCCAACAGCAGGCCGGTCATTGATGGGTTGCCCGCGATCCAGCCCATATAGAGCCAGCCCGCCAAGAGCATCAGCAGGAAGCCGGGTAACATGAACCCCAGCCCCGCGAGCAGCCCGCCGATCCGGCCGCGCGCGACCATGCCCATATGGACGCAGAGTTCATGCGCTTCCGGGCCGGGCAAAATCTGCAATATGGCCAGCAGGCGGTTGAAGCGGCGGGGCTCTATCCAGCCTTCCTCCTCGACCAGCGACTGGCGTATCATGGCGATCTGCGCCACCGGCCCGCCAAAGGCGAGCGCACCGAAACGCAGGAATTTCAGGAACAGCGCCGTCAGGCTGAGTTGGGAGGGTTGGGTCGGAAGGACGCTTATGGCATCGGCGGTATCGGTCATGGCAACGCCCCTTTGCGCCGCGAATGCGACGAATGGAGCGGACTTGGGCGGACACCGCCTTACCGGGCGTCCGCGTCGGCCCGGTAATGCAGCGTATCGAACGGCGACGCGACGATTGTCAAGCGGGGTTGTGGCCCATGGCTATCGGCAAAATGCCCTACTGGCGCAGTGCATCGCGCGCCGCTACACACGCAGCCCTGATGCACCGTTTTGCCAATCCCGCCCGCTTCCTGAAGATCGCGCGTCCGCTGACCGGCTGGCTGTTCTGGCCGGGTCTGTTGCTGATCCTGATCGGCAGCGCCTGCGGCCTGTTCGTGACGCCCGCCGACTATCTTCAGGGGGATACGGTGCGCATCCTCTATATCCATGTGCCCGCTGCCTGGCTGGGCATGGGCGGATGGAGCGGCATCGCGATCGCGGCGCTGATCCAACTGGTCTGGCGCCATCCGCTGGCCGCTATAGCGGGGCGGGCGATTGCCGCGCCGGGTGCCTTGTTCACGGCTATCTGCCTGATGACGGGCTCCATCTGGGGACGGCCGACCTGGGGCACCTGGTGGGAATGGGACGGGCGCATGACATCCATGCTGGTCCTGCTGTTCCTCTATCTGGGCTATATCGCGCTCGCCAATGCCAGCGCGCGCGACGGGCAGGGCGGCGTCAGCAATGTAACCGCCATTTTCGGGCTGGTCGGTGCGGTCAATATTCCGATCATCAATCGCTCCGTCGTCTGGTGGAACAGCCTGCATCAGGGGCCGAGCATCACCCTGCGCGGGTCCAGCATCGACGGATCGCTGCTCTGGCCGCTGGGGCTGACCCTGCTGGGCTTTTCGCTGTGGTTCGGGGCGATTGTGCTGATGCGGATGCGGGCGATACTGGCACACAATAAAGTCGAGGCGCGGATGCAGCGTCTGGCCCGGGGATAGGGCAAGAGGGTAGAGATGAACCAATGGGCTTTCGTGATCGCCGCTTATGCGGTGACGGCTATAGGGACGGGGCTGGTCAGCATCATAGGCTGGCGCGCGATGCGGCGTGCTGAGCGCGCGGCCGAAAAGCTGTCGGACCGGTCATGAAGGCCAAACATCAACGGTTGATGCTGGCGCTGGCGGCGCTGGTGGCGATTATCGGCGCCGGATTGCTGGCGGTTTCGGCGCTCAAGGATGAGGCCGCCTATTTCTACACGCCCGGCGACGTGAAAACCAAGGGGGTAGAGCCGGGGAAGAATATCCGTCTGGGCGGCATGGTGGTGAAGGGCAGCCTGAAGCGGGCGGCCGATGGCGTCACCATCCGGTTCGACGTGACCGATGGCAAGGCGACCGTGCCTGCCACCTTCAGCGGAATTGCTCCCGACCTGTTCAAGGAAGGTAGCGGAGTCGTGGCGGAAGGTTCGTTCGACCCGAAGGGGACGTTCGTCGCGACCAATCTGCTCGCCAAGCATGACGAACGCTATATGCCCCGCGAGTTGGAGGGGATGAGCTATAATGAGAGCACCCATGAGATGAAGGCGGAGCGGTGAACGAGCGCCTTCAATATGTCTTTCGTCATGCTGAACTTGTTTCAGCATCCATCATGCCTCCTAGAGCTATGATGTATCTGGAGGGATGGACCCTGAAACAAGTTCAGGGTGACGAGGATGCTATGGGGATGCGCCAATGATCGCTGAAACCGGTCTGGCTGCGCTGTGGCTCGCGGCGGCGCTGGCGCTGTTGCAATTGCTGCTGGCCTTTGCGGGATTGAAGGGCGGCAAGCCGGAATTGCTGGCCGCCGTGCGCCCCGCCGCCGTGGCGCAGGGGCTCCTGACCGCCATTGCCTTCGCCCTGCTGATCACCCTGTTCCTGCGATCGGACATGTCGGTGCTGCTGGTCGCGACCAACAGCCATTCGATGAAGCCCTGGCTTTATAAATTCGCTGGCACCTGGGGCAATCATGAAGGGTCGATGCTGCTGTGGGTGACGGTGATGGGCGTCGCTGGCGCCGCCGTCGCGCTGTTCGAGCGGGCGCTCAAGCGCGACGCGCATATGGCGACGCTGGGCGGGCAGGCGGCGATTTCGCTGGGTTTCTATGCCTTCCTGCTCTTTTCCTCCAATCCCTTCGCGCGGATCGATCCGCCGCCGCCGGACGGGCAGGGGCTGAACCCGCTATTGCAGGACCCCGGCCTCGCCTTCCATCCGCCGACGCTCTATCTGGGCTATGTCGGACTGTCGGTCGCCTTCTCCTTCGCCATCGGCGCGCTGCTGACGCGGCAGGTGGATGCCGCCTTCGCTCGGGCCATGCGGCCATGGGTGCTGGCGGCCTGGGTGCTGCTGACGCTGGGCATCACGGCAGGCAGCTATTGGGCCTATTATGAACTGGGCTGGGGCGGCTGGTGGTTCTGGGACCCGGTCGAAAATGCGTCATTGATGCCATGGCTGGCGGCGACGGCGCTGCTGCACAGCGTGACCGTGCTGGCGACGCGCGATGCGCTGCGCGCCTGGACGATCATGCTGGCGGTCATCGCTTTCTCCATGTCGATGGTCGGCACCTTCCTTGTCCGATCCGGCATCCTGACCAGCGTCCACGCCTTCGCCGTCGATCCGTCCCGGGGCAGCTTCATTCTGGCGCTGCTGGCCATCTATATCGGCGGGGCGCTGGCGCTGTTCGGCTGGCGGATCGGGTCGGTGCGCGAAGGCGCGCCGTTCGAACTGGTCAGCCGCGAAACCATGCTGGTGGCCAATAACCTGCTGTTGTCGGTGATTTTGGGGATCGTGCTGATCGGCACCCTCTATCCGCTGATGACCGAAGCCTTCGGCCATAAGGTATCGGTCGGCGCGCCCTATTTCGACCGGATTGCCGGGCCGCTGGCGCTGGCGCTGATGGTCGTGCTGGCGGCCGGGCCGCTGACCCGCTGGCGGCGGGACAGCGCGAGCGCGGTGGGCAAGCGGCTGATCGTGCCTGCGCTGCTGCTGGTCGTGGCGGCGGGGGTACTGGCTATCCTCGCCTGGGGCCGGATCGGCGTCCTGCCTTTCCTTGGTCTCGTCATCGCCATTGCGGTCGGCGCGGCGAGCATCGCGCCGCTGTGGAAGCGCAAGCTGCTGCGCACGCCACTCTTCACCTGGGGCATGGTGATCGCGCATCTGGGCTGCGCCGTCAGCCTGGCCGGCATGGCCTGCGATTCGGCCTTCACGGTCGAGAAACTGGTGGCGGCCCGCCCCGGTGACACGATCCAAACGGCTGGATGGACCCTGCGCTTCGTGCAGATCATGCCGGTCGCGGGGGACAACTGGACCGCGCTTCAGGCCGACATGCAGGTCGATCGTGGCGGTGCGCCGGTGCTGATCCGGCCGCAGTCGCGCTTCTTCGCCTCGCCGCCGACCAGCACCAGCGAAGCGGCATTGCTGACCCGCTGGAACGGACAGCTCTATGTCGTGCTGGGCGAGGAAGTGGAGGGCGGCCGCTGGCAGATGCGCATCTGGTGGAAGCCGTTCGTCACCTTCATCTGGCTGGGCGGCATCATGATCGCGCTGGGCGGTGCATTGGCGCTGGTCGGTCGGGAACGGCGCGGCTGGCTGCTGAAATGGCGCGCGCGCAGGGAGGTCGAGGCATGAGGAAAGTCTGGATCTGGCTGCCGCTCATGCTGTTCCTGGCCTTTATCGGCCTGTTCGCCAGTGGCCTGTTCCAGCCGGATGACCGCGTCATCCATTCGCGCCTTGTCGGGCAGCCGCTGCCGGCCTTCACCCTGCCGGCGGGGGCGAGCGATCGGCCGGCGCTGGCCAGCGCGCAACTCGCCACCGGCAAGCCGCGCCTGCTCAATATCTTCGCCAGTTGGTGTGTGCCCTGCGCCGCCGAGGCGCCGCAACTGATGGCGTTGAAACAGGCGGGGGTGGAGATTGACGCCATCGCCATTCGCGATGCCCGGCCTGATGTCGACGGCTTCCTGAAACGCTATGGCAATCCTTATGCCCGGATCGGTCTGGATGCTCAGAGCAAAATTCAGATGGACCTCGGATCGTCTGGCGTGCCGGAAACCTTCGTCATCGATGGCAAGGGGCGGATCGCCTATCAGCATATAGGCGATATTCGCGCCGATGACGTGCCGATGATCCTCGACCGGCTGAGGGATGCACAATGAAGCTGCTGCTTGCCTTGCTGATGGCGCTGGTCGCAGTGCCGGCCGCGGCGCAGACCGCCTTGCCGCCCGCGCCCTGGGCCGACCGGCAAATCCCCGATGCCGCGCAGGAGCGCAAGGCCAAGGCGCTGATGGAAACCATCCGCTGCCTCACCTGTCAGAGCCAGTCGATCGCCGATTCGGGCGCCAGCATGGCCGGTGACATGCGATCGCAGATCCGGGAACGGATTATGGCCGGGGAGCAGCCGGAGGCGATCCGCACATGGCTGATCTCCCGCTATGGCGACTGGGTCAGCTATGAGCCGACCGCCGCGCCGATCCTGTGGCCGCTCTGGGGCGCGCCATTGCTGTTTCTGGGACTGGGGCTGTTGTTGCTGCGCGGCCGGATCAAGCGGAGGAAGAGCCGATGACGGGATGGTTCATCGCCTTTGGTCTGGCGGCTCTGGTCTTCGTCGCCCTGTTGCTGGTCGGGCGCATTCCCCGGTCGGCGCGGGAAATCAGCGCGGCGGCGCTGTTGCTGGGGCTGGCGGGCTATGCCTGGCAGGGCCATCCGGGGCAGGCAGGTGCACCGCGCCATGTAGCGCAGGGCAAAAGCGAGGCATTCGACGAGAAGCAGGCGGAAAAGCGGCGCGGTCTGGCCGAGCGCTTCGGCCCGGCGGCGCAATGGATGATGCTGTCCGATGGCCTGGCGCGGCAGGGCAAGACCAAGGAAGCGGCCAATGTGCTGCTGTCGGGCCTGCGCGCGACGCCCGATGACGCCAATTTGTGGCTGGGGCTGGGCAATGCGCTGGTCAATCATGCCGATGGTGTGCTCTCGCCCGGTGCCGAATTTGCCTATCGTCGGGCGCTGGCGATCGATCCGGCGGGACCGGCGCCGCGCTATTTCTATGGTCTGGCGCTGGCGCGGAACAACCAGTTGCAGGGCGCGCGGGATATGTGGGCGCCGCTGGCCGCCAGTGCGCCGGCCGGCAGTCAGGTGAAGGCGGAACTGGAAGCCTATATCGCGCGGATCGACGCGATGCTTGCCAATGGCGATACTGTCCCGCAATGATGCGCCGCAGCGCGGATGATTGCGCCCCGTCTGGAGGCGTGATAGGGCGCGCCGCTATGCAGGGTATGACATATCCTTTGATGAAAGATTCTTTCTTGGTCGCTATCCTATGGCGCGGCGTCCTTCAGCCTGGTGTGCGATGACCATTTGGTTTTCCTTTCATGGCTGATCTTCTTCCCAATACGGCCCCGGCCGATGACGAGCAGCATGGCCACGGCCATGGGCGGCAGCAGGCGACGGTAAAGCTAGTCGTCGGCGCCATCGGCATCGTCTTTGGCGATATCGGCACCAGCCCGCTCTACGCCTTCCGCGAGACCTTTGCGGGCCATCATCATCTCGACCTCGATCCCGACCATATATTGGGCGTCATCAGCCTGATGTTCTGGTCGATGATGCTGGTGGTGACGCTGAAATATGTCAGCATCATCATGCGGGCCGACAACAAGGGGGAGGGTGGCAGCCTGGCGCTGCTGGCGCTGATCAACGGCCAGACCAAGACGCAGCGCTGGTCGCGCGGCATCGTGCTGCTGGGCGTGTTCGCGACGGCGCTCTTCTACGGCGACTCGATGATCACGCCGGCGGTGTCGGTGCTTTCGGCGGTCGAGGGCCTGACGGTCTATAATCCTGCGCTGGCCCCGGCGATCCTGCCGGTGGCGATCGTGATCCTGCTGGGCCTGTTCTGGATACAGGGGCTGGGCACCAACAAGGTCGCGGCCTTCTTCGGCCCGATCATGCTCACCTATTTCGTGACGATCGCGGCGCTGGGCGTCCTCTCGATCCTCAAGACGCCGGGCATCCTCTATGCGCTGAACCCCTATTGGGCGTTCATGTTCTTCGTCACCGATCCGCTGCCCGCCTTCCTGGCGCTGGGCGCGGTCGTGCTGGCGGTGACGGGGGCCGAGGCGCTCTATGCCGATATGGGGCATTTCGGGCGCAAGCCGATCCGGGTGTCCTGGCTGTTCTTCGTGCTGCCGGCGCTGATGCTCAACTATATGGGGCAGGGCGCGCTGCTGTTCCGCGAAGGCGCGGCGGCGCTGCACAGTCCCTTCTACAATCTCGCGCCGCAATGGGGCCAGTTGCCGCTGATCGTCCTGGCGACGCTGGCCGCGATCATCGCATCGCAGGCGGTGATTTCCGGCGCTTTCTCGGTTACGCAGCAGGCGATCCAGTTGGGCTTCATGCCGCGCCTGCGCATTTCCCACACCAGCGCATCGACGGCCGGCCAGATCTATATCCCCCTGATCAACTGGGGGCTGATGGTGATGGTGATCCTGCTGGTGCTGGTGTTCCAAACATCGTCCAACCTGACCGCCGCCTATGGCATTGCGGTGACGGGCGCGATGTTCATCGACAATGTGCTGCTGACGGTGGTGCTCTATCGTCTGTGGCACTGGAAATGGTATTATGCAGCGCCGCTGCTGGCGGTTTTCTACCTGGTCGACGGCGCCTATCTGGCGGCGAACCTGACCAAGGTGCCGGATGGCGGATGGTTCCCGCTGCTGATCGGCTTCATCGTCTTCACCCTGCTGACCACCTGGTCGCGCGGTCGCCGATTGGTGCAGGACCGGTTGCGCGAAGCGGCGATGCCGATTCCGGTCTTCGTCGCCTCCGCCGCCAACAGCGCGGTGCGGGTGTCGGGAACGGCCGTATTCATGACATCCACGCCCGATGGCGTGCCCCACGCGCTGCTCCATAACCTCAAGCATAACAAGGTGCTGCACGAACGGGTCATCCTGTTGACGGTGAAGATCAAGGATGTGCCGGTCGTGGAGGATGACGGGCGGTGCAAGCTGGAGGATCTGGGCCGGGGCTTCTTCCGTCTGGTGCTGCAATATGGCTTCATGCAGGAGCCTGACGTGCCGGCCGCGCTCAAAAATGTCACCGGTTGCGGGCAGGCGTTCAAGATGATGGACACCAGCTTCTTCCTGGCGCGCCAAACCTTGCTGCCGTCGGCCAAGCCGGGGATGCCGCTGTGGCGCGAGAAGATCTTCGCCTGGATGCTGCGCAACGCGGAAAGCGCGATGGAGTTTTTCCGCCTGCCGACGAACCGGGTGGTCGAACTGGGTAGCCAGGTCGAGATATAATTCCTCCGGCCGAGGCAGCCATCATATTAGGGCTGGCACTCCTTCATCGTCATGCTGAACTTGTTTCAGCATCTATTTCTCGCTTCGCACTGAAGCCTTGAAAGGCGCGATAGTCAGAGGATCGAGCCACCACAAAGTCGGCGATTGCGGCCTGATGGATGCTGAAACAAGTTCAGCATGACGGAATTGATATTCGATAGGTGCTAGGATTTTCAGGCATCAAAAAGGGCGCGGCCTTGCGGTCGCGCCCTTCGTGCATCTTGGCTTTGAGCGAAATCAGGCGGCGTCGCGGCCTTCGTTGATGTCGACCAGATGGCCGCCATTGACCGCGATCTTCTTGGGCTTCATCGCTTCGGGGACTTCGCGCAGCAGTTCGATGCTCAGCAGGCCGTCGGCCAGATCTGCCTTTTCCACGCGCACGAAATCGGCGAGTTCGAAGCGGCGCTCAAAGCTGCGGTTGGCGATGCCGACATGCAGGAATTTGGAGCGATCCGTAGAATTATCATCCTTGCGGCCGATTACCTGAAGCAGATTCTGCTGGGCGGTGATGTCGATTTCTTCCGGGCGGAAGCCGGCGACGGCCAGGGTCACGCGATAGCGGTCTTCGGAAAGGCGTTCGATATTGAAGGGCGGGTAATTATCACCCTGCGCCAGACGGGCATTATTTTCGATCAGGTCGAACAGACGATCGAAACCCACGGTCGAGCGGCGATAGGGGGTCAGGTCGAAACCACGCATTGTCATAATCTCCAAAAGAGCAAAATGAACCTGCCGGACCCGGTAATTGGCATCCGGCGATAGTCTGCCCGGCCCCAAGTGGCGACCGGACAGCGTTGATATGGTTGCGGCTTTGCGGCTTTCAAGAGCCATGGCGATGTTGGAAATCGCACGCTTAACTTCGCATATTTCCCGCGGATTTTGACAGGAAGTTGCGTGCGGCCGATCCTATCGGAAAGTCGGCTCAACCAAATAGAGAGCGGCCCGATGGAAGGAAGAGTGCAAGAAAAGCGCGGGGTAGGACAGGCTGACAAAAAAGCACCCGGACCGTGTTTTCACGATCCGGGTGCTTAATGGACGATTGCTCGTCTCCCCCTTGGCCTGCCTCAACCACTTCTCAGCCCCCTAAGCTCGAAGTGGGAAGCAGTATCCCTGAACCACGGCCTTTTACCTGTGCTTCCGAAGCCTTGCTATGACCGGCGCGGGCCGGTGTCACGGGCAAAATCCGGCCGGTGTGATTTTCGGTCGGTCCCTGTGGCGGTGATGCAACAATCCGGCAATGACAGCGTTCATGCAGGCCCATCGCCTTGCCCTGTTTTCCGCCCATTGCGAGTCGCCGACTGTTCCAGCCACCGTCAGAATGCTCTAGACCCTCTCCAACATCCTTATCGAAGGGCCGTTCGCGCCACATGATTCTATCCTGTTACGAACGCATGATCGCCAAGCGCTACCTGCTGCCGGGCAAGGGGGAGGGCTTTATCTTCCTCGTCGCCGGCATCAGTCTGGTCGCGGTCATGCTGGGTGTCGCCGCGCTCATCATCGTCATGAGCGTCATGAACGGCTTCCGCGCGGAGCTGTTCGACAAGATTGTCGGCCTGAACGGCCATGCCGTGGTGCAGGGCTATGGCGGGCGTCTGCCCGACTGGCAGTCGGTGCTGAAGCAGACGAAGGCGACCGCCGGCGTCACCAGCGCCACGCCGATGATCGAGCAGCCGCTGGGCGCGATTTTTCAGGGCCGGTTCGAACCCGCGCTGATCCGCGGCATGACCGTGGCCGACATTCGCAACAACCAGACGATGAAGGCCAAGATCATCGGGGGCAGCCTGAACGCGCTGACCCCCAATGGCGGCAAGGTGGCGATCGGGTCGCGGCTGGCTGAAAATATGGGCTTGCAGGTGGGCGATACCTTCACCGTCTATAACCCGGCGGGCCGGGCGACGCCGTTCGGTACGGTTCCGCGCGAAGTCGGCTATCAGGTCGCCTGCATCTTCGAAGTCGGCATCTATGATTATGACAAGGCGCTCGTCGTCATGCCGATCGAGGATGCGCAGACCCTGCTGCTGATGGGCGACATGGTCAGCATGATCGAGGTCGAGACGGTCAATGCCGACAAGGTCGGGCAGATTTTGGCGCCGCTGGCCGGCAAGGTCGCGGGCCGGGCGGTCATCACCGACTGGCGACAGATGAATAGCTCGCTGTTCGAGGCGCTGGCGGTGGAGCGGGTGGCGATGTTCGTCGTCCTGTCCATCATCGTGCTGGTGGCGGTGTTCAACATCCTGTCGTCGCTGATCATGCTGGTGCGCGCCAAGACGCGCGACATCGCGATCCTGCGGACGATGGGGGCGAGTCGCGGCGGGCTGGTGAAGATATTCATGACCGTGGGCGTGACCATCGGCACGCTGGGCATCGGGGCCGGACTGGTGCTGGGCTTCGCCTTCCTCGCTTTCCGGCAGAACATCGTGAACGTCATACAGTTCGTGACGGGGCAGAATTTGTGGGATCCATCCGTGCGGTTCCTCAGCGAATTGCCGTCCAAACCCGATCCGGTGGAAATCACCGTGATCTGTGTGATGGCGCTGCTGTTCAGCTTCCTCGCCACCCTCTATCCGGCCTTCAAGGCCGCCAATACCGATCCGGTTCAGGTGCTGCGTTATGAATGATATTTTGAAGGTCAGCGGCCTGTCCCGCAGCTTCACCCAGGGTGAGGTCACGATCGACGTGCTGCGCGGCGTGGACCTGCGCGTGGGGCCGGGTGAGATCGTGGCTTTGCTGGGGCCGTCGGGGTCGGGCAAGTCGACTTTGTTGCAGGCGGTCGGCCTGCTGGAGGGCGGGTTCGACGGATCGATCCGCATCAGCGGCGAGGAAGCGGCGAAGCTGGACAATGACGGGCGGACGCGGTTGCGCCGCGATGCGCTGGGCTTCGTCTACCAGTTTCACCATCTGCTGCCCGATTTCAATGCGACCGAGAATGTCGTGCTGCCGCAGGTGATCCGCGACATTGACATGGCAACGGCGCGGACGCGAGCGGAATCGCTGCTGACCTCGCTGGGGCTGGGGCATCGGCTGGACCATCGGCCGAGCCAGTTGTCGGGCGGCGAGCAGCAGCGCGTGGCGGTCGCCCGCGCGCTGGCCAACCGGCCTGCGCTGGTGCTGGCGGATGAGCCGACCGGCAATCTGGACGAGCGCACGGCCGATATCGTGCTGGCCGAGTTTCTGCGGCTGGTGCGGCATGAAGGATCGGCGGCACTGGTCGCGACCCATAATGAGCGGCTGGCGCAGAAGATGGACCGGGTGGTCCGGCTGCATGAAGGGGTGCTGGAGGCGGCTTAGAGCTTCCGCTTTACATATGATCCGTTCGCCCTGAGCAAAGTCGAAGGGCCCGACTGAGCCGAAGGCGAAGTCCCTCGCTTCGCTCGGTTGAGGGCTTCGACTTCGCTCAGCCTGAACGGTGCAGTTTTAGAATGCTGTGCTCTAAGCGACCGCCGAAGCGCCATCCCGCACCGTCGCGACCAGGATGCGGTCGCGGCCTTCGGTCTTGGCGCGCAGCAGGGCGGCGTCGGCCGTCTGGAGCAGGCGGTCGGCGCGGCCATGATCGGGATAGGCGGCCAGGCCAAAGCTGGCGGTGATGGTGCCCAGTTCCTTGCCGCGATGTTCGATCCGCAAATCCTGAATGCGGCGCTGGATCTGCGCCGCGCGGCCCAGCGCCTGATCCAGGTTGAAGCCGGGCATGAGCACCACAAATTCCTCGCCGCCCAGACGGAAGGCATGGCCATTTTCGCGCAGCGCATCGGCCAGTACATTGCCGACCCCGCGCAGCACGGCGTCCCCGGCATCATGGCCATAATTGTCGTTGAACCGCTTGAAATGATCGATGTCGACCATCAGGCAGGCGAGCGGCGTCAGATTGCGTTCGGCTTCGCCCACCAGCGTCTGGAGCATCGCGTCGAACTGGCGGCGATTGGGCAGGCCGGTCAGCGCGTCGGCCATCGCCATGTCGCGCAGCACGTCGCGCAGGCGCAGATTGGCGAGCGCCAGTCCGATATTTTCGGCCAGCATTTCCAGATATTTGCCTGTGCGCTCCAGATGATCGGCGCGGACGCCGGTCGGCTCCTCATAATAGAGCATGCCGATGCTCTCCCCCTGCGCCGCGAGCGGGATGCAGATGGTGCTGATAGCCGAGGAGGCGCCCAGATGCTCGCAGGGGATGTCGACCATCTCGCCGGCCGGGCGATGGGTCTGGCCGCGCCGCAGCGCCCAGCAGGCTGACGGCGGAAATTCGATGCGGGAATAAGCGGGGGATAGCCAGTCGCAGGCCTGCACCATGGCGTTGCGGCGTATGTCGTGGATGTAGAGGCGGCCGGGGAAATCGGGGGCGATTTCCGGGGCGAAACGACGCACGACGTCGACCAGATCGGCGCTGCTGTCGCAGCCCTGAAGCCGCTGGGTCAGGCGCGAGAGCAGGTCGCGCATCATGCGGTCGGCATCCCGCTCCTGTTCCAGCCTTTGCCGTTCCAGCCCGTTTTCGCGGAAGATGCGGATCGCCTGTGCCATGTCGCCGATTTCGTCGACTTGATGGAATTCGGGCGGAATAGCCTCGAAATCCTGCGCGGCGAGACGGGTGACGACGTCGCTAAGGCGCACCACCGGATGCAGGATACGCTGTTTGAGGACGAAATAGAGGACGCACAGGAACAGGAGCGCGGTGATGCCCAGCATCACTTCCGACACGCTGCGCCACTGGCGGGCGGTGTCGGTGGCGCGGATAACGGCCTGTTCGGTCCGCTGGTCGAGCATATATTGGAATTGGCCGACCTGCGCCGCGACCCGATCCAGTTCCCGACCATATTCGTCGCCAAACAGGATGGTGCGGCCAGTCTTGTCGTCGCCCGCCTGCGCGGCGCGGATGGCGGCGTCCTGCTCGTCGGTCAGCGCGTCGGCCCAGTGCAGCCCCTGACGCAAGGCGGCCAGTTCGCTTTCATTGGCGCCGGCGTCGCGCAGATGGGTGATGCGCTGCTCGACCGAGCGGAGTGCTTCGCGTTCACGACGATAGACGATCAGGTGGCTGGGATCGCCGCTGATGACATAGCCACGCGCCTGTTCGGTGAGGCGATAGACGTCTTCCTCAAGGCTGGCGGTCAGTTGGTCGAAGCTGGCGCGCTGGGCCACGGCGGCGCGTTCCGTCTCCTCCGCGCCCGACGCCATCAACATGGTCGCGCCCGAGACGAGGGTCAGGATGACGGTGGCGCCATAGGCCCAGTTGGTGATGGTGGATAGACGCATGACAGCAGACCTTAGGCCGAAACTGGTTGGCAATTGCTTAAAATGCCGTCGATCCCGTTTTCGACACCTTACCCACAGATTTCTTGGGACTGGGGCTGGGCCGAATCGCGAGGCGTCCCTAGATTGTCATGATGCCTCATACCGCTTTCGTTCCGCTTCGTGTCTTTTCCTCCTTCACCATGCTGGAAGGGGCGATCGACCCCAAGAAGATCGCGAAACAGGCGAAGGCTTTGGGCTTCCCGGCGGTGGCGATCACCGACCGCAACGGGCTTTATGGCTCCATGGCCTTTTCCGACGGGTGCAAGGATGAAGGCGTGCAGCCGGTCGTGGGCGCGATGCTGGGCCTGTTGCGGCCCGGTCGCCCCGCCAATGCGCCGCCGGTGCATGACTGGATCGCCCTTTATGCGCAGGATGCGGCGGGCTATGACAATATCTGCGCGCTCGTTTCCATGGCGCATCTGGACCGGCCGGTCGAGGAAGTGCCGCATGTCACGATCGAGGCGCTGGAGGGGCGGACCGATGGCGTCATCGCACTGACGGCGGGTGGCGAGGGTGCGCTGGCGCGGCTCTTTGCCGAGGACCAGCCGGACGCGGCGGTCGCCTATGTCGAGCGGCTGGAGGCGCTGTTTCCAGACCGGCTCTATATCGAAATCTGCCGGCGGCTGGACGCGGTGGAGGGCAAGGCGGAGCCGCAACTGCTCGACATGGCTTATGAGCGGGGGCTGCCGCTGGTGGCGACCAACCCGACCTGCTTTGCGGAGCCGGATTTCCACGCGGCGCATGATGTGATGCTGTGCATCGCCGACAGCGCCTATGTCGAGACGCCCGACCGGCGGACCAGTTCGCCCGACGCCTGGATGAAGCCGGCCGCCGAAATGAAGCGGCTGTTCGAGGATCTGCCCGAAGCGCTGGCCAATACGCTGGTCGTCGCGCAGCGCTGCGCGGTGATGGCGCCCAAGCGCAAGCCGATCCTGCCCAGCCTCGCCGGCGATATCGAGGGTGAGGCGGCGATGCTGCGCGATCAGGCGACGGCGGGGCTGGAAATGCGGCTGGAAAAGGCCGGGATCATCGGGGCGGAGGCGCGTCAGCCCTATTTCGACCGGCTGAAGTTCGAGACGGACATCATCATCCAGATGGGGTTCCCCGGCTACTTCCTGATCGTGGCCGACTTCATCAAATGGGCCAAGGATCATGATATTCCAGTGGGGCCGGGCCGTGGATCGGGCGCGGGTTCGCTGGTGGCGTGGGCGCTGACCATCACGGACCTCGATCCGTTGCAATTGGGCCTGCTGTTCGAACGCTTCCTGAACCCGGAACGTGTGTCGATGCCCGACTTCGACATCGACTTTTGCGAAACGCGGCGCGGCGAGGTGATCCGCTACGTCCAGCAGAAATATGGCGCGGACCATGTCGCACAGATCATCACCTTCGGTAAGCTGAAGGCGCGGGCGGTGCTCAAGGACACCGGCCGCGTGCTCCAGATGAGCTATGGGCAGGTCGACCGGTTGGCCAAGCTGGTGCCGAACCACCCGACCGATCCGTGGACACTGGAACGGTCGTTAAACGGGGTGGCCGAGTTTCGCGCGGAATATGACAATGACAATCAGGTCAAGCGCCTGATCGACTATGCGATGAAGCTGGAGGGCTTTCCGCGCCACAGCTCCACCCATGCGGCGGGCGTGGTGATCGGCGACCGGCCGTTGCAGCAGCTGGTGCCGCTCTATCGCGATCCGCGATCCGATATGCCGGTGACGCAGTTCGACATGAAATATGTCGAGGGTGCGGGGCTGGTGAAGTTCGACTTTCTGGGGCTGAAAACCCTGTCCGTCTTGCAGAAGGCGGTGCAGTTGCTGGCCGGGCGCGGCGTGACGGTCGATCTCGATACGCTCGCCTGGGACGATCCGGCTGTCTATGAACTGCTCCAGCGCGGCGACACGGTGGGCGTGTTCCAGCTGGAATCGGAAGGCATGCGCAAGACGCTGGCCGCCGTGCGCCCGACCAATTTCGGCGACATCATCGCGCTGGTGTCGCTCTACCGCCCCGGCCCGATGGACAATATCCCGATGTTCGGGCGTCGTAAGAACGGGCAGGAAGAGATTGAATATCCGCATATTCTCCTGAAACCGATCCTCGAAGAAACCTATGGCATCTTCGTCTATCAGGAACAGGTGATGCAGGCGGCGCAGATCCTGGCGGGCTATAGCCTCGGCGACGCCGACCTTCTGCGCCGCGCCATGGGCAAGAAGGTGAAGGCGGAGATGGACGCGCAGCGGTCCCGCTTCGTGGAAGGCTGCGCGAAAAGCGACATCAAGCCGTCCAAGGCGAATGAGCTGTTCGACTTGATCGACAAGTTCGCGGGCTATGGTTTCAATAAATCGCACGCGGCGGCCTATGCGCTGCTCGCCTATCAAACGGCCTGGCTGAAGGCGCATTATCCGGCGGAATTTTATTCCGGGTCGATGGCCTTCGATATTCACCTGACCGAAAAGCTGACCGTGTTCGTCGACGATATGCGGCGCATGGGCATGACCTGCCTGCCGACCGACCTCAACCGCAGCGAGGCGGACTTTACCGTCGAGGCGGTGCCCTATCAGGGCGAGGACGCGCGGCTGGGCTTTGCCGTGCGCTATGCGCTGGGCGGGTTGAAGGGCGTCGGCGAAAAGGCGATGGAACAGCTTGTCGAGGAGCGCGACAAGGGCGGGCCGTTCAAGTCGCTGGATGATTTCGCCGACCGGATCGAGCCGCGGATGCTGAACCGGCGACAGTTGGAAAGCCTCGCGGCGGCGGGGGCGTTCGACGGCATTCATGCCGATCGTGCGGGCGTGCATGCGGCGGCGGAAACGATCCTGTCGGTCGCGTCGAGCAATGCGGCGGCGCGCGAAAGCGGGCAGGGCGGCCTGTTCGGCGATGTCGAGACGACCCATGCCGATGTGCGCATCCCCCCGCATCAGGCCTGGACCGTGGCGGACCGCATGGCGCAGGAAAAGGAGGCGTTCGGCTTCTATTTCTCGGCCCATCCGGTCGATCGCTACAAGCATCTGGCCGACGCGCGCGGCGCGAAAAGCTATGGCCTGGTCTGCCAGTCGCCCATGCCCGCGCCCAATGCCGAAGGGCGGGCGATGACGATCATGGCCGCCATGGTTGAAGATGTGCGCTGGCGCGAGACGAAGCGCGGGGCGCGCTATGCCAACGCCACCTTCTCCGACCAGAGCGGGCAGTTTCAGGCGAGCTGCTTTGACGAGGAGGCGTGCAAGGCGATCGAACTGCTGGCGGCAGATGGCGATTGCGCGTTGCTGGTGGTGGAACTGGACCGCTTGCCGGGCGAGGAAACGCCGCGCGTGACCGTGCGCGGGGTGGAAGCCTTCCGGACGATCGCCAGCGCATCGCGCATGGTACTGGTGGTCGATGTGGAGACGGTCGAGGCGGTCAAGGCGCTGGCGGCCTTGCTGGCAGGCGCGGAGGCCGGACGCAGCGAAGTCTTCCTGCGTGCGCCGCTGGGCGACGGGCAGGCGGCGCGGGTCTTCCTGGGCGACAATTATAGTCTGGGCGCGGATCAGGTGGACGCGATCGCGACCATCAAGGGGCTGAGCATCCACCAGTTCGAGCGGATGGACGTGAAGGCCGATGGCTATAAGACGCGGACCCGGCGCACGGCGATGCGGTTGGTGGGGTGACGGACGAGCCGCGCAGGGGCTGGGCCTATCGCAGACGATCCCGCGCGGTATCGAATGACGCCGGGCGGGTAGAAGCGCCGGCTTTTCGGTCCGATAACGATCTGCATCAGTGGCGCTACGAATGGGGTTGGATGGCGTTGATAGGCTCGGCGACGATCACAGCTTTTGAATTATGGGACGTGTCGCTCCGTTTCTGGCCGTTGCTTCTGGTGCCGGTGATTGGTGTGTTTCTGTTATCTCGATGGCAGGCGCGGCACTATCGACGTCGGGGCAAGCGTTTCAGCCATTATGAGGACGATCGTCTGAGCCGTTGACGCATTTGGCCGCACCTATGTTCTAATATCACCTGCAAGTGTGACCGAGCAGGCAGCATAAATTGTTCACGCGGAGGCGCGAAGACGCGGAGCAGATGCGCGCGCTCTCCGCGTGAATCAATATGAAGAAGATTTCGCGCAGAGGCGCAGAGAATATGCTCGTCTGGCACAGGGCGACCAATAACAACCTTGTTCCCCCTACCGCTTGCGGGAGGGGGTTAGGGGGTGGGCATGCGCAAGGTTGCAATTGCCCACCGCTGCGACTAAATTCGCTGCGCTCATTAAGTCTCGCCGCCCCTCCCGTTCACGGGAGGGGCAACAAAAACCGTAATGTCCGCTCTCTAACCAACCTAAAACAACCGCATCTGCGCGCCTTCGGGCGGGCGGAACAGGTCGGTGCGCAGAACCAGTCTTTCCGCGCCCAGCCCGGCGCGTTTGCGGGCCTTGCTGAAGCGGGTGCGGATGAGGTCTGCCCAGACGCCCTGTCCGCGCATGCGCGTGCCGAAGTCGGGATCATTGTCACGCCCGCCGCGCATGTCGCGGATGATGGCCATCACCTTGCCCGCGCGATCGGGATAATGGGTGTCGAGCCAGGCGCGGAACAGGGGCGCCACCTCATGCGGCAGGCGGACGGGGATATAGCTGACCTCCCGCGCGCCGGCCTGCGCGGCGCGGGCGACCAGCGCCTCAATCTCATGATCGGTAATCGCCGGGATGACGGGCGATATGCTGGCGGTGACGGGGATACCGGCGTCGGCCAGCTTGCGGATCGCCTCCAGCCGCCGCAGCGGGTGCGGCGCGCGCGGCTCCAGCGTGCGGGCGACCTTCGGATCGAGCGACGTCACCGAAAGCATCACCGCCACCAGCCGGTCGCGCGCCAGATCGGCGAGCAGGTCGATATCGCGCAGGATGCGATCCGACTTGGTGGTGATGAAGGTCGGATGGCGGGTTTCGACCAGCAGTTCCAGGATCGACCGGGTGATGCGCCAGTCCTTTTCGATCGGCTGATAGGGATCGGTATTGGTCCCCATCGCGATCGGCGCGACGACATGGTTGCGCTTCGACAGTTCGGCCCGGAGCAGCTTCGCCGCGTCGGGCTTGGCGAACAGTTTGGTTTCGAAATCCAGACCGGGCGACAGGTCATGATAGGCATGGCTGGGCCGGGCAAAGCAATAGATGCAGCCATGTTCGCAACCCGCATAGGCATTGATGGATTGCGAAAAGCCGATGTCCGGGGAGGCGTTGCGGGAAATGATCGTCCTGGGTGTGAGCGTCAGGACGGTGGTGCGCAGCCTGGGTGCCGGACCATCAATCTGCTCCATCGCATCGAGCCAGTCGCCATCGGCCTCGCTCTGGTTGAGGTTGAAGCGTTTACTGGTCAGGTTCTGCGTCGCGCCGCGACCGCTGCGATGGGGCATTGGCGCAAGAGAACATACAGTGAACATAATTGCAAGGGGTTTCCGGTTGCTCTGCAATAGGCCGGATCGCCTAGATCCTGTTCATTTCGCCCAGATAAAGCGCACCACTGCCATCGAAAAGGCGAACAGGAAGGCATAGCCGAACCGGTCCAGCGCGACGATGGTTGCCCCTTTCTTGCTCCTCTTCCGTCCAATCAGCATCATGATCAAGCCAGCGATCGTCGGGGTCAGGATGAGATTTGCCACCCGATAATTGGGGTTGGCGATGGCGGAATGCGGGAGGATCAAGAGGCTGATCCCGCCGGCAATGGCACCCCAAAGGATGAAGCCGATGGTGGATAGCAGCGGATTTCTGGGCTTCCTGAACGTGTCACCAAGGCTGTGCATTCCCAACTCGGCGAGGCATTCGAAAGTCAGCTGAAGGAGCATCTCTCCGAGAAATTGGAATATGATCTCGAAAATAAACTCCACAGCCGCCGCCCGCTTTTATTCGAAGATGATGTGCATGATGGTTGCTGTTTTGACAGCCAGCAACGCCAAAGTGGCGTTTTCCACCAGTTGAAGTGCGGCAGGTCCCGCCGAACGATAGCTCAGGCTTGCCCTACCGTTCCATCAGCCGCGGCATCAGTTCCACGAAATTGCAGGGGCGGAAGCGGCTGTCGAGTTGGGTGACGAGGATGCCGTCCCAGGCATCCTTCACCGCGCCGGTCGAGCCGGGCAGCGCGAAGATATAGGTGCCGCGCGCTACGCAGGCGGTGGCGCGGGACTGAATGGTGGACGTGCCGATGCTCTGATAGCTGAGCCAGCGGAACAGTTCGCCGAAACCGGGGATTTCCTTGTCCTGCACCTGTGCCAGTGCTTCGGGCGTGACGTCGCGGCCGGTGACGCCGGTGCCGCCGGTCGTCAGGATCACGTCGATTTGCGGATCGTCTATCCAGGCGTGCAGGCGGGCGATGATCGCGCTCCTGTCGTCCCGCTCGATATAGCGGGCGGCGAGGATATGGCCGGCGCTTTCCAGCCGTTCGACCAGCGTGTCGCCGGAGCGATCTTCGGCAAGGCCGCGCGTATCGGATACGGTGAGAACGGC
This sequence comes from Sphingobium sp. YR768, assembly GCF_900111125.1. Classification (GTDB taxonomy): domain Bacteria; phylum Pseudomonadota; class Alphaproteobacteria; order Sphingomonadales; family Sphingomonadaceae; genus Sphingobium. The sequence goes on from NZ_FOGE01000002.1 coordinate 34,448, forward strand.
GATGCGAACGGGCAAGAAGGCCCGGCTCTCATCGATCGGCATCAGTCGGAACCGCCACCCATGGAGTTGCGACCATCGGCCTTGCTCAGGCGGACCATCTTCGCACCCTTGGCATTGGGGAAGGTCGGCCACAGGCCCTGCGCCATGCCGGTCAGGCAATCGGCGCTGCCCTTCGCCTGCAACTGGTACATCCAATAGTTGCGCATGACGATGTTCACATAGGCGCGGGTTTCATAATAGGGCAGCGATTCCATGAAGAGCAGCGGATCGCCCTTGTCATGGACCTGCGTGTTCCAGCGTTCGACCGGCAGCGGCCCGGCATTATAGGCGGCCATCACCTTGGGCAGCAGGCCGCCGGTCGCGCTCATGTCGCGCAGCGATTCCAGATAGCGCTGGCCATATTCCATATTGGTCGATGGCACGAAAAGCTGCGCCGCGTTGGACAGGCCGACATCGCCGGCCGTGCCGGGGCGCACCTGCATCAGGCCGCGCGCGCCGGCGCTGCTGACGACATCGGAGCGGAAGCCGGATTCCTGAAGCGTGTGGGCGTAGATCAGCGAGGGATCGACGCGCCAGCCGCCATCGGGGCGCCAGTCGGGCGCGGGGAAGCGGGCGAAGCTGCCCGGCTGGGTGCCGGCGGGGCCATTATGGGCGAGATAGAGCTGGGTTGCGGGCAGGTTCAGCGCGCTGGCGAGGCGCAGCAGCGCGTCATACTGATCGGTGCCGCCGATCTTCGCCTGATAACGGAGCAGTTCGTCGGCCCGGCCATTTTCGCCGATTGCGGACAGGGCGATGGCCGCGCGGGCATTGGGGCTGGCCCGCAGCTTCTGCCATTCCAATGCGCCGAAACGGCTGCCGACGGGGCCGCCGGCGAAGGTCATGCCCAGCGATTCCCTGGCCAGCAGACCGTAGAAGGTTTCGTCGGAGCGGGCCGCCTGCTTCAGGTAATTTTCGACCTTCTCCGCCTCACCGCAGACCATATAGGCGCGCGAGGCCCAATAGGCGCCGGCCGATCGCATATCGGCGTCGCCCGCCATCGCGGCGACATTGGCGAAGGCGGGGGCGGCGGCGCGGCAATCATTCTGACGCCATGCCGCCAGCCCGGTGGTCCAATAAGCCTGCACCGTCCAGTCGCCGCCGGCGCGGGTTTCGAGCGCGCGCGCAGCCATGCGGCGGGCGTTCACATCGTCATTTTCGATATAATAGGCCCAGGCGACACGCTGGCGCACTTCGGTCAGGCCTTCGGGCGTCAGGCCCGCTTCGCCGGTGCCCAGCAGGCCTTCGGCGCCGATAGGATCGTCATTCTTGACATAAGTCTGGATCTGGCCGGCCAGCGCCTGCGCCGCGACATCGGTCTTCACGGCAGCGACATATTGGCGGCGGGGGGCAGAACCAAGCCAGACCATTTTCTGGATCTGCGGCAGGGTCGGCAGGATGGTGGCGCCGCGCCGCTGGGCGAGGCGGGAAAGCTGGTCGGCCTTGGGCAGCCAGGCGGCCTTGTTGATCAGGTCGAGCAGGTCGAACAGTTCGACGCGTGGCGACCCCTTGGCCAGATAGAGTTCGGACAGCGCCAGCGACCGCACCGCATCCTGCGTGTCGAGCGCGGCGATCATCGCCTTGGCATCATTCCACTGTTGGGCGGAAATGGCGGTGAAGATGGCGCGATAGCGGGCCTTGTCGCCGTCGCTGATCTGAAGCGGGGAAGCATCGGCCGTCGAGAGGGTCGGAAGGACCGGGGCGGTATCGGCCAGCGCCGGAGCGGTCGCGGCCAGGCCCATGCTAATAAGGGCCGTAGCCATAAACATTGGGCGGGAAATTTTGGTCGCGGCGCGAATCACGGACGGGCTTCCTCGATCAGGCTTTGAAGGGCACGCCAGCATTCCGCCTTGGCCGCCGGCTGACCGAGCAGCAGGCGCGGATGAAATGTGGCGATGGCGGGCACAATGCCGCCTTCATGATTAAAATCGCGTAAACTATTTGCCGGGGTTGCACCGTCCGTCGGCATCAGCGCACGGATCGTCCGGTCGCCGAGCAGGAGCAGGCGGCGCGGCCGGGCAAGCTGGACATGGGTGCGCATCCGGCCGGCGGCGCTGATGAGGTCGCTCGCCTCCACCATGCCGCCCGGAGGCCGCGCAAAAAAGAGCGACGCGACATAGACTTGCGCCCGATCGAGGCCGATCGCGCGGAGCATCGCATCGAACAGTGCGCCGGCGCGATCGGCGAGCAACGTGCCGGCATCGACATCGGCCGGGTCGGGCATGTCGGTGATGACCATCAACGGCGCTTCTACAGCACTAGACGGGTAAATCGCCCGCGCCGGCCAGCGCCGTTCGGGGTGGGCCGAATCACTTTCCAGCCACAGGCGGAAGGCAGAAAGGTCTTTTGGTTTGGTCGGAACCAATGCTGGCGCTGAGGCTTGAGCAGATTGGGCGGATGCCCCGGAAACCACCGCAGGCGCTGGGCGCAGCCAGTCAACCGGTGCTTCCGTTACGGCGCTATCCACGCCGGCAAGCTGCCACCACGCCAGATAGGCGTCGGCGGCCAGCGCCACATTGTCCTGCATTAATCCCCGCATCGCATTTCCTTGGGCCAGAGGTTGACGAGGGGGTCAAGCTGCTTCATCGCCCTAAATGGTAAACTGTTGTACTAATGCGGCGATTGGATGAGACGGGGTGCAGCCCGCCGGTCGCAAAATTGGAGGGAAGAATGAGCGAACGGGATTCGATGCCCTATGACATCGTCATCGTCGGTGGGGGACCGGCGGGATTGTCTGCTGCTATCCGGTTGAAGCAACTGGCAAATGAAGCGGGACAGGAACTGGCGGTGTGTGTGCTGGAAAAGGGCTCCGAGATTGGTGCCCATATCCTTTCAGGCGCGGTGATCGATCCCAAGGCTCTGGACGAATTGCTGCCGGAATGGCGTGAATTGGGCTGTTCGCTTGCCGCCGTTCCGGTCACGGACAATCAGCATTGGGTGCTGACCAAGACCGGCAAGATCGCCATGCCGCACATCATGACACCGGGCTGGATGCACAATAAGGGCACCTATACCGGGTCGCTGGGCAATTTGTGCCGCTGGCTGGGTGAGCAGGCCGAGGGGTTGGGCGTGGAAATCTTCCCCGGCTTCGCGGCGGCAGAAATCCTGTATAACGAAGATGGCAGCGTGAAGGGCGTGGCCACCGGCGACATGGGCATCGCCCGCGACGGCGAGCATAAGGGCGATTATCAGCCGGGGCTGGAGCTGCATGCCCGCTACACCTTCTTTGCCGAGGGCGCGCGCGGCCACCTGACCAAGATATTGAAGCGCCAGTTCGCGCTGGACGCGGACAGCGAGCCGCAGGTCTATGGACTGGGCATGAAGGAATTGTGGGATATCGATCCCGCCAAGCATCAGCCGGGCCTTGTCATCCACTCGCAGGGATGGCCGCTAACCGACGCTTATGGCGGCGGTTTCCTTTATCATCAGGCCGATGGTCAGGTGGCTTTGGGCTTTGTCGTGGGGCTGGGCTATCGCAATCCGCACCTTTATCCGTTCGAGGAGTTCCAGCGCTGGAAGCAGCATCCGGAAATCCGCAAGTTTCTGGAGGGCGGCCGCCGCGTGTCCTATGGCGCGCGCGCGATCAACGAGGGCGGCTGGCAGTCAATCCCCAAGCTGGCTTTCCCCGGCGGCGCGCTGATCGGCTGTTCGGCGGGCTTCGTCAACGTGCCGCGGATCAAGGGCACGCATACGGCGATGAAGTCGGGCATGCTGGCGGCCGAGGCGGCCTTCGCCGCGGTGCAGGCCGATCGGACGAGCGACGTGCTGGACACGTATGAAACGACGCTGCGGTCGAGCTGGATCGCGACCGAGCTGCAACTGGTCAAGAATGCCGAACCGCTGCTGTCCAAATTCGGCAATACGATCGGCACGCTGCTGGCGGGCATCGACATGTGGATGCGCACGCTCAAGATCGGCCTGCCCTTCACGATGAAGCACAAGCCCGACAATGAGAAGATTTGGCGCAAGGACCAGTGCGAGAAGATCGCCTATCCCAAGCCCGACAATGTCATCAGCTTCGACCGGCTGACATCGGTGTTCCTGAGCAACACCAATCATGAGGAAGACCAACCGGTCCACCTGCAACTGAAAGACCCGTCGGTCCCGATTTCCTATAATCTGCCCCTTTATGACGAGCCGGCGCAGCGTTATTGTCCCGCAGGCGTCTATGAAGTGGTCGGTCAGGAAGAGGGCGATCCCAAATTCCAGATCAACGCGCAGAATTGCGTCCATTGCAAGACGTGCGACATCAAGGACCCGACCCAGAATATCAACTGGGTCGTACCCGAAGGCGGCGGAGGACCGAATTATCCGAACATGTAAGCGCCTGATCCTTGTCGCCCTGCTGGCCGCGCCGGTCGCGGCCGGGGCATCGGTCGATCAGCCTGGACCCTTGCATGCCTATGCACGGGCACGGCTGGCCGATGGTGACGGGGCGCTGGGACTGGCGGTGAACAGCTATCGCGACGCGCTGGATCAGGACCCGGCGCGGATCGAGATTGCCCGGCGATCCTATGTGCAGGGCGTGGAGAGCGGGGACCGGGCGCTGGCGCTGCGGTCGGCCGCATTGCTGGATCAGGCGGGTATGTTGTCGCGCGACGGCACGCTGCTGATGATCGGCGAGGCGATGACCCGCAAGGATTGGGCCGGCGCCCGGACGCTGACCGACCGGATGGCGGAGGAGGGCAATTTCGCCTTCATCGCGCCGATCATCCGGAGCTGGATTGCGATCGGGGAAGGCGATTATGCGCCGCCGGTGATCGACAGCAAGGATCGCTTCGCCTCGCTGGGGCTGCGCTATACCGACGAACATATCGCCTTGCAGGCGCTGGCGCGGCGTGACCTGACCATAGCGGCGCCAGCGATCCGGCGCGCTTTGTCGGTGCGTAGCAGCGATGGCGGCGCGCTGCGCCTGACCTTCGCCGCGCAATTGGCGGCGCAGGGCGCGAAGGCCGAGGCGCTGATGCTGCTGCCGGTCGGCAGCGCGAATTTCGCGCAGGCGCGGGTGGCGATCGAGAAGGGCAAGGGGCTGAAGGCGATCGGTGCGGCGGTAACGCCGGCGCAGGGCTTCGCCCGGCTATTGTCGCGGCTGGCGGTCGATGTCGGGTCGGACACGGCCGGCGGCACGCTGGCGCTGCGGCTGGCGCGGATGGCGACCTTTGCCGATCCTACCGGGGCGGAGACGCATATCGTGGCGGCCCGGCTGCTGACGGCGCAGGGTTATACGGCGGGTGCTGTCGTGGAAGCGGGGAAGGTGCCACCCAAAAGCTGGCATGCGCAACTGTCGCAGGCCGAACTGATCGATGCGCTGGCGGCCAATGGCGACAGGGACACCGCCCTGACGCTGGCCCGCGCTCAGGCGGCGGCGCCGGGTGCCGAGACGGAGCGGCAGGTCCGGCTGGGCCGGTTGCTGGCGGATGGTGGCGATTATGCTGGCGCGGCGGCGGCATTTCGCGTGGCGCAGGCCGGTTATGCCCCCGGTGAGGCGCCCTGGACATTGCTGCTGTTCGAAGGGACGGCGCTGGATCAGGGCAAGCGCTGGGACGAGGCGCGCGCCGTGCTGGAACAGGCGGCGGCGATGGCGCCCAATGAGCCGCTGATCCTCAATTATCTGGGCTATGCGCAGATAGAGCGGCGGCAGAATGTCGATACAGCGCTGGCGCTGATCAAGAAGGCGAGCGCGCTCAAGCCGCAGGATGCGTCGATCACGGATTCGCTGGGCTGGGCGCAATATGTGACCGGCGATGTGTCGGCGGCGGTGCCGGTGCTGGAGCGTGCGGCGGCGGGCGCCCCGTCCGACAGCACGATCAACGAGCATCTGGGCGACGCCCTATGGACCGCCGGGCGGCGCTATGAGGCGCGCTATGCCTGGGCGGCGGCCTCCGTCTATGCCGAGGGCGATGTTGCCGCGCGACTGGCGGCCAAGAGCAAGGAAGGGCTGAAGCCCGAATATGCCGCACCCTGATCCCGTTGTCGATGCGGCCCTGCTGGCCGAAACCGCTTATGCCAAGGTCAATGTCGCGCTGCATGTGCGGGCGCGGCGGGACGATGGCTATCATGCGCTGGAAAGCCTGTTCGTGTTCGCCGAGCATGGCGACCGGTTGGAGGGTGAGGCGAGTGATGATGGCGCGATCGACCTGCTGATCAACGGGCCGTTTGGCGCGGGGCTGGAGGCTAGTCCCGGTAATCTGGTGATGCGGGCGGCGCGGGCGCTGCAATCCTATCTGGGGCAGCAGCGGGGCGCCGTGATCCGGCTGACCAAGAACCTGCCTGTCGCGTCGGGCATCGGCGGCGGATCGGCGGATGCGGCGGCGACGCTGCGGCTGCTGGTGCGGCTGTGGGACGTACGGATCGAACCGGAGGAACTGGCCGCGCTGGCGCTCGATCTGGGATCGGACGTGCCGGCCTGTGTCGCGAGCGTGACGCAGCTTGTCACCGGGCGGGGCGAGCATCTGGCGCGGCATGCGGTGGATGGGCTGGAGGGGCTGCCGATGCTGCTGGTCAATCCGGGCGTGGCCGTGTCTACGGCGCGCGTCTTTGCCGGATGGGACCGGCAGGATCGTGGGTCGCTGGATGCGGGGAGCCTCGACACGCTTATAGATATGGGTCGTAATGATCTGGAAAATCCGGCAATATTGGCTGAGCCCGTGATTGCCAAGGTGCTGACCGCGCTGGACGGCGCGGAGGGGCGGTTGCTCGCGCGCATGTCGGGGTCGGGCGCGACCTGCTTTGCCCTGTTCGCCGATGCGGCAGCGATGGCGCGGGCGGCGGCAGCCATCGCGGCGGCGCATCCGGACTGGTGGGTGATGGAAACGAGGATCAGGAGCATATGAGCGAGGCTTTCACCCGGATCGATGGCGGCGATCTCAATCTGCTGATCATCGCCGATCATGCCTCCGCCCATGTGCCGGCCGACATCGATCTGGGCATCGATCCCGCGCTGATGCGCGAGCATATCGCCATCGATCTCGGCGTAGCGGAAGTGAGCGGACTGCTGGCGGCGCAACTGGGCTGCACGGCGATATTGGGCGGTGTGTCGAGGCTGGTGATCGACCTTAATCGGGAGGAGGATGCGGCGGGCCTGTTGCCGGTGATGAGCGACGGCCATGTCATCCCCGGCAATCGCGATGCCGATCTGGCCGACCGGATGCTGCGTTTCCACCATCCCTATCATCATCAGGTCGCGGCGCTGCTGGACGGCATGACGTCACCCTTCATCCTGTCGGTGCACAGCTTCACGCCGCGTCTGGCGAGCGATCCGGGGCAGCAGCGGCCATGGGATATCGGCATCCTCTATAATCAGGATGATCGCGCGGCGCGGATCGCCATTCCGATGCTGGAGGCGGCGGGGCTGAAGGTCGGCGACCAGTTGCCCTATTCGGGGCAATTGCTCAACGCGACGATGAACCGCCATGCCGAAGCCAATGGCATTCCCTATCTGGGGATCGAGATGCGGCAGGATCTGGTGGGCGATGCGGCCGGGCAGAAGCGTTTCGCCGATATAGTCGGGCCGATCGTGCTGGAATGCCGGAGCCGACTGGCATGAGGCGGCTGGCGCCGTTGCTGCTGCTGGCGCTTCTGGCCGGATGCGGCGATCAGGGATCGAAACCGGGCAATCAGGCGGCAGGCGGGCAGGCCCCGGTCGATGATGGCAAGGCGGATTGCATCACCGGCGAGTCCGAAGAATGGGCGCATGATTGCCTGATCGAGCGGCAGGGCGATTTGTTGACTGTCCGCCACCCTGATGGCGGTTTCCGGCGCTTTCGCGTGCTGGCCGACGGTCGCGGGCTGGAGGCGGCGGACGGGGCGGAACCGGCCAAGCTGAAGATCACGGGTAGGGAGCAGATCGAGGTCGCGACTGGCGACGACCGCTACCGCCTGCCCGCGCAGATCGCCGGATCGCAATGACGACCGGCGGGCCGATCCTGACGGCAGCGCAGATGCGCGCGGCGGAACAGGCGGCCTTCGATGCAGGCGTCGATGACTATGGCCTGATGGAGACGGCGGGCGCGGCGGCGGCGGAGATTATCTGGCGCGCCGGGCATAAGCGCGACACGCTGATCCTGTGCGGGCCGGGCAATAATGGCGGCGACGGTTTCGTCATCGCGCGGATATTGCAGGAGCGCGGCGTGCCGGTGCGGGTGGCGACGCTGGGCGAGAGCCGCACGCCATCGGGCCTGCGGGCGCGGGCGGCATGGGGCGGTCCGGTCGAGGATATGATGACGGCGGCGCCCGCGACCCAACTGGTCGATGCGCTGTTCGGCACCGGCCTGACGCGCGGGCTGGATGGCGCGGTGGCTGAACGGCTGTGCCATCTGGCAGCGGAGGCGGCGTACAGTCATGCGGTCGACCTGCCGAGCGGGGTGGAGACGGATAGCGGGGCTTTGCTGTCCGCTATGCCGCATTTCGGGACGTGTATAGCGCTTGGGGCATGGAAGCCCGCCCATCTGTTGCAGCCGGCGGCGGGGCATTTGGGGCGGCTGGTGCTGGCGGATATCGGGATAGCGGTGCCGAGTGCGGTGCATCGACTGGGTGCGCCGGTGCTGGAGGCGCCGGGGGCGGAAGCGCATAAATATACGCGCGGATTGGTCGCGGTGGTGGCCGGGGAGATGGCGGGTGCGGCTTGCCTGTCGGCAGAGGCGGCCGCGCGGTCGGGGGCGGGCTATGTCAGGCTGATCGCTGATATACCGGTCTCTGCACTGAGCCATGCAATCGTGCAAAGCGCATCGCTGGACTTTAATCGTGCCAAGGCGATCCTGGTCGGACCCGGACTTGGCCGGGACTCCTTCGCCTGGGAAAGGCTTGCTGCGGCAGCCAGCGCGAATATCCCCTTTGTGGCCGATGCGGATGCCTTATGGCTGTTCGCGGAAATGGGGTTCGGGGACTTGCCCTCACCCGCGATCGTGACGCCGCATGAAGGTGAGTTCGACCATATGTTCGGCGACGATGTCGGCAACAAGATCGATCGCGCGCTGGCGGCGGCAGCACGAAGCGGTTCCGTCATTATCTACAAGGGTGCGGACAGCGTGATCGCTGCGCCGGATGGACGGGCGGCGGTGGCGAGTGGCGCATCGCCCTGGCTGTCCACCGCAGGCACGGGCGATGTGCTGGCGGGCCTCGCTGCCGGGCGGTTGGCGGTGACGGGCGATCCGTTCCGCGCGGCTTGCGAGGCGGTGTGGCTGCACGGAGAGGCGGCGCGGCGGGCCGGGCCGGCTTTTGTCGCGGATGATTTGCTTCGCATGCTGCCAGCGGCTATCGCCGCGCGATTGTGACAGACAGCGACATAGACAGCATCATCCGCGTTGCCGCCAAGGGCGACGGCGTCACGGCCGACGGCCGCCACTTCCCCCTGACCGCGCCGGGCGACTGGATCAGGCCGGATGGAAGTGTCGCTTTCGGTGTCCACCATGCCGTGCCGCCCTGTAGCCATTTCCCGGCCTGTGGCGGGTGCCAGCTCCAGCATCTGGACGAGGAAAGCTATGCCGATTTCGTGACCGCGCGCGTCACCGGCGCGCTGGCGGGGCAGGGCATCATACCGGGCGCTGTGCTGCCGCCCCATATCTCTCCGCCGATGACGCGGCGGCGCGCATCGTTGCGTGCGGCGCGGGCGGGCAGGAAGATCACCATCGGTTTTGCGGAGGAGGGCAGTCACAAGCTGATCGACCTGCAAATGTGTTCGGTGCTCGATCCCCGGCTATTCGCGCTGCTGGCGCCGCTGCGCGATCTGCTGGGCCTGATCCTGCCGGACAAGCGGGCGGCGCATGTGCGCATGTCGCTGATCGATCAGGGTGTCGACCTGTTGCTGGAGGGCGTGAAGGTCGCCGGGCTGGCGGCCGACGAGGGCCTCGGCGATTTTGCGCGGACGCACGGGCTGGCGCGGCTGACGATCGATGAGGGCGATGGCCCGCAGACGCGCTGGGAGCCGGAGGCGGCGACGATCAGCTTCGGCGGCGCGGCGGTGGGCTTTCCGCCCTTTTCCTTCCTTCAGGCGACGCCCGATGGCGAGGCGGCGCTGGTCGGCGCGGTGTGCGATGCGCTGCCGGAAACGGGCGCGATCGCGGACCTGTTCTGCGGGCTGGGCACCTTTGCGCTGGCGCTGGGCGCGAAGCGGCCGATCTATGCGGCGGAGGGCGCGCGTGACGTCATCCTGTCGCTCAAGCTGGGTGCAGCACGCGCACAGCGGCGGCTGGCGGCGGATCATCGTGATCTGTTTCGCCGGCCACTGAACCCGGAGGAACTGAACCGCTTTGCTGCGATCGTGCTGGACCCGCCCCGCGCCGGCGCCAAGGAACAGATATTGCAGATCGCCGCATCGGCGGTGCCGCTGGTCGCTTATGTGTCCTGCAATCCCGCCAGCTTCGCGCGCGACGCGGCGCATCTGGTGGCGGCGGGCTATGTGCTGGAAAGCGTGAAGCCCGTGGGGCAATTCCGCTGGACCACCCATGTCGAGTTGGTGGGTATCTTCCGGAAATAACCTATCATCCGTTCGCCCTGAGCGAAGTCGAAGGGCTTGCCCGACCATGGGGGGACTTCGCTCCGCTCGGTGAAGGGCTTCGATTTCGCTCAGCCCGAACGGAATGAAAATTCTGCCAAAAGAAAATCCCTCGCCGCCAAGGGGGAGCGGCGAGGGATAGCATTCTCTCCTGCGGGGCGGTTAGCCCAGCTTGATGACAGTTGCGCGACGGCGCGGCGCGACGGTTTCGGCGTAGAGGCTGGCCATCGGCTCATCCGACACTTCGATCGTCGATTCCGACGTGAAGCCGTTGAAGCCGGTGCGCATCGCCGCGCCATATGCGCCGAGCATGCCGATTTCGATATAGTCGCCGACCTTCACGTCGTCAGGGAGCATGAAGGGGCCGACCATATGGTCCATATCGTCGCAGGTCGGGCCATAAAAGGAGAAAGCCGTCATCTCCTCCTCGCTCTCATCCTCACGCAGCAAAGCCACGGGGAAGCGCCAGCCGATATGCGCGGCATCGAACAATGCGCCATAAGCGCCGTCGTTGATATAAAGTTCGGTCCCGCGGCGGCGTTCGACGCGCACGATGATTGAACTATATTCCGCCGACAGCGCACGGCCGGGTTCGCACCACAGTTCCGACGAATAGCTGACCGGCAGGCTTTCGAAACCACGATGGATCGCTTCGAAATAATTTTCGAGCGCGACCGGCTCCATGCCCGGATAGATGGACGGGAAGCCGCCGCCGACATCGATGATGTCGACCGTGACGGCCGCGTCCACGATGGCGGCGCGCACGCGCTCGATCGCATCGCTATAGGCCTGCGGGCTCATCGCCTGGCTGCCGACATGGAAGCAGATGCCCAGCGCATCGGCGGCCTGACGAGTAGCCATCAGCAGTTCGCGGGTTTCGCCCAGTTCCGCGCCGAATTTCGACGCGAGGCTGAGTTCCGAATGTTCGGACGACACGCGCAGACGCACGCACAGCTCCAGATCGGTCGCATCGCCTGTGGCGCGCATGATCTTTTCCAGCTCCTCGATCGTGTCGAGCGAGAAGGTGCGCACGCCATAATCATGATAAGCCAGCGCAATCGCTTCCTCGGCCTTGACCGGGTGCATGAAGCACAGCTTGACATCATCTTCACCAGCCAGCGTCTCGGCGACCAGGCGCACTTCCGCGATCGAGGCCACGTCGAAATGCGTGATGCCCGATGCGTACAGCGTGCGGATCAGATCAGGAGATGGGTTCGCCTTGACCGCATAGAGCGAGCGACCCGGAAACTTCTCCGTAAAGAAGCGGGCGGCCCGAGCGGCGGCTTCGGGGCGAATCAGCGTTACCGGTGCTGCCGGTGTGAGGGTGGTCGCTACCCCCAGCGCGCTAGGATGCTTGTGCAATTCAAGGGACCTCCAGTGTAGTTCAGGGCGAAAAAGCTGCCTTGCGGTGGAAGTCCCATGGGGCAGCGGACGGTCGATATATGCGGAGGGGTCCCCCCTGTAAAGCACGCATCTGAAATTTGTTGCGCACCCTGCTACGAAACGTGCGTGAGCCTGGGTGGGGTGTTGAAAAGAAACGAGATTTCGGCCGGGCGGAAGATGCTTTCCGCCCGATTAACGCAGGCAATCATGCGCCTGCGCGATCAAACTCAGGATAGCCGAGTCTTAAAATCGTCATATGAAAAGGATCGGATTTCCGTGAGTTGGTCAGATTCGGAATTCCAGAGCCAGATGGCGGGCAGGGGCACGCCGTTGAAAGTGTTGGTCTTCACCATCGAATAATGGGCCTGATCCAGGAAGGCGATACGCGCGCCGGGTTCCGCCCCGCCGGGGATGCGATAATCGCCGATGATGTCGCCCGCGAGGCAGGAGGGACCGCCAAGGCGCGTGACGGGGCCTTCCTCCGGCTCATGCAGCATCGCCGGGCGATAGGGCGCCTCGATCACGTCGGGCATGTGGCAGGTGGCGCTGATGTCGGTGATGGCGACGGGCATGCCATTGTCGATCACGTCGAGGATTTCGCCGATCAGGATGCCCGCATCGAGCGCCATCGCCTCGCCCGGTTCGATATAGAGTTCAAGATCGGTCTGCGCCTTGATCCGCTGAAGGAAGGCGATGAGGTCGTCAATCTGGTAATCGGCGCGGGTGACATGATGGCCGCCGCCGAAATTCAGCCATTTGAGGCCGCCGACATGGGGTATGACAAAGGGTTCGATCGCCGCCCAGGTGCGTTCGAGCGGCAGGAAATCCTGTTCGCACAGATTATGGACATGCAGGCCGTCGACGCCGTCCAGATGTTCGGGGCGAAGCTGGTTCACCGGGAAGCCGAGGCGGCTATGCGGCTGCGACGGATCATATTTGGGCACCTCACCCTCCGGGTGGAGGGGATTGAGGCGCAGGCCGATGTCGAACAGGCGGCCGTCGGCGCGGGCGGCGTCGATCACTGGCTTCATGCGGGCGATCTGGCCGGGGCTGTTGAAGATGACATGATCGGAAATCTTGAGGATTTCAGCCAGATCGGCAGGCTTGTAAGCGGCGCAATAGGTCGCCACTTCGCCCTGATATTCCTCCCGGCCAAGGCGCGCTTCATAGATGCCGGAGGCGCAGACGCCGTCCAGATATTCGCCCAGCACGGGGCCGAGCGACCACATCGAGAAAGCCTTGAGCGCCCCCAGCACCTTGATCCCGGCGCGGTCGCCAATGTCGCGCAGGACGGCGAGGTTCCGCCGCACCGCAGCCTCATCCACCACGAAGGCGGGTGAAGGGACGCGGTACAGATCGAAATGAGCGAAAGCGGCGGGATCGCCGGCGCGGGTTTCCATGAAAATATACTCCGTGCTCCTGCGGACGCAGGAGCCTAGGGCGCCAAACGCAGCGCCCGGAACCCTGGGCTCCTGCTTTCGCAGGAGCACATTGATTTTAGAACGCCAGCGGCGCGTCCAGTTCCTTCACCTGCCAGGGCAGGCCATGCTTATTGAGCATGTCCATGAAGGGATCGGGATCGAACTGCTCGATGTTGAACACGCCTTCCCCTTTCCACGCGCCGGTCAGCATCATCGCCGCACCGATCATCGCCGGGACGCCGGTGGTGTAGCTGACCGCCTGATTGCCGGTTTCGGCATAGGCTTCCTCATGGTCGCAGATCTGGTAGACATAGACGGTCTTTTGCTGGCCATCCTTCTGGCCAGTGGCAATGTCGCCGATATTGGTCTTGCCCTTGGTGGTCGAACCCAGGCTCGACGGTTCGGGCAGTACGGCCTTCAGGAACTGAAGCGGGATGATTTCCTGGCCATTATAGATGACTGGGTCAATCCGGGTCATGCCGACATTCTGGAGCACTTCGAGATGCTTCAGATATGCGTCGCCGAACGTCATCCAGAAGCGGATGCGTTTGATTTCGGGATAGAATTTCGCGAGCGATTCCAGTTCCTCATGATACATGAGGTACATATTCTTGGGGCCAACCTGATCGAAGTCGAAGCTCTGTTTGTGGCTGAGGGCCGGTCCTTCGACCCATTCGCCATCGGCCCAGTGACGCGACGGAGCGGTCACTTCGCGGATGTTGATTTCCGGGTTGAAGTTGGTGGCGAAATGCTGGCCATGGTCGCCACCATTGCAATCGAGAATGTCGAGCGTGTCGATCGTGTCGAGCAGATGCTTCTTGATATAGGAGGCGAACACGCTGGTCACGCCGGGGTCGAAGCCCGAGCCCAGCAGTGCCATGATGCCGGCTTCCTTGAAGCGTTCCTGATAGGCCCACTGCCAGCTATATTCGAACTTGGGCGTGTCGCGCGGTTCGTAGTTCGCGGTGTCGAGATAGTCGGTTTTGGTCGCGAGGCAGGCGTCCATGATCGCCAGATCCTGATAGGGCAAAGCGAGGTTCACGACCAGCTTGGGCTGCACCTTCTGGATGAGCGCGATTGTCTCCTCGACATTGTCGGCGTCGACCTGCGCCACGTCGATGTCCACGCCGACCAGCGCCTTGACCGATTCGGCAACCTTTTCGCAGCTCACGATTCGACGGCTGGCCAGCGTGATATGGCTGAAAATATCGGGATTCATCGCCATCTTGTGGACCGCGACGGAACCGACGCCGCCTGCGCCGATGACCAGAACCTTGCTCAATTCAACTGCTCCATATCTATGGTCGCGCCAGACGCGCGAAAGCGCCCATATAGGGACGTCTCGTGACAGCGCAAAGTCAGAGTTGTCTCTGTTGCTGAGCCTGATTCACGCTTTCAGCAGAAGCGCAATGCGCTTCTGCTTCCAACGATCAGGCTCAGAAGCTGGCCCCGTCGACCTTCGTGATGGCCAGCGTATCGATATCGACCGAGGGCACGCAGCGCAGGTTGATCGCGCGCATCTCGCCCTGCGGCGACTTGCCGAGCGCGAAAGGCTCCGTCCCGCAGGTCTTGCAGAATTGATGCGTGATATTGTGCTTGTAGAAGAGATAGTCGGTGAGTTGATCCGCGCCGCTGTCCAGCGCGAACTGGTCCACGGGGACGAAGGTCAGGACGAAGCCCTTGCGGCTGCAATGGGAGCAGTTGCAGGCCATGCCTTCAGTCGGCGCGTCGGCGGCGACGCTGAATGTCACCGCGCCGCAATGGCAGCTTCCTTCATAGGCCATGTTCGTTCTCCTTTTGATCCTTATGGATCAACTCACCAGCCGCTTCAATCCCTCGACCGTGTCGGCTTCCGCCGCGGGCTTGTCCTTGCGAATGCGGGCGATCCTTGGGAAGCGCATGGCGAGGGCGGATTTGTGGCGCTTGCTGTCGTGGATGCTGTCGAAGGCGACTTCCAGCACCAGCGTCTTTTCGACCTCGCGCACCGGGCCGAAACGGGCGACCGTGTTCTGGCGGACGAAGCGGTCGAGCCATTTTAACTCTTCGTCGGTAAAGCCGCTATAGGCCTTGCCCACCGGCAGCAGTTCGCCATCCTCCGTCCAGCAGCCAAACGTATAGTCCGAATAGAAGGAGGAGCGTTTGCCATGGCCGCGCTGAGCGTACATCATGATGCAATCGGCGGTCAGCGGATCGCGTTTCCATTTATACCAGAGCGCGGCCTTGCGCCCGGCGACATAGGGGCTGTCGCGGCGCTTCAGCATCACCCCCTCGATCGCGGCGTCGCGGGCGCCGGCGCGGATGTCGGCCAGTGTCTCGAAATCGGGGGCGTCGATCAGGGCTGACAGGTCGAAGCGATCGGGTGATAGCTGTGTCATATAGGCTTCCAGCCGGATGCGGCGCTGCTCCCAAGGGAGGGCGCGCAGGTCTTCGTCGCCCTCGATCAGCAGATCGTAGAGGCGGACGAAGGCGGGATAGTCGGCCATCATCTTCGCGCTGACGGCCTTGCGGCCGAGACGCTGTTGCAGGGCGTTGAAGCTGGCGGCCTCTCCCCCTTGCGCATCGCCCTTCACCAGCAGTTCGCCGTCCAGAACGGCATGGCCGGTGAAGGCCTGCGCGATTTCGGGGAAGCTGCCCGATATGTCATCGCCCGCGCGGCTGTAGAGGCGGGTTTCCTTGCCCGTGCCGACGATCTGGATGCGGATGCCGTCCCATTTCCATTCTGCGGCATAATCGGTGAGGTCGACGCTGTCCGACTCCAGCGGATGGGCGAGCATGAAGGGGCGGAAATAGGGTGTGCCTTCGGGATCGGGGCGGGCGCTGCGGCCCTCCGCCCAGTCGAACAGGGCAGCGTAAGGCGGGGCGAGCGCGTGCCAGACCTGCTCCACGTCGTCGACATCGAGGCCGAAGGCCTGCGCGAAGCCGGTCTTGGCGAGCCGGGCGGAAATGCCGACGCGCAGGCCGCCGGTGGCGAGCTTCAGCAGGGCAAAGCGGCCCGAGGCGTCGAGATGGTCCATCATCTGCGCCAGTGCATCAGGCGCGGCGGCGCGGCTGACATTGTGAAGCCGGTCGATAACGGCGGAGAGGCTGAGCGAGCCGTCGTCCAGTTCGGCGGGCTGTTCTTCGGGCTTGGGCCAGAGCAGCGCGACGGTTTCGGCAAGGTCGCCGACATAGTCGCGGCTCATTTCATAGAGGATAGGATCGGTGCGAGCGCGGATCATCTCGCCGATGGCGGAGGCTTTGACGGCCTTGAGGTCGAGATTGCCGGTCAAGGCTGCGAGCGCCCAGCCGCGATCCGGATCGGGCGCTTCGCGCATATAGGCAGCGATCAGCGCCAGCTTGCCGTTGCGCGAGCGAGTGTAGACCAGGCCGTCGAGCAGTTGGGAGAATTGCCTCATGATCCGCCCCCACCGTGCTCCTGCGAAGGCAGGAGCCCAGAGTTCCGGACGCTGCGTTTGTCGCCCTGGGCTCCTGCCTTCGCAGGAGCACGGAGTGCGTGGACAATAAAGTGCATCACCCCTCATCCTCCTCTTCACGCCCCACCAGCGCCAGCGCGCGGGCGCGGATCTGGTGGGTCATGCACCAGTGGAGCAGGGCCTCCTCCCGCCCATGGGTGATCCATGTTTCGTTGGGCGCGACCTCCCGGATGGTGTCGGTCAGTTCGTCCCAGTCGGCATGGTCGGATATCACCAGCGGCAGTTCCACATTCTTCTGCCGCGCGCGTTGCCGCACCCGCATCCAGCCGGACGCCATCGCGGTGATCGGATCGGGCAGACGGCGGCTCCAGCGGTCGTTGAGCGCAGAGGGCGGCGAGACGACGATATGGCCCCGCATCTCCTTTGCCGCCACACCGGTCGCGGGGCGCAACTCGCCCATGTCGATGCCGAAATCCTGATAGAGGGCGCACATGCGTTCCAGCGCGCCATGGATATAGATGGGCGCCTGATGCCCCCGCGCCCGCAATTCGCAGATCACCCGCTGCGCCTTGCCCAGCGCATAGGCGCCCACCAAAATACAGCGATCGGGATTGGCGTGCAGCGCGGTCAGAAGGCGATCCATTTCGCTGCGGGTATCGGGGTGGCGGAAGACCGGCAGGCCGAACGTCGCCTCCGTCACGAAGATATCGCACGGCACCGGTTCGAACGGCAGGCAGGTCGGATCGGACCGACGCTTGTAATCGCCCGTCACGACGACCCGCTCGTCAGCATGCTCCAGAACGATCTGCGCCGATCCCAAAACATGGCCGGCGGGGACATAGCGGATCGTGACCCCGCCCAGCCTGATTTCCTCCCCATAGCCGACCGCCGTACCGCTGGCCGTGCCATAGCGCAGGCCCATGATCGCCAGCGTCTCCCGCGTGGCCCACACATGGCCATGGCCGCCACGCGCATGATCGGCATGGCCATGCGTCACCAGCGCGCGCTCCTGCGGCAGCGACGGGTCGATCCACGCATCGGCGGGGCGGACATAGATGCCGGTGGGGTGCGGTTCGATCCAATGGGCCATAGGTGCAGAAGATGGGAGAGGCGGTCGCGGTTCCGCAAGGGGAGTCATCGCCCCGTCATCGCCCGGTCATGGCGGTGACATGCCATTGCCCTATCGGCGCGCCAACGACCCGGCAGCGAGGAGTGCGCCCATGACCGCAGCAGCCCATATGAAAATCACCAATGCGGTGCATCGTCATCGCCATCTGTCCAAACAAGGCCTGCTGGAGCGCGCCTTTACCTTCGCGTTCCGGGGGCTGGTCTATGCCCAGATATGGGAAGACCCGGCGGTGGATATGGAGGCGCTGGCGATCACGCCGGATTGCCATGTGGTGACGATCGCGTCGGGCGGTTGCAATGTCCTGTCCTATCTGACCGCCGATCCGGCGAAGATCACGGCGGTCGACCTCAACACCGCGCATATCGCGCTCAACAAGCTGAAGCGCACGGCGGCGCAAACCTTGCCCGATCATGCGGCTTTCCACCGCTTCTTCGCCCGCGCCGACGACAAGGCGAATATCGCCGCCTATCGCAACCATGTCGCCCCGCATCTGGACGAGGCGACGCGGCGTTACTGGGAAGGGCGCGACCTGATCGGCCGCCGCCGGATCGGCGGTTTCGCGCGGGGCATCTATAAGCATGGCCTGCTCGGCCGCTTCATCGGCGCGGCGCATCTGCTGGCGCGACTGCATGGCATCAACCCCAAGCGGATGCTGGATGCGCAGAGCCGCGAGGAACAGCGCGAAATCTTCGAGCGGGAACTGGCGCCGATCTTCGACAAGGGCTTCGTCCGCTGGCTGACCAGCCAGCCGGCCTCGCTCTTTGGCCTAGGCATTCCGCCCGCCCAGTTCGAGGCGCTGGCTGGGGACGACCGCATGGATAATGTGCTGAAGGCGCGGCTGAAGAAACTGGCCTGCGACTTCGACCTTAAGGACAATTATTTCGCGATGCAGGCGTTCGGGCGTGGTTATGCAGCCAAAAACGGAGAGGCCGAGGGACCTTTGCCGCCCTATCTGCAAGCGGCGAACCATCAGGCTGTGCGCGCGCGGGCCGAGCGGGTGGATGTGCGGCACATCAATTTCACCGACTTCCTCGCCAGCCAGAAGATGGCGTCCTGCGACCGCTATATCCTGCTGGATGCGCAGGACTGGATGGATGACGATCAGTTGAACGCACTCTGGGCGCAGATCACGCGGACGGCAAAGCCCGGCGCGCGGGTGCTGTTCCGTACCGCCGGGGAGCCGAGCATCCTGCCGGGGCGGGTGGCCGATGCCGTGCTGGATCGCTGGAACTATCAGGCCGAGGCATCGCTGGATTATACCGCGCGCGACCGATCGGCCATTTATGGCGGCGTCCATCTCTATGTGCTGAAGGGCGCCTGATGAGCCATCGCCAGATGATGGATGGCGTCTATCGCTATCAGCGCCATATCTATGACCTCACCCGCAAATATTATCTGCTGGGGCGCGACGGGCTGATCGCGGATCTGGACGTGCCGAAGGGCGGCGCGGTGCTGGAGATTGGCTGCGGCACCGGGCGCAACCTGATCGCAGTGGGCAAGGCCTGGCCAAAGGCACGCCTCTATGGCGTCGACATCAGCGAGGCGATGCTGGAGACGGCGCGCGCCTGCGTGACGAAAGCAGGCATGGGCGATCGGGTGACGCTGGCGCAGGGGGACGCCTGCGGCTTCGACGCGGCGGCGCTGTTCGGGCGGGAGAAGTTCGAACGGGTGTTCATCAGCTATGCGTTGTCGATGATCCCGGAATGGGAAATGGCGTTGCATCAGGCGGCCCGCTGCGTCGCGCCGGGCGGCCGGCTGGAGATTGTCGACTTCGGCCAGCAGGAGCAATTGCCGACGCTGTGGAAACGCGCGCTGTTCGGCTGGCTGGGCCAGTTCCACGTGTCGCCTCGGCGCGAACTGAGCGGAGCGATCGAACGGCTGGCGCAGGATATGGGCGGCTTCCCGCATAGCCGCACGCTCTATCGCGGCTATGCGGTGCGGGGCGGGTTGATCCGGGTTTGATGATCTATGGCTGGTGCCAGGACAGCGGCGAAAACGCTTCTGCCTCTTTCAAGGCCCTGGCTTATCCCCTTGCCAAGTCGGATCCGCCGGCTTGGCTTAGGGCGGAACGAATATAACGGCCGATCCGTCGCGTGCAAATAACCCACCTCCGTTCGTCCTGAGCCTGTCGAAGGACGCGCGCTGATGGTAAAACGGGATATGGCTTTCCATGCATATCTCCTCCGGTGCAGCGATGGGTCTTTCTACGCGGGTCATGCGGAGGATCTGGAAATCCGTATCGCCCAGCATCAGCAAGGCTTGATCGGTGGATATACAGCCGTGCGCAGGCCGGTGGTCTTGGTCTGGACGGATAATTTCGTCACGCGGGAAGAGGCGCTGGCCGCCGAGCGCCGGATCAAGGGGTGGAGCCGGGCCAAGAAACAGGCCCTGATCGATGGTGATTGGGAGCGGTTGAAATTGCTCGCGCGTAGCAGGCAAGGGGGATGAGGCTGGCGTTGTCGCGCGTCCTTCGACAGGCTCAGGACGAACGGATGTGGGTTCTTCCCTGCATCGGGCAAGCCGCCTTCCGATCGTTAGGCCCCTCAATCCCCGCTAAACACCGTGCCCGGACGCGGCCGTTCGTCGACATGCAGGCTGAAAATGTCCGGGCGGGCATAATGGCCGACGACGTCCAGATCGTAGCGCGCCCGGATGATGTCGCTCGTATCGATCTCCGCCGTCAGCAAGCCCGTCTCTCGCTCCAGCGGTCCGGCGAGCACATCGCCGAGCGGCCCCACGATCATGCTGCCGCCGCCGATCAGGGGGCGGGCATCCTCCCAGTCGGGCACCGTCGTCCCCAGATCGGCGGGCGAAGGCTGGACCTGACAGGCGCTGATCACGAAGCAGCGGCCTTCATGGGCGATATGGCGCATCGAACTGCGCCAGACGTCGCGTTCGTCCACCGTGGGCGCACACCAGATGTCCACGCCCTTGGCATACATGGCGGCTCGGAACAGCGGCATGTGATTTTCCCAGCAGATGGCGGCGCCCAGCCTGCCGGCCTGGCTGTCGACCACCGGCATGGTCGATCCGTCACCCTGCGCCCAGATCAACCGCTCGGTCCCGGTCGGCATCAGCTTGCGATGCTTGGCGACGATGCCGCGTTCCGGCTCGATGAACAGCGCCGTGCAAAAGAGAGATGCCCCGGCACGTTCGATGACGCCCAGCACCAATGTCGCGCCGGTGCGAGTGGAGAGCGCCGCAAGTTCCGCCAGTTCCGGACCGTCCAGATCGACCGCATTGTCATGATAGCGGGCGAAGGCATCGCGCCCCGCGGGAAGACGATAGCCCAGCCGCGTGCCGAAATCCTCGCCCTTGGGATAGCCGCCCAGCAAGGCTTCCGGCATGACGATCAACGTAGCGCCGGAGGATGCGATGCGATCCTCGAAAGCGAGTATATTATCTAACGTAGCCGCCTTGCCCGCATAATCGGACCCGATTTGCAGGGCGCCAACAAGGATCTTGCTCATGCCGACGCCCTAACCATCCTGACGGTCAGGCGGAAGGGCCAGTTGGCCCGTTCAGGCCGCCTGCCGCTCCAGCAGTTCCAGTTCCAGCCGGTCCCAGATTTCCACCAGCGCCGACACCAGATCGCGCATCATCGCTTCGGTATGCGCCGGGCCGGGGGTGAAGCGCAGCCGCTCGGTGCCACGCGGGACGGTGGGATAATTGATCGGCTGCACATAGGCGCCATATTCGGCGAGCAGGATATCGCTGATCCGCTTGGCCTTGACAGGATCGCCGACCATCAGCGGCACGATATGCGTGACCGACGGCATGACCGGCAGGCCGGCTTCGGCCATCAGGTGCTTCAGGAGCGCGGCCGACGCCTGCTGGCCTTCGCGTTCCTCGCTCGATCCCTTGAGGTGGCGCACGCTCGCCAGCACGCCGGCGACCAGCACGGGTGACAGCGACGTGGTGAAGATGAAGCCGGGCGCATAGCTGCGGATCACGTCGATGATCATCTGATCGGCCGCGATATAGCCGCCCATCACGCCGAATGCCTTGCCCAGCGTGCCTTCGATGATGGTCAGGCGACCGGCGACATCGTCCCGTTCGGAAATCCCGCCGCCGCGCGCGCCGTACATGCCCACCGCATGGACTTCGTCCAGATAGGTGAGGGCGTTGAACTCGTCCGCCAGATCGCAGATGTCCGCGATCGGCGCGATGTCGCCGTCCATCGAATAGACGCTTTCGAACGCGATCAGTTTGGGCGCTTCGGGGTCTTCGGCGGCCAGCAGTTCGCGCAGATGGTCGACGTCATTATGGCGGAAGACGCGCTTTTCGCAGCCCGAATTGCGGATGCCCGCGATCATCGAAGCATGGTTCAGCTCGTCGGAAAAGATGATGCAGCCCGGCAGCAGCTTGGCGAGGGTCGAGAGCGTCGCTTCGTTCGAGACATAGCCCGAGGTGAAGAGCAAAGCGCCTTCCTTGCCGTGCAGGTCGGCCAGTTCGCCTTCCAGATCGACATGATAATGAGTGTTGCCGCCAATGTTGCGGGTGCCGCCCGATCCGGCGCCGACATCATGGAGCGCTTCCTCCATGGCGGCGACGACCTTGGGATGCTGGCCCATGGCGAGATAGTCGTTGGAGCACCAGACGGTGATCGGCTTGGGCCCGTTATGGCCGTGGAAACAGCGCGCGTTGGGGAACGCACCCTTGTTGCGCAGGATGTCGATGAAAACACGATAGCGACCTTCGCTGTGGAGCCGGTCGATCGCCTGCGAAAAGATATGTTTGTAGTTCACTACGCCTGTCTTCCCGTTTCCTCGCGCGCTGATTTTCTTCGCTGCGCCATCCTCTTGCCCAAGGCGGCATTTACCTGCGCGGCCCCGTCATTACCAGCGATAACCGCTCGCAACTTTAGGGAGAAATACCTATCAGACTGATAGAAAGGATTGGCCATTGGACAAATGGCCCATGCCATTCAAAGCGTTTCGATCCGATCCAGCCCATAGGTCGCGAGCGCAGGGTGAAGCGCTTCCACCTTCTCGTCAACGCGAGTGAAGACGGCGGCGCCGGGTGCTGGCGCATCGGGCCAGAGCTGGCCCTGCGTCAGATGGAGGATGCGCCGGGCAATGCCTTCGCCGCCATGGACGAAGCCGATGGCATGCGGCGCGGCGGCGGCAAGCTCCTGCTCCACCAGCGGAAAATGGGTGCAGGCCAGGACGACCATGTCCATCCGGTCGCCACCCGGCTGGTCGATCAGGCCGGCCAGCGCATCGCGGGCGATCGCCGGGTCGAGCGTTTCGCCGCGCAGCTTCGCTTCGGCAAGCTGGACCAGCGCGGCGGAGCCGTGCCGCAATACGGTGCAGTCCGCGCCATGTTCCGCCGCCAACCGGTCGACATAGGGCTGGCGCACGGTGGCATCCGTCCCCAGCACGCCGAAGACGCGGCTTTTGGAGAGCAACGCGGCGGGCTTGATCGCGGGCACGGTGCCGACCACCGGAATGTCGAGCGCCGCGCGGACATGCTGGAGCGCGATGGTGGAGGCGGTGTTGCAGGCGATGACGGCCAGACGCGGGCGATAGCGCTCCACCAGCCGACCGAGCAACGCAGGCACGCGCGCGGCGATCTCCCCCTCGCTCTTGGTGCCATAGGGGAAACCGGCGCTGTCGGCGGCATAGACGATGCGCGCCGTGGGCAGAGCCGCCCGCGCCGGGGCGAGGATGGACAAGCCCCCTACGCCGGAATCGAAGAAAAGGATGGGAGCGTCTGGTGCGACCGTCATGCGCGCCTGTGTCGCGGCATGGGGCGGAGGTGTCAACGGCCGCGCTTGCAAAGCGCGCCTCCCGCTGTCACCTCGCCGGGTCAAGAAGGAGATGAGGATGACCGACCGCAGCATGAAGCAGAAGATGATCGCGGGCGAACCCTATCATGCCAATGATCCCGAAATCATCGCCGATCAACTGGCGGCGGCGGAATGGATGCGCCGTTTCAACGCCACCCTGCCGCCGGAACGGGAGGCCTTGCTGCGCGAAAGGCTCGGCGCTTTGGGAGCGGGATCGACCATCCGGCCGCCCTTCCATTGCGATTATGGTTTCAACATATTTTTGGGCGATGGCGTGTTCCTGAACTTCAACTGCGTCATTCTGGACGTTGTGGAAGTGTCGATCGGGGACGGAACGCAGATCGGCACTGGCGTACAGATATTGACCGCCGACCATCCGCGCGATCCGGCCGAGCGCGCGACCGGCATCGAATGGGGCAGGCCGATCCGCATCGGCCGCAATGTCTGGATCGGTGGCGGGGCCATCATCCTGCCGGGCGTGACGATTGGTGACGATGCATTGATCGGGGCTGGCAGCGTGGTGACGCGCGATGTGCCGGCGGGCGCCACTGTTGTCGGCAATCCTGCGCGGGTGCGTTAAGAGCATTCTAACCCCATTGCCCCGCGCGCCTGTCACTATATGGGCGCGCGCAACATTTAGAGCAGAAGAGCCCATTGCATCGGCTCTTCTGCTCTGGTCTTTTGATCTACCGCGTTTTCCGAGTCAGCAGCTGTTCCACCTGCTTCGAAAACGCTTCAACTGGCGATTTTCATGACACCTCCCTGGCTTCTTCCCGCTTTCGTTCTGCTACTGGGCTATCTGCTCGGCTCCATCCCCTTTGGCCTGTTGCTGACGCGCTTTACCGGTGCGGGCGACCTGCGGCAGATCGGGTCGGGCAATATCGGCGCGACCAATGTGCTGCGCACCGGGCGCAAGGGGCTGGCGGCGGCGACATTGCTGCTCGATCTGCTGAAGGGCGCGGCGGCGGTGCTGATCGGCGCATGGCTGATCGATGGCGGCGGGCCGATGGCCGGCGCGATGGCCTTTATCGGCCATTGCTATCCCGTCTGGCTGCGCTTTGCCGGGGGCAAGGGCGTGGCGACGATGATGGGCGTGGTGACGGCGATGTTCTGGCCGGCGGGCTGCATCTTCGCCGCAGTATGGCTGGCGGCGCTGTTCGGGACCAAATGGTCGTCGGTCGGCGGCATGGCGGCGGCGGTCAGTGCGCCGGTGGCCATGTGGGCGTTCGGTCGGCTTGATCTGGTGCCGGTGGCGCTGGCGCTCGCCCTGATCGTGCTATGGCGTCATCGCGCCAATATCACCCGATTGCTGAAGGGCGAGGAGCCGAAAATCGGCAGGTCCAAGGACGCATCTCCGGAATGAGCGAGCGGGACCGGTTCGAGAGGCTGCGGCTCATCCGCTCCCCCCGGATTGGTCCGGTCAGCTATCGGCAATTGCTCGCGCGCTTCGGTTCCGCAGGCGAAGCGCTGCGCGCCATTCCCGATCTCGCCGCGCGGGGCGGGGGCAGGGCCAGCGTCGCCGATGCGGGCGCCGTAGAGCGGGAGATTGCAGCAACGCGGGCGCTGGGTGCGCGCTACCTGCTGATGGGCGACGCTGATTATCCGGTGCTGCTCGACCAGATGGAGGGCGCGCCGCCCGCGCTGATCGTGCGGGGGGATGTGACGCTGGCCGCGAAGCCCTGTGTCGCCATGGTTGGCGCGCGCAACGCCTCGGCCGCCGCATGCCGGTTCGCGCGCAGCCTGGCGCAGGATCTGGGGCAGCGCGGCGCGGTGGTCGTATCGGGCCTTGCGCGCGGCATCGATACGGAGGCGCATCGCGGATCGATCGACAGCGGCACGATTGGCGTGATCGCCAGCGGCATCGACATCGCCTTCCCACCGGAGAACCGGGATTTGCAGGCGCAGGTGGCGGAGCGCGGCCTGCTGGTGACGGAACATCCGCCCGGCGTCCAGCCGCTCGCCCGCCATTTCCCCGCGCGCAACCGGATCATCGCCGGGCTGGCGCTGGGAACGGTGGTGGTGGAGGCCGCACCCAAATCCGGATCGCTGATCACCGCCCGACTGGCCGGCGAAGCGGGGCGCGAGGTCATGGCCGTGCCGGGATCGCCGCTCGATCCGCGTGCGCAGGGCTGCAACAGCCTGATCCGCGAGGGCGCGATCCTGATCCAGAATGGCGCGGACATCATGGAGGCGATCGGCGGTTTCGATCCCCGGATGGTGCGACAGGGCAGCTTCGACTTCATCGGCGCGCCGGTGTCGAGCGATGTGGCGGAAGGGGAGCGGACGGCGGTGATCGCGCTGCTGGGGCCAGTGGCGGTCGCAGTGGATGAAGTCATTCGCCAGTCGGGGTTGTCGCCGGCGGTGGTGCAGACGATATTGCTGGAATTGGAATTGGCGGGCGGACTGGAACGGCAGGCTGGGGGACGGGTGAGTTTGCGGTAAACGATTATGCCCCGGCTGTGATCAATCCCACCAGAAGAACCACCAATCTGACTCCATGAGTCCGGCCGCCAACGGAGCCAAGGTGTCCGTGCCTTGATAGACGATGTCCGCGCAGTAGAAGAACTGGTGGCGAGCAAGGTTTAGTGCTTCCTCCCGCGTCTTCGGACGTCTGGCAACTCGCATGTTTATCGTATCGCCGTTGATACCGATCAGTTCTGCGCCATAACGATCATGCCAGTATCGCATGGCAGCCACATGGATTTCGGGTGACGGACAGGCGTTCCAGTTGCCCCACCGCAGATAGGCTGGCACTTCATAGGAATTCAGTGTGGGTATGATCAGGATGTGAACGTGCGTTAACGGCCTGCCGGTTAATATGTCGCTGGCGATGGTGAAGCCCGGTTGCACATCGGCCGTTGAACTTGGCCATGCCCCCTCGTCTGGCATCCCGTCGTCTTCAGGATCGCTACCATATCCATCACGCCAAAGCTGCTCGAATATTTCTGGTGTTTTGACGACGCTTGAAGCGGCGATTATTTCAGCAGGTGTAGGCGGCGAGCTTACTGAAGCGTTGGCAGGTTGCGCGAAGACCGCACTGTCTTCCAGACTAAACTGTTCGGCGATACGGTCGAGCGCT
This sequence comes from Sphingobium sp. YR768, assembly GCF_900111125.1. GTDB lineage: Bacteria > Pseudomonadota > Alphaproteobacteria > Sphingomonadales > Sphingomonadaceae > Sphingobium. The sequence goes on from NZ_FOGE01000002.1 coordinate 61,192, forward strand.
TCATCGTCGCCGATAACGACGGGCCAGCCTTCGCCTGAATTCCGAAGGCGTGTCCACTCTGTGAGCGCTTCTTCTCCAGCCACCGTAACATATCGGTAGGGCAGGGCTGCGCGCATCCTCTGCTGCATAGCGGATGCAGCATCAACAGGACTGATATTGCCATCATTCGAAGCGGCGCGCGCATTTTGCCTGCTTCCATTCAGGAAGGTCGTTACCGCTGCCATCAACATGGCCAAAAAATTCCGCCGCATCATTCGCTGCTCCGCTAGGAACGAGTTTGTCGGGGGGAAGCGATTCGTCATTGAAGCCATTTGTCAGACTGGCTTGACGCATCGGGTCTTTGCTCCCCACCTTACACGCACACGCGTAAGCAACTACTGGACGCACATGCAACTTGTCATCGTAGAATCGCCGGCCAAGGCGAAGACCATCGAGAAATATCTGGGCGGCGATTTCCACGTCCTCGCCAGCTATGGCCATATCCGCGACCTGCCGGCCAAGGACGGATCGGTGGACCCGGACGACGGCTTTGCCATGTCGTGGGAAAATTATGGCGACAAGGGCAAGCAACTAAAAGCCATTGCCGATGCGTCCAAGAAGGCGACGCGATTGATCCTGGCGACTGACCCTGATCGCGAAGGGGAGGCGATCAGCTGGCATGTGCAGGAAGTGCTGCGCGCGAAGAAGGCGCTGCCGCAGACGGTCGAGCGGGTGACGTTCAACGCCATCACCAAGGCGGCAGTGCTGGACGCGATGGCCAAGCCGCGCGCGCTGGACGAGGATCTGATCGACGCCTATCGCGCGCGCCGGGCGCTCGACTATCTGGTGGGCTTCACTTTGTCGCCGGTGCTGTGGCGCAAGCTGCCGGGCGCCAAGTCGGCGGGCCGCGTGCAGTCGGTCGCGCTGCGTCTGGTGGTGGAGCGCGAGCGGGAGATCGAAAGCTTCACCCCGCAGGAATATTGGTCGGTCGCGGCCGAGATGGAGCAGGGTGGGCAGGGCTTTACCGCGCGCCTCGTCCGCTGGAAGGGCGAGAAGATCGATCGCCTGACCATCGGCAAGGAAGGCGACGCCATGGCGGCCAAGGCCGATGTGGAGGCCGGGCGCTTCACCGTCGACAAGGTCGAGACGAAGCCGCTCAGCCGCAATCCTCCCGCGCCGTTCACGACCTCGACGTTGCAGCAGGAAGCCGCGCGCAAGCTGGGCTTTTCCGCCAGCCACACGATGCGGATCGCGCAGCAGCTCTACGAGGACGGCGCGATCACCTATATGCGTACCGACGGCGTGCAGATGGACGGCAGCGCCATTTCCGCCGCGCGCAAGGCGATCGCGGAGCGCTATGACGGCGGCTATCTGCCCGAAAAGCCGCGCCAATATCAGACCAAGGCGAAGAATGCGCAGGAAGCGCATGAAGCCATCCGTCCGACCGAATTCGGTCGCGACAAGGTGGGCAGCGGCGATCATGCGCGCCTCTATGACCTGATCTTCAAGCGCGCGCTGGCGAGCCAGATGGCCTCGGCCCGGCTGGAGCGCACGACGATCGACCTGGTAGATGGCAGCGGCAGCCATACGCTGCGCGCCACCGGTCAGGTGGTCATCTTCCCCGGCTTCCTCGCCCTGTACGAGGAAGGTCGCGACGATAGCGACGACGATGATTCGAAGATCCTGCCGCGCATGAGCGAGGGCGATGCCCCGGCCAAGAAGAAGGTGAGCGCCGAGCAGCATTTCACCCAGCCGCCGCCGCGCTATTCCGAAGCGTCGCTGGTCAAGCGCCTTGAGGAACTGGGGATCGGGCGTCCGTCCACCTACGCCTCCACGCTTCAGGTGCTCAAGGACCGCGACTATGTGCGGATCGAGAAGAACCGCTTCTTCGCCGAGGAGAGCGGGCGGCTGGTGACGGCATTCCTCGAACGCTTCTTCGAACGCTATGTCTCCTATGACTTCACCGCAGGTCTGGAAGACGAGCTGGACGATATCAGCGGCGGCCGCGCCCAGTGGCAGGCCGTGCTGGAAGCTTTCTGGAAGGACTTCAAGCCCAAGACCGCCGAGGTCATGGAACAGAAGCCGTCGGACATCACGGCCGAACTGGACAAGTTTCTCGAACCGATGCTGTTCCCGCCCAAGGCGGATGGCAGCAATCCGCGCGCCTGCCCGATGTGCGGCGATGGGCAATTGTCGCTGCGTGGCGGTCGGTTCGGCGCGTTCATCGCCTGCTCCAACTATCCCGAGTGCAAATATACCCGCAAATTCGGCCAGCCGGGCGGCAAGGATGGCGAGGATACCGGGCCGGAAATCCTTGGCCAGCATCCCGAAACCGGGCAGGATATCGTCAAGAAATCCGGCCGTTTCGGTCCCTATATCGAAATGGGCGAGGGCAAGGAGGCCAAGCGTGGATCGATCCCCAAGGATCTGCCCGATGGCGAAATGACGCTGGACTGGGCGGTAAAGCTGCTCAGCCTGCCGCGCGAAGTCGGCCTGCACCCGGAAACGGGCAAGCCGATCGTGGCGAATATCGGCCGTTTTGGTCCCTATCTGCTGCATGACGGCAAATATGGCCGCTTGGCGAACACGGCCGAGATTTTCGAGGTCGGCATGAACAGCGCCGTGGTCAAGCTGGCGGAAGCCGCGAACCGGGGTGGCCGGTCGAGCGGTGGCCGCGAGCCGCTGAAGATATTGGGCGCCCATCCGCGCACCGAGGCCGAGATCAAGCTGATGGAGGGCCGTTACGGCGCCTATGTCACCGACGGCACGACCAATGCGACGCTGCCAAAGACGGTGGACAAGGACCAGTTGACGCTGGAGGAAGCCGCGCAACTGATCGACGCCCGCGCAGCGGCCGCCCCGGCGAAGAAGGGCAAGAAGGCGCCTGCCAAGAAGGCCGCAGCTAAGAAGCCGGCGGCAAAGAAGGAAGCGGGCGAGAAGAAGCCGGTCGCAAGGAAAGCCCCGACAAAGAAAAAGGCTGAGGCGGCGGACTGACAGGCAATGACAATTGCCGTTAGGGCAATTTTGAACTGAACTTTGACTAGGAAAGATAAAGTCATAGGTTATATTCCTCTTTGCGTTGCAAATGGGGGGATTTGGCGTGGTGGTTCAGAATATTCGTTTTTTGATCCTGACCTTGGCGCCTTTGGCGCTGTCAGGTTGCGCGCGTATGGGGGCGGCGCGCGTCGAGCCTGTGACAATGGCGGTGTATCCCGGTGGGCAATGTCTGACCGCGCGACAACCTCTGAATGCGACATTGGGGGGCAGGGAGGTCGCGGACTCGCGGCCTGGGGCGGTCGATCTGGGATGCTTCCAATTCCCGGAAGATCGAGCGGCGGGCGCTGGGAACAGTTCCGTCACTGCGGATAAGACGGCCTACGGGCGGGCCGTTGCCGACGCTACAGGGCAGAAGCGCAATCGCCTTGCCGCTATTCTGTTGAAGCAGGCGGACGATGTATGCACGTCGGAAAAGGCGCTGATGCTGGTGCGACAGGCACAGGCCAACGGCACGCTGAGCATCGCGACGACCGGCCTATCGACGGCCGCGGCCATTGTTACCGGAGATCTCGCCAAATCCATCTTGGCGGGCGGTGCAGCGCTAACCAGTGGAAGTCGCGACCATATTAACACCCATGTCTATCGCAATCAGATCATCCAGACGGTGACTAAGGCGATCGATACGGAGCGGGTTCGCCTATATGGCGTCATTACGCCAAATCTGACGAAGGATAATGGCGGTTATCCAGTCGATGCGATGATCCGGGACGTGAACGCCTATCATCAGGCCTGCTCTTTCACCACAGGGCTTCAGGTCGTCATGGAATCGGTCGAAAAACGTGCCGAGTATGACAAGATGAGCAAGCTGCAAACTTTGGATGAACAGATCAGGGCCTTGTCCGATATCAATCGGCAAGGTGGCCCGACTTCGTCCGATGCGGCCGCGCAGATGCAATTACTACAAAAGGAACGGATCAGACAGGCGACAGGCGTCACGCTCGATTGACAGGCTGCGCAGCTCGACAGCCAGGGCAGGCTGCGTTTGCAGAGCCGTAAATGATTAGATTGTATCGTTCACGGCTCTATTTTTACTTGATTGCCGGCTTCTGTAAGCCATAGGCTGTTCAAGCCGAATTCAGAAGACTCTAGTCCACCCAGTCGAGGCCGATGTCGCGATAGATGAAGCGGTCGTCTTCCCAGTCTTCCTTCACCTTGACGTGCAGGTAGAGGTGGACCTTGACGCCCAGCATGCTGGCCAGTTCGGCGCGGGCCTTCGACCCGATTTCCTTCAGGCGCTGGCCACCTTTGCCCAGCACGATGGCGCGCTGGGTCGGGCGCGCGACCAGGATCTGCTGGTGGATTTCCACCGATCCGTCGTCGCGCTCCTTATACTGCTCGGTATCGACCGCGGCGGCATAGGGGAGTTCGGCGTGCAACTGGTGATAGAGTTGTTCGCGGGTGATTTCCGCCGCCAGCATCCGGTCGGTGGCGTCGGACACCTGATCTTCGGGGAAATGCCACGGCCCTTCGGGCATGGCGTTGGCAAAGGCGGTCTTCAGTTCGGCAAGGCCGTCGCCGGTCTGCGCGGAGATGAAGAAAGTCTCCTCAAAACCGACCCGCTCATACAGTCTCTGGGTATGAACCAGCAGCTTTTCCTTGATGGAAATATCGACCTTGTTGAGGATCAGCCATTTGCGTTCCGGGCGATGGACCAGAGCCTCGATGATCGGCTCCATCTTGGAACCAAGACCGGCCTTGCCGTCGACCACCAGCGCGATCAGGTCTGATCCCTGCGCGCCGCCCCAGGCGGCCTGCACCATCGCACGGTCCAGCCGGCGCTTGGGCGCAAAGATGCCGGGCGTGTCGACCAGCACGATCTGCGCATCGCCCTCGATCGCGACGCCCATCACCCGGGTCCGGGTGGTCTGCGCCTTGGGGCTGGTGATCGCCACCTTCTGCCCCACCAGCGCGTTCACCAGCGTCGACTTGCCCGCATTGGGCGCGCCCACGATCGCAACGACGCCGCAGCGCTGGTTTTCAAGATTGTCCGTCAACTATAACTCCGTTCGCCCTGAGCCTGTCGAAGGGCTTTACTTTTCTTTGTTCGATCGCGCCAAGCTGGAGATCAATGTCCAATCTTCCCGGATCAGAGCCAGCTTTTTGGCCCGGCTCCAGCCCTTGATCTGCCGCTCGGCCTCAAGCGCCTCCATACGCGTGCCGAAGGCTTGCGACCAGACCAGTTTTATCGGAAGGCGTGTTTGGGTGTAGCCAGGGATTTCCCCGCTCTCATGCTGGGCAATCCGCTGTTCCAGATTGTCGCTGTGACCGACGTAGAAACTGCGGTCGGCGCAATGGAGCATGTAGGCCCAGAATGTCATATCAGAGCAATAAGCTCCCAAGAGAAACCGTTCGGGCTGAGCCTGTCGAAGCCCCTTCCCTTTTTCAAGAGAAGGAAAGCCCCCTTCGACGCCGCCTGCGGCGTCGCTCAGGACAGGCTTCGACAGGCTCAGGGCTAACGGGTTGAAAGGAGCTTTATCCCGCCAATTTCTCCAGCAGCGCCTTGGCGGCTGCCGTTTCGGCTTCCTGCTTCGATGCGCCGGTCGCGCTGGCCTCGCCCGCGCCCTTGATCGACACCGTCACGGTGAAGCGCAGCGAGTGTTGCGGACCAGAACGATCCGTCATCACATATTCGGGGGGCTTGCGCTTGTTGGCGGCGGCCCATTCCTGAAGATAGGATTTGGGGTGGCGCGGGGCGCTGGTCTGGGTGTCGACCCGGCTGCCCCACAGGCGACGGACGAGCGCACGCGCTTCCTCCAGCCCGGCTTCCAGATAGAGCGCGCCGATCAGCGCCTCCATCACGTCGCCCAGCACATTGTCACTGTCGGCCGCGCCATCGTCGCGCGCCTGCTTGCCCAGGATCAGATGCTTGGGCACGCCGGCCCCCCGCGCGATCTCCGCGCAGGTTTCGCCCGACACCAGCGCATTGTAGCGGCGGGACAGCTTGCCCTCCGGCTCTTCGGTAAAGCGCTCATAGACCCATTCGCCGATCAGCAGGCCCAATATGCGGTCGCCCAGAAATTCCAGCCGCTCATAATTGACCGCTTTGGCGCTGCCATGAGTCAGCGCCTGTTCGAACGCGGCCCGGTTTTTGGGCGCGCGACCGATCAGGTCCTTCAGCCAGCTATCTGTGTCAGGCTTGCTCAAAAGCCTTCCCCGATACGGCTCCAGCGGGCGGCGGTGAACCAGGTCCAGGGGAGCAGCCAGTTGGCGCTGCCATCGGTCGAGAAGACCGAGATCATCGCCTTGCCGACCAGATTCTTTTCGGGGACGAGGCCGATGCCGCCACCTTCGACCGCCGGGAAGCGGCTGTCGGCGCTCCGATCGCGATTGTCGCCCATCATGAACAGATGGCCTTCGGGCACCAGCACCGTGTCGCGATCATCCGCCGCGCCATCGGGCACCAGATCGAGGACGTTGTAGCTCTTGCCACCGGGGAGCGTCTCACGGAACTGCGGATAACGGCACTGCTTGCCGCCACCGGGCGCGGCCTGCTCGAATTCGGGACGATAACAGGGAGAAACGGCGCCTTCCTTGGCAGCGGCATCCTCCATGTTCGGCGTCACCGGGATGACGAGGTCGGCGACCTTCTGCTTCGGGATGGCCTGACCGTTCAGATAGACCGTGCCGCCGCGCACCGCGATCATGTCACCGGGCAGGCCGATAACGCGCTTGATATAGTCGTTCTTCTGGTTTGGCGGCGCCTTGAACACGACCACGTCGCCGCGCTGGGGCGTGGAGGCCAGGATGCGGCCGGGGATCAGCGGGACCGAGAAGGGCAGCGAATAGCGCGAATAGCCATAGGGCCATTTGGCGACCAGCAGATAATCGCCGATCAGCAGGCGCGGCTGCATCGATTCCGATGGAATGTTGAAGGGCGAGATGATGAAGCTGCGCAGGATGAAGACGAACAGCCCCAGCTTGGCGAGAAACCAGAGGAAATCCCGCGTTTCGGATTTGGCAGTCATGGACGTTCGTCTTTTCCTTCGCTCTGGCCCGAAAAGGGGCCGTGGCGGCTTTTGCGGCGTCGTAAAGGCCGCGTCAAGCACGCGACATGGTGCATTGCACGCCGGACCCGTTTAAGCAGAGACAGAATCGACCGGTGCAGCGTCGATATCGACCAACATCATAAGAGGACAATTGCATGACCAGCCCTGCACTGCCAGGTCCCTTGGCCGCCATCGCCGCGCTGCCGCAAGCCGAACTCAAGTCCATTTTCACGACCGATCCAGACCGCCTGTCCAAGCTGGTGCTGACCCAAAGCGGGTTGCGGTTCGACTGGTCGAAGACCCATCTGACCGACGATCTGCTGGCCGCCTTTCAGGCGCTGGCGAAGGAACAGGATTTCACCGCCTGGCGCGACGCGCTGTTCGCGGGGGAAGCGGTCAACAACAGCGAAGGCCGCGCGGCCGAACATCCCGCTGAACGGGGCGAGGGCAATGCCGAAAGCGTCGCCATGGCCAAGGCGCTGCATAACCGGATGCGCGCGCTGATCGACGCGATCGAAGCGGGCGCGCTGGGCGAGGTTCGCCATATCCTGCATATCGGCATCGGCGGGTCGGCGCTTGGCCCCAAGCTGATCGTCGATGCGCTGGATGGCGATGGCGTGCGTTACGATGTGGGCATCGTGTCCAATGTCGACGGCACCGCGCTGGAGCGTGCGATCGAGGATTTCGATCCGCACACGACGCTGATCGCCATCGCCTCCAAGACCTTCACCACCAGCGAAACCATGCTGAACGCGGCGAGCGCGATCAACTGGATGGTCGAGGCGGGCGTCGAAGACCCCTATGGCAAGGTGATCGCGCTGACCGCGGCGCCCGAAAAGGCGATGGAATGGGGCGTCGATGAAACGCGCGTCCTGCCCTTCGCGGAGTCGGTGGGCGGTCGCTATTCGCTCTGGTCGTCGATCGGCTTCCCCGCCGCACTGGCGCTGGGCTGGGATGCGTTCGAAAGCCTGCTGGAAGGCGCAGCGGCGATGGACCGCCATTTCCGCCTGTCCGATCCCAGCGAGAACGCCCCGCTGATCGCCGCGTTCGTCGACCAATATTATACCCGCGTGCTGGGCCTCCAGACCCGCGCGCTGTTCGCCTATGACGAGCGGCTGGCGCTGCTGCCCTTCTATCTCCAGCAGCTGGAGATGGAAAGCAATGGCAAGAGCGTGACCCGTGATGGGCAGCCGGTCGAAGGGCCGAGCGCGCCGATCACCTGGGGCGGCGTGGGCACGGACGCGCAGCATGCCGTGTTTCAGCTGCTGCATCAGGGCACGATCGTTTCGCCGGTGGAGTTTATCGCCTCTATCGAACCGGGCCATGCGCTGGACCCGGCGCATCATCGCGCCCTTCTGGTCAACTGCTTCGCGCAGGGCGCGGCGCTGATGCGCGGCAAGGAGAATGCGGACGATCCGGCGCGCGCCTATCCCGGCAACCGCCCGTCGACCACGATCCTGATGGACGATGTGACGCCCGAAGCGCTGGGCGCGCTGATTGCCTTCTACGAACATCGCACCTTCGCCAATGCGGTGCTGATGGGCATCAACCCCTTCGACCAGTTCGGCGTGGAACTGGGCAAGGAAATCGCCAAGTCGATCGAGGCCAACGGACCGACCGGCTTTGATCCGTCGACCATGGCGCTGATCGACCTCGCCTTGGGCGGGGAGTAGCACAACATCCGTTCGTTTCGAGCGAAGTCGAGAAACGCAGGCGCAGTGCTGCCCGCTTCTCGACAAGCTCGAAGCGAACGGAGGTGGTTTGGCTACCAGCAAGAAGATTCCCATTTGTAACTCCGCGCCCCAGCCGCCATATCCGCCCCCAAGTTTGATGGCGGGTCGCCCAGTATGCGATGCGCCGAGCGGAGGCCATGCATGAGCGAGTTTGATTTCGACCTTTTCGTCATCGGCGCCGGATCGGGCGGCGTGCGCGCTTCTCGCGTGGCGGCCGCGCATGGCGCGAAGGTTGCGGTGGCGGAGGAATATCGGGTCGGCGGCACCTGCGTCATTCGTGGCTGCGTGCCCAAAAAGCTGCTCATCTATGGCGCGCATTTCGCCGAAGATCTGAAGGACGCCCGCCGCTTCGGCTGGGACGTGCCGGAATGCGGCTTCGAATGGACCACGCTGCGCGACAATGTGCTGGCCGATGTCGACCGGCTGGAAGGGCTGTATGGCAATACGCTGAGCAGCCATAAGGTTGAGGTGATCCGCGAGCGCGCGACCATCACCGGGCCGCATGGCATCAGGCTGGCGAGCGGGCGGGAAGTGACGGCCAGGGTCATATTGGTTGCGACCGGCGCCTGGCCGGTGGTGCCGGAAGTGGACGGCGCCGAACATGGCATCACCAGCAACGAGGTGTTCCATCTGGACGAATGCCCCAAGCGGATCGTGATCGTGGGTGGCGGTTATATCGCCAATGAATTTGCCGGCATCTTCCACCAGTTCGGCAGCCATGTGACGATGGTCAATCGCGGCAGCGACCTGCTGCGCGGCTATGACGCGCAGATCCGCGACCGGCTGCTTCAGATCAGCATGACCAAGGGGATCAATTTCCGCTTCAATGCGAAGATGGAGCGGATTGAGAAGAAGGAAGACGGCACGCTGTGCGTCCATTTCAAGGATGGCGATCCGGCCGCGGCAGACGTGGTGCTGTTCGCGACGGGGCGGCGGCCGCTGACCGACGGGCTTGGGCTGGAAACGGCCGGGGTGGACCTGACCGAAAAGGGCGCGATCAAGGTCGATGACTATAGCCAGACCACATGCGAGAGCATCTATGCGGTGGGCGACGTCACCGACCGGCTGCAACTGACGCCGGTAGCGATCCGGGAAGGCCATGCCTTTGCCGACACGGTGTTCGGCGATAACAAGCGCAAGGTCGATTATAGCTGCGTCCCCTCCGCCGTGTTCAGCCATCCGCCGCTCGCTGCCGTTGGCCTGACCGAGGCGGAGGCCAAGAACCACTATGGCACGGTGAAGGTCTACACGTCCGACTTCCGGCCGATGAAGAATGTGCTGGCGGGCCGCGAGGAACGGGCGCTCTACAAGATGATCGTGGACGCCACGACCAACAAGGTGGTCGGCCTGCACATGATCGGGCCGGACGCCCCGGAAATATTGCAAGCCGCCGCGATCGCGGTGAAGGCGGGCCTGACCAAGCAGGATTTCGACGACACCGTCGCGCTGCACCCCAGCATGGCGGAAGAATTGGTTCTGCTGAAGTAAGACCGGCGCGCAGTGGTTGAGCCTATGACTTTCTGTTCCCCGGCGCAGGCCGGGGTCCAGTTCAGAGCGTGGAACTGGACCCCGGCCTGCGCCGGGGAACCTTTCATATTGGCTTCATGATGTACTGGCATGAACGGTAGCTCGACTTCGCTCAGGTCGACCGGATCCGGGTTATTATCCTTCGGCCACGAACGTCACCACCAGCGCATCGCGCCAGGCCGGTCGTGCCGGGTCCACCGCATGGATTTCCGTCACGCCGTGCAGGATGCGGTGATCGTCGATCAGCATCGTGTCGCCGGCCTGTGTCAGCGTGAATTCGCCTAGCGCCGTGCCGTCCGGTGCGCCGATCCGGGTGACGCCTTCGCGCACATTGCGGCGCTCCACCAGCATCACCAGCACATGGTCCACCCCGTCACGGTGCATGCCTTCGGGCGTGGGGCGGCCATTTTCGCCGGGCTTCGCCTCTATGCGGAACTGGTGCAGTTCGACATGCCAGTCGCCCTTGCTCGCCGGATCGAAATTTTCGGCGGCGAAGGCGAAGATGGATTGCAGGACGGGGCTGTCCACCGTCTCCGGCGTCACCGGATCGAACCAGCGCTGCACGTCGCCGTTCAGCACATTATAGTCGCGGCTCTGATAATGGGGCTGATGCGGCTTGCGGCTATAATGCCCGGCTTGCAGCGCAAAGGCGGCATGGCGGCGGCGGCGATATCGCCCGCCATCGGCCATGTAGAGATCGGGGCCAAGATCGTTCCAGCTTGCGGCAAAACGATCCCAGTCCTGCGAGGTGACGCCAAGCTGATCGAACAGCGCCGCGCCGGCTAGGCGGGCATAGCCGTCCTGTGCCAGCGCGTCTTCGATGGGGGAAAGGCTGTCCGTATCGCTCATCTTCGCTTCCTTAACGAAGGCAAAAGACGAGCGGCAGGGCCAGTTTCCGCAAGGCGGATTTTACGCGATCGTCGGCACCATGCCGCCTTCCACCCGCAGCGCGGCGCCATTGGTCGCGGCGGCGAGCGGGCTGGCGAGATAGGCGACCATCGCGCCGACCTCATCCGCTTCGATCAGCCGCTTGATCAGCGACAACGGCCGCAGCTTGGTAAAGAACTCCGCTTCCCGCTCGGCTTCGGGCGCATCCTTATTCTCCACGACGGAGCGGATGAACTCGACGATCCCTTCCGACCGGGTCGGGCCGGGCAGCACGCTGTTCACGGTGACGCCGGTGCCGCGCGTATGTTCGGCCAGGCCGCGCGAGATGGAAAGCTGGGCCGACTTGGTCATGCCATAATGGATCATCTCGGCGGGCGGCAGCAGGCCGCTTTCGCTGGCGATGAAGATCACCCGGCCCCAATTCTGTTCCAGCATCCTGGGGAAATAATGGCGGGACAGGCGCGCGCCGCTCACCACATTCACCTCGAACAGATGATGCCAGTCTTCGTCGCTGATGTCGGCGAAGTCCTTGGCCTCATAGATGCCCAGATTGTTGACGAGAATGTCGGTGCTGGGCACGGCGGCGATCAGCGCGGCGGCGCCCTCCGCGGTGGCGGGGTCGGCGAGGACGGCGTTGACCGGCAGGCCGATGTCTGCGGCGGCGGCGTCCAGCTTGGCCTGGCTGCGGCCGGTGATGGTGACGGCCACGCCTTCTTCGGCAAGGCGTTTGGCGATGGCGAGGCCGATGCCGGCGGTCGATCCGGTGACGATGGCGCTCTTGCTGGTCAGTTTCAGGTCCATGGGGCTACTCCCTCAAGCATGATTGGTACGACGAATGAGACAGTAGATAGATTTTTGCTGATTGATGATTAGATGGAACATCATCACTTCAGAAGTGAATCCAGCGCATGAATAACCATTTCGCCGATGTCGAAAATTTCCTGATGGTCTCCATCGAGGGGAGTTTCGCGGCGGCGGCAAAATCCCTGAGGCTCACGCCCTCGGCCGTCAGTCGCTCGATCGCGCGGCTGGAGCATCGATTGGGCGTGTCGCTGATCCGGCGGACGACGCGATCGCTGGCGCTGACGCGGGAGGGGCTGGCCTATCGCGACCGGATGGTGGCGATATTGAGCGATATGGCCGAGGTGGAAAACAGCCTGAGCGACAGCGGACAGGGGCCGCGCGGCCTGCTGCGGATCAACGCCTCGCCTTCCTTCGGGATCGAATGCCTGATCCCGATCCTGCCGCGTTTCGCCGAACTTCATCCCGCGATCATCGTCGACCTGACCCTGACCGACGCGATCGTCGATCTGGTGGAGGAGCGGGCGGATATCGCCATCCGCATCGGCCCGCTGCGCGACACGCGTCTGCGCGCAAAGAAGCTGGGGCATAGCCGCATGCTACTGGTGGCCAGCCCCGACTATCTGGCCCGGCGCGGGATACCGGCGACGCCCGATGATCTGGCCATGCATGATTGCCTGCGCTTCAGCTTCCGCCGCTCGGTGGATAGCTGGCCGTTCCTGATCGACGGCAAGCCGGTCCAGCGACCGGTGCAGGGGCATTTCTTCGGCAATTCGGGCGAAGTGGTGCGGCGCATGGCGATCGCGGGCGGCGGCATAGCCCGGCACGGCCGCTTCCATGTGGCCAGCGACCTGCGCGAAGGGCGACTGGTCGAGATATTGGCGGATTATAATGCCGGCGACGGCGAGGATATCCACGCCCTCTATGCGGCGGAAGACCGGGCCGCCGCGCGGGTGCGGGCGTTTCTGGATTTTCTGGATGAGGCGATGGTCATAGAGGGGTGAGCGCTGCGGCCATAGGCTGAGATTATGTCGGTATGCGATATTCATATTTTACCCGATGTCGCTGGGCTTGCATGACGCGGGATGAAATATGGGGGAGAGGATATATGCATACAGAGCTTTGCCGTCGCCACGTCCTGATGTCCGCCGCCGGGTTGATGGCGAGCCTTTCGATGGCGGCACATGGCGCCGCAGGGGCGCGGCATCCGCAGGCGCGCGTCATCGTGGACAATGATTTTTCGGGCGATCCGGACGGGTTGTTCCAGCTGGCCCATCATCTGCTGTGCGGGTCCGTCGATATCCCGCTGATCATCGGATCGCATCTGCCGGTGAAATTCGGCGGCACCGCATCCGCCACGGCCGGCGCCGCGAAGGCGCGGGAATTGCTGAAGGTGATGCGACTGGATGGCCACCACACGCCGATGGCTGGGGCTGAGTTGCCCATCGCGTCGCGCGATCGCTGGACGCCCGGCCCGGCGACGGCAGCGATCGTGCGCGAGGCGATGCGTGAGGACCGGAAAGAACCGCTTTTCTACGCAGCCGGCGCGGGGCTGACCGAACTGGCGCTGGCATGGCTGGCCGAACCGAAGATCGGGCCGCGCATCAAATTGGTCTGGATCGGCGGGAATGAACATCCGGGGATCGCCTATCCGCCACCCGGACCGGCGGAGGTGGAATTCAACCTGTCCATCGATCCGATCGCGGCGCAGATCATCTTCAACGAATCCGACATCGAAATCTGGCAAGTGCCGCGCGACGCCTATCGCCAGATGCTGTTCTCGATGGCCGAGATTGAGGATATTGCCGTCACCGGACCTTTGGGCCGCTATCTGAAGGCAGAGCTGGACGGGATGGCGGCAATACTGGCGACCATTCCCGGCTTTCCGCCGATGCCCGATGCCGACGTCTATGTGCTGGGCGACAGTCCGCTGGTGACGCTGACGGCGTTGATGACCCCGATCCAGTCCGATCCGGCCTCCAGCCGCTATCTGCGCAAGCCCACGCCCTGGCTGAATATCGACGGCAGCTATCGCGACCGGCCGGGCGCGCGACCCATGCGGGTCTATGGCGCGATCGACAGCGACCTGACCTTCCGCGACATGGTCAGTCGCTTTGCCAGGCAGGCGCGGTCTCAGGGGGAGGGCTGAGCGGCCTCAGCCGATCCAATAGGGCACGATCTGGCGATTGTCGGGATCGACATGGATCGGCCGGTCGGCGGGCGGGAAAGCGCGCTGATCGCAACTTTGGCGCGGACACAGGCGACAGGTGATGCCGATCGGCGTGGCCGCGCCTTCCTCCGCCAGATGCAGGCCATCGGCATAGACGAAATTGGCGGCATGGGCGGTTTCGCACCCCAGCACCACCGCATAGCGTCGCGGGGTCCGCTTGTAGCTGCCCGATGGCTTCACCAGCCCCTTCGCCATGGAGACATAGCGCACCCCGTCCGGCGTCTCGCCAAGCTGCACATTGATCCGGTCCGGCACGGCCACAGCCTCATGCACGTTCCATAGCGGGCAGGCGCCGCCGAAGCGGGCGAATTGCAGGCGGGTGGCGCTATGCCGCTTGGTGATGTTGCCGGCCATGTCGACCCGGCAGAAGAAGAAGGGGATGCCGCGCAGCCCCGGCCGCTGGAGCGTCGAGAGCCGGTGGCAGGCCTGTTCGAAACTGACGCCAAAGGTGCGGGCGAGCCGGTCGATATCATGGCGCATCGCCCGCGCCGCCTCGCGGAAGGCGGCATAGGGCAGCAGCAGTGCGCCGGCGGCATAATTCCCAAGGCCGATCGCCAGCAACCGGTCGGCGCCGGGGACGGGCAGGGCGGCCTTCTTCACCACGTCGGCAATCACCGCCTGTCCCTCCAGCATCATGAGTTGATGCGCGAGCATGAATTTGCGGCTCTCGGTCGGCAGCGCCGCATTGATGAACAGCTTGCGCTCCGCCGCCCGATAGGCGCGCAGCGCGCTGTCCGGCGTTTCGGCGATCAGCGTCTCGATGCCGTGTCGGCGCGCCAGTGCCTCCACCAGCATGCCTTCGTCCAGCACCTGTCCCTGCGTGAAGCTTTCCGCCATCTCTTCGGCCAGGCAGTCGAGTGGGTGGACATAATTGCCGGCCTCATGAAACCAGTCGCGCGCCGCCTCCCACGGCAAACGCGCCTGCACTTCATGATCGTTGGCGATCGCCTCCTCGATCATGTTGATCCGCTCATTGGCGCGCATATGGGCGTTGTAGAGGTCCACATAGCGCGCCGCGAATTCGGGAAATTGCAGATGCAGTTTCTCGATCCGCTCCGGTTCCATCTGGGTGCCGGGCAGTTCGGGATGGGCCAGCGCATAGGTGAAGGCGCCCAGCAACTGCTCCTCCTCCCGGCTGTCGAAACTGGCCCAGTCGGTCGGGAAGGCGCTGGCGAGCGCGGCCTTGACCTTGGCGGTCAGGGGGCGATCGTCATTTTCCATCTGGGAAAGATAGGATACGGATATGCCCAGTGCCTGCGCCATCGTCGCCTGGTCCATCCGATGGTCCAGTCGAAGCTGACGCAGGCGAGGACCTGCGAAGATGCGGTTGCCGCGTGCCATATCTGTCTACCCAGTCTTTCCCTATGCCTTCATCACTTCGCTAAACCTGTGATGATACGGCAAAGGCGGACCTTAATTGCGAAGTCGCGATTTGCAAATTAGCAAATTTACATTTGCGAACTTTGCCTGAGGCTGGGTAGGGGGAAGGGCATAAACCGTTCGCCTGAACCGGAGAGAAGCCTACCATGTCGAAGCTCGCCATCATCGAACAGCTGGAAGCCAAGCGGGAGGCCGCGCGCATGGGCGGCGGTCAGCGCCGCATCGACGCCCAGCATGCCAAGGGCAAGCTGACCGCGCGCGAACGGCTGGACGTGCTGCTGGACGAGGACAGCTTTGAAGAGCTGGACATGTATGTCGAGCATAATTGCATCGATTTCGGCATGGATGAGCAGCATATTCCGGGCGACGGCGTCGTCACCGGATCGGGCACCATCAACGGTCGCCTCGTCTATGTCTTCAGCCAGGATTTCACCGTCTATGGCGGCGCGGTGTCGGAACGGCACGCGATGAAGATCTGCAAGATCATGGACATGGCGCTGAAGGTCGGCGCGCCGGTGATCGGGCTGAACGACAGCGGCGGCGCGCGCATTCAGGAAGGCGTCGCGTCGCTGGGCGGCTATGCGGAGATTTTCCAGCGCAATGTGCTGGCCAGCGGCGTGGTGCCGCAGATCAGCGTCATCATGGGGCCCTGTGCGGGCGGCGCGGTCTATTCCCCCGCCATGACCGACTTCATCTTCATGGTGAAGGACAGCAGCTTCATGTTCGTGACCGGGCCGGATGTGGTCAAGACGGTGACGAACGAGGTCGTCACGCAGGAAGAACTGGGCGGCGCGGTGACGCACACGACCAAGTCGGGCGTGGCCGACGTGGCGTTCGACAATGACATCGAGGCTCTGCTTGCAGTGCGCGATTTCGTGGACTTCCTGCCGGCGTCGAACAAGGAGCCGGTGCCGGAACGGCCGAGCGCGGACCCGTGGGACCGGATCGAGGAGAGCCTCGACACGGTCATCCCGGCCAACGCCAACCAGCCCTATGACATGCACGAAGTCATCCGCAAGGTGGTGGACGAAGGCGACTTCTTTGAAGTGCAGCCCGCCCATGCCGGGAGTATCCTGTGCGGCTTCGGCCGGATCGAGGGCAAGACGGTAGGCATCATCGCCAACCAGCCGATGGTGCTGGCCGGCGTGCTGGATATCAACTCGTCCAAAAAGGCGGGGCGGTTCGTGCGCTTCTGCGATGCGTTCGAAATCCCGATCGTCACCTTCGTCGATGTGCCGGGCTTCCTGCCGGGCACCGCGCAGGAGCATAGCGGCATCATCAAGCATGGCGCGAAACTGCTGTTCGCCTATGCCGAGGCGACCGTGCCGAAGATCACCATCATCACGCGGAAAGCCTATGGCGGCGCCTATGACGTGATGAGTTCCAAGCATCTGCGCGGTGACTTGAACTATGCATGGCCGACTGCGGAAATCGCTGTGATGGGCGCCAAGGGTGCGGTGGAGATCATCTTCCGCGGCAAGACGCCCGAAGAGATCGCACAGAAGACAAAAGAATATGAAGACCGCTTCGCCAACCCGTTCGTGGCGGCAAGCAAGGGCTTCATCGACGAGGTGATCCAGCCGCATTCGACGCGGCGGCGGATCGCGCTGGGCTTGCGCAAGCTGCGCAACAAGGCGCTGGAGAACCCCTGGAAGAAGCATGACAATATTCCGCTGTGAGGTCTTGAAATGAACTCTCATTCGTCATTGCGAGCGCAGCGAAGCAATCCACTTGCGCGCCGTCTGGATTGCCGCGTCGCCTGCGGCTCCTCGCAATGACGGAGATATGGAATGAAGGTGATGCAGCCGGCGGTCTACATCATGGCGAGCAGACGGAACGGGACGCTCTATACCGGCGTCACCTCGAACCTGCCTGAACGGGTGTGGCAGCATCGCGAAGGTGTTACCGACGGGTTCACGCAGCGTTACGGCTGCAAGATGCTGGTCTGGTACGAAATGGCGGAATCGATGGAGGTGGCCATCATGCGCGAGAAGCAGATCAAGGCAGGCTCACGGGCGAAGAAGATAGCATTGATCGTCGGGTTCAATCCCGATTGGCAGGATTTTTATCAGAGCATCGCTCAAGGGTGAAACGTCGCTTGGATTGCTTCGCTTCGCTCGCAATGACGAAGGATAGTATGTGAAACTCGGCCGTCTCAACCATATCGGCATCGCGACGCCTTCGCTGGAGGCGAGCCTGGCCTATTATCGCGACATCATGGGCGCGACGCTGACGCACGAACCGTTCGACCTGCCCGCGCAGGGGGTGAAGGTGTGTTTCGTGGATACGCCCGGCGAAGGCGGCACCGCCGGCACCCAGATCGAACTGATCGAACCGCTGGGCGAGAACTCGCCCATTCACGGCTTTATCGCCAAGAACCCGGCCGGAGGGCAGCATCATATGTGCTATGAAGTGGCCGATATTCACGAGGCGAAGGCCTGGTTCGAGGGGCTGGGCAAGAAGATACTGGGCGAACCGCGCATCGGCGCCCATGGCACGCCGATCTTCTTCGTCCACCCCAAGGACATGAACGGGGTGCTGACCGAGATCATGGAGACGCCGAAGGACGGCGCGCACTGACAACACCCCTCCCGCAAGCGGGAGGGGCAGCGAGACTTGGCGGCTCTGCCGCCTAGTCGCAGCGGGGTGGGCACGGGACAGCCCACTCCAACTCCGGCTAAGCAGCAAGCTGCTAAGCCTGCATATCCTCTCCCGCCTGCGGGAGAGGAGTGAAGGGTAGGAACGAATGACCGACAAGCCGACATTGGACCAGTGGGCCGCCGCTGCCGCCAAGGAAGTGAAGGGCAAGGATCTGAACTGGGATACCCCGGAAGGTATCACGGTGAAGCCGCTCTACACGGCCGAGGACGTCAGCGTCGATCCGGGCCTGCCGGGCTTCGCGCCCTTCACGCGCGGCGTGCGCGCCTCCATGTATGCGGGGCGTCCCTGGACCATCCGCCAATATGCGGGCTTCTCCACCGCCGAGGAATCCAACGCTTTCTATCGCCGCAACCTCGCCGCCGGGCAGAAGGGGCTGTCCGTCGCGTTCGATCTCGCCACCCATCGCGGCTATGACAGCGACCATCCTCGCGTGACCGGCGATGTCGGCAAGGCCGGCGTGGCGATCGACACGATCGAGGATATGAAGATCCTGTTCGATGCCATCCCGCTCGACAAGATGAGCGTGTCGATGACCATGAACGGCGCGGTTATCCCGATCCTCGCCTTCTTCATCGTCGCGGGTGAGGAGCAGGGGGTCGAGCGCAAATTGCTCGACGGGACCATCCAGAACGACATCCTCAAGGAGTTCATGGTCCGCAACACCTATATCTACCCGCCCGAACCCTCGATGCGGATCATCAGCGACATTTTCGGCTATACCTCGCGTGAGATGCCCAAGTTCAACAGCATCTCCATCTCCGGCTATCATATGCAGGAAGCCGGCGCGACGCAGGTGCAGGAACTGGCCTTCACCATCGCCGACGGCGCGGAATATGTGCGCTATGGCGTGGCATCGGGCCTCGATATCGACAAGTTCGCCGGACGGCTGAGCTTCTTCTTCGCCATCGGCATGAACTTCTTCATGGAGATCGCCAAGCTGCGCGCCGCCCGCGTGCTGTGGCATCGCGTCATGACCAAGCTCGGCGCGCAGGACGAGCGCAGCAAGATGCTGCGCACCCATTGCCAGACTTCGGGTGTCAGCCTGACCGAGCAGGACCCCTATAACAATGTCATGCGCACCACGATCGAGGCGATGGCGGCGATGCTGGGCGGCACCCAGTCGCTCCACACCAATGCGCTGGACGAAGCCATTGCGCTGCCGACCGACTTCTCGGCCCGGATCGCGCGCAACACGCAGATCGTCATCCAGGAAGAGACGGGCATGTGCAATGTCGTCGATCCGCTGGGTGGCAGTTACTATGTCGAGGCGCTGACCCAGCAACTGGTCGACGCCGCGCAGGAAATCATCGACCGCGTAGAAGCCGAAGGCGGCATGGCGAAGGCCGTGGGCGCCGGCTGGCCCAAGGCGATGATCGAAACCGCCGCCGCCGCCCGTCAGGCCCGCGTCGATCGAGGCGACGATGTGATCGTGGGCGTGAACAAATATCGCCTCGCCAATGAAGACCTGCTGGAAACGCTGGAGGTCGACAATGCCAAGGTGCGCGACGCACAGATCGCCCGCATCAACCGGGTGAAGGCGGAGCGCGACGAGGACGCCTGTCAAGCCGCGCTCCAGTCGCTGCGTGACGCCGCAGCCGCGCCGCAATCGATCGAAACCAATCTCCTCGCCCATGCGGTTGAAGCCGCCCGCGCCCGCGCCACGCTGGGCGAAATCTCCGCCGCCATGGAGGACAGCTTCAATCGCTATGGCACCCAGCCGACGCCCGTAAAGGGCGTCTATGCCGCCCCTTATGCAGGGGACAGCCGCTGGCAACAGGTTCTCGACGGCGTGCAGGCCGTCGAACGGCGCCTCGGTCGTAAGCCCAAGCTTCTTGTTGCGAAGATGGGCCAGGATGGACACGACCGGGGCGCCAACATCATCGCATCCGCCTTTGGGGACATGGGCTTCGATGTGGTGTCCGGTCCGCTGTTCCAGACGCCGGAGGAAACGGTGGTGCTGGCGCTCGATACGGGGGTCGATGTGGTGGGCGCCTCGTCGCTGGCCGCGGGACACAAGACGCTGATCCCCGAACTGATCAACCGGCTGCGCGAACAGGGGCGCAGCGACATCAAGGTGATCGCCGGCGGGGTCATCCCGCCGCAGGATTATGACTATCTTCGTGACGCCGGGGTTCAGGGCATTTATGGGCCGGGTTCCAATGTCGTGGAGTGCGCGGCCGATGTGCTGCGCCTGCTCGGCCACAACATGCCCCCGGCGGGGCTGGAGGAAGCCGCTTGACGTCCGTTTCTATCTTTTCAGTTGCCACTCGATTGTTTATTGATTTCGTCGGACAATCGGAGGATGCCCATGCATAAGGCCCGTAACGACTGGACGCGCGAGGAAATCGCCGCGCTGTTCGACCTGCCCTTCAACGACCTGATGTTCGACGCGCAGTCGATCCATCGCGCCAACTTCCCGCGCAATGAAGTGCAACTGTCCACTTTGCTGTCGATCAAGACCGGCGGCTGTCCGGAGGATTGCGGCTATTGCAACCAGTCGGCCTCGGCGGAAAGCGGCCTGAAGGCTGAAAAGCTGATGAGCGTGCAGGCGGTGATGCAGGCGGCGGCGCAGGCCAAGGACGCAGGCTCCTCGCGCTTCTGCATGGGTGCCGCCTGGCGCAACCCCAAGGAGCGCGACATGCCCGCCATCGTCCAGATGGTGAAGGGCGTCCGCCAGATGGGCATGGAAACCTGCATGACTTTGGGCATGCTGGATGAAAAGCAGGCCAGGACATTGGCCGACGCGGGTCTCGATTATTACAACCATAATATCGACACCTCGCCCGAACATTATGAGAAGGTCATCACCACCCGGACCTTCGACGATCGACTGGTGACGCTGGAAAATGTCCGTAATTCGGGCATCAACGTCTGTTCGGGCGGCATCGTCGGCATGGGCGAAACGCGCGAGGACCGTGTCGGCTTCCTCCACGCGCTGGCCGTGTTGCCCGCCCATCCGCAGAGCGTGCCGATCAATGCGCTCGTCCCGGTCAAGGGCACGGTGCTGGGCAATATGCTGGCCGACACGCCGCTGGCCAAGATTGACGAGATCGAGTTCGTGCGCACGGTTGCGGTCGCGCGGATCGTGATGCCGGAAAGCATGGTGCGGTTGAGCGCGGGCCGCGAGAGCATGTCGGATAGCTGCCAGGCGCTCTGCTTCATGGCCGGCGCGAACAGCATCTTCACCGGCGACAAGCTGCTGACCACGGCGAATGCGGGCGACAATGCGGATGCCGCGCTGTTCGCGAAGCTGGGCGTCGTGCCCATGCAGGCAGAGGTCAAGGTCGAACTGGAGGCGGCGGAGTGAACAAGCCGAGCGCCATAAAGATCGGACTCTTTGTGGTGCTCGGTATAGCCTATTGGCTGATCGCGATGATTGTCATTTTATTGGCGGCCATTGGCAATTGCGGGATGGGGCCAGATGCTCCGGCGGACTGCGATGGTATTTCGCCAGCTATTACGGGAGCGCTTTCGCTCCTGATTTTTGCAGGACTTAGTTTTGCCTATTTCAAGGCTCGGCTCTCCGGAGTGGATAGGCAATAAATCACAATCCGTTCGCCCTGAGCTTGTCGAAGGGCCGTACTTCTCTTGAAGACAAGAACGGGGCTTCGACAGGCTCAGCCCGAACGGGGTGAGAGGCATTGAATAAGGACTGGGACAGGAAATAGAATGGCAATCACCAAGATCCTGATCGCGAACCGTGGCGAAATTGCGTGTCGTGTCATGCGCACGGCCAAGAAGATGGGCATCAAGACCGTGGCGGTCTATTCCGATGCCGATGCGCGCGCGCCGCATGTGCTGATGGCGGACGAGGCCGTGCATATCGGCCCGTCGCCCGCGGCCCAGTCCTATCTGCTGGCCGACAAGATCATCGAGGCGTGCAAGGCCACCGGCGCCGATGCGGTGCATCCCGGCTACGGCTTCCTGTCCGAGCGCGAAAGCTTCCGCAAGGCGCTGGACGCCGAGGGGATCATCTTCGTCGGGCCGCCCGCCAATGCGATCGCCGCGATGGGCGACAAGATCGAGTCCAAGAAGCTGGCCATGGAAGCGGGCGTCAACGTCGTCCCCGGCTATGTCGGCGTGATCGACGATACAGACCATGCGGTGAAGATCTCCAACGAGATCGGCTATCCGGTGATGATGAAGGCCTCGGCCGGCGGCGGCGGCAAGGGCATGCGCCTTGCCTATAGCGAACAGGATGTCCGCGAAGGCTTCGAGGCGACCAAGCGCGAGGGGCTGAACAGCTTCGGCGACGATCGCGTCTTCATCGAGAAGTTCATCGAAAGCCCGCGCCATATCGAAATTCAGGTGCTGGGCGACCAGCATGGCAATATCGTCTATCTGAACGAACGCGAATGTTCGATCCAGCGCCGCCACCAGAAGGTGGTGGAGGAAGCGCCGTCGCCCTTCGTCTCGCCTGAAATGCGCAAGAAGATGGGCGAGCAGTGCGTCGCGCTCGCCCGCGCGGTCGGCTATTTCAGCGCCGGCACGGTCGAACTGATCGTCAGCGGTGAGGACAAGACCGGCGACGGCTTCTACTTCCTCGAAATGAACACCCGCTTGCAGGTGGAGCATCCCGTTACCGAGGAAATCACCGGCGTCGATCTGGTCGAACAGATGATCCGCGTCGCCAATGGCGAGAAACTGTCGTTCGGGCAGGCCGACGTGAAGATCAACGGCTGGTCGATCGAGAACCGCGTCTATGCCGAAGACCCCTATCGCGGCTTCCTGCCCTCGACCGGCCGCCTGATCCGCTACAATCCGCCCGAAACCGGCACGGATGAGAGCGGCGCGCTGATCCGCGTGGACGATGGCGTGGAGGAAGGCGGCGAAGTGTCGATCTTCTATGATCCGATGATCGCCAAGCTGATCACCTGGGCGCCGACCCGCCTCGAAGCCATCGACAAGCAGATCGAGGCGCTCGACAAGTTCGAGATCGAGGGGCCGGGTCACAATATCGATTTCGTCTCCGCGCTGATGCAGCATGAGCGGTTCCGGTCGGGCAATATCACCACCGGCTTCATCGCGGAGGAATATCCCGAAGGCTTCACCGGTGCGCCCGCGTCGGCGGAACTGCTTCAGCGCCTGTCCGCGATCGGCGCCTTTGCCGCCATGGCGCAGGCCGACCGCGCCCGCCGTATCGACGGGCAGCTCGGCCGTCGCCTGTCGCCGCCCACCGGCTGGCAGGTGAAGATCGGCGATGCCATCCATGACGTGGTGATCGATGGCGACGAAGTGACCGTCGATGGCGAAAGCATCGACATGGCGCTGGAATATACGCCGGGCGACCGCCTGATCGAGGCGGAATTTGGCGAGGAGCAACTGGCGGTGCGGATTGCGCCGGTGCGGTCGGGCTTCGTGCTGACGGCGCATGGGGCGAGCCACAAGCTGCGCATCCTGCCCGCCCATGCGGCGCCCTATGCCGCGCATATGATCGAAAAGATCCCGCCCGATCTGTCACGCTTCCTGATCTGCCCGATGCCCGGCCTGCTGGTCGCGCTGAACGTCAAGGAAGGCGACAAGGTCGAAATCGGCCAGCCGCTCGCGGTGATCGAGGCGATGAAGATGGAAAATATCTTGCGCGCTGGCAAGGCGGGCACGGTCAAGAGCGTGTCGGCCGCACAGGGCGAAAGCCTGCCGGTGGACGCGGTGATCCTGGAACTGGCGTAACCATTCCTCCCCGCTCGCGGGGAGGGGGACCACGAAGTGGTGGAGGGGGCATGCCTCTGGACGCGACCTCGCGTTTGCGGCACGCCCCCTCCATCGTCTTCGCCGACACCTCCCCGCAAGCGGGGAGGAACAGGAGTCCCCGCCATGCACCTGACCCACGACCCCAGCGCCCCCGCCGCCGACCTGATCAGCTTCGACGATTTCCTGAAGGTCGACATCCGCGTCGGCACGATCGTCAGTGCCGAACCTTATCCCGAGGCGCGCAAGCCCGCCTATAAGCTGCTGATCGATTTCGGCCCGGCGATCGGCCGGAAGACATCCAGCGCCCAGATCACCGAAAACCACGCACTGGTGGACCTGCCCGGCCGACAGGTCGCCGCCGTGGTCAATTTCCCGCCGCGCCAGATCGGCAAGTTCATGTCGCAAGTGCTGACACTGGGCTTCGCCGACGCGACCGGCGCGGTCATGCTGTTCGCGCCGGACCGGCCAGTGCCGAACGGATCGCGCCTGTTCTGAGCCTATAGCGCCCCGTCCAGCGTCCAGTCTCGAACGACGCGCTCCATTCCGTTTACCACCCGCGCCAGCCGGTCATAGTCGATCCGGTCGGGCGTGTCGGCTTCACTATGATAGTAGCGATAGCGAAAAGGCGCGGTGTCGGTGATCATCAGCGCCGGCACGCCAATCTGCGCGAACGCCCAATGATCCGACCAGTCTATCCCCTGTACGAAGGCGGGTGCGCTGCCGCCGACACTGGGGAAGGCGACTTCGCGGCGGAACGCGCCGACCGTCGATCGAACGAAGCTACGGGAAGACGTCATGCCCACGAAGGCGACGAAATTGCCGGTGTCGGGATAGAGCAGCGACAGGGGAAAGGGATAATGCTGGCTGCCCTTTGCATCGCTGTAGAAACCCAGCGTCTCCAGAGACAGCATGCCGATCATCTTTTCGCCACGCGCCGCCAGCGCCCTGGCATAGACCAGACTGCCCATATGCTCTGTCTGGAAATAGGGCGGCTCTTCATTGGCAAAGAAGGCGAAGCGCAGCCGCAACTTCGCCCGGCCACGCAGCGGCGCCAGTTTGCGCGCCAGTTCCAGCGCGGCCGCCGTGCCCGATCCATTGTCATTGGCGCCGGGCGTCGTGCCATAGCTGTCATAATGGGCGCCGATCACCAGCGTCGGCGCGGCGGGATCGGTCGGCTCCAGACTGGCGTCTATGTTGAAGACGCCGGGCACGGCGGCAATGGGCTGACGACGCGGCGCATAGCCCGCCTGCCGAAGCTGCGTCTCGATATGGCGGGCGACACTCTCCATCTCGCGCAGATGGACGCTGTTGTGCGGCTTGCGCGCGATGATGGCGACATCGGCCTTCAGCCGCGCGGCCGTCTCCCTCTGCTGATGGGTGATCCGTGGCAACGGCCCCTGATAGGATCGCCCCGGCACGGCGGTCATCCAGAGCAGGAGCCATAAAGGCGCCGAGAGCAGCAGGGCCATCCCAGCCAGAAGCAGGATATGCCGCCAATGCCCGGTCCAGCCGCTCCGCTCGCTTTCCATGCTGCCTCCCCTATTCCTGCCTTGATGATAGCGAGGCATTGCCATTCCTGCACCTGTCCTATTAGCGGACCGGGGTGATAGGATCGTCCTGCAATTGGAAAGGCGTAAATAGGAAAGATCATTTCCAACTTCTGTTCTAAAATGCCAAAACTCACGGGAAATATGCGAAGTTAAGGGGGACGGATGCCGGAGTCGGTGGGGACGGATTATGTCATGGATGCGCGGCGGGACCGGCTGGTCATCACCGCGTCGGCGCTGGGCACCGTGTTCGAATGGTATGATTTCTATATCTATGGCGTGCTGGCGCCGATCATCGGGCGCACCTTCTTCCCGACCGACAATCCCACCGTCGAACTGCTCTATACGCTGGCCGGTTTCGCGATCGGCTTTGCCTTCCGGCCGATCGGGGCGATGCTGTTCGGCTATCTGGGCGACCGGCTGGGGCGCAAATATACCTTCCTTGCCACGATCATCCTGATGGGGCTGGCGACGGCGGGCGTCGGCCTAACCCCTTCCGCCGCCAGCATCGGCATGGCGGCGCCCGTCATCCTGATCGCGCTGCGCATCGCGCAGGGTCTGGCGCTGGGCGGCGAATATGGCGGCGCGGCCATCTATGTCGCGGAACATTCGCCGCCCGGAAAACGCGGTTTCTACACCAGCTTCATTCAGGCCGGGGTGATTGGCGGCTTCATCCTGTCGCTGATCGTGGTCGTCGGCACGCAGGCGATCGTGGGCAAGGCGGTGTGGGACGCCTGGGGATGGCGCATCCCCTTCATCCTGTCGCTGGCCCTGCTGGGCATATCATTGTGGATGCGGCTGATGCTGCGCGAAAGCCCGGTGTTCCTGGCGATGAAAAAGGCGGGCGCGCAGGCGAAGAACCCGCTGAAGGAAGCCTTCACCGCGCCGGGCAACAAGAAGCGGATGTTCGTCGCCATGATCGGTATTGCGGCGGGCTTCA
The DNA here is from genome assembly GCF_900111125.1 of Sphingobium sp. YR768. GTDB lineage: Bacteria > Pseudomonadota > Alphaproteobacteria > Sphingomonadales > Sphingomonadaceae > Sphingobium. Next base: position 87,612 of record NZ_FOGE01000002.1, read on the forward strand.
CCGTCATCGCCTATACGGTGATGTTTCAGGCGCTCTATTTCCTGCAAAGCGGCCTGCATGTCGCGCCGGGGCTGGCGCAGTTGCTGGTGGGCGGCAGCGCCTTTTTCGGCGTGGCGAGCTTCATCTTCTTCGGCTGGCTGTCGGACCGGATCGGGCGCCGTAAGCCGATCCTGATCGGCTATGCGCTGGTGCTGCTGCTGGCGCTGCCGCTCTATCAGTTCATGGGGCGCACGGCGAACCCGGCGCTGGAAACGGCCGCCGCCCGCGCGCCCGTGGTGGTGAGCGGCCCCGATTGCCGCTTCGATCCCTTTGCGAAGGTGCAGCCCACCGCCTGCGGCAAGCTGCTCGATCATTTTTCCAAGCGCGGCATCCCCTATGACAAGCAACAGGGCGCTGCCCCGGCGGTGACGATCGGCGGCACGGCGGTCGGCGATCTCAGTCCGAAGGGGCTGGACGCGGCGCTGATGGCGGGGGGCTATGATTTCGGCACGGTGACGCCGGACTGGCCCCGTGCGCTGGCGCTGTTCGGCGCTTTGCTGCTGCTCTGGACGCTCTCTGGCGCGACCTATGGACCGGTGGCGGCGCTATTGTCGGAATATTTCCCGGCCCGCATCCGCTATTCGTCTCTGTCCATCCCCTATCATATCGGCACCGGCTATTTCGGCGGGTTCCTGCCGCTGGTCAGCCAATATATCGTGGCGCGGACCGGCGATCCCTATGCGGGTCTGTGGTATACACTGGCGGTCGTGGTGCTGGCGCTGGTCACCTGCCTGATTGGATTGCCCGAAACGAAGGATCGCCCCCTCGACGCCTGAGCCGCCGGGCGCTATCGGCAAAGCCATGCAAAGCTATATCGCCCCGCTGCGCCTGCGCCTTGATGGTGACGCGCTTGTGTCCAACTGGCGCTGGCTGTCGGCCATGAGCGGCGGTGCGGCCTGCGGCGCGGCGATCAAGGCCAATGGCTATGGGCTGGGCTCGGTCGAGGTGATGCGGCGGCTGATGCAGGCGGGTTGCCGGGATTTTTTCGTCTCCAACTGGGGCGAGGCGGCGGCGGTGGAACCGTTGCTGGAGGATGGCGTCAGCCTGTCCGTGCTGCATGGCGTGCGGGCGGAAGATATGACGCAGGCGCTGGCATCGCGCGCCCGGCCGGTGCTGTCGACCCCGGTGCAGATCGCGCGCTGGCGGGCGGCGGGCGGCGGCGATTGCGATGTGATGGTCGATACCGGCATGAACCGGCTGGGGCTGGACTGGCGCGGCGATGTGGCCGCGACGGTCGAGGGGCTGGAGATCGTGACTTTGATGAGCCATCTCGCCTCCGCCGACGAGGACACGCCGCTCAACGCGACGCAACTGGAGCGCTTCGCGGCGCTGCGGGAGCAAATGTCCTTGCGGCGCTACAGCCTGGCCAATAGCGCGGGCATCTGCCTTGGCAGCGGCTATCATTTCGACCTGACCCGGCCGGGGCTGGCTCTTTATGGCGGCATTCCGTCCCCGGTCGCCGCGCCGCATCTGTGCGCCGTGGTGCAACCGCAGGTGCAGGTGCTGCAACGGCGTCGTCTGCTGGAGGGCGACAGCATCGGCTATAATGCGACCTTCACGGCGCAGCGCGATCATGAGGTGGCAGTGCTGAACCTGGGTTATGCCGATGGCTATCTGCGGGGCTTTTCGGGGCGCGGCGCGGTGATCGTCGATGGCGAAAGCCTGCCGGTGCTGGGCCGCGTGTCGATGGACCTGCTGGCGGTCGACGTCAGCACGAAGCCCGATCTGGCGGAAGGCGACTGGCTCGACATCGCCTATGATCTGGGCATGGCGTCCGCGGCTTCGGGCCTGTCGCAATATGAACTGCTGACCGGGCTGGGCGCGCGCTACGATCGGCATTGGGACTGAAAGCAAAAGGGCCGCCGATCTTTCTACCGGCGACCCTCTGCATCATTGGTTTAGCCTCAGCGCTCGATGCACATGGCAACACCCATGCCGCCGCCGATGCACAGGGTGGCAAGACCCTTCTTCGCGTCGCGCTTGGCCATTTCATAGAGCAGGGTGGTCAGCACGCGCGCGCCCGATGCGCCGATCGGGTGGCCGATGGCGATCGCGCCGCCATTGACGTTCAGCTTTTCAGGATCGAAGCCCAGTTCCTGACCAACCGACAGCGCCTGCGCGGCGAAGGCTTCATTGGCCTCGATCAGGTCGAGGTCGGCGACGGACCAGCCCGCCTTGGCCAGCGCCTTGCGGCTGGCCGGGGCCGGGCCGATGCCCATGATCGCCGGATCGACACCGGCGGTGCCGAAACCGGCGATCCGGCCCAGCACGGTCGCGCCCCGCTTGGCGGCGGCATCGGCGGTCATCAGCACCAGCGCGGCGGCGCCGTCGTTCAGGCCGCTGGCATTGCCGGCGGTCACGGTGCCATCCTTCTTGAAGGCCGGACGCAGCGCCTGCATCGCCTCGATCGTCGCACCGGCGCGGATATATTCGTCATGCTCGACGACGACATCGCCCTTGCGGCCCTTGATCGTCACCGGCACGATTTCGTCGACGAAGCGGCCCGAAGCGCGCGCGGCTTCCGCCTTATTCTGGCTGGCGACGGCAAACTCGTCCTGTGCTTCACGGCTGATCTGGTATTTCTCGGCCAGATTTTCGGCGGTGATGCCCATATGATAATTGTTGAAGGCGTCGGTCAGGCCGTCATGAACCATCGTGTCGACAAAGGTCACCGGACCCATCTTCGCGCCGGGGCGCAGCAATTGGGCATGGGGCGCCATCGACATGCTTTCCTGGCCGCCCGCGACCATGATGTCGGCGTCGCCGGCACGGATCGCTTGCGCCGCCAGCGCAACGGCGCGCAGGCCCGAACCGCATAGCTGGTTCAGGCCGATCGCGGTCCGCTCGACCGGGATGCCGGCATTGACAGCAGCCTGACGGGCAGGGTTCTGGCCCTGCGCGGCGGCCAATACCTGACCCAGGATCACTTCATCCACTTCTTCGGGCGCGACGGCGGCCTGAGCAAGCGCGGCAAGAATTGCCTGACGGCCCAGCTCATGCGCGGGGACCGAACCGAAAGCCCCCAGGAAGCTGCCGACAGGCGTGCGCTTGGCGGCGGTAATGACGATGTCTGACAATGCCTTGATCCTCATTGGTAGTGAATATTTTTTCGCATCTGCACATAGCATCAGCGATCAACGGGCTTCAACCGCCATGATCGGAAATCCAGTCAGAAAGCGGCTCCCACAATATTTCGCGCGCCCGCCCGCCCACGACCATGCCGACATGGCCCAGATGCAGGCTGTGCTCTTCGCTCAGGCGGGGTCCGGCAAGCGCCGGAACGATGCGGTCGCTGGTCGAAACGATCGACAGGGTCGGGCAATCGAGCGCCGCGATGTCGACCGCGCGGCCTCCGATCCTCCAGCGTCCCGCGTCGCTGGCATTGTCGGCATAGAGAGATTCGAACAGGTCGCGCCCGGCGGCGAAGCTGAGCGGCGCGCCGCCATTGGCCCAATCCTCCACCGCCAGAAAGGCATGTTCGGCATCCGAACCCACCGCCGCATCGGCAAAGGCCGCATATTTGGCGATGGTCCGCGCCGGGTCCATCGCCCAGAAACCTGATTGCAGCACCTCCATCGGCACATAACCGATCCGTTCGCACATCGCCTTCGCGCCGCGCCACATATTGGCGATCAGGTCGAGGTCGGCGGCCGGAAAGGCATCGAACCGCCAGGGCGCCGCGATCGTCGCCACTGCCGGAAACCGCTGCATCGCTGCCGCCCCCAGCGCCAGCGTGCCGCCCAGACAATAGCCGACCAGAATCGGCGGTCGGGGCAGCGCCGCCAGCATCGGCAGCAGGCGCTCCATGATATGGCCGTCCAGCCCCAGCATTGCATCCTGCGCTGACGGCGCACCCCAGTCGACGAGATAGGCGGCATGTCCTGCTGCGGCCATGTGGCGCAGCATGGATCGGCTTTCGGACAGGTCCAGAACCTGCGGCGGATTGATCAGCGAGGGGATGAAAACTACCGGATTACCGTCCGTTGCTGCGCCATATTGCAACAGGCGGGCAGGCCCGGCGGTGGCGACACAGTGGCCGGGTGGTGCTGGCGGTGGCCGTTGCGCCTCCTGATATTTGCGCAGGCCGATGAAGGCGCGGCGGCGCAGTTCCGGGTCGTCCTGCGTTTCGCGCCATAAAATATTGAGAAAAAGGGGTAAAGGGCGCGGGCCATGTTGCGGTGCGGCAACGGCTTGTGCTAATGCGATATGCTCAGGTGTGGGAGAGGAATCCATGACCAAATCCAAGACCGTCAATGAATCGGAGCCGGTCGTCATCAAGAAGTACGCCAACAGGCGACTCTATAATACCGAAACTTCCAGCTATATCACGCTCGACCTGTTGTCGCAGATGACGCGGGAAGGGCGCGAGTTCGTCGTGGTGGATGCCAAGACGGGCGAGGATATCACCCATAATGTGCTGACCCAGATCATCATGGAAGAGGAACAGCGCGGCAAGAATATGCTGCCGGTCAATTTCCTGCGCCAGTTGATCTCCATGTATGGCGATTCGATGCAGTCCATGGTGCCGCAATATCTGGAATCGTCGATGGACGCCTTTCGCAAGAACCAGCAGCAGTTTCAGGAAGCGATGAAGGGTGCCTTCGGTGGCGGCCCGCTGGCCGACATCGCCAAGCGCAACATGCAGATGTTCGAAGCCGCCACCAGCGCGTTCGGCAACGGCGTGCCGGGGGCAACGCCGCCCGCCACGCCATCGGCGGAAGGCAGCAAGGATGAAGAGATCAACGATCTCAAGGCCCAGCTCGCGGCGCTCAACGCGAAGATCGACAAGCTGAGCTGACAATCATGGCAAAGGCGGACCGGCTGGAACGCCTCGACACCCGTCGGGGCGAAGTGGAAGAAGAGTATCGCGCGGCGTTGATCGCGGCGTTGCGGGATACGGCTGCCGGTCGCTGGGGCCTGTTCGATCATCAGAAGGACAAGGCCGCCAGGGCCCGCACGGCGCCAGTGGTTGCGGCCCTGTCCGAACTGGCGGACGAGATCGACGCCATGCGCGATACGTTGGGTCTGGAGCCGTTCGCACTGCATCATGATTTCATGGCGGCGCGCGGCCCGGCTGCGGCCGATGCGGTGGGCGAACCGAAACAGGCGAAAGCCTGGCTGGAGCGGATGGACGCAGCCGCCTGATTGCTGCGCAGGCTGATCGTTCAGCCTGATCGTTCAGGGGGTCGACAGGAACGGCGCGCTTGGCCTATGGCGCGCCATTCTTCTTTGCTAGCCAAGGTCCGTATCCCGTGAAGCACGCTCTCAACGTCACCCGCGAAAAGGATTTCGCCGCCTGGTATCAGGCCGTCATCACCGAAGCCGACATGGCCGAGGAAAGCGGCGTGCGCGGCTGCATGGTCATTCGGCCGTGGGGCTATGGCATCTGGGAACGCATCCAGACCCTGCTCGATGCCCGCATCAAGCAGACCGGCCATGAAAATTGCTATTTCCCGCTGTTCATTCCGCTGTCCTATTTCGAGAAGGAAGCCGAGCATGTCGACGGCTTCGCAAAGGAAATGGCGGTCGTCACCCATCATCGCCTGATTCAGCAGGACGGCAAGCTGGTTCCCGATCCCGACGCGAAGCTGGAAGAGCCGCTGGTCGTGCGCCCGACATCGGAAACCGTGATCGGCGCCGCGTTCAGCCGCTGGGTCCAGAGCTGGCGCGACCTGCCGGTGTTGATCAACCAGTGGGCCAATGTCGTCCGCTGGGAAATGCGCACCCGCATGTTCCTGCGCACCAGCGAGTTTCTCTGGCAGGAAGGCCATACTGCGCATGCCACCGTCGATGAGGCGATGGAAGAGACGATGAAGATGCTCGAAGTCTATCGCAGCTTCGCCGAGGATTGCGTCGGTCTGCCGGTGGTAGCGGGCGAGAAGCCGGAGAATGAGCGTTTCCCCGGCGCCGTCGCGACCTATTCGATCGAGGCGATGATGCAGGATGGCAAGGCGCTGCAGGCCGGCACCTCGCACTTCCTGGGCACGACCTTCAGTCAGGCGCAGAATATCAAGTTCCAGAATGCCGAAGGGCAACAGGAACTGGCCCAGACCACCAGCTGGGGCATGTCGACCCGCATGATCGGCGGCCTGATCATGGTCCATGGTGACGATGACGGGTTGCGCGTGCCGCCGCGCGTCGCACCCTATCAGGTCGTGGTCGTGCCGATGCTGCGCGATATCGAGGAAGACGCCGCGATCGTCGATTATTGCACCGATCTGGTGAACCAGTTGAACGGCCTGGACGTCTTCCGCGAGCCCGTCCGCGCGCTGCTCGACAAGCGCCCGTCCAAGGCGGCGACCAAGCGCTGGGGCTGGGTCAAGAAGGGCGCGCCGATCGTGATCGAGGTTGGCGGTCGCGATGTGGCCGGTGGCAATGTCTCGGTCATCCGCCGCGATCGCCTCTATCGCGAAGATGGCAAGCTAGACAGCCAGATCGTCGCCAAGGGCGATTTCGTGGCCGGCGCGACCGCGATGCTGGAGGATATCCAGTCGTCCTTGTTCGCGGACGCCAAGGCGCGGCTCGATGGCAGTATCGACCGGTCGATCACCGATCTCGATGCGCTCAAGGCCTATTTCAAAGCCAGCAAGAACCCCGGTTGGGCGCTGGTCCAGTGGGCCAAGCCGACCGGCGAAGAACTGGAAAAGGTGGTGCAGTGGCTGAAGGGCGAGAAGCTCACCCTGCGCAACGTGCCGACTGACGCGGAAGCCGCCGATGGCACGTGCATCTTCACCGGCGGCACGGCCGTCGAGCGCGTGCTGGTGGGGCGCAGCTACTGATCAGTTAGTTGGGGAGGGCACGCCCTCCCTAATTTGAGCTTGATAGCGCTGCTTTGCTTCTGCCGCACACAATGCGCGCAGGTCCATGATGTGGTTGCGCCATCGATTGGCCGGGTTTTTCATGAGGTTGAGCGGTGGACTATTAAGCCGAATAAGCGTCGTTTCCATCACCTCAACCGCATCCCGATCGGCAGTCCACTGGACCGCCAGCAGATGTCCAGCCATCTATTGTGAAAGACGCTGCTCTCCTTCCGGCGTGAAGCAATAGTTACGAAAATTACTCTCTGACGAGCCACGTCCCCTCGGAATGGCGATGAGGCCAAGCTGAATTTTCAACAACGCGCCGAAACTGCGGCGCAGAGTCGAGAAGCCGCTATTCTGGTGCAGCAGATGATTGCGGACATGCAGATCATCCTTCGTCATCCCGATATAGACCAGCCCGTCTTCTCCAGGTTCGATCGGCGCAAGCGATTTCGCATCGTTTAGGTAAAAGGCATATAGGCCAGCGCCATGCAGTTCGGGCAGGTCCGAAACAGGGCAGCGATCGGCCGAGGGCAGGGCCGTCAATTGGCCACCCCCAATTGCTCCAGCGCGAAGGCGCTATATTCCGCCTGATCACGATAGCGGCGGAAGCGGCCCGACTTGCCCCCATGGCCGGCTTCCATATTGATGCGGAAGACCAGCGGATTGCTGTCGGTCTTGGTCGCGCGCAGCTTGGCCACCCATTTGGTCGGCTCATAATATTGGACCTGGCTGTCCCACAGGCCGGTGCCGACGAACAGGCTGGGATAGGCTTTCGCCTCGACATGGTCGTAGGGCGAATAGGCCAGCATCACGTCATACCACTGCTTCTGCTCGGGATTGCCCCATTCGTCATATTCGCCGGTGGTGAGCGGGATCGTGGGATCGAGCATGGTCGTCACCACATCCACGAACGGCACCTGCGCGATGATGAGCTTGTAATCCTGCGGCGCCATGTTCGCGACCGCGCCCATCAACAGGCCGCCTGCGCTGCCGCCCATGGCCGCGACTCGGCCCTTCTTCGCATAGCCCTGATCCACCAGTGCGCGGGTCACGTCGATGAAGTCGGTAAAGCCGTTCATCTTGTTCTTGAGATGACCGTCATCATACCATTTGCGACCCATTTCCTGCCCGCCGCGAATATGGGCGATGGCATAGACGACCCCGCGATCCAGCAGACTGGGCAGCAGTGGCGTAAAGGCCGGATCGGTCGAATAGCCATAGCTGCCATAGGCATATTGGTAGAGCGGCGCGCTGCCGTCCTTCCGGAACCCCTTGGCGTAGATGAGCGAGACGGGCACCTTCGTCCCGTCGCGCGCGGTCGCCCAGACGCGCTCGGTCACATATTTGTCGGGGTCATAGCCCTTCACTTCCTGGACCTTCAGTATCTTGCGCTCGCCGGTGTCGACATTCACCTCATAGGTTGTCTGCGGCGTGCGCAGGCTGTCATAGGTGTAGCGAACCCAGAGCGTGCCGCTTTCGGCATTGACGTTGAGCGCCATCGCATAGGCCGGCTCGTCCGCTTCCACGAAACGGCTCTTGCCGGTCTTGGTCAGCAGGCGCAGTCGCTTGTTGCCGCCTGATCGCTCCTCGATCGCTAGGAAGCTGTCGAAGGGCTGGAAATTCTCGATGAAGACATCGGCGCTGGTCGGCACGATATCCTTCCACGCGGTGCGGCCCTTGGCGGCGTCGGCATCCGACACGGTCATCAGCCGGTAATTGGGCGCCTGCCAGTTGGTGCGGATCGTCCATTGCCCGCCGACATTGTCGCTGCTGTAGAGGAAATCTCGCTCGCGTGGCGCTAGGACAGCGAAGCTGGCGGGGTTGGCGGACGGGGCGCAACGTTCTTCATTGCTGACCGTCGATTGCAGCACGATGCAGATATATTTGTCCGACGTCGTCTTCTTGAGGCCCATGTAGAAGCTATCGTCCTTCTCCTCATAGACCAGCCGGTCGGCGCTGACCGGGGTGCCCAGTACATGCGCCTTCACCCGCTTGCCGAGCAGGGTGGTGGGGTCTTTCTCGACATAGAAGATCGTCTTGCTGTCATCGGCCCAGGCGAAATCGGGTTCGGCATTGGGGATTTCATCGGTCAGCATCTTGCCGTCGGCGACGGCCTTGACGCGGATCACATATTGGCGGCGGCCGACCAGATCCTCGGCATAGGCGAGCAGCCTGTCGTCGGGACTGACTTCCTTGCCGCCGATCGCAAAATAGCCCTTGCCCGCGCCCATTTTGGGCTGGTCGAGCAATATCTGTTCGGGAGCATCCATGCGGCCCTTGCGCCGGGCGACAATCGGATAATCGCCGCCGGTTTCGAAGCGGCTATAATAATAATAGCCGTCCTTCCTGTACGGGACGCTGCTGTCATCCTGCTTAATGCGGCCGGTAATTTCGGTGTAGAGCTTATCCTGCAACGGCTTGGTCGGCGCCAGCAGCGCATCGGCATAGGCATTTTCCGCAGCCAGATAGGCCAGCATCTCCGGGTCTTTGCGGGTATCGTCGCGCAGCCAGTAATAGGGGTCTTGCCGCGTCGCGCCGAAGGGCGCTTTCACCGCATGCGGCTTCTTCGCCGCAGTGGGCGGTTTGGGCGCGTCCTGTGCCTGCGCGGCAGACAGTGCGGCCATGCCAAGGCCCGCGAAGAGCCAAGCCGAAGTGCGGATCATATTTCCTCCCTGCGAATCGCTGGAGGAAGGCTGGCACGGCGGCGGGCAGGGGGGAAGATATCTCTCCGTTCGGGCTGAGCGAAGTCGAAGCCCATCACCGAGCGGAGCGAGGTCTGTCCAAAACAGGCTTCGCTCCGCTCAGCAGCACCCCCTTCGACTGCCTGCCTGTGGCAGTCGCTCAGGACAGGCTTCGACAAGCTCAGGGCGAACAGTGTTTATGGCTTACAGCACATATTTGCTGAGGTCGGTGTCGTGCGCCACCGCCGACAATTGCTTGTCGACATAGGCGCGATCGATCACCAGCGTTTCGCCGCGGCGATCCTCCGCTTCGAAGCTGACATCCTCCAGCAGCTTTTCCATCACCGTCTGAAGGCGGCGAGCGCCGATATTCTCGATCTCGCTGTTCACATCCGCCGCGATCTTCGCGACCGCGCGGATGCCGTCGGGCGTCAGGTCGATCGTCACTTCCTCGGTCGCCAGCAGAGCGCGATATTGCGCGACAAGGCTCGCCTTGGTGTCGGACAGGATCGCGACGAAATCTTCCTCGGTCAGTGCCTTGAGTTCGACACGGATCGGCAAGCGGCCCTGCAATTCGGGCAGCAGATCGCTGGGCTTGGCGACATGGAAGGCGCCAGACGCGATGAACAGGATATGGTCGGTTTTCAGCGGACCATATTTGGTCGAGACGGTCGTGCCCTCGATCAACGGCAGCAAGTCGCGCTGCACGCCTTCGCGGCTGACGGAGCCGCCGCGCACGTCGCTGACGGCGATCTTGTCGATCTCGTCGAGGAAGACGATGCCATTCTGCTCCGCGCTGGTGATGGCGACGCGGGCGACATCATCCTGGTCGAGCCGCTTGTCCTGCTCTTCCTCGACCAGCTTGTCCCAGGCTTCGGCGACACGCATCTTGCGGCGCTTCTTCTGTTGCTGGCCGAACGCCTTGGACATCATGTCGGACAGGTTGATCATGCCGACCTGACCGCCCATGCCGGGAATCTCCATCGGCATCGACGGGGCGTCGGCGACTTCCACCTCGACCTCGACCTCGTTCATCTGATCATTCTCGATCTTCTGGCGGAAGGAGAGGCGGGTGGCCTCGCTCGCTTCCTTGCCGGTCAGCGCGTCGAGCAGGCGTGTCATGGCGGCTTCGGACGCGGCTTCGCGCACCGCTTCACGGCGGCGGTCCTTTTCCAAACGCACCGCTTCTTCCACGAGATCGCGGACGATCTGTTCCACGTCGCGGCCGACATAGCCGACTTCGGTGAACTTGGTAGCTTCGACCTTAACAAAGGGGGCGTCGGCCAACTTGGCGAGGCGACGGCTGATCTCCGTCTTGCCGCAGCCCGTCGGCCCGATCATCAGGATGTTCTTGGGCGTTACCTCATCGCGCAGATCGGCGGGCAGGTGCTGGCGGCGCCAGCGGTTGCGCAGCGCGACAGCGACGGCGCGCTTGGCGTCATGCTGGCCGATGATATGCGCATCGAGCGCGGCGACGATGGCTTTGGGGGTCAGATTGTCGTTCATCAAAAGACTCCCCCCTCCCTTTCAAGGGAGGGGCAGGGGGGTGGGTGTGATCGCGCAGCGATCAACGGCAATATTCGGGGCTATGTCGGAACGCTCACTTCGCTCGCGACCCACCCCAACCCCTCCCTTGAAAGGGAGGGGCTTTTCAGGTCAGTTCGCGCTGTCGAGCGTTTCGATCGTTAGCTGGTCATTGGTATAAACGCAGATATCCGCCGCAACGGCCATCGCCTTGCGGGCGAGCGTCTCGGCATCTTCCTCATATTCCACCAGCGCGCGGGCCGCAGCTAGGGCAAAATTGCCGCCCGAACCGATCGCCGCAACACCGCCGAGCGGTTCCAGCACATCGCCATTGCCGGTCAGGATCAGCGTCACATCCTTGTCGGCGACGATCATCATCGCTTCCAGATTGCGCAGATATTTATCGGTGCGCCAGTCCTTGGCCAGTTCCACGGCGGCGCGCATCAGCTGGCCGTTATGACGCTCCAGCTTGGCCTCCAGCCGCTCAAACAGGGTGAAGGCGTCAGCGGTCGCGCCAGCGAAACCGCCGATGACGCTACCGTCATGCAGACGGCGCACCTTGCGGGCATTGGGCTTCATCACCGTCTGTCCCATGGAAACCTGGCCATCGCCAGCGACGACGACTTTCCCATTCTTGCGGACGGACATGATAGTGGTGCCATGCCAAACCGGCATGGAAGAGCTGCGTTGGTCGTTCATGGGCGGCATATGGGACGCGGTGTCGCCACGTGCAAGTCACCCAAGCCCGCGCGGCAAAGCGTGTCATTTCAGCGACAATATTCTTACAATTTATTCAGGAACAAATGCTACATAATTGACATTGTGCAATGCAAAATGAATGATGATGGACCGAATTCCGGAAGGAGCCTGCCATTATGTCTCTCAAGGCCAGAGCACAAGAAAAGGTCGAGCGCGCCGGGATTTCCAACTATTCGTTCGATCAGGACATATTGGTCATGTGCGGCAACCGCTACACGATCGAAGCCTGCGAATGCGGCGAACCGGAATGTGACGGCGTTCGCCTGCGCAAGAACGCGACCGCCATCGGCCGCGTCCTCCAGTAACGCGCGGCTGTTTTAGTGCATGGCGTCTTTGCCGGCACGCCCCACCGATTCGATATCGCGGCCGACGCCCTGCACCGTATTGCAGGCGGCGAGCGCCGTCAGCATCAGGCTACCGATCAACAGGGCAAGGATTTGACGCATAGAAGTTCCACTTTCCAGATTTGATGCCTGTTTATAGGCGCCGGTCGGATAAACGGGAAAGCATTTTGCATCAAATCGATAAGAGCATGTTGACAGGCTGCGCCGCCGATGTCAAAGGCCGCCTCCTCCTTATAGGGGGCGCGTAGCTCAGCGGTAGAGCACACCCTTCACACGGGTGGGGTCACAGGTTCAATCCCTGTCGCGCCCACCATCCTCCAGAGAGGATGGCTGGATAGATTATTTCCCGGCATTGATCTTTTCTTCCGCAACGCGCTAAGCCTGCGCGCCATGAAGCGGTGCGTTCGCGCGCCGACCGGAAAGGACGACCATGCCCCCCTATCTGAAAGCTGGTGCAGCCCTTGGCGCGCTGTTGCTGACCTCCACTATTGCCGCCCATGCGCAGGAGAAACTCACGCTGGAGCGCGTCTTCGCCAGCCCCGATCTGGCCGGACCGCAGCCGCGCGCGCTGAAATTGTCGCCGGACGGTTCGCTGGTGACGTTGCTCAAGCCGCGCGCGGACGAGAAAGAGCGGCTGGACCTGTGGGCGATCGACAGCAAGACCGGGGCGGAACGGATGCTGGTCGATTCGAAGAAGACCGGCAGCGGCGCGGACCTCAGCGAAGCGGAGAAGATGCAGCGGGAGCGTGATCGCAGCGTCGCGGGCAGCACCGGCATCACCAGCTATGACTGGTCGCCCGATGGCAAGAGCATATTGGTGCCGGTGGATGGCGACCTCTATCTGGCCGCGCTGGATGGCAAGGTCACGCGCCTGACCGACACGCCAGACGGCGAACTCAATGGCGTCGTCAGTCCGAAGGGCGGTTTCGTCTCCTTCGTGCGCGGCGGCAATCTGTTCGTGCAGGCCATGGGCGGCGCTGAACGGCAACTGACGCAGGGCGCCAGCGACACGATAAGCTGGGGCACGGCCGAATTCGTCGCGCAGGAAGAAATGGACCGGCGCACCGGCTATTGGTGGTCGCCTGACGACAGCCGCATCGCCGTCGCCCGCGTCGATGAAAGCCCTGTCGGCATCGTCACCCGCACCGCGATCGGCGGGGAGGGGACGAAAGTCTATCAGCAGCGCTATCCCGCCGCCGGTACGCCCAACGCCATCGTCGACCTTTATGTCATGAAGCCAGACGGGTCTGGTCAGGTGCAGGTCGATCTCGGCCCGGACAAGGATATCTACCTCGCCCGCGTCGACTGGTCGAAGGATGGCCGGACGCTCTATGTCCAGCGCGAGAGCCGCGACCAGAAAAGGCTCGATCTGCTGGCGGTCGATCCGGCCACGGGCAAGTCGACCATAGCCCTGACCGAAACGGCGAAAAGCTGGATCAACCTGTCGAACAATTTCCATGCGCTCAAGGATGGCAGCTTCCTCTGGTGGTCCGAAAAGAGCGGGCATGGCCATCTCTATCGCGTGAAGGGCACGCAATGGACCGCGCTGACCAGCGGCGACTGGGAAGTGCGCGATGTCGTGGGCGTGGATGAGGCCAAAGGGCTGGTCTATTTCACTGGCAATCGCGAAACCCCGCTGGAGCAGCAACTCTATGTCGCGCCGCTGGGCAAGCCCGGCAAGGCCAGCGCGCTGACGCAACAGGGCTGGTGGAATGACGCCGTGATGGACGGCGCGGCCAGCCGCGTCGTGGTGACGCGCCAGAACACGGATCAACCCAAGCAGGTCTACCTGGCCGACGATGGCGGCAAGCAGTTGCAATGGCTGTCGCAAAATGCACTGACGGGCAGTCACCCCTATGCCCCCTATGTCGCGGATCATGTGAAGACCAGCTTCGGCACGGTGAAGGCGGCGGACGGCACGACGCTCTATACCAAGATCATGACGCCGAAGATGGAGCCGGGGAAGCGCTACCCGGTGTTCATGATCCATTATGGTGGCCCTGGCGGCGGACGGCAGGTGACGAACACATGGTCGGGTGTCCTCAACCAATATCTGGTCGATCGCGGCTGGATCGTCTTTGCGATCGACAATCGCGGCACGCCCGATCGCGGCAAGGCGTTCGAGGATCCTATCTACCATGCCATGGGCACGGTGGAGGTCGATGACCAGTTGAAGGGCGTGGAATGGCTGAAGGCCCAGCCCTTTGTCGATCCCAAGCGCATCGCCACCTATGGCTGGTCCTATGGCGGCTATATGTCGCTCAAGCTGCTGGAAAAGGCGCCGGGCGTTTTTGCCGCGGCCGTCGCGGGCGCGCCGGTGACCAAGTGGCAGCTTTATGACACCCATTATACCGAACGCTATCTGGGCCAGCCGCAGGACAAGGTCAGCGCCTATCCCGCGTCGGGTGCGATCGATGAGGCGACGAAGATCGCCGATCCGCTGCTGCTGATCCACGGCATGTCCGACGACAATGTCGTGTTCGACAATGCCACCGCGCTGATGGCGAAGATGCAGGGGGCGGCAGTGCCGTTCGAGATGATGGCCTATCCGGGCCAGACCCATCGCGTCGGAGGCCCCGGCATCAGCGTCCATCTGTGGAAGACGATCGAGCATTTTCTGGCCGAGCATGCCGGTGGTCCCGCCGATTGACGTCATGACGCAACAGGCATAGCCTCCCTCCATCTTCCGGGGGGAGGCATGCATGGCGACGACGACGGGGGAAGTCCTGCTCAATCCGGTGCGCGGCAAGGCGCGCATCGAGGTTCTCGACATATTGCGCGGCATCGCGATCCTGGGCATCTTCACGATGAACCTGCCCTTCATGGCGGGGCCGAGCGAATTGATGCTGCGCGATTTCCGCCAGATCGGCTGGACGCCAGCCGACCGCACCGCCTGGAGCATCATCCAGATATTCTGGGAAGGCACGCAGCGCGGCCTGCTCGAATTCCTGTTCGGCGCCGCGCTGATGGTGCTGGCGGCCAAGGCGATGAAGCCGGACGGGCCGGTCGCGGTTGCCGATCTCTATATCCGTCGGGCGCTGTGGCTGCTGTTGTTTGGGCTGGTCGATGTCTTCCTGCTGCTCTGGCCCGGCGACATATTGCATGTTTATGCGCTGGCCGCGCTGTTCCTCTTTCCGTTCCGCCATTTGCGGCCACGGTCGCTGATCCCGTTGGGGCTGTTCTTCGCCACTGGCATCGGCATCTTTGCCACCGTCCAATATGTCGAGCGCGTATCACTGGTCGCCAGCGTCCAGACGGCGCAGCAGCATCAGGCACAGGGCAAACCGCTGGACAAGGCGGACAAGGCCGCGCTGGAGGCGTGGAAGAAGAAGCTGGACCGCTTCAAGATCGACAAGGAAACCCAGAAAAAGGCGGAAGAAGAAAGCAAGGCGCGCAGCGGCAGCTATGTCGGCTATGCGACCTATCTCTGGGGCGCCTGGCTGAGCTTCGCGGCCAAGGGCGCCATCTATATGGGCGTGGCCGAAGCCTTTTGCGCGATGCTGATCGGTATCGCCTTATGGAAGATGGGCATCATTCAGGGACAGCGATCGACGCGCTTCTACCTGCTTATGGCGCTGGTCACCTATGGTTTGGGCCTTGGCGCCCGCGCGCTCGGCGTGATGGAGATGCTGGCGTTCCAGCCCATTCCCAAGACAATCTGGATAACCGGCGAATATGCCCGGATCGCGGTGTCGCTGGGCCATGTGGCGCTGGTCAATCTGCTGGTGCGGTTCCGCGTGAGCCATGCGATATTGAAGCCGTTCGTGGCGGCCGGGCAGGTCGCCTTCTCGCTTTATTTCCTGGAGCAGATCATCGGCATCAACATCCTCTTCTCGCCCGCTGCCATGGGATTGAAGGGCGTGTTCGGCTGGGCGACGCTTTGGGGCTGGGCCACCGGCATCGCCTTGCTGCTGTTGCTGATGGCGAATATCTGGACCCGCTATTTCATCAGCGGGCCGATGGAATGGGCGTGGCGCTCGCTGGCTTACTGGCGGCGCCAGCCCTTCCGCCGGATGCCGGAATGACGTTTATCGCCAGGCGTGGAAGATCGCCCGGCGATAGCGGTCCTTCTTGCGGAAATGCATCGCCCATTTGCGCCACCCCTGATTATCGAGTGCTTCGGGGACAACTTGGAAGCGAGTGAAGCCGAAGCGCCGGCACATTTCGCGCAACGCCAATATATTGGGCGCCCAGTAATTGGTGGAATCGCGGTCCAGTTCCAGTTCGGTGAACAGTCGCATCGCCGGCACCGGCTCATGGCGCAGCGCCGTCACCGTCTCGATCACCAGATGGTCGCGGCTCATCGCGGCGGCGGCCTCCAGCGTGCGATAGGGGTCGGTGACATGATAAAGCACGCCCAGCAGCAGCACCATGTCGAACTGGCCCAATTCCTCCACCCGGTGATCGGCCACGTCCAGATCCAGCGACCGGACTTTCGATCCGAAACGGGCATGGGCATGATCGAACCCCTGCTTGTTGCCCCAGCCTTCGCCCGACCAGCAGAAATGGTCGGTCGACAGCACGCTGCCCGCGCCGCGCTGTTCCGCCTGGAAGGAAAAGAAACCATCCCAAGCCCCAATGTCGAGTACGCTCTTGCCGGCAAGTGGCGTGGGGAAGATCAGGTCCGCTTCCTCCTGAAGCGATTCCAGCGGCTTGATGCCATTGACCCGTTCGCCATCGGGAAAGGCGAAACTGTGAAACCATTGGTCGGGCTGGGGCGGCAGCAAGTCGGACTGCATCAGAAGATTATTTCCGTATCATGGGGAGAGGGCGGTTTTCGTACTGGCGCAGGACCATAATGGCAATGCGTGCGCTTTTTCCTGACCAAGCCCTTCTTTCTGGACAAACGCCGCAGTATCGCTATGCCGCCCCCGCTGCAATAATGCATATTGAGTGGAGACTTTAGTCATGGGTTACAAGGTCGTCGTCGTGGGTGCCACCGGTAATGTGGGCCGCGAGATGCTGACCATTCTCGCCGAACGCGAGTTCCCTATTGACGAGATCGCGGCGGTTGCATCGCCCCGGTCGCAGGGCACCGACGTTGAGTTCGGTGACACTGGCAAGATTCTCAAATGCAAAAATATTGAACATTTCGATTTCACCGGCTGGGACATTGCCCTGTTCGCCGCAGGCTCCGGCCCGACGGCGGAATATGCGCCCAAGGCGGCGGCGGCTGGCTGCGTCGTGATCGACAACTCGTCGCTCTATCGCATGGACCCGGACGTGCCGCTGATCGTGCCCGAAGTGAACCCGGACGCGATCGACGGCTATACCAAGAAGAATATCATCGCGAACCCGAACTGCTCGACCGCGCAGATGGTCGTGGCGTTGAAGCCTTTGCATGACGCCGCGAAGATCAAGCGCGTGGTCGTGTCGACCTACCAGTCGGTGTCCGGCGCAGGCAAGGCGGGCATGGACGAACTGTTCGAGCAGAGCCGCAACATCTTCGTCGGCGATCCGGCCGAACCCAAGAAGTTCACCAAGCAGATCGCCTTCAACGTGATCCCGCATATCGACGTTTTCCTGGACGATGGTTCGACCAAGGAAGAATGGAAGATGGTCGCGGAAACCAAGAAGATCCTCGATCCCAAGGTGAAGGTCACGGCGACCTGCGTGCGCGTGCCCGTGTTCGTCGGCCATTCGGAATCGATCAACATCGAATTCGAAAACGAGATTTCGGCCAAGGAAGCGCAGGACATATTGCGCGAAGCGCCGGGCATCATGCTGGTCGATAAGCGCGAAGATGGCGGCTACATCACCCCGATCGAATGCGTCGGCGATTTCGCGACCTTCATCAGTCGCGTGCGGGAAGACTCGACGATCGAGAATGGCATCAACCTGTGGTGCGTCAGCGACAATCTGCGCAAGGGCGCAGCGCTGAACGCGGTGCAGATCGCCGAACTGCTCGGCCGCCGCCACCTCAAGAAGGGCTAAGGCCCTCTATGATCTCCGGCGCTGCCGCGATGTGGAAAGCCCTTCCGCTCGCGCAGCGCCGGATGATCCTTCTGCTGCTGGCCGCGATCGGCCTCGCCAATATCGCGCAACCCTATCCTGATCTCGCGCCGCTCCAGCATGGACCCACGGTTGCGCTGATCCTGATTGCGCCGTGGCTGTTGCGACACTGGCCTCTTCCTACATCTGCAATCGCCTGTATCTGGCTGTTCCTGCTGCTCCACACTCTGGGTGCACGCTGGATCTATTCCTACGTCCCCTATGATGATTGGGCGCGGGCGATCAGCGGGCATGATCTTTCCGGTCTCTTCGGCATGAAACGCAATGGATATGACCGGCTCGTGCATTTCGCCTTCGGCGCCTTGCTGACGCTGCCGATCGCCGAAGTCGCGCATCGCTATGGCACATCGCGCTGGCGCTGGAGCCTGACCTTCGCCTTTACTGCGATCGGCCTTGGCAGCGCGCTGTATGAAATTTTCGAATGGCTGCTGACCATCATCGCCGCTGGCGATACCGCCGACTATTATAATGGCCAGCAAGGTGATGTCTGGGACGCGCAGAAAGATATGGCGGTCGCACAGATCGGCGCGACCATTGCGGTCATCGCACTCTTGCGCCGCAAAGGCTGACGCCATATCGGCAAGGCACGCCGCCCGTTAGCCCGCCGCTACAAGGAATTGCCCCCGATGACCGACCTCCCTATCGAACGCCATGACATCAAGGGGCGCGACGGCCTGCCGATCGCGGTGCATGTTGTGGGGGAAGGCCGCGATCTGGTGCTGATCCATGGCTATTTCTCCAACGCCTGGACCAACTGGATTCGCTATGGCCATGCCGAAAAGCTGGTGGCTGCCGGTTTCCGCCTGATTCTGCCGGACCTGCGCGGCCATGGCGAAAGCGCCAAGCCGCATGACGCCGCCGCCTATCCGCCCGACGCGCTGACCGACGACAATCTGGCGCTGGTCGAGCAGATGGGCCTGACCGACTATGATCTGGGCGGATATTCGCTGGGCGCGCGCACGACGGTCCGCATGCTGGCGCGCGGCGCGACGCCGCGGCGCGTGATCCTGGCCGGCATGGGGCTGCGAGGCCTGGTCAAGACGCTGGACAAGGGCGGCTATTACAAGAATGTCCTCACCAATCTCGGCACGTTCGAACGCGGCACGTCCGAATGGATGACCGAGGCTTTTCTCAAGACCACCAAGGGTGATCCGGTCGCGATGCTCAACATCCTGAACACCTTCGTCGACACGCCCGAACAGGTCATCGCCGGCTTCCAGCAGCCGACCGAAGTGATTTGCGGCGTGGACGATCAGGATAATGGCATTGCGCAGGAACTGGTCGAAATATTGCCGAACGGCCGTTATGTGGAGGTTCCGGGCAATCATATGAACGCCGTCACTCGCAAGGAATTGGGGCAGGCGATGGTCGATTTTCTGACCGCTTGACTGTATCGCTGCGGCAAGCCACCTTCCCCTTATAACCGATAAGGGGAACCCCGTGAAAATCGCAATTTCCATGGCCGCGCTTGCGGCCGCCCTCGTTGCTTCGCCGGTGCAGGCGCAGCGGGCGCCTGCTGCTACGCAATCGCCCACGCCCACCGCTGCTGATGCGGAGGCCTTTCTGGCCAAGGCTGAACAGACATTGTTCGACCAGTCGATCGTCAGTGGCCGGGCCGCGTGGATCAACGCCACCTATATCACTGATGATACCGATGCGATGGCATCCTATTTCGGCGCGATCGATACCAAGATGCGGGTCGACTATGCGCTGGACGCAGCGAAATATGCGACCGCGCCGGGCCTGTCCGAAGAAACGAAGCGCCGGCTGACGCTGCTGCGCACGGCGCTGACCCTGCCGGCCCCGACGACGCCGGGCGCGGCCGAGGAACTGAACGACCTCGCGACCCGCCTCCAGTCCGCCTATGGCAAGGGGAAGGGCACGCTGAAGGGGCAGCCGATCAACGGCAGCGACATCGAAGAGCAGATGGGGGAAAACCGCAACCCCGAAGAATTGAAGGAAATGTGGGTCAGTTGGCATGACAATGTCGGCGCGCCGATGCGGTCCGATTATGCCAAGCTGGTGAGCATCGCCAATGCCGGGTCGAAAGAACTGGGCTTTGCCGATACAGGCGCGATGTGGCGCTCCAAATATGACATGCCCGCCGCCGATTTCGCCAAGCTGACGGACAAGATCTGGGGCGAAGTGAAGCCGCTCTACGACCAGCTTCATTGCTATACCCGCACGAAGCTGAACGAGAAATATGGCGATGCGGTCCAGCCCAAGACCGGGCCGATCCGCGCCGACCTGCTGGGCAATATGTGGGCGCAGGAATGGGGTAATATCTATGATATCGTCGCACCCGATGGCGCCGGCGATCTGGGCTATGACGTCACCGATCTGCTCAAGGCCAAGGATTATGACCAGACCCGCATGGTGAAGGCGGGCGAAGGCTTCTACAGTTCGCTCGGCTTTGAAAAGCTGCCGCAGAGCTTCTGGGATCGCTCACAGATCGTGAAGCCACGCGACCGCGAAGTCGTGTGTCACGCATCCGCCTGGGATCTCGACAACAAGAATGATATCCGCATCAAGATGTGCACCAAGGTCAATGGCGACGATTTCGTCACCATTCACCACGAACTCGGTCACAATTATTATCAGCGCGCCTACCAGATCCAGAAGCCGCTCTATCTGGATGGCGCCAATGACGGCTTCCATGAGGCCATCGGCGACTTCATCGCCCTGTCGATCACGCCCGACTATCTGGTGAAGATCGGCCTGCTCGATCCGGCGAAGGTGCCGGGCGCCGACAAGGATCTGGGCCTGTTGCTGCGGCAAGCGATGGACAAGGTCGCCTTCCTGCCCTTCGGCCTGTTGATCGACAAATGGCGCTGGGGCGTCTTCGACGGATCGATTCCCGAAAGCCAGTATGAAAAGGCGTGGACCGACCTTCGCACCCAATATCAGGGCATCGTCCCACCGGTGTCCCGTGACGAGACGAAGTTCGACGCGGGCGGCAAGTTCCATATTCCCGGCAACACGCCCTATGCGCGTTACTTCCTGGCCCGCGTTCTGCAGTTCCAATTCTATGAAGCAGCATGCAAGCAGTCCGGCTGGACCGGCCCGCTCCACCGCTGCTCTTTCTATGGAAACAAGGAAGTAGGCGCCAAACTTAACGCCATGTTGGAAATGGGCGCGTCAAAGCCTTGGCCCGACGCGCTGCAAGCCTTCACCGGCAGCCGTGAAATGTCGGGCAAGGCATTGGTCAATTATTTCGCGCCGCTCCAGAAGTGGTTGATTGCGCAGAATAAAGGCAAGTCCTGCGGCTGGTAAGCCGGAGTAAATCTTGGTAAACGGCTGCCGCATGAACGCGGCAGCCATTCTTTTATCCCTGCTTTTTGGTACCGCCACCGTAATGACGGTGGCGATGACCGTGGCCTGGCTTCACTTCGGCCGGCAGAGGCACGTCCTGACCTGGACCGCTTCCTATGCAGTGGGAATGCTGCAATGGATAGCCAATGCCGGCGGCTATTTCCTGAAGAGCCCCGGCTGGTTCATCGTGACCGGTGTCGGGTTGATCATCAGCGGATCGCTGCTCGCCATCGGCGTGCGGCAACGCTCGGGCAAGCCATTGCGCCTGCCGGCCTTCGCCATACCGGCTGCGCTGGCAACGCTGGGCATGGGGCTGGCCATCGGTCCGGTCGGCAGCCAGATCATGCAGGGCCTGATCATTCCGACCTATGTCGGCGTCTTGCTGGCAGTCAGCGCGATTTCTCTCTGGCCAAGGGATCGGCGCTTCACCCCGCCGGAACTGGTCTTCTTCGTCGCCCTGCTTGCCTTCGCGCTGGTTCAGCTTGCCCTGGCGGGATCGGCGTTGCTGATCCGTGGGCCGGAGATCGGCAAGGACCTCTATCGCCTGATCTTCAGCATCTTCATGCCGACCATCTATGTCGCGACCGCCGTTACCGCCGTGCTGGTGGTGGCGGGCGATCTGGCCCAGCAATTGCGCAAGCAGATCCGCCATGATCCCCTGACGCAGGTGCTCAACCGGCGCGGGCTGGACGAAGCGGCGGCGCAGGCGATCGCGCAGGCGCGCAGGCACAAGCGGCGGCTGGCGCTGGTCGTCTGCGATCTGGACGGATTCAAGGCGCTGAACGACGGCCATGGCCATATTGCCGGGGATCAGGCGCTGCGGGGCTTTGCGGCCCTGCTGGTCAGTGCGGTGCGTCGCGGCGATGTCGTCGGGCGTCTGGGCGGCGACGAATTTGGCCTGCTATTGCTGGATACGGCCGACGTCTGCGCCGCTGAAGTCATGGAGCGGGTGCGCGCGGAGGTTGCCCATCTGGCACTGGCCGACGTGCCCGTTACCGGCCTTCGCGCCAGTTTCGGCGTGACCGAACTGACCGACACCGACATGTATCTGGAGGATATGTTCGCCCGCGCGGATGCGGCCCTCTATTCCGCCAAGAAGGACGGTAAGGACCGCATCACCATCTGGAGCGAAGCCGCTTAGAGCCGCCAATCCGATTGCATCGGATCGACGGCTCTAAGCCCTTGATTGGTCGCGTTTTCCGAGTCAGCAGACGATAGCGTCTGCTTCGAAAATGCTTTAACGGAAAGGCGGCTCGTTGAAGGCGCGCAGCTTGCGGCTGTGCAGCTTCGCCCCTTCCTGTCGCAGCAGCTCGCACGTCATCAGGCCGACGCGAAGATGCCCGGCAATGGCTTCCTCATAGAAACGATTGGCCTGCCCCGGCAGCTTCAATTCACCGTGAATGGGCTTGTCCGACACGCAGAGCAGCGTCCCATAGGGCACACGGAAGCGATAGCCCTGCGCCGCGATCGTCGCCGATTCCATGTCGATGCCCACTGCCCGCGACAGGCTGAAACGCAGCGCCGAACTGGAATAACGCAATTCCCAGTTGCGGTCGTCGGTCGTGACAACCGTCCCGGTGCGCAGCCGCCGCTTGAAATCCTCCGGATCGCCACCGCCCAGCACCGCTTCGGCCGCACTGGCCATCGCCACCTGTACTTCGGCGATCGCCGGCACCGGGATTTCGGGCGGCAGCATCTCGTCCAGCACATGGTCGTCGCGCAGATAGGCGTGCGCCAGCACATAGTCGCCAATCCGCTGGCTGGGGCGCAGGCCGCCGCAATGGCCGATCATCAGCCAGGCTTCCGGGCGGACGACGGCGAGATGGTCGCAGATCGTCTTCGCATTGGACGGGCCGACGCCGATATTGACCAGGGTGATGCCACTGCGGTCGGGCGCGATCAGGTGATAGGCCGGCATCTGATGCTTGCGCCACGCGCTGTCGGCGATCATCTGCGCGGGATCGGCCGTCTCTGGCGTCACATAGACGCCACCGGCGCCGGACAGAGCGGTAAAGCGGCTGTCGGGCCGCTGCAATTCCTTGCAGGCCCAGTCCACAAATTCGTCGACATAGCGATGATAGTTGGTGAACAGGATATAGCGCTGCACATGCTCGGCCGGCGTGCCGGTATAATGTTTCAGCCGCGCCAGCGAGAAATCGGTGCGCAACCCGTCAAACAGGGCCAGCGGGCGATCGCCATCGATATCCGGCGTGAACAGCCCGTCGGCAATCTCGTCGCCAATCTCGGCCAGTTCCGTCGCCGGGAAGTAGCGCGCCAGTTCGGTCGGCGGGGTGCCATCCAGCGCGTTAATGTCCAGACCGTCGAGCACATAGGGGAAGGGTATCTGCTGATCGCTGAGGCCCACCTCCACCTCGACGCCATAGTCGCGGACCAGCAGATCGACCTGTTCGGCCAGATAATCAGCAAACATCGCCGGGCGCGTGATGGTGGTGACATAGCGGCCGGGCTTGGAAAGCCGGGCGAAGGAGCGGCCGGGAGGCGGCGCCTGATTATCATCCCGATAGGTGATACGCAGTTCGGGATAGCAGAAACGCCGGTCAGTTCGTGCCTCGGGCGGCGGGATGCTGCCGTCGCGGGCGTAAGCGCGCATCGCCTCGCGCAGGGTTTCGATGGATGTCTGGTAGATTTGGTCGAGTTGCGCGACCGTCGCGGTGCCGATGCTTTGTGTCATCGCCTCCTGTTACCGTCTTTGCATGAAGGAAGGAAGACCGGCTGCAATATTGCGCGCCGGATTATCCATCCGGCGCGCAAATTCTGTCAGATCAGAGCTGTTCCAGCATGAAGTCCGCCGACGACACCTTGAAATCGCCCGGCGCCTCGACATTCAGCTCCTCGACCACGCCGTCCTTGACGATCATCGAGAAACGCTGGCCGCGCGTGCCCAGGCCGAACTTGCTGCCGTCCATCGTCAGGCCAACGGCCTTGGCGAAATCGGCATTGCCATCGGCCAGCAGCGTCACCTTGCCCTCGGCGCCGGCGGACTTGCCCCAGGCTCCCATGACGAAAGCGTCGTTGACGGCGGTGCAAGCGATCTCATCGACGCCCTTGGCCTTCAATGCTTCGGCCTTGTCGATGAAGCCGGGCAGATGCTTGGCCGAGCAGGTCGGCGTGAAAGCGCCGGGGACGGAGAAGATGGCGACCGTCTTGCCGGCGAAAAATTCGTCCGATGCCACGGCTTCGGGGCCGTTTTCGGTCATCTTGGTGAAGGTCGTGCTGGGAAGGCGTTCGCCCTTGGTGATGGTCATGCTTATTCTCCTGGCCTGTGAACCGGCGGCGGAGGTCGGCGCTGGCGGCCGGGCTGTCAAGACGCCAGCGGGAATATGTCATTCTGCCCTGCCCTTAAGGTCACCCGTTCTTGGCAAGGGCCTGAGAGAGGCTATATTCGATCCATGAACCAGACGCGCTTCTATGGTGGCCATTTCCTGCTCGCCCTGCCGGGGATGCAGGACACGCGCTTCGATCATTCGGTCATCGCCATGTGCGTGCATGACGCGCAGGGCGCGCTGGGTATCGCCGTGCATGAAGAGATGGAGGGCGTGCGGCTGCGCGACCTGCTGGAAAGTTTCGATATCGATGGCAGCAAGGTCGGCGATGTACCCGTGCTGCGCGGCGGCCCGGTAGAGCCGCGGCGCGGTTTCGTGCTGCATTCGCTCGACTGGGCGGGGCAGGACATGGTGCAGGTCGACAAGCAATGGGGCCTGTCGGGATCGCTCGACATATTGAAGGCGATTGCGGAGGGGCGCGGTCCCAGTCGCTATCTGGTCGCGCTGGGCTATGCCGGATGGGGCGCCGGGCAACTGGAGACGGAGATGACAGGCGAAAGCTGGTTCCTCGCTCCGGCCAGCAGCAGCCTGCTGTTCGACACCCCTACGCGCGGCAAATGGTCGGCCATTTTCGCGGCGTCCGGGATCGATTCGAGCCATCTGGTGAGCGGCGCCGGATCGGCCTGATCCTGCGACCGACTACATAAAGAAATCTTTATATTGGGTTGTCAGCCTTGCCTGCGATTGGTAAGGCCCAGCATATCGCCCCGTCCGGCCTGTGCCGGGCAGGGCCCCATTCTTAGCTGACGGAGATACGCTCGTGGCCACTGCACCCGCCACCCAGGCGCAGGATTATGTGATCGCCGATATCGCCCTTGCCGCCTTTGGCCGCAAGGAAATCGAGATCGCCGAAACCGAAATGCCCGGCCTGATGGCCCTGCGCGCCGAATTCGGTGCGTCGCAGCCGCTCAAGGGCGCGCGCATCACCGGTTCGCTGCACATGACCATCCAGACCGCCGTGCTGATCGAAACGCTGACCGCGCTGGGCGCGCAGGTTCGCTGGGCGACCTGCAACATCTATTCGACGCAGGACCATGCCGCCGCCGCGATCGCCGCGTCCGGCGTGCCCGTCTTCGCGATCAAGGGTGAAAGCCTTCAGGAATATTGGGACTATGTCGAACGCATCTTCGACTGGCACAATGACGACAGCGGCGTTTGCAACCTGATTCTGGACGATGGCGGCGACGCCACCATGTTCGCGCTGTGGGGCGCGCGCGTCGAAGCAGGCGAAGAGCTGTTCACCCCGTCGAACGAAGAAGAAGAAATCTTCTGTTCGGTGCTGAAGCGCGTTCTGGCCGAACGTCCGGGCTTCCTGACCAAGACGGTCCAGTCGATCAAAGGCGTGTCGGAAGAAACCACCACCGGCGTGCATCGCCTGTATGAACTGTCGAAGAAGGGCAAGCTGCCTTTCCCGGCGATCAACGTGAACGACAGCGTCACCAAGTCGAAGTTCGACAATCTCTATGGTTGCAAGGAATCGCTGGTCGACGCGATCCGTCGCGGCACCGACGTCATGCTGGCCGGCAAGGTCGCCTGCGTCGCCGGTTTCGGTGACGTCGGCAAGGGGTCTGCCGCGTCGCTGCGCAATGGCGGCGCCCGCGTTCTCGTGACCGAAGTCGATCCGATCTGCGCGCTTCAGGCCGCGATGGAAGGCTATGAAGTCGTGACGATGGAAGAAGCCGCGCCCCGCGCCGACATCTTCGTCACCGCCACCGGCAACGAAGGCGTCCTGACCGTCGATCATATGCGCGCCATGAAGAATATGGCGATCGTGTCGAACATCGGCCATTTCGACAGCGAAATCGAAATCGCCGGCCTGTCCAACATGAAGTGGACGGAAATCAAGCCGCAGGTCGACGAAGTCGAATTCCCCGACGGCAAGAAGATCATCGTTCTGTCGAAGGGCCGTCTGGTCAACCTGGGCAACGCCACCGGCCACCCCAGCTTCGTCATGTCGGCCAGCTTCACCAACCAGACGCTGGCCCAGATCGAACTGTGGACCAAGAGCGAGACGTACAAGAACGACGTCTATGTCCTGCCCAAGCATCTGGACGAGAAGGTCGCCGCGCTGCACCTGGAAAAGCTGGGCGTGAAGCTGACCCAGCTCAGCCAGCGTCAGGCCGACTATATCGGCGTGCCGGTGGAAGGCCCGTTCAAGCCCGACCATTACCGCTACTAAGATAGCGACGCCGCAAGGCAGATCGGAAAGGGAGGCGGCAACGCCTCCCTTTTTTCTTGCCCGCTTTTTCTTTCCTGCCGCCTTCCCGATAGGCCCGAACTGGTTTAGGCCCAATCGGCTTATGGACAGGGACAGGCAGGTTCGGCGGGCCGGAGGGCAGGGGTCATGACGACCTTGTCCCCCTATGCCGCAATCATCTTTGGCGTCGTGCTGGCTGCTTGGCTGGGCGCGGCCGTGTGGGCGCTGCTCAGCGGTCAGCGGATGCGGCGCGAAGGCACACAGGCGCAAGGCAAGCTGGATCGGCTGGCCGTGCTGTTGGCGTCCGCTCCCGCCGCCCCGATCATCATCCATCCTGATGGCCGGCTGGAAGCCGCCGATCGCCTCGCCAAATGGCTGGGCAAGACGCGAGTGCCGACCTTCCTGTCGGAACTGACAGACGCCGATGGCGGGCTGGAACCCGATGACGGGGCCGCGCTGGCCCGCGAAATCGCCTCGGCCCAGCGCGCGGGCAAGAGTTTCGCCCTACCGGTGCGCGGCGTCGGCTCTTCCCGCCTGCTGCTGGTGCGCGGCGCGCCCGCCGGGCCGGGCCTTGCCGAAAGCGGCGGCGTGGTGCTGTGGATTTTCGATGCGACCGACAGTCAGGCCGAAATCCAGGATTTGAAAAGTCACGTCGAACAGTTGCGGGAGGCGCTGGAGGCGCTGGCCGGACTGGTCGAGGCGGCGCCGTTCCCGATGTGGCATCGCACGCCCGACCTGCGCCTCAGCCTGGTCAACAGCGCCTATGTCCGCGCGGTAGACGGCGACGATGCCGGCGAAGTGATCGCCAACGGCATCGAACTGGTCGAAATGGCCGGTGGCGTCAGCCCACAGGCTGCGGCCGCGGATGCCGTGGCGCAGGATGCCCCGATCGAACGCATGGTCCCGGCGACGATCGATGGCGAACGCCGCACCATGCGCGTGGTGGATGTGCCGCTCGGCCCGGCAGGCGTGGCCGGCTATGCCGTCGACCAGCATGAACTGGAAACCGCGCGCGTCGAACAGCGACGGCTGGAAGCGGCGCAACGCGACCTGCTCGACCGCCTGTCCGCCGGCGTGGCCCGCTTCGGCCCGGACCGGGCGCTGCGCTTCTGGAACCAGCCCTTCATCAGCCTGTTCGGCCTGCGCCAGGATGCGCTCAACGACGCTCCCTTGTTCGAGCGGGTGCTGGACCAGATGCGCGATGCGCGCCGCCTGCCCGAACATCGCGATTTTCCCGCATGGCGCACCGAACGGCGCAACTGGTTCCTTTCGCCCGACCCGCAGGAAGAAAACTGGCTGTTGCAGGACGGCACGCATTTGCGCGTCTATGCCCAGCCCTTGCCCGACGGCGGCCTGCTGCTGATCTTCGAGGATCGGACCGAGCAGGTCCAGCTTTCGAGCGCGCGCGATACCCTGCTGCGCGTGCGCACCGCGACTTTCGACAATCTGTTCGAATCGATCGGCGTCTTCGCCTCCGACGGCCGACTGCAAATGTGGAACAGCCGTTTCCGCACCATCTGGGGCGCCAGCGAGGATCTGCTCGCTTCCCATCCCCGCATCGACGACCTGATGCGCGCCGTGCAGGCCCAGCTTGCCAAGCCGCAGCAGAGCAATCTGGTCCGCGAACTGGTGCGCGCCGCCACGGTGGAGCGCAAGCAGCGCGCCGGCCATGTCGGCTTTGCCGATGGGCGCATTTTCGAATTTGCGGCCATGCCCCTGCCGGACGGCAACGCGCTGTTCACCATGCTTGACGTGACCGACAGCCGCCGGGTCGAACAGGTGCTGCGCGACCGGAACGAGGCGCTGGAACAGGCGGATCAGGTCAAGACCGCCTTCGTCACCAATATGAGCTATGAACTGCGCACGCCGCTCACCACCATTTCCGGTTTCGCCGAGATGATGAGTGCGGGCTATGCCGGGGAATTGAGCGAAGCGGCCACGGGCTATGTCGACGGCATTCTCCAGAGCACGGCCCGTCTGTCGATGCTGATCGACAATGTGCTGGACCTGACGCAGGGCGAAGTCGGCACTCTGCCGATCGAGCGCGCGCCGGTCGACCTGACGGCGGTAGCGCGCGAAAGCGCCGAGCGACTGAAGGCGCAGGCGGCGGCCAAGGGCATGGAACTCGCCACCTCGCTTCAGGGCAGTCTTGGCACGGTAAAGGGCGATGCCCGCCGGATCGGGCAGGCGATCGAGCATCTGCTGGAAAATGCGATCCGCTATTGCGGAAAGGATGCCCGCATCCTGCTGCATGGCGACGGCACGGGGGACAAGGCGCGGATCGTCGTGTCGGACAATGGCCCCGGCATTTCCGCGGCCCAGCAAAAGGCAATCTTCGATCCCGCCGCCCGTGCCGATCAGGCCCGCAATGGCGGCCGCGCCGGTATCGGCCTGCCGCTCGCCCGCCAGTTGGCGGAGGCGCATGGCGGCAGTCTGACCCTCCTGTCCCGCCCCGGACAGGGCACCATGGCAACGATCGAACTGCCCCGTGGCTGAGGCGGTACTGGACCTGAGCGGGGAAGCCGCGATGCTGGACCTTGGCCGGCGCATCGCCACCCATGTCCGCATCGGCGACGTGATCATGCTGGAAGGCGGGCTGGGCGCGGGCAAGACGACGCTGGCGCGCGGCCTGCTCGAAGCGCTGGGGCTGGAAGGCGAAGCGCCTAGTCCCAGCTTCGCGATCGTCCAGCCCTATGACGTGCCCGAAGTCCGCCTGCCGGTCGCCCATGTCGATCTTTACCGGCTGGACGGGCCGGACGAGGTGGAGGAACTGGCGCTCGGCGATTATCTGATGGACAGCCTGCTGATCATCGAATGGCCCGATCGTCTGGGCAGCGGACTATGGTCCCACAGCCTGCGCCTCACCATCGACTTTGTCCAGGATGGGGCGGGAGATAACGCGCGACGCTTGACAGCGGACGTGCCGGACGCTTGGACGGAGCGATGGTCACAAATATGATCCCGCCCGTTTCGGCGCCCGCCTTTCTTGCCGATGCTGGCTGGGATGGCGCCGCCATCGTCCCGCTCGCCGGCGATGCCTCCTTCCGCCGCTATTTCCGCGTGCTGGACGGCGGACGCCGCGCCGTGCTGATGGATGCGCCGCCGCCGCATGAAGATCCGCGCCCTTTCATCGCCATCGCCGAACATCTGCTGGCCGACGGTTTCGCCGCGCCGCGCATATTGGCGCGCGACCTGAAGGAAGGGCTGGTCCTGATCGAGGATTTCGGCGACCTGCGGATCAAGGAGCATCTGGAGGCCGATCCGGCCGACGAACTGTCGCTCTACGCCCGTGCCGTCGACCTGATCGCCGATCTGCATCGCCTGCCGCCCGCCGACCTGCCGCCCTATGATCGGGCGGTCTATCAGCGGGAAGCCGGCCTGCTGACCGAATGGTACTGCCCGGCGATCGGCCTGTCGGTGGACGATGACGCCTATGTCGCCGCCTGGGACGCGGTCTTGCCGCTGGTCGAGGAATCGGTCAGCCCGACCGTCACCGTGCTGCGCGACTATCATGCCGAAAATATCATGCTGATCGACCGGGCGGCCTCCCATGGCCTTGGCCTGCTCGATTTTCAGGACGCGCTGGCGGGCCACCCCGCTTATGATCTGGTATCCCTGTTGCAGGATGCCCGGCGCGACGTGCCGGTTGAGGTCGAGGCCGCGATGCTGGCCCATTATAAGGCTATCGCATCGCCCCCCGCCGATTTCGACGCCGCCTATGCGGTGCTGGGCGCGCAGCGCAATGCCAAGATTATCGGCATCTTCACCCGCCTGTGGAAGCGCGATGGCAAGCCGCGCTACCTGTCCTTCCTGCCGCGCATGTGGGGCCTGCTGGAACGCGACCTTGCGCATCCGGCGCTGGCGCCCGTCGCCGCCTGGTTCGACGCGAATATCCCGGCCGATCAGCGCCATCATGCCCTACAGGAGTATGCCCCCGCATGATCGACACCGCCATGCTGATGGCCGCAGGGCTGGGCAAGCGGATGCGTCCGCTCACCGCGACCCGGCCCAAGCCGCTGGTCAAGGTGGCGGGCAAGCCGCTGATGGACCATGCACTCGACCGGCTGGAAGCGGGCGGCATCAGGAAGGTCGTCGTCAACGTCCATTATCTGGCCGACACGGTGGAAGCGCATCTGAAATCGCGCAAATGCGGGCTGGACTTCGCCGTTTCGGACGAACGGGCCAAGCTTCTGGAAACCGGCGGTGGCCTGATCAAAGCAAAACCGCTGCTCGGCGACGGCCCCGTCTTTTGCGTCAACAGCGACAATTACTGGATCGACGGTCCCAGTGAGACATTCGCGATGATGCGCCGGATATGGGACCCTGCAAAAATGGATGCGCTGCTGCTGCTCATCCCGCAGGCCCGCGCCATGTGCCATTCCGGGCCGGGCGATTTCCATATGGACGCCAATGGCCGCCTGACCCGGCGCAAACAGGGTCATGTCGCGCCCTTCGTCTATATCGGCATCCAGATCATCTCGTCCGACCTGCTGGTCGATCCCCCAGCCGACGTCTTCTCGACCAACATCTTCTGGAACCGCGCGATCGAAAAGGGCCGCCTCTACGGCGTGTCGCATCAGGGACTTTGGTTCGACGTCGGCACGCCAAAGGCCATTCCGGTGGTGGAGTCGATGATCGCCCATGGGTGATCGCACACACCCCGCCTTGTTCACCATTCCGGCGCATCGCGCTTTCGCCGACGCTCTGGTCGCGGGCCTGCTGGCCCAGCATCGCGGCGATCCGATGGCGCTGGCGCAGGGCATGGTCCTGTTGCCCAACAACCGCGCCATCCGGGCGGTCAGCGACGCTTTCGTCCGGCAATCGGGCGGCGGGCTGCTCTTGCCGCGACTGGTGGCAATCGGCGATCCCGATCTTGGCGAGCAGGTCGGCGGCGCGCTCGATCCGCTGGGCGAGGAGGAGGCGATCCCGCCCGCCATCGCGCCGATGCGCCGACAGATGATCCTGGCCCGCATGGTGCAGCAGGCCAAGCCGGAGGTCGACGCCGGGCAGGCGCTGTTGCTGGGGCAGGCGCTGGGCGCCGTGCTGGACCAGATGCAGGTGGAGCGCGTGCCGCTGACCGCGCTGCGCGACCTGACCCTTTCGGAAGACCTGTCAAAACATTGGCAGACTTCCTTGAAAATATTCGAGATATTGATTGCCCGCTGGCCCGATGAACTGGCGCGGACCGGCTGCATCGATCTGGCCGACCGGCGCAATCGGCTGTTCGATCGACTGACGGCCCGCTGGGCAACGCATCCGCCTGCGGGCTTCGCCGTGGCGGCCGGCATCTCCACCACGGCCCCCGCCGTCGCCCGACTGCTGCGCCGGATCGGCATGATGCCGAACGGGTCGGTGGTGTTCGCCGGCTTGGACCAGCATATGGACCCGGAGGCATGGGATGCGATCGGCCCGTTCGATCCCGATCCGCTCACCGGCCAGCGCAAGCCGGGCCATGAAAGCCATCCCCAATATGCGCTGAAGCGCCTGCTCGACGGCATGAGCGCCACGCGCGAGGATGTCGCCAACTGGCGCTGGGGCAGCGAGCATGATGCGCGGGCGGTGCGCGGGCGCAATATCTCCAACGCGATGCTGCCGCCCAAACTCACCAGTCGCTGGCGTGACCTGAAAACGGCGGATCGCTCGCTGGCCGGGGTCGAGGCGCTGGAGGTGGCGACACCCGGCGAGGAAGCGCAGGCCATCGCCATCGCCCTGCGGGAGGCGCTGGAAACGCCGGCACGCACCGCCGCGCTGGTGACGCCCGACCGGCAACTGGCGACACGTGTGTCCGCCCATCTGCGTCGCTGGGGGATAGAGGCGGACGACAGCGCCGGTTCGCCACTCTCCCGCCTGCTGCCCGGCACGCTGCTGATCGCCATGGCCGAAGCCGTGTCCGAACGCTTCGCCCCGGTATCGCTGCTGACCCTGCTCAAACATCCGCTGGTGATGAAGGGGGAGGGGCGCCTGCCTTGGCTGGAGGGCGTCCGCGCGCTCGACCTGCTGCTGCGCGGACCACGACCGCAGGCGGGCCTGATCGGCATCGACCTGCTGATGCATCCCCGTGCCGACGATCGGCAGCGGGTGTTGCGCGCGCAGGTGAGCGACTGGTGGCCAACCGCCCGCGTGCTGCTGGAACCGCTGGAAACGGGCTTCGCCACGGCCACCGATCTCGCCGCCCAACTGGCGGTGCTGCGCGAACAGGCCAGCATGCTGACCGGCGAAACCGTCTGGGCCGGGCATCAGGGCCATGCCGCCGCCGATCTGTTCGCAGAAATGGAGGCCGCCGCGCCGGAAGGGCCACGGCAGGCCGATCCGCGCGCGCTGCCCGCGCTGCTTGATCATATGCTGGGCGGCGTCTCCGTCCGCCCGCCGCAGGGCGGCCATCCGCGCATCTCCATATTGGGCCTGATCGAAGCACGTCTGATGCAGGCCGACCTGATGATCCTGGGCGGCCTTAACGAAGGCACCTGGCCGGGCTTGCCCGCGCCCGATCCCTGGCTCGCCCCGCGCATCCGGCGCGAACTTGGCCTGCCGGGGCTGGAAACCCGCATCGGTCTTGCCGCCCATGACTTCGCCAGCGCGCTGGGCGCCCCGCACGTCCTGATCACCCGCGCTCGTCGTGGCAGCGGCGGCCCGGCGGTCGCCTCCCGCTTCTGGCTGCGATTGAAGGCGATGGCCGGACTGCAATGGAAATCGGCGGAGCGCTACGCCGGTTTCGCCCGCGCAATCGACGCGCCCGCCGCTTACCATCCGGCCAAACGCCCCGCGCCCGTGCCGCCCGCTCTGGCGCGGCCTACCGTCATTCCCGTCACCGATGTCGACCGGCTGAAGGCCGATCCCTTCGCCTTCTACGCCAAGCGCGTGTTGCGCCTCACCCGGCTCGATCCGGTCGATGCCGATGCCGGCCCGGCCTGGCGCGGGACGGCGGTGCATGACGTGCTGCAACGCTGGGCCGAAGCGGGCACGCTGGACCCCGCCGATCTGGAAGCGCGCGCCCGCGCCATGTTCGACCAGCCTGAAGTGCATCCGCTGCTCAAGGCCCTGTGGCAACCCCGCCTGATCGAGGCGATCCGCTGGATCGCGGCCGAAGTGGCCAAGGACAAGGCCGAAGGCCGCACCATATTGGCCGTCGAGCAGGAGGGACGCGCGGAGATCGCCGGCGTCACCGTGATGGGCAAGGCCGACCGGATCGACCGCCTGGTGGACGGCCGGATCGGCATCATCGACTACAAGACCGGCAAGCCGCCCAGCGCGCGGCAGGTGAAGGCCGGCTATACGCTGCAACTCGGCCTGCTGGGCGTGATCGCCGAACTGGGCGGGTTCGAAGGGCTGGGAACGCGCGTGCAGGCGGGCGATTTCGAATATTGGTCGCTCGCCAAGAAGGGCGACCAGTTCGGCTATCGCGAACGGCCGGTCGACCCAATGGGCAAGCGCGACAAGATCGTCACCGACAGCTTCACTGCCCATGCCCATGAACATTTCGAAGCGGTCGCCAACGACTATCTGCTCGGAGCCGCGCCGTTCCGGGCGGAAATCAACCCCGAAGTGGCCAATTATGGCGATTATGACCAGCTGATGCGGCTGGAGGAATGGTATGGCCGCGACGATGGCTAAAGCGCTCCAGAAATTGCTGGGCGATCAGGCCCGCGCGGCCGCGCCCAATGCCCATGTCTGGCTGTCGGCCTCCGCCGGCACGGGCAAGACCCACGTGCTGACTGCGCGCGTCTTCCGCCTGCTTTTGCAGGGGGTGCGGCCGGAAAATATCCTCTGCCTCACCTTTACCAAGGCAGGCGCGGCGGAAATGGCCGACCGTATCCATGATCGGCTCGCCGCCTGGGTGCAGATGGACGGGACTGCGCTGGCGACGGACCTGATGGCGCTGGGCGAGGATTTCGGCCCGGCGATGCAGGACCATGCCCGTCGCCTCTTCGCCGAAGTGCTGGAGTCCACCGGCGGCGGCCTGCGCATCCAGACCATTCACGGCTTCTGCCAGCAATTGCTGACCGCCTTCCCGCTGGAGGCCGATCTCGCGCCGGGCTTCCGCCCGCTCGATCAGCGCGAACAATCGAGCCTGGCGCGCCAGACGCTCGCCGACCTCGTTGTAACGGCGCAGGAGCAGGGCGACGCCGCGCTGATGGAAGCGCTCCAGTCGCTGAGCCTGCGACTGGGCGAGGGCGGGGCGGAGCAGTTCCTGCTGCGCTGCGCCGCGCGGGGGGATGCGCTGAGCGACCTGCCCGAAGCGATCGCACCATGGGTTGCGGAACAACTCGGCTTGCCCGATGGCGATATCGATCAATGGCTTGCCGACCAATGTTCCGATGATGTCTTCGATATGCGTGCGCTCGACTGGGTGGTCCGCGCCAATGTCGACTGGGGCAAGACCCGCGCACTGGAGCGATGCGACCGGATCGCGGCATGGCGCGTGCTCGATCCCGCAGGCCGGGCGGCGACGCTGACCGACCTGCATCGCGCCTGGGCCAAGGCCGACGGCGATTTTCTGGAGAGCAAGGGCTTCGTCCCGCCGGTCGACGGCTATGCCGATATGGCGATGCGCCTCTATGAGCGCTGCGGCGCGCTGATCGCGATGAAGCTGCGCGCCGATTATGCCGCTGTGCTGGCGCAGGCCCTCCATGCCGGCCGCGCCTATGCGCGCGGCTATGCGCAGGCCAAGCGGCTGGCCGGCGCGGTGGATTTCGACGATCTGATCGCCCGCACCGCCAGCCTGCTGGAACAGCCGGGCATCGCCGAGTGGATACGCTACAAGCTGGACCAGCGGATCGACCACATCCTGGTCGATGAGGCGCAGGACACCAATGCCGCGCAATGGCGGATCGTCCGCACGCTGGCCGAGGAATTTTTCGCAGTCGAATGGTCGCCGGAGCAAAAGGTCCGCACCATCTTCACCGTGGGCGATTTCAAACAGGCGATCTTCGGCTTTCAGGGCACCAGCCCCGCCAATTTCGAAGCCGCCCGCCTGCTGTTCAAGCGCGACGCCGACCAGTCCGGCCATGACTTCTTCAATCTCTCGCTCGACCGCAGCTTCCGCTCGACCCCGGCGGTGCTGGACGTGGTGGACCGCACCATTGCTACGCTGCGCGGCGAACGGCTGGGGCTGGAAAGCGGCGAAGTCCATCATATCAGCGCCAACCGCCACCCCGGCGAAGTGCTGCTGTGGAAACCGGTCGTCGCCAACCTGTCCGAAGAAGCAGAGGGCGAGGAGGATTGGGCCGAGGATCAGGAACGTGTTCTCGCCCAACGGATCGCCCGACAGATCAAGCAGTGGATCGACGAAGGCCTGATGCTGGAAAGCCGGGGCCGCCCGGTGCGCGCGGGCGACATCATGATCCTGGTCCGCCGCCGCAGCGAACTGGCGCGCCTCATCGTCGCGCGCCTCTATGAAGAACAGGTGGCCGTCGCCGGGATCGACCGGCTGCGCCTGAACGCCCCGCTGGCGGTGCGCGATCTGCTGGCCGCGCTGCGCTTTGCCGTGCAGCCCGAGGATGAACTGAACCTCGCCGCCTTGCTGGTGTCGCCGCTGATCGGCTGGACCCAGGACGAACTGATGACCCGGCTGATCGGGCGCAAGACCGGCCTGTGGCGGCACCTCAACCAGACGCAGCCCGACGCCCTGCTCCAGCCGTTGCGCGATCTGCTGGGCGTGGCGGACTTCACCACCCCCTATCGCTATCTGGAGGCGATCCTGTCCGGGGCGATGGACGGACGGCGCAGGCTGATCGCGCGACTGGGTGCCGAAGCGGCCGACCCGATCGAGGAATTGCTGAACGCCGCGCTCGCCTTTGAGAGCGACGATCATCCCTCGCTTCAGCGCTTCATCGACTGGTTCGACCGGGGCGAAGTGGAAATCGTGCGCGATGCGGCGGCGGCAGGCGACATGCTGCGGCTGCTGACCGTGCACGGTGCGAAGGGCCTGCAAGCCCCGATCGTCATCCTGGCCGACGCCTGTATCGATCCCGATGCCGGCAATCGATCGGACTCGCTGGAGTGGAATGGCCTGCCCATCCTCGCCCCGCGCAAGGCGGAACGGCAGGGACCGATCGGCGATGTCGCGGCTGCCGCCGCGCAAGTCGATCGGGAAGAGCATTGGCGGCTGCTCTATGTCGCCCTGACCCGCGCCGAGGAGAGGCTGATCGTCGCCGGATCGCTCGGCCCCCGCGCCAAAGGCGAAGTGAAGCCGGAAAGCTGGTTCGCTGCCGTCGAAGGCGCGATGGTGTCGCTGGGCGCGGAATGGGATGCCGATCCGCTCTGGGGCGCGACCCGCCGTTGGCAGGGCAGCGAGATATTGCCGCCCAGAAAGGCCGAGCCGGAGACGATCGCCGAACGAACGGCACTGGCCGAACCGGGTTGGCTACGACAAGCTGCGCCCGCCGAAGCCCGGCCGCCACGCCCTCTCGCCCCCTCCGCGCAGGTCGAGGATGACGTGCCCTATCCACCGCCAACCCCAGCGATGCGCCAGGCGGCTGAGCGCGGGCGCTGGCTTCACGCGCTGTTCGAACGCCTGCCCGCCGTCCCGGTCGATCGCCGCCGCGACGCCGCCGATCGCTGGCTGGTGCAGCAAGGGGCAGAGGATGCGGCGCAGCGTCATGACGTCATCGAACAGGCGCTCCGTGTCATCGAAGCGCCCGACTATGCCGCGCTCTTCGGCCCGGACGCCCTTGCCGAAGCGCCGATCGCGGCGGTAGTGGGGGAAGCGGTGATCGCCGGCACGGTCGATCGCCTGTGCATCGGCCCGGACCGGGTGCAGTTCGTCGACTTCAAGACCGGCCGGGTCGCGCCGCTGACATTGGCCGACGTGCCGGTCGCGCATGTCCGCCAGATGGCCGCCTATGCCGCCGCGCTCGCCGTGATCTTCCCTGATCGCATGATCGAGGCGGGGCTGCTCTACACCAGCGCGCCGCGCCTCATCACCCTGCCGCCCGCGCTGCTGGCGGCGCACAAGCCCGGCTTTGTGCCCGCGCAGGAGAATTTGCCGCTCTGACCCGTTGAGCCGGACGCGCGCTCACCCTAGATACGCCTCAACTAAAGGAGACATTCATGGCCACCAAGGCAGTTACCGATATCAGCTTCAAGGAAGACGTCATCGATTCCGACAAGCCCGTGCTCGTCGATTTCTGGGCCGAATGGTGCGGCCCGTGCAAGATGATCGGCCCGGCTCTGGAGGAGATCTCCGAGGAACTGGCCGACAAGCTGGTCATCGCCAAGATCAATATCGACGAGAATCCTGACGCACCGGGTCAGTATGGCGTGCGCGGCATCCCGACGATGATCCTGTTCAAAAATGGCGAAGCCGCCGCGACCAAGGTCGGCGCCGCCCCCAAGAGCGCGCTCAAGGGCTGGATCGAAAGCGTATTGTAATTGGCTTCCCCCCGAGAATGGCCTAGATTGGCAACATGATTGCTGGACTAGGCCATAATCGGGGGAACGACCGGATGTATGCGATCGTGTTTGATCTGGACACGACCATTCTACAGAGCGCGTATCATGCCCCTTCATGGACTAACGCCTATTCGGATATCCGAAAGGTGCTGGAATCCAGAGGTTTCGAGTGGCAGCAGGGATCGACCTATTTCGGCAATGAACGTGTGACGCCGGTCGATTGCGTTCTCGCCGTGCAGGAATTGCGACGTACCTATAGCTGGTTCAAGCCTTCCGTTCGCGACATCAGAATGTTGCGGATCGAGGAAAATAATGATCTCGCCCCAGCTATTGAATGACCATATCGCCTATGTGAGCGGGATCATCACCGATTTCGCATAGCCCGGCCGTCCGCGCAGCCGGTCATACCAAGCCTGTAGATGCGGCAGGTCGGGCCGCGCCATATCCAGCGTGAAATAGGTGTGGGCGTAAACACCCATCGGCACATCCGCGACACCGAAATCGACACCTGACAGCCAAGGCTGTTTCGCCAGTGCTCGGTCCAGTATCGTCATAGCCTTGCCGCTCGCCTCGGCCGATTTCGCAATCACCTGTTCACTTCGCTGTTCCGGCGCCGTCCGCACCAGTTGCAGGAAGGCGTCGCGTTGCGCATCGGCAAAGGCGAATTGCCAGTCCATCCACTTGTCGCCCTGCGCTCGTTCGGCCGGATCGGCAGGCCACATCTGCGGTGCATAGCGCGCGGCCAGATACCGCAGGATCGCGTTGGATTCCCACAGGATGACGTCGCCATCCTCGATCGTCGGGATCAGCGCATTGGGGTTCTTCGCCAGATAGGCATCATCCATGCCGAACTTGCCGCCCACATCATGGCGGACATAGGGCAGGTCGATCTCGTCGGCGAACCAGGCGACCTTCTTCACATTGTGCGAGTTGAGCCGGCCCCAGATCGTCAGCATCGAAATTCCCTTACCCGAACAACGTCTCCGCCGCCCTGTCCCACAGACGCGGGGAGGAGGCGCCCATCAATCCACGGCGCGTATCGCCCACCCGGAAGGGCGTGCCGTCGATCCGCTGGCAGCAACCACCCGCCTCATTGACGAACAAAGTGCCCGCCGCATGATCCCAGGGCAAAGTGCGAGCGAAGACCGACACGTCATTCTGCCCCAGCACCAGCCGGGGATATTGTTCGGCGGCGCAGCGGGGAATATCCACCAGCGCGAAGCTGGCCTGCGACCGGCGCTGAATGTCCGCGCGCTCCTGCGGGTCCATGAAATAGACGGCCAGCGCCGCGATCGGCAGATCGCCGCCGCTTTCCCGCGCCGTCACCTGCTCGCCGTCGATATGGCTGCCGCCGCCCAGCATCGCGTGGCACAGCCGCCCGGTCAGCGGATCGAGTATCCACCCCGCCAGCGTCGTGCCGCCATCGGCCAGCGCCACCATGATGCCGAAGGGCGGATTGCCCGACGCGAAATTGCCAGTGCCGTCGATCGGATCGATGATCCAGTTCAGGCCTTCGCCGGCCCGCTCCAATATGCTGGGGTCAGCCGCGCAGGCTTCCTCGCCGACCACCCCGGCTTCGGGCAGGATATCGGCCAGCCCCTCGGCCAGCCGCAACTCGCTTTCCTTGTCGGCGATGGTGACGAAGTCGTTCGCCGCCTTCTCGCTTATCTCGTCGGCGGACAGGTTGCGGTAGCGCGGCATAACGATATCGCGCCCGACCTGCCGCATCAGAGCGACGACGGGATCATGGAGTTCCAGCAGCATCCGCCCCGTCCCTTAACTGCGATAATCCGCGTTGATCGAGATATAGCCATGGGTCAGATCGCAGGTCCAGATCGTAGCCCGGCCATTGCCCAGCCCCAGATCGACACCGATGACGATATCCTGCCCTTTCAGATGCGCGGCCACCGGCGCCTCGTCATAACCCTCGACCGCAAGGCCACCGGTCGCAACCTGCGTGGCGCCGAAACGGATGGACAACTTGTCACGATCGGCCGGCTCGCCCGCCTTGCCGATTGCCATGACGACACGTCCCCAATTGGCGTCTTCGCCAGCAATCGCGGTCTTCACCAGCGGCGAATTGGCAATCGACAGGCCGATGCGATGGGCGCTCTCGTCGCTTTCCGCGCCCTCGACGGTAATCTCGACGAACTTGGTCGCGCCTTCGCCGTCGCGCACCACCAGATGGGCAAGCTGGCGGCACAGATCGCTCAGCGCCGCATGGAAGGCATCGGCCCCGGCATCGTCCATCGATGTCAGCGGCGCATTGCCCGCCTTGCCGGTGGCGAAGGCCAGCACCGTGTCGCTGGTGGACGTGTCGCTATCCACCGTAATGCAGGAGAAGGTCCGCTTGTTCGCGGCCGACAGCATCTGTTGCAGCAGCGCCGGATCGATCGCCGCATCGGTGAAGATATAGCCGAGCATCGTCGCCATATCCGGCGCGATCATGCCCGATCCCTTGATGATGCCGACCAGTTCGACCCGCACGCCACCGATCATCGCGGAAGCCGAAGCGCCCTTGGGATAAGTGTCGGTGGTGCCGATCGTAACGGCGGCATCTTCCCAGCCGCAGGGCGTAGCGGTAAACGCGGCTTCCAGCCCCGCTTCGGCCTTGTCCACCGGCAACGGCACGCCGATCACCCCGGTCGAGGAGACGAATATGTCGGACGGCAAGCAGGACAGGTGATTGGCCACCTTGGCGGCGATCGCTTCCACCGCCGCACGACCACGATGGCCGGTAAAGGCATTGGCATTGCCCGCATTGACCACTAGCGCGCGCGCCGACCCCAGCGGAATGGCGTCCCGGCACCATTCGACTTCGGGGGAAGGGCATTTGCTCTGGGTGGTAACGCCCGCGACGGCCGTCCCCGCATCCAGTTCGACATAGGTCAGGTCGCACCGCTCCCACGCCTTATAGCCCGCACGCGCCGTTCGCAGCGTCACGCCGGCGATAGCGGGAAGGGACGGGAAGGCGGCGGGGGCGAGGGGGGATTTTTCCATGCCGCCGCCATAAGGGCAGGTCATGCCAAATGCCAGTCTCCATAATGCTCAAATCGGGAACGGACTTGCAATGCCCATAGCGTCTGCGCATGAGATCCCACCGCCACCGAGTACCGCATTTCATGACAGCCACTGACGGTCGCCGTTTCGCCTTCTACGCCAAGCGCTATTCGAAGAAGAAGGCCAGCATCCGCCTGCGCGTGCTGGAGCCGATCCTGGCGCTGCGCGAAGCCGGGGTGGATGTCGGCCGTTATCCCCGGCTCAAGGGGCCGGCGGGCTATGAGGCGGTGATCATTTCCAAGGCGTTCGGTCGCGGCGCGCGCAAGGCGATCAAGGCCGCGCGCGCCGCCGGATGCGGGCTGATCTTCGACATATGCGACAATCGCTTCGCCAATAACCGGGTGAAGAACGCCCCGCATCACGGTCAGCGCACCAGCAACCTGTTGTCGCAGGCGGATCTGGTGACGGTGCCGACCGAACGGATGGGGCAATTGCTGCTGGCCTCCACCCCGCAAATCGCAGGGCGGGTGCGGGTGGTGCCCGATATGCTGGAGGATCTGTCGAGCCTCGGCACGCTGCGCCTGTCGCTGATCGAGCGCTTCCGCCTGTCGCGGTTGCGCGCCTTTCTGGCGGCGCATCCCGGCGCGCTGCACTGCGTCTGGTTCGGCAATAATATGGCGGGCGTGTCCGGCGTCGGCCTGCTGGACGACGCCATGGCGCAGTTGCGCGCCTTCGCGGCGGGCCATCCGGTCACGCTGACCATCATCAACAATCAGCCCAAAAGCTATCGCGCCGCCGCGCCCGGCTGGGGCATCCCCAGCTTCTTCATGCCCTGGTCGCTCGCCAGTTTCCCGCTGGCGCTGCGGCGGCACCGGGTCGCGATCATCCCCGTGGCGCGCAACGATTATACGCTGGGCAAGTCGATCAACCGCCCGGCGACGGCGATCATGGCCGGGCTGGGCGTGATCGCGGATTCGATCGAATCCTATGAGGAATTGCGGCCCTTCATCGCGCTGGACGACTGGCAGGCGGGGCTTGCCCGCTATGCCCATGGCTGGGAGGGGGAACAGTCCTTGCTGGCGCAGGCGCGCGATCATCTCGACCGCCATTATGGGCGTCGGCATGTAGCAGAGCGCTGGACGGCGGTGCTGGATGAAGTCTCCGCCCGCCGGCCAGCGCCCTGATCACTGGATGCGGGTGACGGTAAAGCCCCGCGCCTCCAGCAGGTCGATCAGATTTTCCCGCCCCGTCAGATGTCCCGCGCCGACCGCGATGAAGGGCTTGCCCGTCATCGGCTCGATCGCCTTCACCCAGTCCCGGTTGCGCTGCACCAATATCGCTTCCTCGACCATCGGATCAGGCTGCTCGCCAACCTCATCCTCCTTGGCGATCGCCTCCATATCGCCCTTCAGCCAGGCCTTGAGGATGCGGTCATATAGCGCCTTCATCCCCTTGGCCTCATGCACGGTCTGCACCAGCAATCGGGATTGTGCCGCTTCGGGCAGCGTGTCGAAGGCGCCGAACTGCCGCTCCACCGTCTCCAGCCCGCCGATCGGCTTCTTCGCCTTCTTGAAGGTGTCGATCAGCACCGGCTCCACGCCGTCGCTCTGACTGACGCCCAGATCCTGTTGGCTGGCGGCCGACAACAGCATCGCCGCCGCCCAGCTTTCATAGCCGGACAGCAATTGCGTATTGGTGCCGCCATCCCGCATCGCCTTGTCCAGCGCTGCCTTTTCCTCCACCGGAACACGCTGCTCCAGCGGCGGAAGGCCGGGGCTGCGGCCCATTTTCTCGAACAGGCCCAGCGTCTTCTGCTCATCCTGAAGATCCGCCGCCTCCAGGATCAGCCGATCCGCGCCGGTCATCGCC
Organism: Sphingobium sp. YR768; assembly: GCF_900111125.1. GTDB lineage: Bacteria > Pseudomonadota > Alphaproteobacteria > Sphingomonadales > Sphingomonadaceae > Sphingobium. The sequence goes on from NZ_FOGE01000002.1 coordinate 130,887, forward strand.
TCCTTGATCGTCGGCGTATCCCAGGCGACGCCTTTCGGCAGCACATGAATGGTCCCGAACAGCCAGCCCTTGAAGGCGCCGCGCTGCACCTGCCACAGCGCCGGGCCACCCTGCGCCGGCGGCGCCTCCGGCGCCTTGCTGCATGCGGCTGCCAGCGTCAGGGCGAAGAGGGCGAGAAGGCGGCTCATCCTGCGCATCTATGTCACTCCTTGACGCGGCGCGTGGCGATGCCCAGCGCCTTCAACTGATCCTGCACGCTGCCCTTGCCGGCCAGATGACCCGCGCCCACCGCGACGAACACAGTGCCCGGCTGGTCCAGCCGGGCCTTGATCCACTTGGCCCAATTGGCGTTGCGCCCGGACAGCAGCACCTGCGCCAGTTCCGGCGTCGCCTCCAGCGACTCGTTCATGGACTTTGCCAGCTTGTCCGGCTGCCCCGCTTGCCAGTAGCGCAGCAGGCTGGCGAATTCCGTCTCCATCTCCGGCAGGCCGTCGACCGTGGCGTTCAGGAACTGCACCTGCTGTTCCATCGGCAGGCCCGCGAAGAAGCCGACCTGCTGCTCCACCGTCTCCAGCGCGTCGACCTTCTTGCCCGCGCCCTGCGCAGCAGCGCGCAATATCTTCTCCGCGCCGATATCGCTCTTGTAGCCGAGCTTCTCCAGCGGCGCGACGGACAGCGCCATGCCGCTCATCCACGGGTTGAACATGTCGAACGTCTGCCAGGGCAGGCCATTGGCCTCCATCGCCGCCTGATATGCCGTCCGCGCTTCCGGCGTCAGCCGGTCGGACAGCTTTACCCCGTCCTTCGCGATCGCCATCTGCGCCATGGTCGCGCTCAGCGCCTGCGGATCGTCCGGCTCGATAATCTCCAGCACCAGCTGGTCCGACCCGTCGAAAGCCTTCTTCACCGTACCGCCGAACCAGTCGACATCCGGCTTCATCACATGGACGGTGCCGAACAGCCAGATGGTCGTATCGGCATCCTTCACCTGCCACAGGGCGGGGGTGGCGACGACGCTCTTGGATATCGGCGCGCGGGCCTGCGCCGCGCCGCCGACCAGCAGCAATGCCGGGCCGATCAGGCGCAGCAGGGTGGGGAATATCTTCATATCCCCTTCAATGGGGTGCAGGCCGCGTTCCGGCAAGCGGCTTAACCCTGTTTGCCGCCGCTTTCCCTTGACCGTAACAATGGCATGGGCCAAGGCGCGAGCCACGAAAATCAGCATATAGCGTATAAAAGGACTATCCGTGGCCGAAGGCAAAGTGCTTTCCTTCCAGGACCTGATCCTGACCCTCCATGCCTATTGGGGGAAGCAGGGCTGCGTCATCCTGCAACCTTATGACATGGAAGTCGGCGCAGGCACCTTCCACCCGGCGACCACGCTGCGCGCGCTGGGGCCTCAGCCCTGGAACGCCGCCTATGTGCAGCCCAGCCGCCGACCTACCGACGGCCGCTATGGCGAAAACCCCAACCGGCTCCAGCATTATTACCAATATCAGGTGATCATGAAGCCGTCGCCAGCGAACCTTCAGGATCTCTATCTGGGATCGCTCAGGGAAATCGGCATCGATCCGCTGGTCCATGACATCCGCTTCGTCGAGGATGACTGGGAAAGCCCGACGCTGGGCGCTTGGGGCCTTGGCTGGGAAGTCTGGTGCGATGGCATGGAAGTCACCCAGTTCACCTATTTCCAGCAGATGGGCGGCTATGACTGCAAGCCTGTCGCGGGCGAGCTGACCTATGGCCTCGAACGGCTCGCCATGTATATTCAGGGCGTCGACAGCGTCTATGACCTGAAGTTCAACGATGCCGGCGTCACCTATGGCGACGTGTTCCTGGCCAATGAACAGCAGATGTCGAAATGGAATTTCGAGGTCGCCGACACCGAAAAACTGTTCCGCTGGTTCAAGGATTGCCAGTCCGAATGGCGCCAGTGCATCGACAATGGCGTCCCGCTCGCCGCCTATGATCAGGCGATCAAGGCCAGCCATGTGTTCAACCTGCTCCAGGCGCGCGGCGTCATCTCCGTGCAGGAACGCGCCAGCTATATGGGCCAGGTGCGTGATATGGCTAAGGGCAGCTGCGAAGCATGGATCGCCACCAACGCCGACGAATGGGCCGCGAAATTCCCGGGGTGGACCGCATGATGACCGATTTCCTCCTCGAACTGCGCTGCGAAGAAATTCCCGCGCGCATGCAATTGAAGGCGTCGGACGATCTCGCCCGCCTCTTTGCCGAAGAGCTGGCGAAGGCGGGGCTGAAGCCTGCCGCGATCGACAGCTTCGTCACGCCCCGCCGCCTCGCGCTGATCGCGCGCGGCCTGCCGCTGGAAACCGCGGCGGTCAGTGAGGAGTTCAAAGGCCCCCGCACCAGCGCCCCCGCGCAGGCGCTGGACGGCTTCTTGCGCAAGACCGGCCTGACCCAGGATCAGTTGCAGGATCGCGACGGCGTCTGGTTCGCCGTGGTGAACAAGCCCGGCCGCGCCACTGCCGATGTGCTGGCGCAGGCCGTGCCCGCCGTCGTGCGCGCCTTCCCCTGGCCCAAATCGATGCGCTGGGGCACCGCCAGCCAGACCACCGAAAGCCTGCGCTGGGTCCGGCCCTTGCAGGGCATCGTCGCGCTGCTGGGTGGCGAGGTGATCGCGATCGAGCTTGACGGCATCGTCGCCGGTCGCGAAACCGTGGGCCACCGCTTCCATTCGACTGGCCCCGTCACCATCGACGGCGCCGACGATTATGCCGCAAAGCTGCGCGCCGCTTATGTCATCGCCAGCCATCAGGAGCGGCAGGCGATCATCGAAGCGAAAGCGAACGAAGCCGCCGCCGCGCAGGGCTATAGCGTGATCGAGGACAAGGGGCTGGTCGCGGAAAATGCGGGCCTGACCGAATGGCCGGTGCCGCTGCTGGGCGATTTCGACCCGGCCTTCCTTGAGGTGCCGCCTGAAGTCATCCAGCTAACCCTGCGGATCAACCAGAAATATTTCGTGCTGCGCGATGCAGCGGGAAAACTGGCGCCCGCCTTCATCTGCACCGCCAATATCGAGGCGATCGATGGCGGCGCGGCGATCGTGGAGGGCAACCGCAAGGTGCTGGCCGCCCGCCTCAGCGACGCGCGCCATTTCTGGGAAGAGGATCAGTGGCATCATGAGGGCACGGGGGCCGCGCGCCACCGCTCGACCCGCAAGACGCTGGCCGAACATGCGCAGAAACTGGAACGCATCACCTTCCACGAAAAGCTCGGCACCGTCGCGGACAAGGTAGAGCGGGTGTCGAAGCTGGCCGAATGGCTGGCGAGCGAAGGCATCGTCCCCAATTGCGATCCGGCGCTCGCGCGTCAGGCGGCGGAACTGTGCAAGGCTGACCTCGTCACCGAAATGGTCGGCGAATTCCCCGAATTGCAAGGCGTGATGGGCGGCTATTATGCCCGCGCCGAAGGCCTGCCCGATGCCGTGGCCGACGCGATCCGCGATCATTATAAGCCGGTCGGGCAGGGGGATGATGTGCCGACTGCGCCGGTGACGGTAGCGGTTTCGCTGGCGGATAAGCTGGATACGTTGCTGTGGTTCTTCATGCGAGAAATGCAGCCTTCCGGCTCTCGCGATCCCTTTGCGTTGCGCCGAGCGGCACTCGCCGTGATAGCCCTACTTACCAAGAACAACCTGCGCCTCAAGTTGCGGATGCTGACAACTAGAATCATTGCCGCAGTGGGTGTGATTGAAAATAACCAGCGATCGATTGATCGAGCTGCACGTGATGAAGTGATCTTAAAAGGAAGCCATATTCCCAAACACATCCATGAAGATGGGGATGTTATGGCTGCATTTGGTAGTAGCCAGCCTGCTGTTGATGAATACATCGAGTTAGAATTTCCTACTGGATCGGCTTCCCTCAAGAGCCGATTCTCTGGATTTGAAGTCCAATTCCTCGACTTCTTCGCTGACCGCCTCAAGGTTCAGCAGAAGGAAGCCGGCGTTCGTCACGACCTGATCGACGCGGTGTTCGCGCTCGGCGGGGAGGACGATCTTGTTCGCCTCCTCGCTCGCGTGAAGGCGCTTCAGTCCTTCGTCGCGACCGACGATGGCGCCAATCTGCTCGCCGGCTATAAGCGCGCCGCGAACATCCTGAAGAAGGAAGGCGTGGAGAGCGCCGGGGCCCTTTCGCTGTCCTACACCCCCGAAAAGGCAGAAGCTGACCTGATCGCGGCGCTGGACGCCGCGGAACCGCGCGCGGCGCAGGCGGTGGCGGACGAAACCTTCGAAGGGGCCATGGCCGCACTGGCGACATTGCGGGCGCCGATCGACGCCTTCTTCGATACCGTCATGGTCAATGACGCCGATCCGGCGAAGCGCACGACTCGCCTCGCATTGCTGGCGCGGGTTCGTGATGCAGTGCACAATGTCGCCGACTTTTCGAAAATTACCGGATGAGGTAAGAATATTCTGAGATTTACGGGAAATATGCGAAGCTAAGGACGATAAATCCTATCGTCACAGGCTTTACGCCGCTAATTGCGGCATTATTATTGCAACGCACAAACACGGCAATCAGTGCAGGGAGAGCCGCTACTATGGTAATGACGGATGAGGCCCAGATGAGCACCACTTCGACACGCTATGTCTATCGTTTCGGCGGCGGCGTGAATGATGGGGGCAAGGGCGACAAGAACCTGCTGGGCGGCAAGGGCGCGAACCTGGACGGCATGGCCGCCATCGGCCTGCCGGTTCCGCCGGGCTTCACCATCACCACCGAAATGTGCACCCGCTATTATACCGATGGCGGCGTCTATCCCGACAGCCTGAAGGCCGAAGTCGCCAACGGCATCGGCCATATCGAGGGCATCACCGGCAAGACGTTCGGCGACGCGGCCGATCCGCTGCTGGTGTCGGTCCGTTCGGGCGCGCGCATCTCCATGCCCGGCATGATGGACACTGTCCTCAACCTCGGCCTCAACGATGAAACCGTGCTGGGCCTTGCCACGGCGTCGGGTGACGAGCGTTTCGCCTGGGACAGCTATCGCCGCTTCATCCAGATGTATTGCGACGTCGTTCTGGAACTCGATCATGGCGCGTTCGAGGAAGCCCTCGAAATCGCCAAGGAAGATCAGGGCTATACGCTCGACACCGAAATGACCGCCGACGACTGGAAGGCGCTGGTCACCGAATATAAGGCGCTGGTCGCCAAGCTGTGGGACAAGCCTTTCCCGCAGGACGTGCATGATCAGCTCTGGGGCGCGATTTCGGCCGTGTTCGGTTCGTGGCAGGCCGACCGTGCGAAGGTCTATCGCCGCCTGAACTCGATCCCCGGTGACTGGGGCACCGCCGTCAATGTGCAGGCGATGGTGTTCGGCAATATGGGCGACACCTCGGCAACCGGCGTGGCGTTCACCCGCGATCCCGCCACCGGCGAGAACGCCTATTATGGCGAATATCTGATCAACGCCCAGGGTGAAGACGTTGTGGCGGGCATCCGCACGCCGCAATATCTGACCCTTCAGGCGCGCGAGCGGGCAGGGGCCAAGCCGCTGTCGATGGAAGAGGCGATGCCCGAAACCTACGCCGAACTGGCGAAGGTGTTCCAGATCCTCGAAACCCATTATCGCGACATGCAGGACATCGAATTCACGGTGCAGCAGGGCAAGCTCTGGATGCTCCAGACCCGCTCGGGCAAGCGCACCGCCAAGGCCGCGCTCAAGATCGCGGTCGACATGGCGAATGAAGGCCTGATCGGCGAAGAAGAAGCCGTCGCCCGCGTCGATCCTGCCGCGCTCGACCAGCTTCTGCACCCGACCCTCGATCCCAAGGCGCCGCGCGATGTGCTGACCAAGGGCCTGCCCGCCTCGCCGGGCGCGGCCAGCGGCGCGATCGTGTTCGACGCCGACACTGCCGAGCGTCGCAACGAACTGGGCGATTCGGTCATCCTCGTCCGCGTCGAAACTAGCCCGGAAGACATTCACGGCATGCACGCGGCCAAGGGCATCCTGACCGCGCGTGGCGGCATGACGTCGCACGCCGCCGTGGTGGCGCGCGGCATGGGCCGTCCCTGCGTCTCGGGCGCGGGCAGCCTGTCGATCGACAACAAGGCCAAGATCCTGCGCATCGGCAACCGGGAATTGAAGGAAGGCGACATCCTGACCATCGACGGCGCCACCGGCGAAGTCATGGCGGGTGAAGTGCCGACCGTGCAGCCCGAACTGGCCGGCGACTTCGGCATCCTGATGGAATGGGCCGACAAGGTTCGTCGCCTCAAGGTCCGCGCCAACGCCGAAACGCCGCAGGACTGCAAGGTCGCACGCGAATTCGGCGCCGAGGGCGTGGGCCTGTGCCGCACCGAGCATATGTTCTTCGACGCGGCGCGCATCACGGCGGTCCGCGAGATGATCCTGGCCGACAGCGAGAAGGGCCGGCGCGCTGCGCTCGACAAGCTGCTACCCGAACAGCGGGACGATTTCGCGCAGATCTTCATGGTGATGGCCGGCCTGCCCGTGACCATCCGTCTGCTCGATCCGCCGCTTCACGAATTCCTGCCGCATGGCGAAGCGGAGTTCGAGGAAGTGGCCAAGGGCGCAGGTGTCAGCGTCGACACCCTCAAGCGTCGCGCCGCCGAACTGCATGAATTCAACCCGATGCTGGGCCATCGCGGGTGCCGCCTTGGCGTCACCTATCCTGAAATCTACGAGATGCAGGCTCGCGCCATCTTCGAAGCCGCGCTGATCGTGAAGCAGCGCAGCGGCGAAGCCCCGATCCCCGAAGTCATGATCCCGCTGGTTGCGACCCGCAAGGAACTGGAACTGATGAAGGCGATCGTCGATCAGGTCGCCAAGGATGTGTTCGCCGAGCAGGGCGCATCGGTCGACTATCTGGTCGGCACGATGATCGAACTGCCCCGCGCGGCGCTCAAGGCTGGCGAGATCGCTGAAGTCGGTGAATTCTTCTCCTTCGGCACCAACGACCTAACGCAGACCACGATCGGCATCAGCCGCGACGATGCCGGCCGATTCCTGACCCAATATGTCGACAAGGGCATCTTCGCCCGCGATCCGTTCGTCAGCATCGATGTGGAGGGCGTTGGCGAACTGATCCAGCTCGCCGCCGAACGCGGCCGGGCGACCCGCCCCGGCATCAAGCTGGGCATCTGCGGCGAACATGGCGGCGATCCGGCCTCGATCGCCTTCTGCGAACAGACTGGCCTCGATTATGTCTCGGCCTCGCCCTATCGCGTGCCGATCGCGCGTCTGGCGGCGGCACAGGCTGCTCTGGCAAAGAAGTAACAGAAAAGGGCGGGAGGCAACTCCCGCCCTTCTTCATTCAGGGATTATCCGTTCAGGCCGATCCCGTCAGCCGACTGAACAGGCCCGGCTTGTGGCTGCGTTCCAGTTCGGTCGCCTGACCGCGCCAGTCCTCCTGCGTGATCGTGCCGGGCTTCAGGCCCAACCGCGCCTCCAGCGTCGCTTCCTGCTCGTCATTGAGCGCCGCGATCTGGCCATAGCGATGATAGCCTGCCTCATTCAGCGCAACCTCCTGCGTCTGGCTTATGCCATTGATTCGGCTCAGATCATCGCGACCATGTACGGCGCCGCCAACGGCGGTAGCGGTACCCGGACCGATCGGACCCGATTGCCGTTCCAACTCGGCGATTCGCGCATTGGCCGCCTCTACCCGCGCATCCCGCTCCTTGATGGCCGCATGATGGGCGATCTGCTCGTCCCGCCATAGCCGCCGATATTTGCCGCGCCCGCTCATGATCAGGCCCAGCAGCCAGCCGACTGCCAACATGATCAGCAACAGCGCAAGTTGGTTCAGGGTGAAGCTCATTTTCCGCGTCCTCCTGACCGACTGAACGTTGAGAGGGCAATAAAAGTTGCCCTGCCAAAAAAGTGCAAAAAAGGAGCTTGCCCAATCGTCCGGTCGCTTCTATCAGCGCGTCTCCACGCACCCGTAGCTCAGCTGGATAGAGCATCAGACTACGAATCTGAGGGTCGGGCGTTCGAATCGCTCCGGGTGCACCATTGGAAACATTTTCGGAGGATAGGGCTTAAGGCCTTTGTTCTTGCAGAGAATATGCACCCGTAGCTCAGCTGGATAGAGCATCAGACTACGAATCTGAGGGTCGGGCGTTCGAATCGCTCCGGGTGCACCATTGGGAACATTGTCGAAGAATGGGGCTTCAAGCCTTTGTTCTTTCAAGAAATGTGCACCCGTAGCTCAGCTGGATAGAGCATCAGACTACGAATCTGAGGGTCGGGCGTTCGAATCGCTCCGGGTGCACCATTTCCTCAAGAGGCGGTAAAAGTTGAGGCTGCTCCGGCGGCCTTTGTTCTTTGTCCGTCAGCCGGTCGCCAGCGTCACCATGGCGTCGATATCGACATGATTTTCGAGCAGCGCGGCAATCTCGTCCAGCGCATCCTCGACCGAGCGATCATAATCCGCCCCAGCCGATTCGCCGCCAACCCGGCGCAACAAGGCATCCCGCAATTGCGTGCTGGCGAGCAGTCCGTGGACATAACTGCCCATCACACGCCCATCGCGACTGATTGCCCCATCCGGGCGGCCATCCAGCAGGGCGAAAGGTTGCGCGCAGTCCGGCCCCGCCGTTCGACCCATATGCATTTCATAGCCGCCGAAATCCGCCTCCAGCGCGCGGCCCCGAACGGCTTCCAGCGTCTTGGTGCCGCTCAGCACCGTATCGACCTCCAGCAGGCCCAGTCCGTCGATCATGCCCGCTGGCCCTTCCTGCCCGTCGGGATCGGCGATCATTCGCCCCAGCATCTGATAACCACCGCAAATGCCCAGCACCGCGCCGCCACGGCGATGATGCGCCTTGATGTCGATGTCCCAGCCCTGTGCCACCATCGCCCGCATATCGGCCAGCGTCGCCTTGGAGCCGGGCAGGATCACCAGCGCGGCCTCCGCCGGGATCGGCTGTCCCGGCCCGATCATGCGCAGATCGACCCCTGGCTCCAGTTTCAGGGGATCGAGATCATCGAAATTGGAAATGCGCGGCAGCACCGGACAGGCGATGATCAGCGGCGCCTCGACCGAGAAGGATCGCCGCTCCAGCACGACCGCATCCTCGCTCGGCAAGCGGGCGACAGCATCCAGCCACGGCACCACGCCAAATCCACGCCAGCCCGACAGCGCCTCAATCTGTCGATAGCCATCCTCGAACAGAGCCGGATCACCGCGAAACTTGTTGATCAGGAAACCCCGGATCATCGCGGCATCTTCGGGATCGATCACCGCCCGTGTTCCTACCACCGCCGCGATCACGCCGCCCCGGTCGATGTCACCGACCAGCACCACCGGCACATTGGCCGCGCGAGCGAAGCCCATATTGGCGATGTCCCCGGCGCGCAGATTGATCTCGGCAGGCGACCCCGCACCTTCCACCACGACGATGTCGCACTCGGCGCGCAACCGTTCATAGCTTTCAAGCACAGCGCCCAGCAACTGCCCGCGCGCACTGCGGAAATTGCCCGATCCCAGCGCACCGCGCACCTGGCCATGAACGATCAGTTGCGATGTTCGATCGGCCTGGGGCTTCAGCAGTACGGGGTTCATATCGGTATGCGGGGCCACGCCACAGGCGATCGCCTGCAACGCTTGCGCCCGGCCGATCTCGCCGCCATCGCTGGTGACGGCGGCGTTGTTCGACATATTCTGCGGCTTGAACGGCCGGACCCGATAGCCCCGCCGTACCAGCGCCCGGCATAGCCCGGCGACCAGCACCGATTTGCCTACGTCCGATCCGGTTCCCTGCAACATGATAGCGCCCATGCCCCGCTCCTGACGGGGCATGGGCCGCAAGGCAAGAGGAAGCGGGGGATCAGGCGACGACGGAGGCGATACCGCAGCGCCGCTGATGCACCCGGACGTCGGCCGTGCCGATACGCACGCCCAGCGTGGCGGTAACACTGTTCAATATGCCATCCAGCAGCGGTGCGGTCGTGCCCAGCACCGCGCCGACCAGCGGACTGAGCGGGCTATTGCTGATGGTGATGCCCAACACCGACACCTGCACTTGCGTCTGATTGGTCAGGCTGGCGGCAATCCCGTGCGTCAGGTCGCGCGTACTAACTGTCTTGACCTGCTGGGCGTTGATCTCGCTGGGGGAGAAGAAGACATTCTGTGCCTGCGTGCCGCCCAGCGATATATTGGTATAAGCGCTGACTTTCGTACCTAACAGCGTTTGCGCCAGCAGGGCAGAACGAGGATTGGCAGGCGTCGAGAAATTGGTCAGCGCGTTGACATCGATATCAGCGAGTGCCGCCGTACCGACCGACGGCGTGACGGCTAGTGTGACGCCGCCATTGTCGCCGCACTGGATATCGGACAGGCGCGCTTCGGCCGCCGCCAGTTCGATATAGAGCGGTATCCTGATGGTCGCGATGCCTGCCAGGACTGACGCCACGGTGCTCTCCAGATAGATGCGCGTCTGCGCTGTTCGCAACACCACATCCTTTTTGGACGTGATGCTGACGAGCGGTGTCCGAGTCTGTCCCTCGCCGGTCACTATCATCAAGCGCGTGCTGGTCAGGCCCGGAATAGCGACCTTCAAATCCATGGGTACCGACGTGCCCGACACAGGACTCAGCACCATGCGCAACATCGAAAACGCATCCAGCAGAATATTCGGCTGCCCCGTAGCGTTGGTGGCATTGCGTGCCGGGCCCAGGTCGACGATATCGCTCAACCGCACAGATCGACCGGGTATCCGGCTCGCCAGCGTCAGCAGCGTCGTCGCCGCCTGACTGCCAGCGATACTGTCTCCCATCGCCCCCAGCAGGTCGGATATCGGGATTTGCCGGTCGAACAGCGTGGCATAGCTATCATCATTGCGTCCCGTCCGCACCTTCAGCGCATCGGCAAAGCGCAGCAGGTCAATATTGGCACTGATCAGCCCGTTATAGTCCATGACAGACAGATTGAGTTCGGTCCCTGCCAGACTGGACAGCAGCATATTGGGCAGACCACCGCTCAACGAGGCAAGACCGGTACCCAATGAAAAGGCGGCAGCATCGCTGCGCGCGGCAACAGCGCGTGCCGACAGATCGACGCCATCACGCCCGACCAGTAAGCGTCCGAAGAAGAGGGGGGTGCGACGGGTCACCACCACCCGTGTTGCGCCGCCGCTGGCATCGCCGACGCGAAAACGGTCCGCTACCGCAACGGATGAATCTGCGGTATAGGCTCCATTTTCCATCGTCGAGAGCGTAACGCCATTGACCCCGCTCTGCGTAACCAGTTGTTCAGCCGCGGATCGGCCGCCCTGTGCTGCGGCAAGGGCGGCTGCGTCCGCAATACCCTGCAATTGTCGGCGGGCCAGATAGACCGATCCCAGATCGACGGCCACGGTGGCGGCCCCCGCCAGCATGAACAGCGAACCGGCCAAAAGCACAGTCGCGCCGCCACGCCGATCGGTTGCCAGCTTATTGCGTCGGAAGAATTTCATTATGTGGTGATCCGCACGACAGCACTGCGTTGCAAAACGCCGCCTGGCAATTTGATCGGAATGGCGGAAAATAACGGCGCGTTCGACAGATTATAGCTGAGCGTCACGGTGTAATAGCCGCCGCTTTCGGTCGTAGCCGTGGTGATCGACTGTGCTCCTGGTACGGGGAAAGCGCTGCGACTGGCGGTAACGCTCTGGTCCACCAGCGACCTACGTTCCGTGGTGCTCAAGCCAGCGACGGACGCGCGCGCAGCATCATTGGCCGCCTGTTGCAGGCTGTGCGCGGTCATGAACCAACTGCCGAAACCCATTATGCCCATAAGCATGGTGATCAGGATCGGCAGGGCAAAGGCCGCCTCGATCAATGAACTGCCACGCCGATCCGCGCGCAATAGCGAAAGCCTGCGGCCAAGGGCCTTGAAGCGAAAAGGGACATGATCTGCCATGTCCCCAGATTACTTCTCGCCGGCCAACAAAGGGTGTTCAACCTACCAAAAGGCGCTGCGCAATATATGTAGTTATCGCCGCTAATCGCTGGAAATAAAGCGGGTCATTGCGTGCAAATCTGTCAGTCTACGCCCCACCTTGTCATCAGACTACATATTTTATGTGTAAATAGCCGTATTAATTATGACCCGTCTTAGAGCCTGTTTGGGAATGCGCCTTTGGCGCATCCGCACCGGCCCTCACCCCCACCCGACCGCCCACATATGGTACCCTGTTGGGCGGTCGGGTGGGGTGAGGGCCGGTGCGGCTACAAAAATGCGCTCTTTCGCGCATTTTTCAAACGGTCTCTTAATGCTGGGCGGCTATAGCAGACAGAGCCCGTCCTTCCGGCGCAATCACCATGACCGCGCCCTCCGTACCATATGTGCCGTGCAGTCTTACCAGACTGACATCGACCGGGACGACATTGCCCCGATTGCTCAGGAACTGGGTGGTTGTTCGGCGATCGCCCTGCCCATTGAGCACCTGCTCCAAATCCTCCCGCAGTATCCGACGCACCGGCATGGCGATCAGGTCGTGCAGCGGCACCCCGATCAGTTTTTCGCACGGCAGGCCCATCATGGTGCAGAAGCTGTCGTCCACGACCTCGATGAAGCCCCGCATCGATACACGCAGATAACTGATACCATCATGCAGGCCCATTGCCTTGAGAATGGCTGATTTTATATCAGCGAGCCGGTGATGTTGCATGTCGTCTGTAATATCGCGCAGCAGGATCGCGATCCCGGAACCGAAGGGGAATGTCTCGAAATGAAGCCAGCTATCCTTGCGGAAGGGAGAAGGGATGTCGGCGGCGCTGGCTTCACCCGACGCGAGCGTATGCCGGATATGCGCTTCCGTTACTGCGCCCGCAAATTCGGGCAGAGCCTCGAACAGCGGTTTGCCTTCCAGTTGCCGATCCCAACGCTTGGTCATCGACAGGGCGACCGGGTTGACGAAATCGAGGCAGAGGTCACCCCGGCACAGGAAAAGTCCCTGATGAATATGGTTTGCGAGTTCCTGTGTGCGATCCGGAAGGTCCGCTGCCCCCTTCGACCCCGTCAGTCGGCTATAGGGCTCGATACCCATCAAAATATGGGTTTCGCGACCATGATGGGTAACGAGTACGGGCTCCTTGGCCCCAACCTCCCGCCAATGCGCGAAATTGCGCACCAGTTCGGCGGCGGTTACGCTTCGACCTCCTCGAGAGTTCGGCATGCGGAATCCTCTTCTCGTTTCTCGATCTATATTAACATCTTAAAGAGATTCGCTGTCAACCCATCATATGACAGACAACAGCTTCCGCTGTTGAGCGCATGTGGAATGAATTTGGTTTCATCCATTGCGGAGCCATATGACTCCGACGCAGAGAGTTAAAATCCGCGCTGATATTCCAGCGCGTCGAGAATCTTGCCGCCCGCCATGAAGACGGCGCCTGAACAGGCCAGTGCCAGCAACTGGCCGCCAATGCCGGGATATTGGTGCATATAGACCGCGCCGCGCTCGGTCGCGCCGAGCGCAAGCGCGTAAATGACCATGAAAGCCTCGAACTTGGTCTTGATGATGAAGAGGCTTTTGATCCGGTTCATGGTCATTCCGTTTGGCGCATCCCCGACGTCAGGGAACCAGGTCGCCCGAAAGCTGCAAATGGTCAACAAGAGTTAACCATGATTGCTCGATACGTGCAATCAGTCTGGTATCACCAAGATCGTCCGGAGCGATCGATTCCGGCCAGTAATCGGACACAATTTGTGCAATTGCATCCAGTTGCGCCTCATCGACCAGAAAACGCGGGTCGATGTCACGAGGGTCGGCGACGACCCGCAGGCGCAGGCAGGCGGGACCGCCGCCATTGGCCATGGACTGGCGCACATCGACGGGCACCAGTTGCCGGATCGGCCCATTGCCCGCGATCATCTGCTCCAGCCAGTTCCATACGGCTGGCGTCTCGCGCGCCTCGGTCGGCAGGATCAGCGCCATGCCGCCATTCGGCAATGTCACCAACTGCGCATTGAACAGATAGGATTTTATCGCATCGGCCAGACTGACCGCACTGGCCGGCACCTCGACAATCTCGACGCAGGGCAGGGCGGCGCGCAAGTCGGCATAGAAAGCCGCCTTGTCCGCAAAGGCCAGTTCATGGGTGAACAGCACATGCTCGTTCGCCACCGCGACAACATCGTTATGGAAAGCCCCGGCCGCGATCGCTTCTTCCGATTGCTCGACAAACAGGGTGCGCGCCGGATCGAGGCCGTGGATGCGCGCAATCGCCCTGCTCGCCTCGACATGCTGGCGCGCCGGGAAGGCGCCGCCCGACCGGCCGTAGACGAATATTTCCACGCCAGCCTCGCCATGGCTCTGCGTCAGTCGCATATGATTGGCCGCGCCTTCATCGCCAAAGGGCGCGGGGATCGGATCATGCACGGCGAACGCCTTCTCGTCGGAAAAGGCGATGCGCAACTGCGCAAGCGTCTGCGGCCATTCATGGCTGCGGTGTGGCATGGTGACGAGATTGGCGACGGTCAGATGGGTGAGCCCGTCCGCCGTATCGCTGGCAGGCGATACGGTCGCTGCATTGGCCGCCCACATGGACGAGGCGGACATGGCCGCCGCGCGGATATGCGGCTCCGCATTGCCGACATCCGTGCCCAACTTGCCGAGCCAGGCGACGTCCGGCCGCCATTGCGGCAGAAAAATGCCCTGCGTCAGCCCCATCCGGACATTGCCCCGCATCTTCTCCAGCCCCTGCAATGCGGCAGCCCGCGGATAGGACAAGGCCCCCGCGTTCCGCGCCGAAGCGAGATTGCCCAGGCTCAGCCCCGCATAATTATGGCTGGGACCGATGATTCCGTCGAAATTGATTTCCCTGACGCTCATGCCCGTCCCGCCATGGTGAAGCTGTCCCCGATTTCGATCTTCAGCCGCGCCGCGCTCGCCGCGTCGAGCGAAATCGCGCCGTCCGCAGCTTCTTGCACCAAACCCCAGGTGCAGCGATAGTCGGCCAGCCTACCGGTCGCGATCAGCATCCGGTCGCCGCCCTTCTCATGCGTCGCAGACAGGGTGACGTCGCGCGCCGCCGCGATCGTCTTCAACTGGTCGATCTGGCCCACCATCGTTGGCCCGCCGTCGAAAATGTCGACATAACCGGCATTGTCGAAGCCCTCCGTCTCCAGCATCCGCATTGCCGCCCGGCCATTGGGGTGGGGCAGGCCGATGACGGCGCGCGCGCTGTCGGTCAGCATCGCGGTGTAGATGGGCGTCTTGGGCATCAGGTCGGCGATGAACTGGTTGCCGTTCACCGCATTGAATTCGTCCGCCTCCTGAAAACTCATGCCGAAGAACCGTCCGGCAAGCCCATCCCAGAAGGGCGATCCGCCCGCTTCGTCGATCACGCCGCGCAGTTCGGCCAGCACCTTGTCACCAAAGCGGCTGCGATGGGCGCGGATATAGAGATAGCGGCTGCGGGCCAGCAACAGGCCCAGCCCCTCGGCCCGTTCGCGCGGATGCAGGAACAGGCCGCCTACCTCCGCCGATCCTTCCAGATCGGTGGTGAGCGAGAGCATCTGCGCGCGGAAGGTGCGGCCCAGTTCCCGGCTATGCTGGGTCAGCACACCCAGACGATAGGAATAGAAAGGCCAGCTTTGCCCCACGGTCGAGAATATCTGACACGTTCCACGGACCTGCCCCGTCTCGACATTTTCCAGCACCATGACGATCAGTTCGTCTTCGATACCGTCGCCCTGCCGCGCCAGCGCCTTTTCGGTCCGTTCCAGCTTCGCCGCCAGCGCCGTGCGGTCGGGCGGCAAATTGGTGAAGCCCCCTCCGGTCAGCTTCGCCATTTCATACAGCGTCTGCAAATCGTCCGCGCGCGCGATGCGCATGATGAAGCTCAAGCGATATTCCCTTCCACCTGTTTCTGTTCTGGTTGAAATTGTCCCTGCGCGATCCGCCAGATCGCCAGCGCCGACAATTGCGCCCGTTCGGGCAGGCTGTCGGCCAGCAGAAATTCGGCGTCGCTATGGATGCTGCCGCCGCGTACGCCCATCGTGTCCACCACCGGCACGCCGCAGGCCGCGATATTATTGCCGTCGCACACGCCACCCGTGTCCCGCCAACCGATCGGCAGGCCCAGATCTGCGCCACATTGCCGGACCAGCCCGAACAACCGTTCGGCCTTCGTATCCATCGGCTTTGGCGGGCGACCAAAACCGCCATGGAGATGCAGGCTAACGTCATGACTGCGGGCCACGTCCGCCATTTCCCCGTCGATCAGTGCGCGGGCGATGATTTCATCCTCCGGCGTGCGGGGCCGAAAATTGACGCGCAACACAGCGTGATCCGGCACCACATTATTTGGCCCGCCACCGTCGATCTTCGCTGGATTGCAGGAAAAGCCGACGCCGCTCCCCGCCTTCAGCCGCAACGCCAGATCGGCGGCGGCGAGCAGCGCATTGCGCCCTTCATCAGGATTGCGACCGGCATGGGCACTGCGCCCGGTGACGGTGATGGAAAAATTGCCGCTGCCGGCCCGTGCTCCCGCTAGCGTGCCGTCCGGTAAGGCAGGTTCATAGGTGAAGGCCGCGATCTTGCCGACTGCTACTTCCCGCAACAGCGCCGCAGAAGAAGCGCTGCCGACTTCCTCGTCGCTGTTGATCACCACATCATAACCAAGCTGCGTGGCCGCGCCCGATGCCTCGATCGCCTCCAGCGCTGCCAGCATGACCGCGATTCCGCCCTTCATGTCGGCAACGCCCGGCCCGTTCAGTACGCCCGGCTCCAGCCATGTCTGTTGCTGGAAGGGATGATCCGCCGGAAAGACGGTATCCATATGCCCCGTCAGCAGCAGCCGGATCGGCGCATCGGGCCGCACCGAAATATGCAGATGACGGCCATGCGCGATCGGCTGGATACGGCCGTCGGGCAACACGCTGTCGACCGGCGCGGCATCGATCAGACGCAGGGTGCCGGGCAGGATGGAAAAGGCGTCGGCCAGCCGATCGGCCATCCGTGCCAGCCCATCCAGATTGCGCGATCCGCTGTTGATCGCAGCCCAGTCCTGCACCTGATCCAGCATCGGCGCGGCGGCCGCGCTTTCCAATATCCTGCGTTCGGTGGGGGACAAGAGAGTCATCCCAAGGGTCTATCAGAGCCCGGCCCGCGCCTCCACCCCTTGCGGTGTAATCCTGGTCAGGCTGTCGCCCGTTGTTCAAAGCTCTGCAAATCCTCGACTGGTGCATTCTCCACATCGATCCCCGCCACCCTGGCGGCGGGCGGCCCGTCCTGCGCCAGCATCATGAAGCGATCAATTGCGGCCGCGTCGCCCTGCACCAGCGCTTCGACGCCGCCGTCCATGCGATTGCGGACCCAGCCGACCAGCCCCAGTTCGCGCGCCGTCGCCACCGTCCAGCCGCGATACCAGACGCCCTGCACCCGGCCATGGATCATCAGATGGCGGGCGACGATCACTTGATCCGCTTGATCCAGGTCTGGCCGCCTTCGCGCACTTCGGTAATGAAATTGGGGATGGCGGCGACCAGATCTGACAGCCGCTTGAACCCATAGTTGCGCACGTCGAAGCTGGAACGGTTCCCCACCCGCTGCCCCACCGGACCCAGAGCGACAAAACCACGCTCGTCGCGCTTCGCTTCATCATAGGCGTCGATCAGCAGGCGCACGACTTCGGGATCGACCGCCTTGCGTTGCGGCGTGACGGCGGCTGGGCTCGGCGCGGCGGGGGCAGGGGCCGTCGGCGCCTTGACCGCTGGCGCCTTCGCCTTTGCCGTGCTTGCGGTCGGCTTCTTCACCACCGGCACTTCGGCGGCCTTGAGTGCGGCCACGTCGATGAAGCGCGTACAGGCGCGGCGGAACCCTTCCGGCGTGCTGGCAAGGCCAAAGCCATAGACCGGAATGCCATCCTGTCGCAGGCGCGTCACCAGCGGTGTAAAATCGCTGTCGCTCGACATCAGACCGAAGCCGTCGACGCGCCCGCTGGCCAGCAGGTCCATCGCGTCGATCGTCATCTTCATGTCGGTGGCGTTCTTGCCCTTGGTCAGGTCGAACTGTTGCTGTGGTTCGATCGCCTGCGCAATGGACAGCGCCGCCCAGGTTTTGAGCGTCGCCTTGCTCCAATTGCCATAGGCGCGGCGAATATTCACCGTTCCCAATTCCGCCAGCACGGTCATCACCGAGTCGAAATGCGCCGCCGACGCATTGTCCGCATCGATCAGCAGGGCGATATTGCCGCGGCCTTCCTGTCGTGTCGCCATCGGCTATTTCCCTATTCTATGCGGGCGAAAAAACGCCCGTTTCTTCGTCCAGAAGGTGCAGTTGCCCGTCGGAAATCGCGAAGAAAGCGCCGACCAGCTTGAGCGTGCCGGCCTTCTCCTTGGTACGTACGCAGGGGAAGCTGCGCAGATTGGCCAGGCTGACCTTCACGCCTTCCTGCTCCATGGCCCGTTCCACCTCGCGGCTGCGATCATCACCATGGCGATCGATCACCACTTCGCGGGCACCGTCCAGCAGGCTGATCCAATTATGCACGAACCCGCCTTCACCCGGAGGCGCGTCCTTCAGATCATGGCTCAGCGCCGCCTTGCAACCGCCGCATTTTCCATGGCCCATCACCACGATCTCGCCAACGCCCAAAACCTGCACCGCAAATTCCAGCGCTGCCGACACGCCGTGCAGACCGGGCGTCGTCTCGAACGGGGGCACCAGCGCCGCCACATTGCGAACCACGAAAATCTCGCCGGGGCTGGTATCGAAAATCTGCGCCGGATCGACTCGACTGTCGGAGCAGGCGATCACCATCACGCCGGGGCTTTGGCCTTCGTTCAGTTCGTCCCATCGTTCGCGCTGCTCGCTCCAGCCTGTGTTGCGGAAACGGCGATAGCCCTGAAGCATGTCGGCAAAATCTGTCATGGCCAGCGATGTGCCGCACAAATAGGGGGCTGGCAAGAGTGGCCGCGCATCGCTATCTGGGGCGCATGACCGATATCGCTCCGATCCCCGCGCCCGAAAAGCCCGAACGCGCCCGCAAGCCCGACTGGATTCGCGTCAAGGCGCCGACGAGCCCTGCTTATCATGAAACGCGCAAGCTGATGCGTGACAAGGGCCTCAACACGGTGTGTGAGGAAGCGGCCTGTCCGAATATCGGCGAATGCTGGACGAAGAAGCACGCCACGGTCATGATCCTGGGCGATGTCTGCACCCGCGCCTGCGCCTTCTGCAACGTCAAGACGGGCATGCCGCGCAAGGTCGACGTCAACGAACCGCAGAATTTGGCCGATGCGTCGGCCGAAATGGGTCTGGAACATATCGTCATCACCTCGGTCGACCGCGATGACCTGCCCGATGGCGGCGCGTCGCAATTCGTCAAGGTGATCGAGGCGCTGCGCCGCACCACGCCGAAGACCACCATCGAGATCCTGACGCCCGACTTCCGCAACAAGCATGAGCGCGCGGTCGAGATGATCGTCGCTGCCCGGCCGGACGTCTATAATCACAATCTCGAAACGGTCCCGCGCCTCTATCCCACCATTCGTCCCGGCGCGCGCTATTATGCGTCGCTGCGCCTGCTCGAATCGGTAAAGAAGCTCGATCCGTCGATCTTCACCAAGTCGGGCATCATGCTGGGTCTGGGCGAAGAGCGTCTGGAAGTACATCAGGTGATGGACGACATGCGCTCGGCCGACATCGACTTCCTGACCATGGGCCAATATCTCCAGCCCACGCCCAAGCATGCCAAGGTGATGGAATTCGTCACCCCGGCCGCCTTCAACGCCTATGCCGGCATCGCACGGGCCAAGGGGTTCCTGCAGGTCGCGTCCAGCCCGCTGACCCGTTCCAGCTATCATGCCGGGAAGGATTTCGCGGAAATGCGCGCCGCGCGTGAAGCCAAGCTGGCCAAGGCGGCGGCGAAGGCCTGATCGCTCGATGCCCAGACATAACGAAACGCGCCATCTGCCCTACACGCCTACCCAGATGTTCGATCTGGTGTCGAACGTCGCGGCCTATCCGGAATTTCTGCCCTGGGTCAGTGCGATCCGGGTAAGGTCCGACGACGAGACGGAAATGGTCGCCGACATGATCGTCGGCTTCAAGGGCGTGTCGGAGAGTTTCACGTCGCGGGTGCACAAGCATCGGCCGGATCGCGTTCGTGTGGACTATCTCGACGGCCCTCTGAAGCATCTCCACAATGAATGGGGTTTCCGCGACGACGGGCAGGGCGGGGTGCTGGTCGATTTCGAGGTCGAATTCGAATTCAAGAACCGGCTGTTCGAAATGCTGGCCGGCCAGTTTTTCGACAAGGCGTTGCGCAAGATGATCGGCGCGTTCGAAAGCCGCGCCGCCCAGCTTTATGCCCCGTCGGGCAGCAGCAGTTCCAGCGCGCACAGCGCCGCCTGAAGGCGCACGCCGCCCCGGCCGTTATTTTCGAAATGATGCATGTCGGCCACGACCTTGTCGGGGCTGGCGCCGCGTTCGGCGCGGGCGAAGACGACGGTGCCGACCGGCTTCTGCTCGCTGCCGCCGCCCGGCCCGGCAATGCCGGTGATGGCGACCGCGACATGGGAATGGCTTTTCTTGAGCGCGCCCTGCGCCATGGCCCAGGCGGTGGCGATGGAGACAGCGCCGAACGTATCCAGCACATCATGCGAGACCTTGAGAAGTTCCGCCTTCATATCATTGGAATAGGTGATAAAACCGGCGTCAAATACGTCGGATGACCCGGCGATTTCGGTAAGCGCCGCCGACACCAGTCCCCCGGTGCAACTTTCCGCGACCGATATCGTGCGGCCGGCACGGCGGTTCGCGATGATGACCTTTTCGGCGAGTTCGACCAGTTCGGTCGGAAGGACAGTGTCGATCATCGGATCAGGATAGCGCGGGGAGCGACAGGGTGGCAACCGCCTGTGCGGCAATGCCTTCACGCCGCCCGGCAAAGCCCAGCCGTTCGGTGGTCGTGGCCTTCACGCTCACCCGGTCGACCGGCACCGCCAATATCTCGGCGATCCGCGCGCGCATGGCGTCCCGATGCGGCCCGATCTTGGGCGCCTCGCAGATGATGGTGAGGTCGATATGCTCGATCCGGCCGCCCCGCGCCGCCACCCGATCCCGCGCATAGGCCAGAAAGCGATCGGACGATGCGCCGCGCCATTGCGCGTCGGACGGCGGGAAATGGCTGCCGATATCCCCCTCCGCCAGCGCGCCGAGCATGGCATCGACAATCGCATGAAGCGCCACATCGGCATCGCTATGCCCGGCGAGGCCGCGATCATGGGGCACCAATATCCCCGCCAGCCACAATTCTTCATTGGGCGCGAGGCGATGCACGTCATAACCCATGCCAACCCGCGTCGATCGCGGTGTCGCATGCTGCATTTCGGCGCGGGCGAAATCCTGCGGATAGGTCAATTTCTCAAGCCTTTCATCGCCTTGCACCAAAATGACGTCATGGCCCCAGGCCCGCAAAATCTGCGCATCGTCGGTTGCTTCAAGGCACTCGTCCCAGCCGCGATGCGCCGCCAGGATCGTGTCGAAACGGAAGACCTGCGGCGTCTGCACCCGGTAGAGGTCGGCGCGGTCCACACCACCGCCCATCACATCCGCCGCGCCCCGCACCAGCGTATCGGAGACGGGCAGGGCGGGGATAGCGCCCTCAGCGCCTTCAAGCGCTGACAGCAGCCGGTCGACCACTGCCCCCGGCAGGAAGGGCCGCGCCGCGTCGTGGATCAGCACTAAGTCCGCGCTACCGGCCGATGCGATCGCTTCCAGCCCGGCCCGCACCGAACCGCGCCGGCTGTCCGCGCCGGTCACGAAGTGAGCCGCCCGATCGCCCAGCAGGTTGCGCGCAGCGGCGTCCTGCCCGTCGGCCAGAACGATGTGAATGGAGTCGATCGCGCCATGGGCCGTCAAAGCGTCATAGGCATGGGCCAGCACGGCCTTACCCGCGATCATCCGAAATTGTTTGGGGATCTCGCCGCCCGCCCGGCTACCCTCGCCTGCGGCGACGATCAGCGCGACGATGCGAGGCTTTGCCGATGTCATGCGCCGCCGCATAGACGAGGGCGTCGGGCACCGCCAGCCCCTCGCTTGCCGTTCCGCCCATTTTCCGCTAAGGGCTGCCTGTTTTTTAGGCAGTATCTTCATTCAGACCATGCGCACACTTGCTCCCATCTCCATCGGCCCGATCACCATCGACATGCCGGTCGTTCTCGCTCCGATGACGGGCGTCACCGACATGCCCTTCCGCACGCTCGTCCGTCGCTATGGCTGCGGCCTCAATGTGACGGAAATGATCGCATCGGCGGCGATGATCCGGGAAACCCGCCAGTCCCTGCAAAAAGCCGCCTGGCATCCGCTGGAAGAACCGGTGTCGATGCAGCTTGCCGGTTGCTCTCCGACCGAAATGGCCGAAGCCGCCAAGCTGAATGCCGATCGCGGCGCGGCGATCATCGACATCAATATGGGCTGCCCGGTGAAGAAGGTCGTCAATGGCGACGCTGGTAGCGCGCTGATGCGCGACCTCCCGCTTGCCGCCTCGCTGATCAAGGCGACGGTGGAGGCGGTCGATGTGCCCGTCACCGTGAAGATGCGCATGGGTTGGGATCATAGCAGCCTCAACGCCCCGGAACTCGCCCATATCGCCGAAGATCTGGGCGCAAAGCTGATCACCGTCCACGGCCGCACCCGCAACCAGATGTATAAGGGGTCGGCCGACTGGGCCTTCGTCCGCACGGTCAAGGACGCGGTCAAGCTGCCGGTCATCGTCAATGGCGACATCTGTTCGATCGAGGATGCCGACACGGCGCTGGAACAGAGCGGCGCGGACGGCGTGATGATCGGTCGCGGCGCCTATGGCCGCCCCTGGCTGATCGGTCAGGTCATGGCCTGGCTGACTGATGGAACGCGCCTTGCTGATCCGACGCTCACAGAACAATATCAGGCAATTATCGGGCATTATCATGCAATGCTCGAACATTATGATAATTACACCGGCGTCAATATGGCCCGCAAGCATATCGGCTGGTACACCAAAGGGCTGCCCGGTTCGGCCGAGTTCCGCCACAGCGTCAATCAGGAGCCGGATGCGGCGACAGTGCTGGACATGCTCGCCCGCTTCTATGAGCCGCTGATCGCCACCGGCCTCCAGCCGGCGGAGCTGCGCAGGGCTGCATGACCGGCATGCTGACGTCCATCCCGCCACTTCGGATGCAGCAGGATGGACCATCGCTGGGCGAACAAATGACGGCGCTGCCCGTAGCAACGCTGATCGTGAAACCGGACAACAGCATCGCCGATGCGAATGTCCGCACCGAAACATTACTCAACATGGCCCGATCGGCGATCATCGGCAGCGATGTTTCCCGCACCATCCGCATTGCGGAGGCCGGCGCACGTTTCGATATCTGGCACAGCAACAAGCCGATCGCCGCCTATGATATCAAGGTTCATGCCGGCCGGACCGCCGAAATGGAGGTCGACCTGATGATCGCGCCGATCGTGGATCACGACGGCTGGCGCGTCGTATCCCTCCACGCCCAAAGTCAGGCGCGCAAGATCGGTCATCGTGGCTCCGCCGGTGGCGCCCGATCGGCCATGGGCGCCGCCGCTATTCTCGCGCATGAAATCAAGAACCCGCTGTCAGGCATTCGTGGCGCCGCGCAACTTCTGGAATCCAGCCATGGCGGGCGCGACGCGGCACTGACTCAACTCATCTGCAACGAGGTCGACAGGATCGCCGCGCTGATCGACCGGATGCAGGATTTCACAACCGATCGCACATTGGAATGCCATCCTGGCAACATCTACCCATTGATCGATCGGGCAGCCGGCATTGCAGCCGCTGGATTTGCGAAAAATATAAAAATTACAAAACATTATGATCCATCATTACCATTTCCAAACATCAATGATGATGCCTTGGTGCAGGTGATGATAAATCTGCTGAAAAATGCAGCAGAAGCCCTTGATCATACAGAAAAACCATGCATTCGCGTGGAGACTGCCTTCCGTCATGGCGTCTCCGTGTTAGTCGGCGATGGCAAGGGCAGCGCCGTGCTGCCGATCGAAATTCTCGTCGTCGATAATGGACCCGGTGTGCCCGAACATATTCTCGATCATCTCTTCAATCCCTTCATCACCGGCAAGCGGGACGGGCAGGGGTTGGGTCTGGCGCTGGTGGATAAGCTGGTCCGGGACATGAGCGGCTTCGTCCAATATTCGCGCGATGTCGAAGCGGGCGAATCTACCTTCCGCATCCTGCTGCCGATGGGGGCGGTGTGATGGCTGCGATCGGCACAATATTGGTCGTGGATGACGACCCCGCCATCTGCGTGGTGGTGGGCGAAGCCCTTCGCAGGCAGGGGCATAAGGTGAAAACCGCCGCATCCATCCGTGAGCGCGCCTCCCTGATGGACAGTTTCACTCCCGACGTGCTGATCACCGATGTCATGCTGCCGGATGGCGACGGACTGGACGGGGTAGCCGATATACTCGCGACCCGGCCCGACCTCAACGTCATCGTCCTGTCTGCACAGAACACGCTCAACACCGCGATCCGCGCGACCGAAAAGGGTGCATTCGAATATCTGCCAAAGCCCTTTGATCTCAACGAACTGACCCGCGCCGTCGCCGATGCGCTCGGCACACGCCAGAGCGCCGAGGAAGCAGGCGGCGAGGTCGGCCTGCCCCATGACGGCCTGCCGCTGGTCGGCCGGTCGCCCGCGATGCAGGAAGTCTACCGCACCATCGCCCGCGTCCTGTCCAACGACCTTTCAATCCTGGTTCTGGGCGAATCGGGCACTGGCAAGGAACTGGTGGCCGAAGCGATCCACAGTCTGGGCCAGCGCCGTACCAAGCCCTTCGTGCCGATCAACATGGCCGCCATTCCGCGCGAACTGATCGAGGCGGAATTGTTCGGCTATGAGAAGGGAGCCTTCACTGGGGCCCATGTCCGCACCGCCGGCAAGTTCGAACAGGCGCAGGGCGGCACGCTCTTCCTCGACGAAATCGGCGACATGCCGATGGAGGCGCAGACCCGGCTGCTGCGCGTCCTCCAGTCGGGCGAAGTGACGACGGTTGGCGGCTCCAAGCCGGTGCGCGTCAACGTCCGCATCATCGCCGCGACCAACAAGGATCTGCCCCTGTTGATCGAAGACGGACGCTTCCGTCAGGACCTCTATTATCGCCTGAATGTCGTCCCGATCGCCCTGCCGGCCCTGCGCGAACGGCGGGAGGATGTCATCCTGCTCGCCCGCCATTTCCTGGAACGCGCCGCGCAAGAGGGCCTGCCGCGCAAGGCGCTGGCCGATGACGCGGCCCAACTGTTGATGGTGTGGCACTGGCCCGGCAATGTCCGCGAATTGCAGAATATGATGCAGCGCCTGTCGGTGCTGAGCCGCGAAAATGTCATTACTGCGGACATGCTGCGGAACATGCTGCCGCTCGATGCGATGCCGACCGACCATGCTGTCCCCGCCGACCATCTGGCGCATGCGGTGCGCGACTGGGCCAAGCGTCAGGTCGGCATCGGCCTTGGCCAGCCACAACGCAGCCTGCATGATGATCTGCTCGCAGTCGTCGAACCGATATTGTTGCAGGAAGTGCTGGCCAGCGTGGACGGGAACCAGATTCGCGCGGCCGGTCTGCTGGGCATCAACCGCAATACGCTGCGCAAGAAATTGACCGACTATGGCCTCGATCCGCTACAGTTGCGCCTGAATGATTGATCGGGATCAGTCGCATTTCAGGACGAACCGACGGGCTGCGTCGACCAACGGCATCACCCATCTGCAATTACTGTGTTTGAACGGGCACGGGGTTGTTGTAACAAAGCCACTATGAGCGGCGCGACGACACTCCCAAGGCGGGCATCGGCATGGCGGAGACATCTGCCGGCCTTCTTGCGCAAAGGGCGACTGGCGGTGCTGGTCGAGGCGGTTACGCTCGCCATATTGCTGGCGATGGCGGGCCTGACCTATCATTTGCTGTCGGGCGGGCGACAATCGGACACGCTGCTGACGCCGCCTATTGTTGCGCTGCTGCTGGTTGCGAATCTAGTCCCCGCCATCGCCCTGCTGATGCTGGTTGGGCGGCGCGTCGCCAAACGGCGCGCGGCCCAATCGGCGATCGGCAGCGACGGGCAGTTGCACGTCCGGCTTGTCGCTATCTTCTCGATCGCCGCCAGCGTGCCGACGCTGCTGGTCGTCATCTTCGCGTCCCTGCTGTTCCAATATGGCGTCCAGTTCTGGGCATCGGACAGCGCGCGCGGCATGCTCCAGAACGCCAGCGATCTGGCGCGGGGCTATTATGAGCAGAATTTGAGCGAGGTTCAGGACGAAACCATCACCATGGCGGGCGATTTGCGCGCCTATTTGAACCAGTCCCCTGTCTCCAGTCCGAAATTCGCGGAAGGCTATCTCTATCAGGTCGTCACCCGCAAGCTGAACCGGTCCTCCATCATAGAGGTCGGGAAGGACGGCATTGCTCGCACCGCCGCCGCAGTCGAGCCGGACAAGCGGGCCGCGTCGGACATATTGACGCCGGAAATCATCCGCCGCCTGGGCCGGGGTGAAGCCGCCGTCGTACAGGCGCGCCCGAACCAGATCGAAGCGGTGACGCTGCTTTATCCCAGCAGCAAAATCTATCTCTACGTCACCCGCAGCGCCGACACATCCTCCTTCAGCAATGTCGCGCGCGCACAGAAGGTGATCGCCGACTATGACGTGTTCGCCGCCCAGTCCCGCGCGCTCCAGTTGCGGTTCAACATCGCGCTGTTTCTTGGGTCGCTGCTGCTGGTCGGCATCGCTGTCTATATCGCGCTGGCCGTCGCCGACTGGATGGTCCGCCCCGTCAACGAACTGGTGACGGCAGCGCGGCGGATTACCGCCGGCGATCTGTCCGCCCGCGTCACCAGCCCGCAATCGCGCGATGAAATCGGTACGCTGGCGTCCGCCTTCAACCGCATGACCCAGCGGCTGGAAGCGCAGACCGGCGCGTTGGTCGCCGCTAACAGCCAGTTGGGCGAGCGGCGCGCCTTCATTGAAGCCATCCTGTCGGGTGTCAGCGCAGGTGTGCTGTCGGTCGATCTTCAGGGCATGATCCTGCTGCTCAACAGTTCGGCGGCTGCGATCCTGGTGGAGGAGGGCGACGATCCAGTGGGCCGTCCGCTTGCGGAAGTTTCGCCCGAACTGGCGGAATTCGTTGCATCAGAAGAGGATTCCGGCATCGTACAGGTGCGCGCTCATGGCGACCTGCGCACGCTGGCGGTGAAGGTGGCGCAGGATGCCTCGCGTCACATCCTGACTTTCGACGACATCACCCAACAGCTATCCGACCAGCGCCGCGCTGCCTGGTCCGACGTCGCGCGCCGCATCGCGCATGAGATCAAGAACCCACTGACACCGATCCAGCTTGCGGCCGAACGGCTCCAGCGCCGCTATGCCGAGGAAATCACTAGCGACAAGGCGACCTTCACCCGCCTGACCGGCACCATTGTCCGTCAGGTGGGCGACCTGCGGCGCATCGTGGACGAATTCTCCTCCTTCGCGCGGATGCCCAAACCGGTGTTCCGGCGCGAAGCTGTCGGTGACATCGCCCGCCATGCGCTATTCCTGCATGAAGTCGCGCATCCCGATATCCGTTTCGAATATCATACCGAAACGCCCGATGCGGAACTGGTCTGCGATCGCCGCCAATTGGGGCAGGCGTTGACGAACATCGTCAAGAATGCGGTGGAAGCCATTGAACCTAAAGGACCACCATCGGAAGGCGCGCTTCGCGGTCATGTCAGCATGACGATGGCGCAGGGTGACGACGACCTGATCATCACCGTGCGCGACGACGGCATTGGACTGCCGCCTGAACGCGACCGGATATTGGAACCCTATATGACGACACGGACCAAGGGGACGGGTCTTGGCTTGGCCATCGTCAAGAAGATTGTCGAGGAGCATCTGGGAGAGATTCGCTTCGATGACGCCGTGGGTGGCGGCGCATGCGTAACCCTCCGCTTTGCGGCGGGGGCACTGGAAAAAATGGAAGAGGGGCAGGTAATCGCCATGCCCCAGGGTAAAATGACGGGAAAAGTGACGGCCAATGGCGCTTGATATTCTGATAGTCGACGATGAAGAGGATATTCGTGATCTCGTCGCGGGTGTTCTTGAGGATGAAGGCTTCACCACCCGCACCGCCGCCAACAGCGACAGCGCGATCGATGCGCTGGATGCGCGACGACCATCGCTGGTGCTGCTGGACGTCTGGCTCCAGGGCTCGCGGATGGACGGCCTTGAACTGCTGGACGAAATCAAGCGACGTGATCCCAGCATCCCGGTCCTGATGATTTCCGGCCACGGCAATATCGACACGGCAGTCGCCGCCATCCGTAAGGGTGCGGCCGACTTCATCGAAAAGCCGTTCGAAGCCGACCGACTGCTCCACCTCGTGTCACGCGCGACCGAGACTGAACGGCTGCGGCGCGAAAATCAGGTGCTGCGCGCGCGCTTCGGGCAGGATGACGAACTGACCGGCACATCGGCGTCGATCAACAGCGTTCGCGCCACGATCAAGAAGGTAGCCGGCACCGGTAGTCGCGTCCTTATTTCCGGCCCTGCGGGCGTCGGCAAGGAAATCGCCGCCCGCATGCTCCATAGCTGGAGCGGCCGTGCGGACTCGCCCTTCATCATCGTCGCGGCTGCCCGCATGGACCCCGACCGGGTCGAGGAGGAACTGTTCGGTGTCGAGGACCCTAGCGGACTCGTTCGCCCCGGCTTCCTGGAACAGTCGCATGGCGGCACGCTCTATCTGGACGAAATTGCTGACATGCCGTTGACGACGCAGGGCAAGATTCTGCGCGTGCTGACCGACCAGAGCTTCACCCGCGTCGGTGGCCAGCGGCAGGTGAAGGTCGACGTGCGCGTCATTTCCTCCACCGCGCTCGACCTGTCGGGCGAAATTGAGGAACGCCGTTTCCGCGAGGATCTCTTCTATCGCCTGAATGTCGTACCGCTCGCCATTCCGCCTTTGTCGGAACGGCGTGACGATATTCCGCCGCTGGTCGAACATTATCTCGCCCGTTTTGCCGCCGACCGTCGCGTCGCACCGCCCGAGATCGCGAGCGACGCCATGGCCGCGCTTCAAGCCAATGAATGGCCGGGCAATGTGCGCCAGTTGCGCAACGTCATCGAACGCACCATGATCCTGGCGCCCGGCGATCGGATCGGCCGGATCGAACTGGACATGCTGCCGTCCGAATTGACGAGCGGTGGCGGCGGGGAGGGGATCGGCCAGTCCGCCATCATGGGCGCGCCGCTGCGGGAAGCGCGGGAGAGTTTCGAGCGTGAATATCTGCGTATCCAGATCCGCCGCTTTTCCGGCAATATTTCGCGCACGGCGACCTTCATCGGCATGGAGCGGTCGGCGCTGCATCGCAAGCTGAAGCTTCTCGGCATTACCGAGGGCAAGGAATAGGCAGGCTCACGGCCGTTCGGCAGGGGCCAGCGCCGCCTTTCCGAACGGCTGGTAAATGGACATAGGCAGAATTTTGCCCAATCCTTTCTCGGCCATGGACGCCTCTTCGCAATTGCGGTAGGACTTCCCTTGTTCCCGGTCCGCGGGGACAGGCAAGACACCCTGCTTAAGGGCGCGCGCGCGGGTAACGTCCCGCCAAGAATATAGGACGGCGTAATCCATGGCCGATAAAGCGAATAATCTTCAGGATATCTTCCTGAACAGCCTGCGCAAGAGCAAGACCCCGGTGACCATGTTCCTGGTCAAGGGCGTGAAGCTTCAGGGCATCATCACCTGGTTCGACAATTTTTCCGTGCTGCTGCGCCGCGATGGCCAGTCGCAGCTCGTCTACAAGCACGCCATCTCCACGGTAATGCCGGCCCAGCCGATGGACCTGACGGACCTGCGCAAGGCCAGCGACGGCAATGGCAAGTCCAAGCTGTTGCAGGAAATCTTCCTGTCGGCCGTCCGCAAATCGGGCAGCCCGGTCACCATGTTCCTGGTCAATGGCGTGATGCTTCAGGGCGAAATCGCCGCCTTCGACCTGTTCTGCATGCTGCTGGAACGCGACGGCATGGTTCAGCTCGTCTACAAGCACGCCATTTCGACAGTCCAGCCGCTCCATGCGCTCGACCTGACCGGCGAGAACGAACAGGACGACTGATCGGTTGGAGTAGGCCAATCCCACCTCCGTTCGTGCTGAGCTTGTCGAAGCACGCGCGCGAACGCAGGTGTGGATTATGTGGACCTCTCATCCCTCCAGTGCTTTAAGCCGCCATGGCCATATTCAACCGCGACTCCGATGACGAAGTGGCGCGCGGCGCGCGCGCCGTCGTCGTTCATGCCGAAACCCATAATGCAGACCGCCGCGACAGCGATGCCCGGCTGGAAGAAGCGCGCGGCCTGGCCCTCGCCATCGGCATAGATGTACGCGCAGCGCAGGCTTTCCGCGTACGCGACCGCAAGCCCGCCACCCTGTTCGGAAGCGGGCAGGTGGACCAGATCGCCACACTGGCCCGGCAGGAAGAGGCCGAACTCATCATCGTCGACAACAGTCTGTCGCCGGTGCAACAGAGCAATCTGGAAAAATCCTGCGAGGCTAAGGTCATCGACCGGACCGGCCTGATCCTGGAAATCTTCGGCGAACGCGCCGCCACCAATGAAGGCCGGTTGCAGGTCGAACTCGCCCATCTCGACTATCAGGCCGGGCGGCTGGTGCGCAGTTGGACCCATTTGGAGCGGCAACGCGGCGGCTTCGGTTTCCTTGGCGGCCCCGGCGAAACCCAGATCGAAGCGGACCGCCGCATGATCCGCGATCGCATGGCGAAAATTCGCCGCGAACTGGATCAGGTCACACGCACCCGTGGCCTTCACCGCGCCCGGCGCCAGCGCGCACCATGGCCGGTGATCGCGCTGGTCGGCTATACCAATGCCGGAAAATCGACGCTTTTCAACCGGATGACCGGTGCTGACGTCATGGCGGAAGATTTGCTCTTCGCCACGCTGGACCCGACCATGCGCCAAATCGCGCTGCCCGGCCTGGACAAGGCGATCCTGTCCGACACGGTGGGCTTCGTCTCCGACCTGCCGACCCAGCTTATCGCGGCCTTCCGTGCGACGCTGGAAGAAGTGCTGTCGGCCGACCTGATCGTCCATGTCCGCGACATCGCCCATCCCGATACGGAAGCGCAGCGCGACGATGTGCTCGACGTGCTGGGCGAACTCGATGTCGTCGGCGAAAATGCGGACGAAGACGCGCCGCCGATCATCGAGGCGTGGAACAAGCTCGACCTGCTGGAGGATGAAGACGCAGCGCTCGTCCGTGAACAGGCCGCGCGCCGGGACGATGTCGTCATCCTTTCGGCTTTGACCGGGGAGGGCGTCGATACGCTCCAGCGCACCGTCAGCGACCGCATGACCCGCGGTGCCAAAGTCTATGGTCTGCGCATCCCGGTGTCCGACGGCGCGACCCTCGCCTGGCTGCATGAACATGGCGAAGTCCTGTCTACCGTCGTCGAAGATGAAGAAACCCGCGTCGAAGCCCGCCTGTCGGACGCGGCCTTCGCCCGCTTTTCCAAGCGCGGGCGCGCTTAGGCTATAAATCGCAGCTGTCAGCGGCTAACATGGCTCCCGATCCATGGGAGCCATGCCATGAAAGTTGCTGTTTTCAGTACCCATCCGTTCGATCGCCGCTTCTTCGATGCCGCCAATGAAGGGGCGGAGCCGAGACAGCAACTGACCTATCTGGAAACCCGACTGGACAGCGTCTCCGCGCCGCTCGCCGCCGGTCATCGGGCGATTTGCGCCTTCGTCAACGACCGGCTCGATCGGGCGACACTGGAGATATTGGCGGGGCAGGGCGTTCGCCTGCTGGCCCTGCGCAGCGCGGGCTTCAACCATGTCGATCTGGCCGCCGCGGCGGAACTGGGCCTGTCCGTTGCGCGAGTGCCCGCTTATTCGCCAGACGCGATAGCCGAACATACGGTCGCGATGATCCTGACCCTGAACCGCAAGATCCACAAAGCCTATAACCGGGTTCGCGAAGGCAATTTTGCCCTGGACGGCCTGCTGGGTTTCGATCTGCGCGGGCGGACGGTCGGCATCGTCGGCACTGGCAAGATCGGCCTCAACGTCGCGCGCATCATGCGCGGCTTCGACTGTAGCGTGATCGCGCATGATCCTTTTCCCGACCCGGCAGGCCTCACGGCGATCGGCGGCACCTATGTCGATTGGCCCGAATTGCTGGAACGGTCGGACATCATCTCGCTGCATTGCCCGCTGACGCCCGACACGCGCCATCTGATCGATGCCGATGCCATCGCGCAGATGAAGCCGGACGTGATGCTGATCAATACCAGTCGCGGCGCCGTAGTCGACACCCGTGCCCTGGTCGAAGGCCTGAAAGCTGGCCGCATCGGCTATGTCGGGCTGGACGTCTATGAGGAAGAGGAGGGGCTGTTCTTCAACGACCTGTCCGATCAGCCGATCCGCGATGACCTCTTCGCCCGGCTGCTGACCTTCCCCAATGTCCTGATCACCGGCCATCAGGCCTTCTTCACCCGTGAGGCGCTAACCGCGATCGCCGAAACCACCATCGCCAATATCGCCGCCTTCGAAGCGAATGGCGCGCCTCTCTATCCAGTAACGGCAGCCGCACGATAACCAGAATTAATTCCCATTGGAGTCAGGGCATTATGAGTTATCCTTTCCAGCTTGATAAGAATTTCGCGAAAATCCCTAAAAATGGCGCGTCCGGGATCGTTCTTGGAACTATCAGGCCGAACGCTTCTGGTTCAGCCGGTTAATCATATTTATCGGTGGGGGACTGTATGACGGTTGTGGGGACCAATTCGATCGCATTGCGTGTGTCCAATTCATCGACGGCCGCGTCCATGATGTTGAACAATGCCATGGAAAGGCTATCGACAGGCAAGCGGATCAACTCCGCCAAGGACGATGCTGCCGGCATGGGCATCGCCATGATGATGACGGCGCAGGTCCGCGGTATCACACAGGGCATCCGCAACGCCAGTGACGGCCTTTCGCTCGCACAGACCGCGGATGGGGCGCTGGCGGAAATGAGCAACATGCTGCAACGCATGCGCGAACTGACGGTGCAGGCGCTCAACGGCACAAATGACAATGATGCACGCAGCGCCATCAAGACCGAGATGGATCAGCTTGCGACGCAGATCACCGACGAATTCACCAATTCGGAATTTAACGGCACAAAATTGTTCGACGGGTCGAGCACATCCGTCCATATTCAGGCGGGCGCCAATGCTTCGAACGGCCTGTCGATTGACCTGACGGACCTGAGCACCGACGCAACGCTGGCGGCCGTGGTCAACGGCACGGTCGCCACGGTGGATGTTACCGATCCAGCCTTTTCGGCTGCCGACCTCGTCAAGTTCGACGATGCGATCAACAGCATCTCTGCGGCGCGCGGCACCTTCGGCGCGATGCAGAACCGGCTGGAATCGGTGATCACCAATCTTTCGACCGAAATGCTGAGCCTGACGGACTCTCGCAGCCGGATCGAGGATGCCGATTTTTCGCATGAAACGACCCAATTGGCAAAGGCACAGATATTGAGCCAGGCGTCGACCGCCATGCTGGCGCAGGCCAACCAGAGCCAGCAGGGCATATTGAAGCTGCTGGGCTAAAGGGCTCGGCTGACGGATATCGTGATCGGCCAGGCGGGGGGAGGTGCCCGATCACATCAATCCGGAAAGTTTTTCTGCGCGCTTGGCCTCCTGCCACAGCGCTTCCTGTTGCTCCAAAGACAGGTCAGCGAACACCCCGCCAGCCAATGCTTCCATCGTGCGGAAGCGCCGGTCGAATTTGGCATTGCCCTTGCGCAGAGCAGTTTCTGGATCGATCTTCAGATGGCGTGCAAGGTTGACTACCGCAAAGAGCAGATCACCTATCTCTTCCTCACGCGCATCCTGGCTCTCTGCTTCGCGCACTTCGTCCAGTTCCTCGACGATCTTGTCGATCACGCGGACCGTGTCCGGCCAGTCAAAGCCGGTCCGCGCCGCGCGCTTCTGCAACTTCTCCGCCCGCAGCAGTGCGGGCAGGGCTGCGGCTACGCCAGCCAGAGCGCTCGGATCGGGTTCCTTTTCGGCGCGCTCGGCCGCCTTGATGACCTCCCATTGCGCATGGCCATCCTCACGCCGCGCACCTTCACCAAAGACATGCGGGTGTCGGCGGATCATCTTCTGCGTGATCGCGTCGATCACATCCTGCAAGGCGAAATGACCGGCCTGTTCGGCCATGCGACTGTGAAAAGCCACCTGAAGCAGCACATCCCCGAGTTCGTCGCGCAGCGCCTGCATGTCATTGCGCTCGATCGCATCGGCAACCTCATAGGCTTCCTCGATCGTATAGGGCGCGATCGATGCGAAATCCTGCTCGATATCCCAAGGGCAACCCGTATCCGGATCGCGCAACCGCGCCATCACATTGGCAAGCGGCATGATGTCGGCAGGACTGGCTTTTGACATGAGGAAATCCGAACAGAGGAAAGGCTATGCCAATTCGATAGGGGCTGCGCGATGCACTGAAAAGCCCCCATCACTAGCCATCACATAAAGTTCGATAATAAGGATTATGTTAAATAATCCCATAATCCATCATCGCTTCCATATGTCTACCTCGCTGTCGCACCGACACTTCAATCCTCGGCAATCAGGCTGTTTTTCGCCGTGTCGCGCATCTTCACATAGACCGTCAGTGAAATCGCGATCATCACCGTGACATAGATGTAGAATGCCTGCTCCATCCCAGCCTGCTTGAACCACAGCGCGACGAATTCCGCCGTGCCGCCGAACAAGGTATTGGCCAGCGCATAAGGCAGCGCCACGCCCAGCGCCCGGATATGCGCGGGAAAGAGTTCGGCCTTCACCACCGCATTGATCGACGTGTAGCCGGTCACGATCACCAGTCCGACCATCACCAGCGCCCCGGCAACCACCGGATCTTTCGTCGTCGCCAATGTAGTGAAGATCGGATAGGTGCAGAGCATACCCAGCACACCGAAGCCAACCATCAGCGGCTTTCGCCCGATCCTGTCAGACAGCGCGCCCGCCACCGGCTGCAACAGCATGAACAGGAACAATGTCACTGCATTGATCTGCGACGCGGTTTCCCGGCTCAACCCACTCGTATTCACCAGGAATTTCTGCATGTAGATGCTGTAGGCATAGAAGGCGATCGTGCCGCCCGCCGTCAACAGCATCACCGTCAGCGTCTCGCGCGGATGATTGGTGATCAGTTCCACGAAACTGGATTTGGGGGCGCCCTGCGCCTTGGCCACCGCGAAGCTCTGTGTCTCCGCCAACCCGCGCCGCAACCAGAAGACGATGATCGCCAGCGCCCCGCCGATGAAAAAGGGAATGCGCCATCCCCAGGCATCCAGTTGCGCTTCGGTCAAGGTCGCCTGCAACAACAGCAGGACACAGATCGCCACCAATTGCCCGGCGATCAGCGTGACATATTGGAAACTGGAGAAGAAACCGCGCCGGCTCTTGC
This sequence comes from Sphingobium sp. YR768, assembly GCF_900111125.1. GTDB lineage: Bacteria > Pseudomonadota > Alphaproteobacteria > Sphingomonadales > Sphingomonadaceae > Sphingobium. The sequence continues at coordinate 166,361 of NZ_FOGE01000002.1, forward strand.
CCGCCATTTCCGACAGATAGGTCGCACTCGCACCATATTCGCCGCCGATCGACAGGCCCTGCATCAACCGGGCCAATACCAGCAGCAGCGGCGCCGCGACACCTATCGTCTCATAGCCCGGCGTGATCCCGATCAGCAGCGACCCGGCACACATCAGCGCCACCGACAGTGTCAGCCCGCTCTTGCGCCCATGCCGGTCGGCATAAACGCCCATCAGCCAGGCCCCGATCGGTCGCATCAGGAAACCGACGGCGAAGATGCCCGCCGCGCTCAACAATTGCGCGGTGCGATCCTCGCTCGGGAAGAAATGCGGCGCGAAATAGAGGGTGAAGGCGGCATAGGCATACCAGTCATACCATTCGACCAGATTACCGGTGGATCCGCCGATAATCGCCTTCAATCGCTGGGCCTGCGTCGGCGCGCCCGCATCCTTTGATGTCGTCATGGCGTCAGCACCATTTCCCCATTTTGCACGCCCCAGCTTTTCAGGCGCGACAGCGTGTTCATGCCGATCACATTGACCTCGCCAAAGGCCGGCGACACCACGACGGGCAGGTCACTGGCGCGGATCGGTCCGATTTCCAGCGTGGCGATGCTGGACTGCCGCGCCTCGACCTTGCCATTGGCGGTCGACAGCACGACACCCGGCGCGCCGACATCGTAATTGAGGCCAGCGGCACGCGCCGTATTTTCCGACAAAGCCGTGAAAGTCGCCCCACTATCGATCAGGAAGCGCGCGGATGAACCATTGATCCTGCCTTCGACCCAATAATGGCCATCGGGCGCCACGGGTATCCGCAGCGTTCCCCCTTCGGCACGCGCCTTGGGAAGCGAGGCAGGGGCTTCATCCGCAGATACGGCCTCCCCCTCCTCCACCCAGCGGCCGGTCAGATAGCCCTGCGTCTGTGCGAATTTGAAGATGCCGAGCAGCCCGGCAAAGATCGCGACCCACAGCAACGCCATCTTGAGCACGCTGCCCCACGCCAGCCGACGGCCGATCAGCGAGGATGCGACGAAGACGATCGCCAGCACATACCAGATGGTCGATGCTGTCTGATCGCCGTCCATCAGGCCCCCTGCTCGATTGCGTCCAACACCACCACCATGCCGTCATAGCCCGGCTCTACCCCCTTGGGGAGAGTATCGCACAATGTCGCATAATCCATGCTCTGGTCCATATGCGTCAGGATGGCACGGCCCGGCCGGGTCGCGGCGATCCCGTCCAGCGTCAGCGCCAGATGCGGATGGGTCGGGTGCGGTTTCTGCCGCAGGGCATCCACCACCCAGACATCCAGCCCGTCATAAAGCGCCAGCATATCCGGCGTCAGTGCATGGAAATCGGTCGCATAGCCGATCGATCGGCCGCCATGGCTGAAGCGAAAGCCGGTCGAATAAATCTCGCCATGCGGCTGGTCGACGCAGGCAATATCGATATCGCCGATCCGCAGGCCATTGGGCAGGACATGCGCCTCGATCGTAGGATGATAGCCGTTCCGCCCGTCAAAGGCGTAGGCGAAGCGTTGCTGCATCAGCATCAGCGTCTGCGCCCGTGCATAGCCGGGAACGGGCATGCGGCGATGATGATAAAGCTGGCGGACATCGTCCAGTCCATGGGTATGATCGGCATGATCATGCGTCCACAGGATCGCGTCGATCTGGATGACGTCCGCTGCCAGCAACTGCGCCCGCATGTCCGGCGAGGTGTCGACCAGGATGCGGGTCGTGGCGCTTTCCACCAATATCGATACGCGGGTCCGCCGGTTCTTCGGCTCGGCGGGATCGCAATCGCCCCAGTCATTGCCGATACGGGGCACGCCGGACGATGTGCCGCTGCCCAGGATCGTGAGCTTCAGGCTCATGCGACCTTGGCAAAAAGCGTGCGGAAATTGGCGGAGGTTGCTGCCGCCAGCGCCTCGACACTCTCGCCGCGCAGATTGGCGAGGAACTGCGCCGTATCCGCGACGAAGGCCGGTTCGCAGCTTTTGCCCCGGTGCGGCACCGGCGCCAGAAAGGGCGAATCCGTTTCCACCAACAGCCGGTCGATCGGCAGGCGCGCTGCCGTCTCCTGCAAATCCTTCGCGCTCTTGAAGGTCACGATGCCTGAAATGCTGATGTAGAAGCCCAGGTCCATCGCCGCATCGGCAAAGGCCCCGCTCGCGGTGAAGCAATGGATGACGCCCGAATAAGGCCCCTTCTCCATCTCGTCCCGCATGATCGCCAGCGTATCCTCTTCCGCCTCGCGCGTGTGGACGATCAGCGGCAGTCCGGTTTCGCGGCAGGCGGCGATATGCGATCGGAAGCTCTTCTGCTGCCGCTCACGATCGCTATGATCATAATAATAATCGAGGCCGGTTTCGCCGATGCCCACCACACGCGGATGCGCTGCGCGCTGGACCAGCTTGGCGGTATCGACATGGGGATGCTCGTCCGCCTCATGCGGATGGATGCCGACCGTCGCCCAGACATCCGCCTCGCGCACGGCAGTATCCAGTACCGAGTCCCACTCGCTCTCGCGGGTGGCGATGTTGAGCATCAGATCGATGCCCCGCGCCCGCGCCCGGTCCAGCACATTGGCCTGATCCTCGATCAGGCCTTTGTAGTTCAGGTGGCAATGGCTGTCGATCAGCATGGGCTCAGGCGTCCGCTTCGGCCAGTTCGAGGCGCGGGAACAGCGGCTTGGGCGCGGCCAGCACGAAGCCGCTTTCGGCGAGCGACGAATACCAATGGCCGCCGATCGCCTCATAGCTGCGCTTGTCTTCCGGCACGCCCATAAGGTCGAGCAACGCGGTCGCGCTCGCGGGAATGACCGGCAATATGGCGACCGCCAGTTGGGCGATGGCGATGTACAGGGTCGCGAGCACCGTTTCCATCCGTTGGGGATCGGTCTTGCGCAGCGCCCAGGGCGCCTGGGCATCGATATATTGGTTGCACGCGAAACAGGCACGCAGCCACGCCTCGATCGCCACGCTCGGCGCCAGTTCGGCGAAAGCGGCAGGCATGTCGGTGCGGATGGTCTTGTCCAGCAGCGTGAAAAGCTCGTCATCGGCTGCATCATGGCCATGGATCGCCGGCAGGCGGCCTTCCAGATTCTTCGCGATGAAGCTCAGGGCGCGCTGCGCCAGATTGCCGAATGCATTGCCCAGATCGCTGTTCGCCCGCTGGACGATCGCCTCCGCGCTATAGCTGCCGTCATTGCCAAAGGTCACTTCGGACAGCAGGAAATAACGCAACTGATCGACCCCGAACCGGTCAGCCAGTTCCATCGGGTCGGCGACATTGCCAACCGACTTCGACATCTTCTCGCCCCGGTTCAGCAGGAAGCCATGGCCGAACACCTGCTTGGGCAAAGGCAGCTTCGCACTCATCAGGAAAGCCGGCCAGTACACCGTGTGAAACCGCACGATATCCTTGCCGATGATGTGGGTGATATCGCCACCTTCAGCCCAATAGCGCGCCATCCGCTCCGCATCGTCGGGATAGCCGCAACCGGTCAGATAATTGGTGAGCGCATCGACCCACACATACATGACATGGCCTTCGGTGCCCGGCACCTTCACACCCCAGTCGAAACTGGTGCGGGATATGCTAAGGTCACTCAGACCGCCTTCGACAAAGCGCAGGATTTCATTGCGGCGGCTGTCAGGCTGAATGAAATCGGGCTGGCTTTCATACAGCGCCAGCAACCGGTCCTGATAGGCGGACAGGCGGAAGAACCAGCTTTCCTCGATCGTCCATTCGACCGGCGTGTTCTGGGGGGATAGCTTGACGCCCCCTTCCCCCTCGATAATTTCCTTCTCATCATAAAAGGCTTCATCGCGGACCGAATACCAGCCTTCATAACGGCCCAGATACAGGTCGCCATTGGCCTCCATCGCCCGCCAGATCGCCTGGCTGGCGGCGTGATGATCCGCTTCGCTGGTGCGGATGAAACGGTCATGGCTGATATTCAACCGCTCGTTCATCTGCTTGAAATAGCCAGCCATTTCATCGGCCAGTTCGCGCGGCTCGATACCGCGGCCGCGCGCCGTCTGGGCCATTTTCAGCCCATGTTCGTCAGTGCCGGTCTGAAAGAAGACGTCGCGGCCCATCATCCGCTGGAAACGGGCGACCGCATCGGTGGCGATCACCTCATAGGCATGGCCGATATGCGGGCGGCCATTGGGATAGGAAATGGCGGTGGTGATGGTAAAAGGCTTGGACATGGCGCTTCCCTAGCCTCTCATCGCGCCGCCGCAAAGCCGCTTTTCAGCCAACGCATTTTCGAAGCAGATGCATGTCGCCATAAATAAAGAACGCAGGGAAGGTCAGGCCTCTGGCGCCAGTGCCGCAACATGCCCCGCCAGTTCGAATACCACCGCCGCCGGATCGAGCGACAGGATCACCGCGCCCCCGGCCAGATGCCGCGCCTTCTCCCAATGCGCCAGCGCTGTGCCCAGCGCCGGGCCGTGCCGGCTCCGCGCCGCCTGCGCGATGAAGGCCGGTGCGCGCTCCAGAAAGGCTTCATAGCGCGGCTTGGCGGATTTGAGCGCCAGGGCCTTGGCCAATGCCAGTCGCTGGCGATTGCCGTGATCGCCGTGCGCCGCCAGACTACCCAATATCTGTTCGATCTCCGACAGGTTCAGACCTGCATAGCGCAGCGCCTGCCCCGGCGATCCGTCCCCGGCCCGTACCAGCGCGTCCACCTCTTGCGGCGACAGCGTCTCGTCGGCCGCTTTCAGCGCCATGCGCATGGTTGCTTTATCCAGCGGATCGAAGCGCAGCAAACGGCAACGCGACCGGATCGTGGGCAATAATCGCCCTGGCGCATGACTGACCAGCAGGAAGATCATGTCGGCCGGCGGTTCCTCCAGCGTCTTGAGCAGCGCATTGGCCGCTCCACGCTCCAGATCATCCGCACTGTCGATAACCACCACACGGCGCGACGATAGCGAAGGCGCCGACTGGATCAGCCGTGCAAGCCCACGCACCTGATCCACGCTGATATTGCGCGCGGTGCCGGTTTCCTTCTCCAGCGGCGCCAGTTCGGCATAGTCCGGATGGGCCGCCGCCTCGATCAGGCGACGGATGGGATGGCTTTCCGGCACGGACAGCCCCTCCCCCTCTACCGGCGGACCAGCCGCGTCCGCCAGCAATCGCAGCGCCAGCGCCCGCGCAAAGCTGCCCTTGCCGATGCCCTTCGGCCCGGACAATATCCAGCCATGGTGCATCCGCCCGCTCCGCGCGGCGTCGATCAGGGTTCGAGCCTGCGCATCATGGCCCAGCAGCAAAGTCATGGCAGCAGGTCTTCGATCGCTTCGATCAGACGCGCCGTCACCATATCTGCCGTGCCGGATGCATCCACGGCGTGGACCCGATCCGGCTCTTCAACCGCAAAACGGGCGAAGGCGTCCGCCACGGCGCGATGGAAGTCGCTGGCCCGTCCGCCAATCCGGTCCTCTGCATCGCCATCGCGCGCCTTGGCCCGCCCCGTCGCTTCCGCTTCGGGCAGGGTCAGCAGCAAGGTGCGATTGGGCAGAAAGTCCGCGCTGCCGATCCGGTGCAGCGCCAATATATCGGCGTCGCTCAGAACGCCTTGCCCCTGATAGGCCCGGCTCGAATCGAGGAACCGGTCGGACAACACCCATGCGCCGCGCTCCAGCGCCGGTCGGATCGTTTTTTCGATATGATCCGCCCGCGCCGCCGCGAACAGCAGCGCTTCGGCGCGCGGGCTCCAGCGATCGGCGCCACCGGTCAGCAGCAGGGCACGGATCGCCTCCGCCCCCTCGCTCCCGCCCGGTTCGCGCGTCTCGACCACATCCAGTCCGCGCGCGCGCAGCGCAACCGCCAGCGCGCGAAGTTGCGTCGATTTGCCCGCCCCTTCGCCGCCTTCCAGCGTTATGAACCGTCCGCTATCTGATGACTTGGGCGTCAAGCGAACAACGACTTCAGGCCATTCCACAGCCGACCGAAAATGCCGGCTTCGGCGACATCTTCACCCGCGACCAGCGGCATGATCTGCGGCGGGGTGTCCGGCGTCTGGACGATCAACTGGGCGATCTGCTGCCCCTTGGCTATCGGCGCCTTGATCGGGCCGGTATAAACCACCTTCACCTGCACATTGGCCGAAGCCGTGCGCGGCAGGGTGACCGCCAGATTTTGCGGCGCGACCAGCGGCACGCTTGTCGCGCTGCCCAGTTGCACTTCGGCCGTCTCGACCGTCTGCCCCTTCTTGAACAGCGGCTGGGCTTTCCACGCCTTGAAGCCCCAATCCATGAAGCGCACGGATTCGGTGATCCGGCCATTGAAGGTCGGCAGGCCCGCAACCACCATCACCAGACGGCGGCCATCCTGTTCAGCCGAACCGGTAAAGCCGAAACCGGCTTCTTCGGTATGACCGGTCTTCAGCCCGTCCGCGCCGGGAATCTTGCCCAGGATCGGGTTACGGTTCGCCTGATTGATCGCAGACCCGCCCATGGTCTTGCCCCAGGTGAAATCGCGCGTCGCATAGAAACGCTTGTAGAGATCGGGCGTCTCCACGATCGTCGCTTCGGCCAGCTTCGCCAGATCCTCGGCCGTGACATAGGTCACGCCTTCATCCGGCCAGCCATTGCTGGTGCCGAAATGGCTGTTCTTCAGGCCCAGCCGCTTGGCTTCCTCATTCATCGCAGCGACGAAGGCCTGCTCGGTCCCGGCAATGCCTTCTGCCAGCACGACGCAAGCGTCATTCCCCGACAGGGTGACGATGCCATGCAGCAGATTTTCGACCGACACCTGCTCGCCGACCGACAGGAACATGGTCGATCCCGCTTGCGGGCCATGCCACTGCTTCCAGGTTTCAGGCCGCACGGTGAATTTGGTGTCGAGCTTCAGCTCACCCTTCTGGATCAGGCGGAAGGCGACATGCGCGGTCATCATCTTGGCCAGCGATGCCGGCGGCATCCGGGTTTCGCCGCCCTTGTCATAGAGCACCGCGCCCGACGACAGATCCTTCATGTAAGCGATCGGCGCTTCGCTGGTGTAGGGCGGCGCGGCCGCGATCAACGGCTGGGCCAGCAGCCCGGCGGCAAGGAGGACTGCAACGCTTTTCTTCATCGGAACACTGCCTTCGAATGGAATGGAATCGCTCGCAACCCGCGATCTCTATCGCGCGTCATTAGCCATGATGGTGGCATTCTCAAAGCCCTTGCCCGCTGCCGTACGCACGCCAGCCTGCGCGGCCTGCTTCGTGGCATAGGGGCCAAGCCGCACCCGCCATACCCCGCCCGCTGATTCGACCCGCCCGCCAAGGCTCTTCGCCAGAGCATCAGCCCGCGATTGGGAGGAATAGGCGCCGACCTGCACGACATAGCCGCCCGCTTTTGCGGGCGCGGGGAACGGTGCAGGCAATGGCTTGGGTGGGGAAGCCCGCTTGGCCGGTGTGGCCACGGCCTTGGAAGGTATCTTGGCAGGTGCTGCTACGGGCTTTGGCGCGGCAGCGGGCCGATCGAAATCTGCCCCTGGTCGGACGGCGCTTGCCGGTTTTGCCGGTGCCATCGCGGGCTTGGGCTTTGGCGGCTGCGCCACGGGCGAAGACGCAGCAGCACGAACCGGCACCAGCTTGCCCCGTAGCACCTTGAGCAACGCCTCCGGCGTTTCCAGCCGCTCGGCCGCCTGACCATGGCCGCGCAGGGCCGCGCGTTCCTGTTCCGGCGGATTGACCCGCCGCACGCGCACCGCCGCAGCACCCTGTCCGGCAATGCCCAGTTGCGCCGCAGCCCCCGGCGACAGGGCGATCAACTGGTCATTGCGCATCGGCCCGCGATCATTCACCCGCACCAATATCGTCCGCCCGCTATCCAGCGCCGTCACCTCGACATAGCTGGGCAAGGGCAAGGTCTTGTTCGCGGCGGTGATGGCTGACGGAACGAAAGTCTCGCCCGTTGCGGTCGTGCCGCCCTGACTGCCATCCTCGATCGCCCCGGCATAGCCTACCTCGTCATAATAGACCGGATCAGCGGGCGTGTAGCGCGTACCGCCAATGGCATAGGGCGCACCCAATATCGGCGCGCCATCCTCAACCATCGCCCGCCCTTGAGGCTGCGCCGCCAATCGTCCGCCAGCCACGATCGCCATCAGCATGGCGATCACGGCCATCTCCTTATTGTTTGACAGCATCCGCCAGCAATCCCACCGACAAGGCATAGAAGTTGGAACAATTATAATCCAGAATTGCCCGGTAGTTGCTAGTCAGCAAATAGGCGGTCTTGCCCGGTCCGTCCGGCTCCAGCAGCGTCGCCATCACCCCGTCTGCCGGCCACACGCCGCTATTGGGGAACAGGCCCAGCTTGCGCCATTCCGCCATGGACAGCCAGCGACTATGCCGGTTGAACACGCGCGGGCAGCGGGCCGGCTCGGTCTTGGCCAGAACGGACGCCCGGTTGAAGCCAGCCGGCACACTCACCGCCACGCCCCAGGGCTGGCCCTTCCGCCATCCGGACTGCACGAAATAATTGGCGATGGAGGCCAACGCATCCGCCTCGCTGGTCCAGATATCGGCCTTGCCATCCCCGTCGCCATCCTTGGCGATGCGCAGATAGACGCTGGGCAGAAATTGCGGATAGCCGGTCGCGCCCGCCCAACTGCCGACCAGCCGGCTGCGCGGCACGCCATTGTCCAACATTTTAAGCGTCGCCAGCAATTCCGGCTCAAAGAGGCTCCGCCGTCGCCCTTCCCAGGACAGTGTCGCCAGCGACCGGATCAGATCGAAGTCACCGGTATAGCTGCCATAATTGGTTTCATGACCGTAGATGGCGACCATGATCTCTTCGGGCACACCCGTTTCCGCCTCGATCCGGGCGAGTCGCGCCCGGTTCGCCTGATAGGCGACACGCCCGCGACTGATCCGTGCTGCATCGACATGCTGGCGGCGATAGGGCTCGAAACTCGGGATAGGCGAATAGGCGCCACCGCCCGGCTGGCTCTGGTCAAGCTGGATCACACGCGGATTGGCGGTCAGCGTCGGGAACACACTGTCCAGCGTCGCGTCCCTGATCCCCATAGCCCGCGCCTTGGGCCGCAGGCTTTCAAGATAGGTGCGGAAATCACCGCTATCCTGCGCCTGTGCAGGCCCCACCAGCAGACTGCCGCCCGTGACCGCGGCCATGCCGAGCAACAAGGACAGAAAAGACGAACGCAAAGAATCTCCCATAAGCCCGTTGTGGCACAGGGTGCGTGACAGATGAAACCCCTTCTTGCCGTCGGGTCATGGAAGACGATGAACCGAGCGGACGTGAATTAACACTTGGCAAGCCAGCGCGGCACGCTAGGAAGCGGGCAACGGAAGTGTGGCCGAGTGGTTTAAGGCAGCGGTCTTGAAAGCTACCGGAGCTTGTCGGCGCGAAGCTGAATTAGGAGTGTGGTTACAAGGGGTTAGCGGCAGATCGGTTTCAGTGGTGCGTTCGCCCATAAGCCTGTCGTAAGCTGTCAGCCCCGAAACGGCGGGGAAGAGTGTCCGAGTGGTTTAAGGAACCGGTCTTGAAAACCGGCGACGGGGAAACCTGTCCGTGGGTTCGAATCCCACCTCTTCCGCCATCCCCTCTCGCGCGAGTGCGCGAATCTTTGGGCGTGTGCGCTGCAAGCGAATACGATTAGAATGCTCGCTTAACTTCGACCAACGCGCACCGTCCACGGTCAACTACGCCAAGCGAAACTCGCTGAAATGAGAAATCCGTGCGATCGACAGTGAAGCTATTGAACTGCACCTTGTCGGCAGTGAACACTCCACGCGTCGTAAAGGCTCGCCCCATGTCCGGGAAAGCATATGTTACTGTTCACGCATCTTCATTAAGCGTAACTTTCATCGGCGCCTTCGTTGCAAAATCTTCGCCACCAACACCCCCTTTTGCTCCCTGATCTAGCTGACATGAAAGATAGACCGGTGCGGCGTATGCCGAACATGGGACCAGCGCGATCGCGAGCGTGACTAAAAGTTTCATAATCCCCTCCATCATTCGAGGGTTGTTACCTGCTTAAGTCTTAATATGGACTATATTCCCTAGAGAATATATGCCCGACCGCCATCCATGGCTGGATGGACGATTAGCGCGCCATTGTTGGACAGAATGTGAGGCAATCGCGCCAGCGTGCCAAGCTTACACAGGAGCAGTTGGCGTTCGCCGCCGCAATCGACTTAACCTATGTCGGCGGAATCGAGCGCGGAAAGCGAAATCCCAGCCTATTGGTATTAGCCCGAATTGCGGCGGCCCTCGGGACTGAGCCAGCCGAGTTACTCAGACGCCACGCGTAACAGGGATATCAGCTAAGCCTGCCCCATACTCCGTTATCCTCCCAACGTCTGAGGGCAGCGATGACGACGACCATGTCCCGGCGGTCCAACATCCCGTCCAACATGCCAGGAAGAATCTGACTCTCAACCCACGAGTCGAAGGAGCCATACCAAAGCACGATAGGCGATGGTCGCAGCCTCCGGCCCTCCTCAATCCGCTTGACGCGACGTTGAAGGGCGCGGAGGCTCATGTGGTCAACTCAGTCCGAGCCGGGTGCGCAAATCCTGCGCATGTTCTACTTCGTCAGCTTGCACGACCGGCTGCACCAGCGCAGGTGCTGCGGCCGACACATTGGGCAGCGGCATCCGCTCCAACGCCGCGACCATCGCGGGCGCGACACGCATGTTGTGAGCCATGCTCGCGGCGTGAATTGCCTGCCCCTCAATTAGAACATCAAAATGACGCTGAACGATGCAGTCGGCATATTCGACGGGCATCCCATACTTGGTGAAGGCGGGGCGTGGTTCGTCAGCTTTCATGATGGATCACTTTCAGTTGAGCGAGAACGTCATAGGCGTTGGAGCGAACCTGCCAGTCGTCACAGTCGCGCAGCACCTCGCACATGCTGTTGACCACATCCCGTCGCATAACCCCGCGCTGGCGATCGTCCATGCTGGCAACGGCTTCGCAGATAGGTGTGAACCGCTCAGTATTCCGAATGTCTCTGTAGCTAAGCGGAACGACATAGATACGGTGCGCCATCTGGTCGGCAATGCTGACCGCCCAATCCACTGCTGCCTGATACTCGCTGATAGGCTGATAGCGCAGGCAGCGCGGGTGCAGCGTGCCGGTGGTGTCTCCGGGGGTCAGCAGCGATATGCGGACAAACACGTCCCCCGGTTCCGGCTCCTCTGTGATGACCTTGTTCCGTTGTGTGGTTATCGTCGTCATGCAGCGGTCCCCCTATATGTCAATTTGAACGCAAGCCGTTCGCAGACCCGACTTTTCCAACCGAAGTGCAAATAGTTCGAAATTAGCGTCGGGCATCGCGCGCCTCCTCAGGGGCTTCGATACGAGCGGCCAGTTCCTCGGTCGCCCGAACGTCAGCTAGTGATTTGATGCTGTCGATAATGAGCCTGCCCACATCAGGTGCCACCGCACCAGCGGCTACCGCGTCCAGCACCTGAGCGACCTGCTCACTGATGGGCGCTGATGCGTCAAAGTCGAAACTAACCTTCTCCGCCTGCGCTTTTACCGAGGGCAGAATTTTCGCCAGCACGATGCTGGCGGCGTTAGTGTCCCCCTCCAGCGCCTTGCCGACCAGCACGGCGATGATGTTCCGCATCTCATCGAGCATCTGTTGCGTCGCCAACAAGCGTCGATCCGGTCGCCCTGGCGGCCTACCACGAGGGTTGCCGCTCTGCCCCGGCTGGAATCGCCAAGGCGCGCTATCATTCGCGGGGTTCGTCGGATGCGGGGTAGGCGCAGGCTTCCAGTCCGTCCCCCAAGGCGGTGCAATCATGTCAGTCATTGGATGCCTCGAACTGTAAAGAACAGATGCCGATCAGACCGGGACGGCGAAGCGTTCATTTGACGCTTTTACGCGATTGCGTATCTCACCGGCTGTCCATGTCCGAGTGAGGACGCGCCGACCCTGTCGGTCTTCATGATATTCCTCATGGACGCCGACCGCCTTCTCGACCGCTTTCGTTAGCAGGGCGTAGCGTTCGTTGAGCATTTCGGCGGCGGCACGCATGGCGCGAATCTTCTTCGCTTCGAGTGGGCGCTGAGCGTTGTGCCAGTCGTGCAGATACTCAGCATGAAGTTCAGGGTCGAGGCCGGAGAGATAACAAGGCGCGCCAAGCACAGCGGTCGCGGTCATCTCGTCGCCTGCCTCAATCGCCTTCCGCAGCGCATTCATGCGCGGCCCCATTTCAAGGTTCGCGAAGTGCTGCCGAATTTCAGTCGCCATAGCGCGGGAGGCCTTGCTTTCAACGGGCGCGTAAAGGTCTTTCTCCATCGCCGTGATATTGTTGTTCAGCGTGTCCACCGTGCGAGACCATGTGCTATAGACCTTGCTCATGACCTTGGTGGCGTGATCGTCCACGGCGACCAATTGCTCAAAGTCGTTTAGCGTCGGGTTGAGCTTCGCGCCCTCCTTGGCGTTGTGGATGGACTGCAACGCTTTAAAGGCCTCGCTGACCGCCGTTTCGGTCTGCCCAAGTAGAGGACGGGTGTCATCGTCATAGTCGCCAATTTCACCAGCAATACCGGGATGAAGAGTAGGCGAAATTCGAGTATCGTTATCATCGGACATATCGAACTAAACCTTCGGACAAAAGTTACGGTAGGCTTATGCGTAACTAGCCGAGTCGAAGGTCAGCAACTGTTATTATGTAAAAACAGCCACTTAGCTCTAGTCTCCCGCCGCGAACATAAAATTGTATATTTGCCGTTCCTAGCTTTTTGGCTTGAACTACATGCACTTACCCGCGCTACGGGGCGCTACAGCACCGGCGGGGTTGCGGTGCCACCCTAGCGGCGACGGTGCGGCTTTCGCGCCCCTAGCCCCGGCGCTGTTCGCGGCATGTGGCGACCATAAGGAAACCATGGCGCTCCCGGCTCCGGACCGTCATATCTTGACAATATGTGCGAGGGGAATCCCAATATGTTTGATCCGATTAGACGTATGAAGACCATCCCCGAGCGTATGAGATTCAAGTTTTATCCTAGGCTCGCAGCGTGGAAACTAAGGCGGTCGACCAGACGTGCTCAAGAAATTATCGGCTCAAGCGCGCCCATCACTATCCTGATTGATAATTCTGTCTTGGCGCATGGCGTTACCCACGAGACCAAATGGATTCAAACTGGAACGGCTCGTTGGGGAAGCGAAATACGGGGCACTGGCTATGCAGCCCGTGTCCCTGTTCATTCAAAGCACAATGATACTTGGATTTACGAGCAGGTGCAGTTCCTTCCCGGAATTGCGTTCTTGGCAGAAACGGGGCTCATTAAACTGTTCCAGTCTGCTGAATTGAGGAGCGAGCGAGATCGTCAACCGGCGGGACTTTACAGGGGATATTCCTATTTCGACCGCTCAGTTTTTGAAGCCGGATCTATCCCGAGCGTCGATGGGGACGTCGAGGAAATCATGATGGGATGGTCCATCAAGCCGCGCGATTGGGCGAAGGAACAACGCGAACGCCTTGCCAGGTCCGGCGACACCTTATTCCATGCGCTGCATGAGCGCCTTAAAGAACAGCTCGGCAAAAAGGGTGATCAGGACGCGTGGCATATTCGCACCGCCGAAGTTCACAACATTTATTGCTTCCTGACGATGGACAAGCCTCTTCTTTCCGCCTGCAATCAGCTTCGTAAGAAGATACCGCTGAATACCCTCAAGACGAAAGTTATGTCCCCGAAGGAGTTCAGCGCAGCCTTTGGTATTTTACCCGTATCGCCACAATTGCTGAGCTATAATGATGCCAGTTGGTTTGTCCGCGCAGACGAGACTATGCCCGGAGAAAAGCGCCGGAGCAGACGTGACTACGAATGAGCAGCGCCGTCAGTTATGACCAAAAGATTGAACTGACCACAGCGCAGGCACGGGCGGGCGCGCATGTAACGAAACCCCGCAAGGTGGGGAAAGTGGGGGCTTTGGGGAAAGTGGTAGCCGAGTGAGCAAAACCAAGCACTTAGCCACCACCCTCCCCAGTTTCCCCAGTTTGCAACCACACACCCCACTTTCCCCACCTAACTCACTCTTTAGCGGGGGCGGCGCGCTTCGGTCGGCACATCCACTGCCCGCTTACATTTTCTTTCTCCATGTGGTCACCGCTATGCTTGTCCCACCAGCTTGCTGAGACGACCTTCTCCTGCAAAGCGACCTGTTTCACCGTGCTGACAGGCAGCCACTCGTGGTTAGGATAGATCAGGTAGAAGCCTTGGAACCACATGGCGAATTGCGGTTCATACTGGCTCTTGGGTCCGCGCGCCTTGCCCACGGTGCTGTTCGGGGTCAGCCCCGCGTCCAGTTCGTCCCATGCCGGGCGGGTGGCGTAAATCGGCTTGCCGTTTCTGTGGTCAACGCCAACCTCGACACGCTCGGTATGGAATTTCCATGCGCCGCCGGGATGCTCAGGGAGGTTCATCTTCACCTGCATGAACACTTTGGCGTGCGGGTCTGGCTCTTCCTCCTCCGTGCGGGGCTGCTCCATCACGGCGCACAGGCTACGGCAGGTCTGAACAAACGCACTGGAGCCAAGGACGCGGTGAAGCATTGAACGGTTTGTGTCCTTAGCAAAGTGCGTCACGCAGATGATCGCAATGTTGTAAGTCTGCGCGAGGATCAGCCACGGTTCCAAGACTGTGCGGAGCTGCCCAGCGTCATTGAGATCGACCTTCCGCGGGACTGGTTTAACAACCGGCGCCTGCTCGAGCCCATCTGCAATATCCCGCCAGCTGAAGCTGAGGAATTGTACTACGCCATGCTGGACGACGTCCCCATGGCTGCGTAACTTAAACCAAATAGCCTCCGGCAAACCCGGCGCGGTTCACACCGCCAAGAGCAAGTTGGCCGAAGCCATCCGCTATGCGACGACCCGCTGGGACGGCCTCGTCCGCTTCATCGACGATGGTCGGATCGAACTCGACACCAACACCGTCGAGCGATCAATCCGCTCCTTGGCTTTGAATCGTAAGAATGCCCTCTTCGCCGGCTCCGACGAGGGCGGCGATAGCTGGGCCGTCATCGCCACACTCATCGAAAACTGCAAGCTGGCCGGCATCAATCCCCACGATTGGCTGAATCAGACACTGACTGCACTCGCCAACGGCCACCCCGCCAATCGCGTTCAGGAACTCATGCCCTGGATCCACGTGGCCTGAGAACACCGCTTACGTCCGTTTGGAAAATCAGGGATGAGCATTTCGGCGTAGGAGATTTCCGCCCATGGCGACGAGGATCATCGCCTGCGAGACGTCGATCCGCTTCTCATAGTCCAGGACCAATCAGCGCCATTGGATCATCCAGCCAAAGGTCCGCTCGACGACCCAGCGCCTCGGCAGCACCTTGAAGCCCTGCTGCTGATCGCTGCGTCGGATGACCTCCACGACGATCCAGATAGCTGGCCTTGTCCATGAGCTTGAGGCGGTCGTAGGCACCATCTGCGAAGAGATGCTTGACCCAGGGCCAGCGTCTGCGGATGCCATCGAGGATGGTCTGGGCGTCCGCGCTGTCCGAAATATCTGCAGTGGTCAGGTTGACCATTAGCAACCTTCCATCGGTATCGACGGCGATGTGTCGCTTGTGCCCGACAATCTTCTTTCCAGCGTCGAATCCGCGCTCTTGCGCCGAGGGCACCTTAACCGACTGGCTGTCGATCACTGCGGCGCTCGGACTGGCCTCTCGTCCTTGGCGCTCGCGATCGAGCATCAGTTCGATGTCGTGGATCGTCTGAAACAGGAACCGGCGTGCCAGTTCCCGAAACCAGCTATAGACCGTCTGCCAGGCGCCCAAATGGACCGGCAGCATGCGCCAACCACAGCCGGAGCGGACGAGATAGCGCACGGCGTTGATCACCTCGCGAAAGTCCACCTCACGGGGACGCCCTCTACGCCCGAGCTTGGGCATCAACGGCGCCAGGCAATCCCACTCCTCGTCGGTCAGATCGCTCGGATAACGCTTCGTCTTTCTGGCAATCTGGGCCATTCGCCCCCGGCTTTGCTGCGTCCACATGCAAAGCCTAAATCACCCGCACGCCAGTTGCGCAAACCCCTCAGCTGATTTTCCAAACAGCCTCTTGCCCTGCCCTCCTCAAAACCAAGATCATGACCAAACCTGGCGATAAAGCATCTGGATCTGCGCGCTGTCGGGAACGCGCGGATTCTTGTTGGGCGAACCAGAAGCCAGCGCTTGCTCCGCCATAATCGGCAAAAGTGCATTCCAGCGATCTTCATCTATTCCGTAGATCTTGGGCGAGGGAATGGCGAGATCGGTATTTAGGCCCCGAAGCGCTTCGACGAGACGAGTAACCGCAGATTGATCGTCGTCCTCAAACGTGGCTATTCCCATTGCGCGAGCACAGTCGGCATAGCGAGCGACGGCAGCAGGCGCCGACCAAGCAGTCACCACGGGCAGAAGCATTGCATTGGAGAGGCCGTGAGGAACATGAAAATGGGCCCCGATCGGTCGGCTCATGCCATGCACCAGCGCAACCGAGGCATTAGAGAAAGCGATTCCCGCCTGCAAGGATCCCACCATCATCGCCTCTCGTGCAGGACGGTTGCTGGGCGACACGAAAGCACTGCGGAGGTTCGGCCATATTGCACGCATCGCAGAAATCGCCATCATATCTGAAAACGGATTCGCAAACGTAGAGACATAAGCTTCGATCGCATGTGTCAACGCGTCGATACCTGTGTCGGCGGTGAGGCGCGCTGGCTTGGTCAGCGTCAGTTCGTAGTCCACGATCGCCAAAACGGGCAGATAGGCTAGACCCGCACAGAGCATCTTTTCATCGGTGACCTCATCGGTTATGATGGTAAAGCGGGTAGCTTCGGATCCTGTTCCGGCCGTAGTCGGAATTGCGACAATGGGCATACCGGCCTCGTTATTTTCATTCGGCGCTTTAAGCGCATGAATTTTCCCCCCACGGACAGCGAGCACCGCCACAGCCTTGGCAGTATCGATCGAACTACCGCCACCAAATCCGATTACGCAGTCGTGATTGCCGCCTTTAATAAACGACACCGCAGCATCGACCGAAGCCGTAGTGGGATCGGGCGTAACTCCGCTATAGCTGCGTACGGGGAAGCCGGCGTCCTCCAGAACTTTGAGCAGGCGTCCTAGCATGCCGCTATCCGCAAGAAATGGGTCGGTTAAAATGGCTGGTGCTTTCAGCCCGAGTTGCGCGAGCGCGCCGGGGAGTTCATTTATGGCGCCAGCGCCGATACGCATGGCACGCGGCAGAAATATCGCAGACATGAACAACTCTCCATCTGAAATCCCGGCCTATGGCGGGAAGGCGGTATAATTAAAATCAAAAGCCGACTTGGTCGGCGCCTTTCAAATCGAGAATTTCACGCGCTTCGTCCGGGGTCGCTACGGCAAGCCCCAACCCTTCTATGATCGCACGAACCTTACTTACCTGCTCGGCATTGCTTTGGGCGAGCCGGCCCGGTGCGATCCAGAGGCTATCCTCCAGTCCGACCCGCACATGCCCTCCGACCGCGGCCGCCGTCGCGGCGATCTGCATCTGCGCACGGCCTGCTCCGAGTACTGACCAGCGCAAATCTTGGCCGAACAAACGCGTTGCCGTGCGATGCATATGCATAACGTCCTCGGGATGCTGGCCGATACCGCCTAGAATCCCAAAAACGCTCTGCACGAAAAAGGGAGGCTTTAGGAAACCTCGATCAATGAAATGGGCTAGATTGTATAAATGACCGACATCGTAACATTCAAACTCGAAGCGAGTGCCACTTTCCGCGCAAACCTCCAAAGCGTATGCGATGTCGCGGAACGTATTACGGAAGATAAGATCATCTGTCGCCGCCAGATAAGGCTTTTCCCAGTCATGCTGAAATGACGTGTACCGCTTTAGCATTGGAAACAAACCGAAATTCAACGAGCCCATGTTGAGACTGGCAATCTCCGGACGCAATTGTGCGGCAGGAGCTATTCGCTCATCCACCAACATGGTAGGCGCGCCTCCACTCGTTAAGTTGATGATCACATCACTTTCCCGCTTGATCGATCGCAGGAATGGCAGGAATGATTCTGGCCGCTGATCCGGCTGCCCCGTAACGGGATCGCGCGCATGTAGATGCACAATGGCAGCTCCCGCTTGTGCAGCTGCGATCGATGACTCGCTAATCTGCTGCGGCGTGATCGGCAAATGAGGCGACATGGACGGCGTGTGAATAGCTCCGGTCACTGCACAAGAAATAATTACTTTTCGCGGCAATGCCATGTTGCAGGAATCCTTTTTGAAAGTGGAGAGTCGAGAAAGTTGGCGCGCCGACATGTTGACAGCCCGACAATCCGCTATGAGAGCTATAGTCATTTGCGGCGGGATTGAGGCCCAGATTGCATATGATCAAACTACGGGAAGATGTAGGCTCGCTGTGTCTATCAAGATCGAATCCACACGGCTCCGCAACTCGTATTTTAACAACAATATTATGCAACCATCTTATTGCCCTGTTTCTCCTCGCAATGCCGTTCTGGCGCCACCGACGGAACACCTAGTGCTGCGGAGCTCGGCCAAAGCGCCGACGAGAGGTGCTTTTGCCGCTAGCCTAATCCTCGAGAATATTGAAAAAAGCAATTCCCATGTTTCCTAATACGGTATTATATATCTCATTACGATACATACTCTTCTGCCGCGGTCAACCCATTACGGCAATAATGTATCTTTTTACAATACCTCGTTTCTTTCTGAGATACAAATGAGATTGGGCACTGGAGAAGAAGTGGCGGCACCGCGCCACGGTGAGGAGATAGATGCTGCATTGGCGGCCTGCTCTGTTCTCCGCCCTTGCTTTCTGGGCCCTCCAAATTGCCGAGGCATCGAGCGCTTCGTCGCCAGACAGGACATAATATGGCAAGCCATCTTATATTGTCAGACGAAAGGCTGCTTTTCCGCGAAGCGCTGCGCTCATGTGAGGCTGACGGCCTGAAGACCCGGGCGGAGACAAGGCAGCTTCTGGCTCTGCTCGGGTCGATGGCGGGACTATATTTTCCAGGGCTATCTCATGCCAGCACCGGAAAGGGCATCGACAGCGCCCCTTGTACGCTGCCGGTGCCTGACATCGCAGGGACAGCCACGCCGGACATCAATGCCGAAATGCTTGTGCAATTGCGCGTCTTTGGAGGCACGAACCTCGATGGGGTCCCGGCGCTTGTGTCGCATCGACCCAGCGACTGCCAGATCTCACGACATGGATAATGCCGCTGATCACACGCCGGTCATCGACCCGGGCAACGCCTCGCACCTTGTTCGGCAGCAACGGCCGAAGCAGCTCGAACTGCCCTTCACTCAACCAGAACTCGCTTAAATCCAAGCTCCTGCTATCGCCGAGCATGAATCACATTCGCGCCGCCAAGGGAATCCCGTTTATGGGTCCTGAACAGCGCCGATTTCTCATCATGCAGCGTGTAGATCGTCCGCTTCGACATGCCGACGCTGATCGCGATCTCCTCAATCATCGGTGCGCGAAAAAGAGAATAGGGTGAAATATCGACGGAGAGGTTCATGTCCGCCATGCGCTTCAGGTCAACAGGGGCGATAAAACTGGCATGTGCAATGGAGTGCGTTGGTCCAACGACACCATTGTTTCGCCGCACCTTGGCGATCGCGTCAATTACGGAACGCACAGCCCCATCGCCGATCGCATGCATCTTGACGGTCACCCCTTCTTGATCCAGCCGAGTGACGATCTCGTCGAGCAGCGGTTGCGAGACCTTCATACCGTTATTTTCAGACCCGCCCCCGAGAAACACCGTCGTCTGGCGCGGCCTACGTCGCCTTGCCGACATCCAGATCGACGTGGGGCTCGAAACTTATGGGTGATCGCAAGCTGAACCGAAGGCCTACCGCTGTTCGTCTTGCTGACCCTATACGCCCGCTTCGGGGTACGGACGCGCCAGCCGGGCCCGCGTGCTGCGTCGGTCGAAACGCCCTCCGAAAAGCCGGTCCCATGCCCGCGCCCCCTCCTATGAGCATCGAAGGTATCCCACGATATCGGTGGGCGCCAAGCGTAGTCCGCCCTATCCGCATGCGTCGGGGGGGGCGGCGCTGGCTTTGGCGGGATCGCCGTCCATCGCAAATGCCCTGGCCAGGGCCTGGGTCCGGTTACTCGCCCCCAGGCGCCGGAACAGCGCGGCGAGATGGGCTTTGACCGTCGCTTGGGAAACGCCCATCTCGTTGGCGATCTGCTTGTTCATGAGGCCGCTTTTCAGATGGGACAGGACCCTGCGCTGGGCGGGCGTCAGCGACGCCAGCACCTGCACGCTGTGCGAGGGATGGCGCAGGTTGATGCCGCGCGGGCTCCACACCTCGCCATCCAGGATCGCGGTCAGCGCGTCGGCCATTTCCTGCAGCGATGCCGATTTCGAGATGAAGCCCTGTGCGCCCATCGCCAGCGCGTCGCTGATGGCGCTGGCGTCTTCGGTGGCGGATACGATCACGATGGGCACTTGCGGATATTCGACGCGCAACAGCATGAGGCCGGCAAATCCCTCGCTGTCCGGCAGCTTGAGATCGAGCAACAGCAGCTCGACCGTCACGTCGCTGCTCAGCGCTGCCCGCACGCCCGCGATCGAATCCGTCTCTTCCACCCGCGTTTCGGGCAAGATCCGGTGCAGCGCCGTCTTGAGCGCTTCGCGGAAGAGAGGGTGGTCGTCGGCAAGCAGGATCCGCCTGCGCATGGCCAAGCCTGCCAATGCCATGGTCGCGTCACAAGGGACGGGCTCGCTCATCGCTCGTCCTCAGGGGCCAGTCGCGTGCGATAGGTCAACATGACCAAAACCACGCCGGCCGTCAGCGATATTGGCAACAGCGCATTCAGCACGGCGGCGGGCGACCAGCCAGCCTGCCGCAAACCTCCCGCCATCAGCGGCCCGACGATCGATCCCAGGCGTCCCACCGCGACGGCGGCACCCGCCGCGCCCCCGCGTCCCCGCTGTGGATAGAGTGTGGGGGCCAGTCCATAGAGCGCATATTGGGCGCCCAGTACGAGGAAGCCGGCAAGCGCGGAAACGGTCACGATCGACACGATCGAACTGGCCGTACCCAATGCCAGCAACACCCCCGCCAACAGGGCATAGGTCACGAAGAGCGACCATCTATATCCGAACCGGTCGATGACCAATCCAATGAAGAGGGCGCCGACCACCCCCACCAGATTGAACGCCAGGGATGCCGTCGCGCCGCCGGTGACGGGAAACCCCTTGGCCACCACCAGCGTCGGCAACCAGTTGAGCATCAGATAGAGTATCAGAAGCGTCAGGAAATTGGCGAGCCACAGCAATAATGTCGGCAGCGCACGCCCGTCGGCAAAAAGCGTGCGGGACAGGGAAATGGGGCGCGTGTCGTCGCGTGCGGGCCGGGTTTCGGGAAGCACGAACAGGATGAGCGGCGCGATCAGCAGCGGCAGGACGCCGCCGGCCATAAAATATGTCCGCCATGGCAGATCATCGTCCGCCAGGCTTGCGAACAGCGCGACGATCGCTCCCCCGGCGGGCATGCCGCAGAACATCGCGCTCGTCGTCAGTCCCCGCCGATGGGGCGGGCTGATCTCCGCCGCGATGGCGATCAGGTTGGGCAGCGCGCTGCCAAAGCCAAGCCCGGACACCAGCCGGGCGAGAAGCAGGGTATCATAATCATAGGTCATCCCGGTCGCGATCGATGCCGTCCCGAATATCAGCACCGACGCGAACAAGACGGGCCTGCGCCCCATCCGGTCGGCCAGCCATCCGCCCGCAAATGCGCCGATGACCAGCCCCGTCATGGCCAGGCTCGCGGCCCAGCCCTGGCCCGCGGCATCGAGTTTCAGTTCGGCGATGAGCCGCGGAGCGACGACGCCGAAGGCCTGGATGTCGAAACCCTCGATCGCCGCGATCAGAAAACAGATGCCGATGACCGTCGCCCGTTTGCGTCCATGCGGGGAGGCGCCGCCGCCTCCACCGGCCTGACGGATGCCGGGCGCCATCGCCTGCCGATCCACCGCGCCGTTCATCGCGTGGCGCACACGAAGCTGGCAGCCGTCTCGACATCCCCCTCGCCCCGATAGCGCGGAAATGCCGGATATTCGCAAAGCGGACGAGTCCGCCCTTCGGAGCCTTTGGCGGTATCGGTGACGATCTGGGCCTCGGGCGCCTTTCCGCGTTCGACCCAGGCGTCCAGCGCCCCAAGCGAATCCCAGCCGACCTGGAACGGCCCGTCGCCATGGCCGAAACCGGGCGCCAGATAGAAGCGCACGAACTGCTTCAGATCCGGCCCGAACCGTTCGACCAGGCGATCATAATAAGCGACGCTGTTGCCGGGCGGCACCGCCATGTCGACGGTGCCATGCATCAGCAGCAGCTTGCCGCCGCGCTGCCGGAATGCGGAAATGTCCGGGTCGGCGGTGTCGATCGCGGCGGACAGCGCCTTCAGGCGATCCGCATGCAGGGCCGGATCGAAAGTCAGGCTGTCATAGGCGGGATCACCGGTGGCCAGATGCCGGACCATCTGGTCTCCCATGAAGAACGGGAAGGAATCACCCGGTTTCGGTGGGCGCGGGTGATCGGGCCGGTCTCCGAAGGTGATGAAAAACCCCTGGGAACGGGCCCCCGTCAGGACCGGCCAGCCGGAAAAATGGTCGCCGCTCGCAAGGGCGACCTTCAGGGCCATGGGTGCCGTGAAGCTGCGGATCAGCGCGACCTGGACATCGGACAGGCAATCGCCGCCGCTGTCGAGACCCTGCGGGCAGCGCAGGGTCTCGGGCTTGAGTTGCGCGGTGCAGGCCGTGACATTGGCGATGACTCCGTCCTTGAGGCCGTCCAGCCCGTCGCATAGCGAATAGGCCCGCTCGGCGATCGCCTGGGTCTTGGCCGGCGAAATCCAGGCGCCCGGCCGGTTGTAGATCGCTTGGCCTAGCAGGACGCCGTCGGTCTGCAACGCGGTGAAATTATAGACCGGATGGATGGCGACGGCGCCGTCATAATCGGCCGGCCAGCGTTGAACGACGGTGAACGCCTCATGCCCGCCCTGCGAGCTGCCATGGAAATATACCCTGCGCGGCGCCGTTCCATAGGCGCGCGCGATCAGGAACAGGGCCGCGTCATGGGTCTTCTTCAACTGGTCGCCGGCGAAGTTCGCCAGCGCTTCGGCATTGGCCGCAAAGGCCGCGGGGTCTTCGCCGGGCGCTTGCTGATGGCCGGAATCGCTGGCGAAAACGGCATATCCCGATTGCACCGGGTCCGGAACGCCGGGTGCCGCGTATTTCGTCTGGGCGGTTTCGGCGATGCGTCCGTTATAGCCGGCACCGCCCAGCTGAACGGCCTTCTCATTCCATTCCACCGGAAGGTTCAGGCGGAACAAGATGGGCGGTGCGCCCGGGCTGCGGGCATGGATCATACCCAGGACGATACACTGGCGGCTCGATCCGGCGCCCTGCGCCATGCTGGCCGACAGGATGGTGGCGCCGCGGGTGGGCAGCGCAATTTTGTCCGCGGGAACCACGATTTTCGCCAGCGCGGCGCAAGCCGGATCTGCTAGCGGCGGGCGGGCCTGGGCGAGCGCCTGCCCCGGGAAGAGGGCAAACATGGCGCCGGCGAGAAGGATCAGCCTTGGCATCGATTACTCCATCGCGGGAATGTCATATTTCAGGAAATATCATCGCGAAGCGCCCAGTCCGGCGCCCCGCGATGGTGTAGCGCATGCTATTGGAAGTTGAAGCCGAAACGGATGCCGAAGAAGCGCGGCGTCGTCACGCCGACCGTGCTGGCGTTCAGATTGCCCGCCAGGCTGGCGGCGTTGAAGCTGGGCGCCTGCGTCGCCTGCAATGCATCCTCGATATTCTCGACAAAGGCCTGCACATAATATTTGTCGCCCGGCGCCGCATAGGTCACGCTGATGTCGCTGCGCGTATATCCCTTTTGCTTGAATCGCTGCGCCTGGGCCAGATCGCTGAGCAGGTAGGAACTGCTATATTTCGAAAAAGCGCGCAGTCGAAGCTCGGCCCCGTTCGACAATTCGAACGCGTGGTTGACCCCGATCGACCCGACGAAGGACGGGCTGGAATCGAGTCTCTCCCCGCGCCAGTCGATCTGACGGAACAGGCCGACCCGCAATGACCTATATTGGGAATCGAGAAGGGCCGCCCGCGCGGTGATGCTGGTGCGCGGCGCGACCGTGTAGGTGAGTTCGTTTTCCCATCCCTTCACCTCGGTCGATGCCGCCCGGGTATAGATCACCCCGACCACGCCGCCGGATGTCAGGGGGAAGAGCACCAGACTGCTGATCTGGTTGAGCGAATAATCATAATAGAAGATCGAGGAATCGAAGCGCAGATTGTCGAACAGGCGCCCCTTATATCCCAGTTCATAGGCGCGCAGCGATTCCGGTTCATAGGTGCCGACCTGGCCCGTGGCCGGATCGAAATCGTTGAACCCGCCCGGCTTATAGCCTGTCGATACCGACCCATAGACAAGGTTCGACGGGTCCAGTTGGGCATTGAAACCCAGCCGGTAGGTGAATTTGCTGGCCGATTGAAAACCATTATTGGGTCCGCCCACGCAATCGTTCGGCGCCACGCAGGTCTGGCCGTCCACATTCCGGTTGCCGACGGAAAAAGTGCCCGTGCGCCGGACCTCGTCCTTCGAATAGCGCACGCCCGCGACCAGGCCCAGAATGTCGTTCAGGTGGAATGTGACCTGACCGAACAGGCCGGCGGATTTAAGGACGGTGCGGTTGATCGCATTGAGGGTACTGATGCTCCCGGCAACCGTGGGATCGTTCAGCGGGGCGGCGAATGAATGATAATTTTCCCGCAGCGGCTCGCGCATATAATTG
Source organism: Sphingobium sp. YR768 (assembly GCF_900111125.1). Classification (GTDB taxonomy): domain Bacteria; phylum Pseudomonadota; class Alphaproteobacteria; order Sphingomonadales; family Sphingomonadaceae; genus Sphingobium. The sequence continues at coordinate 191,166 of NZ_FOGE01000002.1, forward strand.
GCGCCCACCACATAGTCGATCCGGCCCGGATCGGCATTGGATATGCGCAGTTCGTGGCTGTCCGTCCGGTCGCGCACACGCCAGGGCGACCACACATAGCTGGGCGCCGGAGCGTTGCCCGTCGGATCGTTGGTCGATGTATCGACCTCGTTCAGATTGAAGATCTGCCGCGATCCGAGATAGGTGATCTGGGCGCTCCCCAGCGCGGCCTGCAATTCCCAGTTGGCGGTGAAGAAATTGTCATCGACCGAGGAGCGGAACGGATTGCCGGACAGTGTGCGTTGCGCCCGCCCGTCCTGGCTCGAAAAGGTGCCGAGCGGCACCCCGCCCACCCGGTTTCCGCCGATATGGCCCGCCGTCACCGTGATGCGCGCGGTGATGTCGTCGGATAGCTCGCCGCGCAGCGACGCGCGGACGGTCCGGTCGCTCTGGCCGCCGCGTGCGGGCGATCCGTCCACCGGATAGAGATAGCCGTTCCGATCGTTGATATTGCCGGCGACACGAAAGGCGAAACGATCCCCCAGCGGCAGGTTGACCGCGAATTCGGCGCGCCTGGTGTCGTAATTGCCGATCTCGACTCGTCCGCTGGCCGACAGAACCGGCCCGGGCGCCTTGGTGATGACGTTGACCGCGCCGCCGGTGGTGCTGCTGCCATACAGCGTGCCCTGGGGGCCGCGCAAAACCTCGACCCGCTCGATATCGAAAAACGCAACGCCGCGTGCCTGCGGCCGATTGATCGGCACGCCGTCGACCGTATAGGCGATGCCTTGGCTGCCCTTCACCGACGTATCGGTGGTGGTCACGCCGCGAATGTTCAAATTGAGACCGAAACCGGTCCGAGTAACGGCCAGGCCCGTCGTGATATTCTGCAGGTCCGCGACGCTTGCGATCCCTTGCTCACGAAGCGAATCGCCATTGATTACGTTCATCGCGATCGGCACGCGCGCCGCCGATTCCGATCGCTTTTGGGCGGTAACGACAATTTCGCTGTCCTCCTGGAAGGCGAGAGTCGCGTCCGCCGTTCCGATGCCCGACGTGTTCGCATCGGCCGATGGCGTAACCCCCATACGGTCCTGGGGCTGGACCCGATCCTGGGCCTGAGCTGTGCCGCCAAAAGCCGAAGCTACCAAAAATCCGCCCGACGCCACACCACGCAGCCAATATGCTCGACCGACGCGTCTGTTCAGTTTGCGACTTCTAAACATGCCCCATCCTCTCTCATGATATATTCCATCTCTTGATCACGAATGTTCGTGGAATCGTGGAAATATATTGATAATAAATACAATATATATATTACATTATAACAAGTTATTGGAAATTACTTGAATGAATTTCTTCATTATTTCCAGACATCATTGCTTTTCTACAATGAGTTTGCTGTTCGCTTTATATCAAGCCAATCCACCCGTGGGCAATGTAGCAATATGGCTAGTATATGGCCGTCGATCGCATGATGTGTGGTCGTTATGATCGGGACACCGGGGAGAAAAGGATGCAAGTCTATCGCACCAGGGCCAGCCGTCCGCCGTCGCGCGCTCGTTCGCGGACCAGCACACCGCAGAGCACCGCATGACCGGCGCGTATATCCTTGCCATCCTGCTGCTCTATATGGCCGGGCTGTTCCTGGTCGCGTGGCGCGCGGATCGCACTGCTGCGTCGCAGGAAGGCCGCGGGCGGCGCAAGCTCATCTACAGCCTCTCGCTCGCGGTTCTGTGCACATCATGGACCTATTTCGGCGCGGTCGGCACCGCGACGCGGGACGGATGGGCCTATCTGCCGAACTATCTTGGCCCCATCCTCGCGCTGGTGCTGTTCTTCCCGATCTGGCAGCGCATCGCGATAGCCGCGAAGCGTGAGAATGTCGGCTCGATCGCGGACTTTCTCTCCTCCCGCTATGGCCGCAGCCGGCCGCTGGGCATAGTGGTGGCCTTGGTCGCGATCCTGGGCGCATTGCCCTATATCGCGTTGCAGCTGTCGTCGCTGTCGCGGGCGTGGGCGGTCGTCGCTGCCCCCGCGGCGCCGCCCGCGCTGGCCTTGCCCATCATCGTTGCCGTGCTGGCCGGTTTCGCGATCCTGTTCGGGGCGCGCCGGGCCAATCTGACCGCACACAGCCGGGGGCTGGTGCGCGTCGTCGCGATCGAGTCCGTCGTCAAGATCGTAGCGCTCGCCGCGGTCGCGGTCCTAGCGGTCGCCGTGCTCCTTGGCCGTGAGGGATGGCGACCTAGCGTCGCGACGGTCGGCGATCTGGCCGACGCTCCGGCGCTTGGCCTGTCGTTCATGACGGCAACACTGCTGTGCATGGTAACGGCGATCACGCTGCCCCGCCAGTTTCACCTGAGCTTCGTGGAACTGGAAGATGTGGACGACCTTAAAGCCGCACGCTGGCAGTTCCCGCTTTACATGTTTCTGGCCGCGATCACCGTACCGCCGATCGTCGCGGCGGGACGCCTGTTGTTGAACGGCGATCCCGACATGTACGTCCTGGGCCTGCCGATGCAGGTGGCGGGCCCGGTGCTGACCGGATTCGTGCTCGTCGGCGGATTTTCGGCTGGTGCATCGATGGTGATGGTCGAAACCGTGGCCGTTTCCGCCATGATCTCCAACGAACTCGTGCTCCCCCTCCTGGCGCGTCTGCGCCGCTCGGCGCGCCCTTCGGTCACTATCGGCCGCGCGATCGTCAACATCCGTCGCGCCTCGATCATGCTCGTCCTCCTGCTCGGCTGGGCCTATTATCGGACGATCGATCATGGCGACAGCCTCGCCAATCTCGGCTTCACCTCGCTCGCGGCATCCGCGCAGCTCTTGCCCGCGCTGGTCGGCGCGGTCATCTGGCGGCGGGGACATTCCCTGGGTGCTGTGGCCGGCATCGTCGGTGGCATCGGCATGTGGGCATGCGTGGTCGCCATGCCGCAACTGGCGCCGGAATGGCCGCTGGCCGCGCCGGGCCGCGGCATCCCGTTCGAGGTGGGCGTGCTGGCCAGCCTCGTCCTGAACATATGCCTCTATATCGGCGTCTCGTTCGGCGCCGCGCCGCGCCTGGTGGACCTCATCCAGGCGCACGCCTTTGTCGGCCGACCGGCACCGGCAAGCGGTTCGGGCATAGGGTCGATGCGCGGCACGATCGGCGATTTGCGCACGCTGGTCGAACAGTTTCTCGGCCGGCAGGACGCGCACCGCGCTTTCGAGGATTTCGGGCAAGGCCGGTCGCGGCCGATCCGCGACAGCGACCCCGTCGACGCCCTTTCGGCGCGCGCGGCCGAGCGCATGCTGGCGGGAGCGATCGGTGCCTCATCGGCACGGAGCGTCATCCAATGGGTTCTGGCCGATCCGGGCCGGGAGCCCGCCGACATCGGCCGCATCCTGGACGAGGCCGCCCATGCCGTCCAGTTCAGCCGCGAATTGCTGCAGGTGACGCTCGACAGCCTGGCCCAGGCGGTCGTGGTGGTCGATGCCGACCTGCGGCTGGTCGCGTGGAACGACGCCTATCTGCGGCTGCTGGGAATCCGGGCGGACATCATCCATGTGGGCCAGTCGCTGGAGGATCTGATCCGCCACACCAGCCATGACGATCCGGGGGATCTGGCAGCCTTTCTGGAAAGCCGGTTCGGCCCGATCCGGCGCCGCGAGCCCCAGGATTTCGAACACGACTGGAATCCGGGCCTGACGCTTCGCGTCGTGGGCCAGCCGCTGGCGAGCGGCGAATATGTGACCAGCTTCACCGACGTCACCGAATTGCGCGCGTCGGCCCGGGCGCTGCGCCACGTCAACGAGGAACTGGAGAACCGGGTCCGGGACCGGACCCGCGAACTGACCGCGGCGAACACCGCGCTGGCCGCCGCCAATATGGTGGCGGAGAAGGCCACCCGCTCGCAAGCCCGCTTCGTGGCTGCGGCGAGCCACGACCTGCTGCAACCGCTGAACGCGGCCCGCCTCTTTGTCGGCGCCGCCGCAGAGGCGACGGAGCCCCGCTCGAACGAACGCGCACTGCTCCGCAAGGCCGACCTGTCGATCGAGGCGGCCGACAGCCTGTTGCGCGCTTTGCTCAATCTCTCGCGCCTCGAACTGGACGGCGTGACGCCGACCTTTTCCCCGGTCGCGGTCGGCCCGTTGCTGCAGGCGCTGCACCACGAGTTCGCCCCCCTCGCCCTCGGAAAAGGCATCAGGCTCCGCATGGTCCCAGCCACGCCGTCGGTCCTGTCCGATCCCGATCTGCTTCGGTCCGTGCTGCAAAATCTGATCGGCAATGCTGTGCGCTATACCCTCACCGGGTCGGTCGCCGTTATATGCCGGCGGGAGGGCGACAAAGTCCGGATCGAAGTGCGCGACAGCGGCCCTGGTATTGCCGCGGCGGACTTGCCGCTGATCTTCAAGGAATTCCAGCGCCTGCCATCCGGGGCTGGCACGGCGCCCGGCACGGGTCTTGGCCTTGCCATCGCCGAACGGATCTGCGGCGCCCTGGGTCATGCCCTCGCGGTCCGTTCGAAACCCGGACAGGGCAGCGTCTTCAGCGTCACCGTTCGCCGGGCGGATAGCCTTGCCGTCGCGCCCGTCTCCCACCCGTTGGCCGGCGGGCTGAAGGTCATGAAATTGCTGTGCGTGGAGGACGATCCGGCGATTCAGGAGGGGCTTTTGACCCTACTTTTGCGCTGGGGCATGCAGGTCGAGATGGCTGGATCGGTCAGCGATGCGTTGCAACGGGCCGGCCCTTGGGACGTCGTACTGGCGGATTTCCACCTCGGCGACGACGGTGACGGCCTTCAACTCATCAAGCGGCTGGGCGGGCGGGCGCGAATCCCGGCACTGATTACGGCAAGCCGTGAACCGTCGGTGCTGGCGACTGCGGCAAAAAGGGGCGTGACCATATTGCCCAAGCCTCTGGCGCCTGCATCGTTGCGCTCGTTCCTGCACCATGCCGGTGCGAGGCTCGACGATGACGAGCTCGATGCCCAGTAGCCCGCCCTGCAGTTAGCAGCGCGCATGGCGGGCGGAGGCAAGCGCGTGGCTCGCAGGCTAATTGGCCGTTTCCTGGATCGTCAGCAGTGAGGAACGCAGAATCCAGCAGAAATGGCAGTTTTCTCGTGAATTTGAAGTAACCGAGTTTGCAAGGCTTTGGGGAGATCGGGCAAAAAGCTGGACATCTCGAAAATCCGGTAGCGTCTGATGGCGTGAGGTGATTCATGTGTGGACGCCCCCTTTGGCAAGGGCTTTTTGTCGGGATGGATTTGATCGATTGCTTTCATGTGTCCGGCCTGTTTATGCGGCATCGCATTTACCGCTGGCCCTGATGGAAATCCGCCGATGAGGTCCCTGATCAACGTGACGCGCTTTTGAGGCGCAGTGAATCAGACGGGTTGGTCTCACCATTGGCTCGATCGTTACTCATCATCGACTGCCACTGCCAATTCGGTTGCTGAGAGACCGTTTGAAAAATGCGCGAAAGAGCGCATTTTTGTAGCCGCGCCGGCCCTCCCCCCCACCCGACCGCCCACATATGGTACCCTGTTGGGCGGTCGGGTGGGGGTGAGGGCCGGTGCGGATGCGCCAAAGGCGCATTCCCAAACGGACTCTTAGACTTCTATCAGGCGGCCAGTTGCTGATACGGCCTGTAAGGCTTCCTTTCGGGTCAGCACGGCCCATGCGATCCGGGCAAGCTTGTTGGCGAGCGCGACGGAGACGAGGCGGAAGGGCTTCTTTTCCGACAGCTTTCTGATCCAGTCCGCCATGGGTGTTGGCTTATCTTTGACGTGCCGCATGACGGCAGTCGCACCGACAACGAGCAGTCGGCGCAAGTATCGGTCGCCCTGCTTCGATGACCCTATCCCGGAAAATGCCTCCAGCGGGAATGAGAGGAATCTGGCAAAATCGAAGCTGAGTTTCGCTACGTCTCGTGGGCGTATCGAACGCAACTTTGTGCGCAAATGGCCATATTTCCGGCCACTCCCGCCGCATCGGCAAAATCATACGCAAATACTATGCGCGCGCCCGATCGCACGTCTCGCATTCAAACGACCTGTCGCCCTAGTTGAACGACCGCAGACGAATCTCGCCGCACGCCGCGACGGACGTTTTGCGGGAGCATCATCATGCAGGATCTTATCTGGATCGGCATCATCCTTGGCCTTCTGGCGGCGAGCCTTGCTTATGCCCGCCTGTGCGATCACGCCTGAAGGAGCCATGCCGATGACCCTCGACCTCTGGCTGGCGGGCGTCACCGCGCTCGGCCTTCTCCTTTATCTCGTCGCCGTGCTCGCACGGCCCGAACGCTTCTGAACGGGAGGCGTCCATGACCCTGCAAGGATGGCTGCTGATCGCGGCCTTCACCACCATCACGCTGGCGCTCGCCCGGCCGGTCGGCCTGTGGCTTTTCGCTCTGTATGAAGGGCGTCGCACATTCCTTCACCCCCTGCTCGGCCCGGTTGAGCGGGGCTTCTATCGATTTTCCGGCATCGATCCCACGGAAGACCAGGGATGGCGGCGCTACGCCGTCCATATGCTGATATTCAACGCAGCACTTCTGCTCCTGACCTACGCACTTCTGCGTATGCAGGCGCTGCTGCCGCTCAATCCGCTGGGCTATGGCCCGGTTGGCGAGCATCTGGCCTTCAACACCGCAATCAGTTTCACCAGCAACACCAATTGGCAAAGCTATGCCGGGGAATCGACCCTGTCGAACCTTAGCCAGATGCTGGCGCTGACGATCCATAATTTCCTGTCGGCTGCGACCGGCATCGCGCTTGCCTTCGCGCTGTTTCGCGGTTTCGCGCGGCGCAATGCAACGGGGATCGGCAATTTTTGGGCAGATATCACGCGGGTGACGCTCTATCTGCTGCTGCCGCTCTGCATCGTGCTTGCCCTCTTCTACATCGCCAGCGGCGTGCCGCAAACGCTCGCCGGGTCGGTCGACGTCACCACATTGGAGGGCATCAGGCAGACGCTGGCGCTGGGTCCCGTCGCCAGCCAGGAAGCGATCAAGATGCTGGGCACCAACGGCGGTGGCTTCTTCAACGCCAACAGCGCTCATCCGTTCGAGAACCCGACAGCGCTGACCAATTTCGTGCAGATGCTATCGATCTTCGCGATCGGCACTGGCCTCACCTACACCTTCGGCAAGGCGGTCGGCAACGTTCGTCAGGGCCGGGCGATCCTTGCCGCCATGATGATCCTGTTCCTCGCAGGCACAACCGTCACCTATTGGCAGGAGGCAGCGGGCAATCCGGTGCTGCATCATCTGGGCGTGGCCGGCGGCAATATGGAGGGTAAGGAGGCCCGCTTCGGCATTGCCGCCTCATCCCTTTTCTCGGTCGTCACCACGGCGGCCAGTTGCGGCGCCGTCAACGCCATGCACGACAGCTTCACCGCATTGGGCGGCATGATCCCGCTGATCAACATCCAGTTGGGCGAAGTCGTGGTCGGTGGCGTCGGTGCGGGTATCTATGGCTTCCTGCTGTTCGCCATCCTCGCCGTCTTCGTCGCCGGCCTGATGGTCGGGCGCACGCCGGAATATGTCGGCAAGAAGATTGAGAGCCGGGAAGTGAAGCTGGCTGTGCTGGCCATAGCCGTCTTGCCGTTGATCATCCTGGGTTTCACCACCATCGCGGCCATACTACCCGCCGGTCTGGCAGGCCCCCTCAACAAGGGACCGCATGGCTTCAGCGAAATTCTCTACGCTTTCACATCCGCCGTGGGGAATAATGGCTCCGCCTTTGCCGGACTGACCGCCAACACGCCCTTCTACAATGGGATGCTGGGCGTCGCGATGTGGATCGGCCGCTTCTTCATCATCATCCCGATGCTGGCGATTGCGGGCGGACTGGCCGCCAAGCGCCATACACCCGAAGGCGCCGGCAGCTTCCCTACCACCGGGCCGCTGTGGACCGGGCTGCTGGTCGGCATCGTCCTCGTCGTCGGCGGCCTTACCTTCCTGCCCAGCCTCGCCCTCGGCCCCATCGCCGATCATCTTGCGATGATCCATGGCCAGCTTTTCTAAGGACATATAGATATGGCTCGGTCCGAACAAAAATCACTCTTCACGGCTGACCTGATCGTTCCGGCGATCAGGGACGCCTTCCGCAAGCTTCATCCCCGCGAGTTGATCCGCAACCCGGTGATGTTCACCACCGCCATTGTCGCGGTGCTGCTGACCCTGCTCCTCGCCATCGGGCAGGATGGGCTGTCGGTCTGGTTCAAGCTGCAACTCGTCATCTGGCTCTGGCTCACCGTCCTGTTCGGCACCTTTGCCGAAGCGCTGGCCGAAGGGCGCGGCAAGGCGCAGGCCGCCTCCCTGCGCGCAGCCAAGGCGGAACTCACCGCCAAACGGCTGAAGAACGGCGGCGACACTCATGAAAGCGTGCCCGCCAGCGCGCTCAAACTGGGCGATATAGTGCTGGTCGAAACCGGCGATCTCATCCCGTCCGACGGCGAAGTCATATCCGGCGTCGCCTCCGTCAACGAAGCCGCCATCACCGGAGAATCCGCGCCGGTCATCCGCGAGGCTGGTGGTGACCGTTCGGCGGTAACGGCGGGCACGCGCGTCATTTCCGACCAGATCAAGGTGCGCGTCACGATCAACCCCGGTCAGGGGTTTCTCGACCGCATGATCGCGCTGGTCGAGGGAGCCGAGCGCCAGAAGACACCCAATGAAATCGCGCTGACCCTGCTGCTCGTCGGCTTGACCATCATCTTCCTGATTGCGGTCGGCACCATACCCGGTTTCGCCAGCTATGCCGGGGGATCGGTGCCGGTCGCTATCCTCGCCGCGCTGCTTATCACCCTGATCCCGACGACGATCGCCGCCTTGCTGTCGGCAATCGGCATCGCCGGCATGGATCGGCTGGTGCGCTTCAACGTCCTCGCCAAGTCGGGCCGCGCGGTCGAGGCGGCGGGCGACATCGACACGCTGCTGCTCGACAAGACCGGCACCATCACGGTGGGCGACCGGCAGGCGACGGAATTCCGTCCGGTGGGCGGCGCCAATCGGCACGATCTGGCACAGGCCGCCCTGCTTGCCAGCCTTGCCGACGAAACGCCGGAGGGGCGCTCCATCGTCCTGCTTGCGCGCGACAGCTTCGGTCAAACCACGGCCAGCCTGCCTGACGATGCCGAAGTCATTCCCTTTACCGCCCAGACCCGCATTTCGGGCGTCCGTATCGCCGGTTCCGTCATCCAGAAGGGCGCCGTGGATTCGATCCTCCGCGCCAATCCGAGCCTAAACGAAACAGCCGCCGCCACCGAATTGCGCCGCATCACTGACGAGATTGCCCGCGCCGGCGGCACGCCGCTAGCCGTGGCACAGGATGGACGGCTGCTGGGGGCGATCTTCCTCAAGGATATCGTCAAGGCCGGCATTCGCGAACGTTTCGGCGAACTGCGCGCCATGGGCATCCGCACCGTGATGATCACCGGCGACAATCCGCTGACCGCCGCCAGCATCGCGGCGGAGGCCGGGGTCGATGATTTCCTGGCACAGGCCACCCCGGAGGACAAGCTCGCCCTGATCCGCAAGGAGCAGCAGGGCGGACGCCTGGTCGCCATGTGCGGCGACGGCACCAACGATGCGCCCGCCCTCGCCCAGGCCGATGTCGGCGTCGCCATGAACACCGGCACGCAGGCCGCGCGCGAGGCCGGCAACATGGTCGACCTTGACAGCGATCCCACCAAGCTGATCGAGATAGTGGGACTGGGCAAGCAATTGCTGATGACCCGCGGCGCCCTCACCACCTTCTCGGTCGCCAATGACGTCGCCAAATATTTCGCCATCATCCCGGCGATGTTCATTGCCCTTTATCCGGGGCTGGGCGTGCTCAACATCATGGGCCTCGCCACGCCGCAAAGCGCCATCCTGTCGGCCATCATCTTCAACGCGCTGATCATTCCCTGCCTCGTGCCCCTGGCATTGAAGGGTGTGACCTATCGCCCGATCGGCGCGGGGCCGCTGCTGGCGCGCAATCTCGCAGTCTACGGGCTGGGCGGGCTTATCGCGCCCTTTATCGGGATCAAGCTGATCGATCTCGCCGTCAATGGACTCGGCCTCGCCTGAGGGAAGGACTATCATGTTTAACGATCTCACATCCGCCCTGCGCCCCGCGCTGGTCATGACCCTGCTCTTCGCGCTGCTGCTGGGCATCGCCTATCCTCTGGTGCTGACCGGCGTCGGCCAGACCGTCTTCCCTAGTCAGGCCAATGGCAGTCTGGTGCGCGACAAGGGCGTCGTCATAGGCTCCACCATCGTCGGTCAGGCCTTCACGTCGGACCGCTATTTCCACAGTCGCCCTTCGGCGGCGGGCAAGGGCTATGACGGCCTTGCTTCCTCCGGCTCCAACCTCGGCCCAACGTCTGAGGCGCTGGTCGACCGGGTGAAGGGCGATCTTCAAACCTATCAGGCTGCTGCACCCGGTCGTTTAGTTCCGTCCGATCTGGTGACTGCCTCTGCCTCGGGACTGGACCCTGATATCAGCCCCGAGGCAGCTTTTTATCAAGCCGACCGCATCGCTCGGACCCGCAACCTCCCCGTCGCGACAGTGCGCGCGCTGGTGGAGCAGAACGTGGATCGGCCAATGCTGGGTATATTGGGCGAACCGCGCGTCAACCTGTTCGAACTGAATCGACGGCTCGACGCGATTGGCGCTAAGCAAGTCCGGTGAACGATCAGCGCCGCCCGGATCCCGAATCCTTTCTGCGTGTCGCCGCGCAGGAAGGCCGCGGCCGCCTCAAGATATTTCTTGGGGCGGCGCCGGGCGTCGGCAAGACCTATGAGATGCTGACCGACGGGCGACAGCGCCGCGACGCCGGGATCGACGTCGTGATCGGCGTGGTCGAAACCCACGGCCGGCGCGAAACGGAAGCACTGGTCCAGCATCATGAACTCATCCCGCGCCTGACCGTCGATCATAAAGGCCATCGACTGGGCGAAATGGATGTCGATGCAATCCTCGCCCGTCGCCCGCAACTGGCTCTGGTCGACGAACTGGCACATAGCAATGCGCCGGGCAGCCGCCACCCCAAACGCTATCAGGATGTGGAGGAACTGCTGGACGCCGGCATCGACGTCTATTCCACCCTGAATATCCAGCATGTGGAGAGCCTGAACGACGTCGTCGCCTCCTTCACCCGCGTGCGGGTCCGCGAAACCGTGCCGGATTCGATCCTGGAACAGGCCGAAATCGAAGTGGTGGACATTCCGCCCGATGAACTGATCGAGCGGCTGAAGGACGGCAAGGTCTATATCCCGCAGGAGGCGAGCCGCGCACTCGGCCACTTTTTCTCCAAATCCAACCTGACGGCGCTGCGCGAACTGGCCCTGCGGCGCGCGGCGCAGGCGGTCGACGCACAGATGCTGGAGCATGTCCGCGCCCATGCGCTGGCGGGCAGCTTTGCCGCAGGCGAACGGATCGTCGTCGCCGTCAGCGAACTGCCCCATGCCGCCGGTCTGGTGCGTGCAGGCAAACGACTGGCCGATGCACTCAAGGCGCCCTGGACTACGGTGCATATCGAAACCCAGCGCGACCGCTATTTTGCCGATGCCGACCGGCACCAGCTCGCCGACACGCTGGCGCTAGCATCGCGACTGGGTGCATCCACCGCCAGCATCCCGGCCGCCAATGTGGTGGAGGGGCTACATCGTTTCGCGCTGGATGCCCGCGCGACCCAGATCGTCATTGGCAAGTCGGCGCGCTCCTGGTGGTTCGAACGGCGTCACGGGTCAGTTGTCGACCAACTGGTGCGCACGATTGGCGACGTCGCCATCCATGTCCTCCCCGGCGGCGACACCCCGCCGGTGAAACGCGCGCCTGTCTATCGCCCGGTCCGCTGGGGGCAGGCGATCGAATTTGGCTGGTCGCTGCTGATGGTTGCAGCAATGACGACGATCGGTCGTCTGTTGCTGGAACTGATCGATCTGGGCAATATCGCTCTGCTCTATCTCGTGCCTGTCATGTTCGCCGCCGCTTCCTTCGGACTACGGGCCGGGCTGTTCACCGGCATAGCCTCCAGCCTCGCCTATAATTTCTTCTTCCTGCCGCCCACCAGCACGCTGACGGTCAACAATCCCGAAAATATCGTCAGCATATTGGTGCTGCTGGGGGTAGCCATCGTCACCAGCCAGTTTGCCGCGCGCGTAAGGGCGCAGGCCGAACTGGCGGGGTCCAGCGCACGCCAGAATGCCGCCCTTGCCAGTTTCTCGCGCCAGTTGACGGCCTCTGTCACGCAAGATGAATTGATGCAGGCCATTTGTGCCGAAGTCGCGCGCCTGCTCGATGTCCGCACCGTGCTGCTACTCCCCTCTCCCGACGGCCCGATACTGGCCGCCGCCTTCCCACCGGAAGACCGGCTGGACGAAATCGAGCGTGCTGCTGCCCAATGGGCGATGGACAATGAACAACCGGCCGGCCGGGGATCGTCCACCCTGACCGCCTCCGACTGGCTGTTCCATCCGCTTGGCACCTCGCGCGGCGTGCTCGGCGCGCTCGGCATGGCGCGGGAGGATGCAGGCGAACCGCTCCGGTCCGATCGGCTGCCGCTGCTCATGAGCCTGCTCGACCAGGCGTCGATCGCCTTTGATCGGATGGCATTGGAGGAAGAAAATCTGATCGCGCGCCAGATCGGGGAGCGCGATCGCCTCCGTGCCGCCCTCCTATCCTCGGTCGGCCATGATCTGCGCACCCCGCTGACCACTATCCTCTCCGCCGCGCAGGAAATGAAGCTTCATCCGTCGCAGGCGCTGGCCGACACGGTGGAAACGGAAGCGCGCCGACTGAACCGTTTCGTCGCCAATCTGCTCGACATGGTGCGAGTGGAGGCGGGCGCCCTGCCGATGAAGCCGGAGGCGACCGACCTGTTCGACGCCGTCGCCAGTGCCGTGCAGGATAGCCGCGCGGCGCTGGCCGGGCATGATGTGACCGTCGATATCCCGCCCGACATTCCCCTTGTCCGGGTCGATCCGGTGCTGCTGCATCATTGCCTGATCAACCTGCTCGACAATGCCGGACGCTATGCCGATCCCGACACCCCGGTCCTGATCGCCGGGCGACGGACACCTGACGCCCTGCTCCTGTCAGTGATCGATCAGGGGCCGGGCATTCCACCGGGACAGGAAAAGCGGGTCTTCGAAACCTTCACCCGGCTGGAAGGGTCTGATCGGGTCCGCCATGGCACCGGACTTGGCCTTGCCATCGTCAAGGGTTTCGCCGAAGCCATGGGCCTGTCAGTAGAAGCCGGCAATCAGGTTTCACCGCAAGGCGCCCGCTTCACCATTCATATTCCGGGACGGTTGATCGTCACCATGCCAGTTGACAGGGATGATCCATGACTTTGCGCCACAAGATCCTGATCGTCGATGACGAACCGCATATCCGCCGACTGATCCAGGCCGCACTGACCCGCGCCGGCTATGAAGGGATGGAGGCGGACAATGGCCGCAGCGCGCTCGATCTGCTGCGGCGTGATCGACCCGATATATTGCTGCTCGATCTTGGTCTGCCAGACCGGGACGGGCTGGAACTGGTGCCACTGATCAAGCAGCAGTCGGATACCACCCTGATCGTCGTGTCGGCGCGCGACGCCACCGATGAAAAGGTGGCCGCGCTCGATCTGGGCGCCGACGATTATCTGACCAAGCCCTTTGATACCGACGAACTGCTGGCCCGCGTACGGGTCGCGCTGCGCAACCGTCTGACGCGGGACGGCGCGGCATCGGCGCTCACCGTTGGCGACGTCAGCATCGATCTGCTCGCCCACAAAGTCACAAGGGCGGGAGCCGAGGTCCACCTGACGCCCAAGGAATTCACCGCGCTGGCCCAACTCGCCCGCTTCCCCGGCCGTGTCATTACCCACAGCCAGATCATGGCGCAGGTCTGGCCTAACGAGGTCGACCATCATGTCGAATATCTGCGCGTACTGGTGCGCGGCCTGCGGCAAAAGCTGGAGGATGATCCGCAACAACCGCGCATCATCACCAACGAACCGGGCATCGGCTATCGGCTGCGCCCTGCCGAATAGCGCCTATCCGATCAGGCGGTCGGCCAGCGCCCACGCCGGCACCGCCGCCAGCGCCAAAAATGTCCCTAGTGGAACCCGCGCGGTTCGCGCCTTTGCGCGACCAGTGGCCAGCATGACCACCAGTCCCATCGCTGATGCGATCAGCAGCAGGAAGGGCAGCGCCTGCCATCCGAACCAGGCGCCCAGCGCGCCCAACAGCTTCGCGTCGCCCAACCCCAGTCCGTCTCGTCCCCGCAAGCTCTTGTAACCCAGCGCAATGCCCAGCAACGTGCCATAACCGACAATTGCGCCAATCACGCGATCCGTCAGCCCCACATCCGTAGCCCACAGGCCGATGGTGAAGCCAAAAAAAGCGAGCGGCAGGGTCAAGGCATCGGGCAACCAGAAATGGCGCCAGTCCAGCACCGCCAGCGTCAGCAGCAGCCAGCCCAGCAACGCCCAGCCGATCCCGCCCAGATCGGGCCGGAAACCGATCGCCAGTGCGCCGATGATCGCGCAGTCCGCCTCCACCCGGCCATGCAGCGGATCGATCGCCCCGCCACAGGTGCGGCAGCGCCCCTTGCTCAGCATCGCACTCAGCATCGGGATCAGGTCGCGCGCCGTCAAAGTGCGGCCACAGCCATCGCAGGCGGATCGCCCCCGCACAACGCCACGGCCCTGCGGCCAGCGCAGGATCAGGGTCGCCAGAAAGCTGCCCAGGATCGCGCCCGCCAGCGCGCCGATAAGCGCCGGGGTCGGCTGGATCACAGCGTCCCTTCGACCTTTAAAATCTGCGCATTGCCGACCGGGGCGAACCCGGCCTGCCCCAATATGCCCGTCAGCGCGGTATCGGCGGTTTCGATCCGCATCTCGGCAACATAGCGGCCGGATCGCCATATCCGCAGGCTGACCTTCTCCAGCCCCGACTGGCTGACCAAAGGCAGCAGCAGCGCGTCACCGTCACAGGCCACCGTACCGGACAGGCCCTGGCTTAGGTTCAATCCCGGAAACTGCCCGGCCATCCGCGCCCGCACCCGCCCTTCGGCATGGCCGCAGCGATCGCCGCTGAAATAGGCGCTCACATCTTCCAGCATCAGGCTGCCGACCGGCAGCGGCGCGAAGGTTCTGCCCAGCGGCACCGCGCCGGTCACGTCATCCACGCCAATGCGCCCAAAGCCGACCGTCAGCGCCCCTTTCACATCATCCGGCAGCCCCTTGGTCCGGGCGATGTCGAAGCGCGCACGCCCCATCAGCAGCGAGATGGGCGACAGGCCGGCGCGAACGCTACCCAGCGGCATATTGCCCAGCATCAACTGGTCGATCCGCCCGCTCCACACCGTGCCGCGGACTTCCCGCGCAGCAACGCCGATCCGCTCCAGCCCGGCCAGCCCCAGCGCGACGCGCATCGGCAGGAAGATCATCAGGCCCAGCAGCAATATGACAATCAGCACGATCCGCATCCGCCGCGACAGGATCAGGCCCATCATTGCCCCTCTCCCCGCACCAGCACGGCCTGCACCGACACGCTGCCCGCCGTCGGCGATGGCCGCGCGCTCATCGTTTCCACCCGCACGCCCTGCGCCTCCAGCCCGGCCAGCCAGGAAAAGAGCGCAACCGGCCGGACTGAAGCGATGGCGATTTCCATCCGGTCATTGCCCTGCGCCTGCGCCCGTTCCAGCGTCAGCCCGGCCTCACCCGCGGCCTGCCCGACAAACTGGTCCAGCGGCACGGCGGGACCGGTCGAGGCCGGCGTGCGGGGCAGCGTCTTCAACTGCTTCACCGTTGCGCGCACGGCGGCATTGCGGTCGGTCGCCTCCAGCAACGTCTCCCGCGCGCCACGCTGCGCCCGGTCGAGCGGCGCGGCAACGCCGAACCACAGGAAGGTCGCCGCCAGCAGCACGACCATCACCCCCAGCATCCATTGCTCGCGGGGCGATCGCTCGCCCCAATATGCTGTTATCCGTTCCATCATGACCGCACCGTGATATCCGCCACCGTCCGCCCGCCCGGTTCCTGGGAGGGAGTCGCCGTGATCGTGAAGCCCGCAGCCTGTATCGCCAGCAGGACCATGTTGATGTCGTCCGCCTTGGCCGCCGCCAACGTCGCCCGGATCATCCCGTCCGGATCTCGCGACAGGCTGGTCAGCGCCACGCCCGGCGCATCCTGCACGGCCGCCAGCAGCCCGGCGACCGGCGCAGTAAAGGCGCGTCCACCCGCGCCCCGTGCGGCAAGACGCCCCTCCAGTTCCACCTGCGCCTGCGCCGCGTCGCTGGCACCCGGCACTATCTGCTGCGCCAGCGCCACGCTCTCCCGGTCCAGTCGGCTCGCCGCCATATGCTGCTTCACGATGCCGACCAGAACAGCGGCAAGGCAAAGCAGCAGGATCAACACGCCCCACAAGATGATGCGCCCCAGCGCCTGCTTGTCCACGGCACGCCGCACCCGCTTGGCGAAGTCGCCCTGCCGCAAATCGATCGGCGGCGCATCCAGCGCAGCGATGGCTCGACCTTCGATCACGCCCGCCGCGACATCCACGACCGGCGTGTCGCCGATCAGTTCGGGCAGCGCCATATCGGCCGTCAGCGCCATGTCCACGCCGCGCAGCACCATCTCGTCGGCGATCCGGCCGCGCACAAAACCGCTTTCCGGCTCCGGCAACAGCAGGGGCGCGGGCACGATGATGTCCGGGTCCAGCCCATGATGCTGCGCCCAGAGCAGCCAATGCTGCATGTCGGCCCGGCTGGCCACGGCAACGATATGCGGCCGGCCCGGATCATCATTGGCATCGGTCGCGGCGAAAAGCTGGTCGGCGGGCAGCAGGCTCCCCGCCAGCGCGCTGAAGCGCGCCGCCGCCCGCCCCTGCCGCACCGGCAGTTCGGGATGGGCGATCCAGTGCAGCGTCACCAGCGCAGCCGGCGGCACCAGCAGCACGCGCGCCTTGTCCGGCAGCGTCGCGATGCCACAGGCCGCCAGCCAGTTGGCGCCCTCGCCCGACTGGACCAGCGCGCCGTCGATCACGCGCATCCAGCGCACCGGCGCCTCGGCCGCTTCGGGCAGCAACAGGATCAGGGCATCGCGACTGCTCATGCCTCACCACCCCAACTGCGCCGCACCAGCCTCGCCGGGCTTTCCCGCGCATCGATCAGCGCGCGCTCCACCAGTTGCGTTCCCCCGACTTCCACCGACACAGTCACTCCGAAAAATCCCGTCTTCAACTTCACCTGCTCTGCCACCTCGGTCGCGGGCGACAGGCCCGCCAGCGAAGGCAAAGCCCAGAATTGCACCGTACTGCCGTAGCCGTCCGCCGGCCGCTGCGCCAGCAATTGCCGCGCCTGCGCCACCGACAATTGCCCCGGCAGCAACATCGCGAACAAGGGCGACTGGCCCGGCAGCAGCGTATTGATGTTGATCGGCGACAAATCCGTGACCGGCAAGGTGCATATCCACGGCTTCACCAAAGCGTAGATGGCGGGCGTCACCCCGGCCACAGCCCGCAATTCGCTGGGGTCCGCCATCATCCGGTTGGGCGTGCGATAGGGCCGCGCATATTGGGCATAGCTGTCATCCTCCGCGCCGCCGGGCTGGGGCACACTGTCGCTGTCGATCCAGTCGGCCAGCGCCACGGACACGGCCTGCGCCTGTCGCGTCTGCACGCCCAGCGCTTCCAGCAGCGCCTGAAACTGCGTCACGCCGATCGGCCGGACTTTCAGCGCGGCTTCGCTCTGACCGCTGACCACGCTGTTGAGGTTGAAGCAATTGCCGCCATCCGTGACCCGCGCGGTGGCCACGCCGCCCGGCACCGCCACCGCTTGCGGCGCGCCCAACCAATTGCCCGCCAACGTGATCTTGACCGGATTGCTGGCGGTCAGATCGCCGATGCGCAGCCGCGCCATCTCCGTCCCCGCGTCGGCATAGGCCCGCGCCTGATCGACTGCGCCGCCATTGCCGGTCATCCGCGTCGCCAGCGCCACCCGCTCCAGCGCGGTCGCGGCGACAACCGCCATCACTGCCACCAGCAGCAATACGGTCAGCAGCGCCGCGCCCCGTTCCTTCTCATTGCGCGGATCAGGCACCGGTCGCGCCCTCCAGCTTTTCCTGCGGGCCGGGCGCCACCAGAAAACGCATCGTCACCGGTGGCTCCCCCGTGCGCGTCACGGTCATTTCCACGGCCAGCGGCATCAGGTCGGGCTGCGGCGGCGTCCATTCCTCCAGCCATTTGCCCCGTACATCGCGGAAACGCAGCTTCACTGCCTCAACATTGTCCAGCAGCGCCGCCGGATCATCGCCTGCCGCCCCATCCAGTTGCGCATAGGTCCGCCGTTCCAGCCGCCCCTGCCGCACCCAATATTCGACCTTTTGCAGCGATGGCCGCGGCAGATCGCCCAGATTGTCCCAGCCGCCGCGCACGAACTGCATCACCGGCTGGCTTTCGCCATCGTCATGCGCCCAGAAGGCCGGCGCATTGGTGCCCGCTTCCGTGCGCGTGATGCGCGGCACCGCCTGCCCCAGATCGCCCGCCAGCGCCCCGCCCGCCCGCTGCACCGCCGCCAGATCATCCAGCCGCGCCTTGACCTGCGCCTGCGCGGAGACGCTGTTGCCCAGCAATAGAACGCCCGCCGCCGCCAGCATCGCGAAGATCATCAGCGCGACGAGCAATTCAATCAGCGTGAAGCCGCGATCGTCGACACTCGATCGCGTCCCCGCGAAGGCGGGGACCCAGGGCACCTTGGCGCATTCCGGGGTCGGTGAATCCAGCATCATTCCACCACCCGCATGAAGCTCAGCACCACGGGCGACGCACCCGGCTGACCGTCGACGGTCAGGTCGACCTGCAACAGGCGCTTGTCCTCCATCGCCTTGACGCTGCGGCTCCAGTGCCAGCGCCGCCCGCCATTTTCGACTTCGCCATCCTCCTGCCCGACCGAAGGCGGCACGGGATCGCTCTGCACCTCGACCATCAGGTTGCGCGCCACGATCTGACCCAGCGCCTTGCTGTCGAGATCGGCGGCCGTCCGCAACGTCACCCCCTGCAACCGCACCAGCGCCAAAGCCGCCAGACTGAACACCGCCAGCGCAACCAGCATTTCGAGCAACGTGAAGCCGCGCTCATCGGAACGATGAAAAGACAGCCCCCCCCGTTGTTTACTGCTCAGCTCAAATTCCGTTCGCCCTGAGCCTGTCGAAGGGCGTTGCGCGCGCCCTTCGACAGGCTCAGGGCGAACGGACTGAGGACAAGATGCGAGATTTTCAGCCACCGACCATGACCTTCCCCGCCATATCGACCGTCACGGACACCCGCTCGCCTTCCCGCGCCAGGGTCACAGTTAGGGGATCGGTCGGCAGGCCGGTGCCGTCAAAAGCGATTTGCTGGCGGCCATCCTTGCCCACCAGCGCGCGGGTGCCACTCTTCCAGTTGGCCGTGACGAAGGGCTTGTCCTCGATCGGCGCCCATTGCTCGCCCTCGCGGCGCTGGAAACCATAGCCAGAGGCCGACACCCACAGGCCCATCGGGCGTGCAGTGACGACCGCTTCGTCGCGCGCGGCAGCCACGCGCGCGGCGAAGCGGTCGGCATCCTCCACCACCCGTCCACGCGGATCGGGGATGGCCAGAACGACGGCAGCCGAAATGAAGCCGATGATCGTCAGCACGACCATCAGTTCCAAGAGGGTAAATCCACCCTGCCCCGCAGGATGCTGTGCTCCGGCGAAAGCCGGAGTCCAGGGTTCCGAACGCTGTGCGTGCAACCCTGGACTCCGGCTTTCGCCGGAGCACAGGAATGCCATGCGATCAGAGTTCGCTGGAATAGATATCCGCATTCTCATTCTCGCCACCCGGCTGGCCATCGGCGCCCAGCGAGCTGATGTCGAACGCGCCCTTGCGGCCCGGCACGGTGTAGACGTAGGCGCGGCCCCACGGGTCCTGAGGCAGCTTCTTGATATATCCGCCCCGGCGATAGCGCTGCGGCTGCGCCAGCGAAGCCGGCGGATTGAGCAGCGCCTGCAAGCCGTCGGAACCGGCCGGGTAGGTCAGGTTATCGAGCCGATATTGCTCCAGCGCCTGCTCGATCGTCGAAATATCGGCCTTCGCCTTTTCGATGCGAGCGGTGTCGGTCGCCGGGATGACGTTGATCGCCACGATCGTCGCCAGCAGGCCGATGATCACGATCACGACCATCAGTTCGACCAGCGTGAAGCCGTCTTCGGCGGAACGCCCCGAAAGCGTGAAGCCACGCTCATCGACACTTGAGCGTGCTCCTGCGACAGCAGGAGCCCAGGGTTCTTGATGCGGCGCCTCGCACTCTGGGCTCCTGCTTTCGCAGGAGCACTGCACTGAACAGCGATGAACGAAAAGATTCTTCATATACACTCCTTCAAGCCCCGGTGAGGCTTTGCAGCTGCAAGATCGGCAGCAGGATGGACAGGATGATGACGGCGACGATGCCGCCCATCAGTATGATGATGATCGGCTCCAGCATCGCCAGAGCGGCCGAGGTGAAGCTGTCGAACTCGCGCTCCAGATAATCTGCCGCGCGCTCCAGCATCGTATCGAGCCGCCCCGCGCTTTCCCCGCTCGCCGCCAGATAGACCAGCAATGGCGGAAACACACCCGCCCGGCGCAGCGCGGCGGACAGGCTGCCGCCGCCCCGGATCGCCTCGACAATCTGGTCCGAGGCCTTGCGCAGCACCCGATTGTGAACGGTATTGGCGGTCAGCGACAGGCCTTCCATCAACGGCAACCGGCTCGCGATCATCGTGGATAAGGTCCGCGCCATCCGCGCCGCATGCAGGTCGCGGATCAATCGCCCCAGCAGCGGCAGGCGCAGCAGCATAGCGTCGAAGCGATAGCGAAAACTCTCGACCTTCATCGCCCGCCAGAAACCCACGCCCGCCAGCGCCATCAGGATCAGCAGCAGCCACCAATAGCCAGCGAGGAAGGCGGAAATCGCCATCACCATCCGCGTCAGGAACGGCAATTCCTGCCCCACCGTATCGAACTGCTCCACCACCTTGGGCACGACGAAGATCATCAGCGCGGCGACCACGAAAACCGCAAAGGCTGCCAGCACGGATGGATATGCAATCGCGGTCAGCACCTTCGATCGCATCACCGCCTGCCGCTCCATCAGGTCGGACAGACGCTCCATGATCGTGGGCAGGCTGCCCGAGCTTTCACCGGCGGAAATCATCGCGCGATAGAGCGGCGGGAAACTCTTCGGCTCCGCACCCAGCGCATCGGCCAGCCGCCGCCCTTCCAGCACGCCGCCATGCACCTTGCCCACGATCGCGCGGACATGATCCTGCTCGCTCTGTTTGCCGATGGTGCGCAGCGATTCTTCCAGCGGGCTGACCTGGATCAGCGTGGAAAGCTGGCGGGTAAACAGCGTCAATTCCTTGGACGACAATCGCGGCGCGCGCAGCGACAGGCCCGCCCGCTTGCGCGCCGCCTCCACCGCGCCCGGCTCCAGCCGCACGACGAACAGCTTGCGCGCGTCCAGCTTCGCCCGCGCATCCTCGATCGTGTCGGCCTTGACCTTCCCGCCACGCTCCTTGCCCGCCGGGTCGATCGCCACATAGTCGAAATCAGCCATCGGCGATAGTTTCCGCCTCGACCGCATCGCGCCGCGATACGCGGATCGCCTCCTCCGCCGTGGTCTGGCCATCGCGCACCAGCGCGCGCGCGGCCGATCCCAGATTGGGGGCGTTCAGGAAAGCGTGACGCGCGATCAGCGATTCATCGCCACCGTCATTGATCAGGCGGCGGATCGTGTCGTCCACCCGGATCGCCTCGAACACGCCGATCCGGCCCTTATAGCCGGTGCCGCTGCATTCCTCGCAGCCCTTCGCCCGATAGATGATCGTGCCGGGATCGAAGCCCAGCAACGCACTGGCCGACTTGTCCGCCTGCACCGGCTCGCGGCAATGCTGGCACAGCCGCCGCACCAGCCGCTGGGCGATCACCGCGCGCAGCGTGGAAGCCAGCAGGAACGGTTCGACCCGCATGTCGCGCATCCGGGTGATGGCGCCGACGGCATCATTGGTATGCACGGTCGACAGCACCAGATGCCCGGTCAGCGATGCCTGCACCGCGATCTCCGCCGTCTCCCGGTCACGGATTTCGCCGACCATCACCACGTCAGGGTCCTGCCGCAGAATCGCGCGCAGCCCCGCCGCGAAGGTCAGCCCGACCTTGGCATTCACCTGCGTCTGGCCGACACCCTCGATCGCATATTCGACCGGATCTTCGACGGTCAGGATGTTGCGGCTGCCATCGTTCAGCGTCCGCAAACCGGCATAAAGCGTCGTCGTCTTGCCCGAACCCGTAGGCCCGGTTACGAGAATGATACCGTTAGGCTCGCTCAGCCCTTCCCTGAAAATCCGGTCCGGCGCGCCGGTCATGCCCAGCAGGTCGAGCGTGATGCCGGCATTTTCCTTGTCGAGAATACGCAGCACCACCCGCTCGCCCGCCCGGCTCGGCAGGGTCGAGACGCGCACATCGAGCAGCTTGCCGCCCAGCGTCAGGCCGATGCGCCCGTCCTGCGGCACGCGCCGTTCGGCAATGTCGAGCCGCGCCATCACCTTGATGCGGCTCACCACCACCGGCGCGACATGCGGCGGCATGCGCAGCGTCTCGCGCAGCACGCCGTCGATGCGCATGCGCACGATCAGGCCGGTTTCATAGGGTTCGATATGGATATCCGACACGCCCTGTCGCGCCGCCTCGGCAATGATGCCATTGATCAGGCGGATCGCCGGCGCGTCGTCCGCGCTGTCGAGCAGATCGTCGGCGGTCGGAATGTCGGCCGCCAATATATCCAGTTCGTCCGCGCCAACCTCCAGCGATCCCGCCATCGCCGCCGCGCTGCCATCCATCGCATAATGCTCGGACAGATGCCGGTCGAACTGCGCCGGCTCCACGAATCGCACGTCGAAACTGCGCGCCAGATGCCGCCGCACTTCCAGCAGCACGCGCGGATCGCTGCCGTCACGCACCGCGATGGTCAGCCGTTCGCCTTCGGGTGGCAGCATGACCACGCCATGCTTGCGCGCAAAGCCATAAGGGATGTCGATGGGACGGTTCGCAGCAACAGCGTGCGTTTCGTCGCTCACTTGCGTTCTCCGCTGGCGGGGATTTCGACCGGGCGAACAACGCCGCTCGACTGGCGGACCGTGGGTTCGATGACTTGCGGATCAGCCGACGCGCCCGGTTGCGCCACCGCATCGCCCGGCTGCGGCGCAGCGATCGGCGGCGTCGCGCCCATATAGTCGCGCACCAGTTCGTCGATCGTCGGTTCGGACTGCGGATCGCGCTGCAACTGCATGCCGCGCACATAGCCATAGCGTTGCTGCGTCAGCTTCTGCGCATCCTCCTTGGACCGCAATATGGTCGGCCGGATGAAGACCATCAGGTTCGTCTTCGACCGGCTGTTGCTGCGCGATTTGAACAATTCGCCGATGCCCGGAATGTCCGACAGCAGCGGAATACGCTCGATCGTGCGGCGCTCATTATCATCCAGCAGGCCGCCCAGCGCCAATATCTCGCCATCATCCACCGTGACGGTCGTCTCGATTTCGCGCTTGTTGATGATGAGGTCGCTGTTGCTGTTGCTGACTGGCCCGGCCACGCTCGACACTTCCTGCTTCAGGAACAGCTTGATCGCGCCGCCGGTGTTGATCTGGGGCTTGACCTCCAGCTTGATGCCGACATCCTGCCGCTGCACCGTGCGGAACTGGTTGTCGAAATTCTGGCTCAGCGCTTCCCCGGTCGTCACCGGCACCTGCTGCCCGACCAGGATCGACGCCTTCTGATTGTCCAGCGTCATGATCGACGGCGTCGACAGAAGATTGCTCTTCGTGTCGGACTTCACCGCATTGATGATCGCGCCGAAAATGCCGTTCTTGCCGATGCTCCCGCCCAGCGCACCGATCGCGCCGGTGGCGCTTTGCAGGCTGGTCAGCGCCGCCGACTGGAGCGTGCTGGCCAGATCGCTGTTGGTCTGTGTCTCGGTCGTCGTGGTCGTGCCGTCGGCCGCCACCACCGTCGTCTTGGTGGTGCCCAGCTTGTCCGCGCCATAGGCCCCTGCCAGTGTCAGCAGATTGGGCGATGCGTTGCTATAGTTGGTTGCCGCAAAACCGGTCGATGTGCTGCCCAACAGAAATTGCACGCCCAATTTCTTGGCGGCGGCGTCGCTGATTTCGACAATGATCGCCTCAACCAGCACCTGTTCGCGCCGCGTATCGATCTGGCGGATGGTTTCACCCAGCATCCGCTGCACGTCGCTGTTCGCCGCCACGATGATCGCATTGGCGCCTTCATAACGGGTGACGATCGCCGGGCCGCGCGTGTTGATGCCTCCTGCCGAAGAGGAGGAGCCGGAGGAGGCTGCCACCGGCGCCGCCGCCTGCGAAGCGGGGGCAGCGCTGCCCTTGCTCGCGGGCGCGTCGGAACTCACCGGCTGGCTGGTCGATTGCCCCACAAGTTGCTGAAGCACCGGCAACAGCTTTTCGGCATCGGCATGTTCCAGCCAATAGACGCGGATTTCCGTACCGCTCGCCGCCTGCTGATCCAACTGGCGGGCCATCGCCGCCAGCCGCGCGACGGTATTGGCGTCCCCCCGGATCGCGACCGCATTGCTGCTGTCGATCGGCACAACCGTCGCGGCCGACGGCGCGGCATTCTCGCCGCCGCCGCTCGCGACCAGCGCCTGAAGCGAGGTCGCGATCTCGCGCGCGCCGGCATTTTTCAGCATCACCATCTGCGTCGCCGCCGTGTCGCGATCGACCCGGGCGATCACCTGCCGGATGCGCGCGACATTATCCGCATAGTCCGCCACGACCACGCTGTTGCCTGCCCGGTTGGCCGTAACGGAGCCTTCCTTGCTCACCAGCGGACGCAGCGTTTCCAGCGCGCTCGCCGCATCGATCGATCGCAGGCGGAAGACTTCGGTAACGAAGCTGTTGCGATTGGCCGCGCTGCCCACGCCGCTCGGCTGGCCCGCCGCGCCATCGACCGGCTGGATGCGATAAGCGCCACCGGGCGCTGGCACCGCGACCAGCCCGTTGGCACGCAGGGTCGACAGGAAAATCTCGAAATATTCCGATCGGCTGAGCGGCCGGTCTGTCACGACCGACACCTTGCCCTGCACCTTGTTGTCGATGATGAAGGTGCGCCCCGTCACCCGCGCCGCATCCTGAATGAAGGCCCGGATATCGGCGTCACGGACGTTCAAAGTCTGCTGCGCGGAGGCAGCGATCGGCGTCGCCAGAGCAAGGGCCATGGCAGCGGAAAGAAGGAATTTGCGGGTCATTGGCCTTGCACTATCAGGTTGACGGTCGCGACGGCGGCGCCGCGCTCTACGGTCAGGGAAAGGCGCGCACCGGGCGCGATCTGGTTCTGGAGCGATTGCAGGTCGCCGACCGGCTGGCCGTTGACCTTGCTGACGATGTCGCCGGGATGGAAGCCCGCGCCAGCAAAGGCGGGGCCCTTGGCCATGACGGCAAGGCCCGTGACACGGCCATTCTGCATGCGCGGCGCAAAGCCGATTTCCCGCTTCAGGCTGTCGACGGTCGGCCCTGCGGAACCGGCAGGCGGCGCCTGCGGCGGCGGCGCGGCGCTCTGCCAGCCCTGCCCGCTTTCAGGCGCGGCCGGCGTCGCTTCCGGTGCAGGCGTAGACTGGTCGAGGAACACTTGCTCCTCCGCCCCGCCCCGGTCGATCGTCACATGATCGAAGGCCACCGATTTCAGCACTACGCCCGGCAGGATTTCGTCGCCCACGGCAAAGCTGTTCTGCACGCCGTCCGGCCCGGCGACGATCGCCGACCCCAGCCCCGACCCTTCATTCAGACGGATGCCATAGACGGTCAGCGCCAGCGAGGTGACGACCCCACCGCCCGGCTGCGGCGCTTCGCTACGGAAAAAGGGATCGAAACTGGCGAACAGCGCCTGCCGCGCATTGGGGGACAGCAATTGCGCCTGCCGCCCTTCCCATGGCCCGAAACTGCCGACCGGCGTCACGATCACCCAGATCAGCCGCACCATCAACAGCGCCAGCAGGACAAGCAGCCCCCGCTCGATCCACGCAAGCCAGTCGAACGCCGGAAAGAATTGCCCCCTCCCGCGCCCGAAGCCGCTTATCTTGTCGCCAAACGGCACCCGCATGATTTTGACCCAAGCCCCCGTCAAGTTGAGAGCCTGCTAGGCAGGTGATCTTACTGGAGAATGACAATTATGTGACGGTAATATGACATGCATCGCACCCCTTGCATTTGCAAGGCTGAACGATAGCTGTGGCGACGTCTTAGAGACTGTTCGAGAATGGTGCGGTTGAGGGCTGGCTAGGAGGGATCGAAACCGCGATGCGGTGCATCGTGGTGACATCGCGACGCCGCCAGTGTGCAAAAGCACCGGCAGACCGACCTGCATCCATTTTCAAACAGTCTCTTAGCTGCACCTTATCCCGGCAGGGCCCGTCATGACCGCAACCACAACCATCGTCACCCCCCTCGCCATCGATGGCGATCCGCTCTTGATCGGAGCCCATCCGCGCATCCAGCGCGTGCCGAACAGGGATTTGACGCTCTTCATCCAGCGGAACTTCCTGACCGCGGAGGAATGCGCGGCGCTGGTCGAGCGAATCGATACGCAGCGTCGCCCCTCAACCATCGCCGACGCCAATGGCGACACGTACTTCCGCACCAGCGAGACATGCGATCTGGATCATAGCGATCCCTTCGTTGCCGCGATCAATGCGCGACTAGATGCCTTTGCCGGCATCGCCACCGCGCATGGCGAACCCATTCAGGGCCAACGCTATGCCGCGGGGCAGGAATTCAAGGCGCATACCGACTATTTCGATCCCAAGGGCGCGGATTACCCCAAATATTGCGGCGTCGCCGGCAACCGCACCTGGACGCTGATGATCTATCTGAACGAACCGGCGGCGGGGGGCGCGACCCGCTTCACGAAGATCGGCAAGATGGTGCAGCCCGAAAGTGGCAAGCTGCTCGCCTGGAATAATCGCCTGCCCGATGGCCAGCCCAACCCGGCCAGCCTCCACCACGGCATGAAGGTGCGCAGCGGCGTCAAGCACGTCATCACCAAATGGTATCGCGAACGCCCCTGGGGCTAACTCTCGTTACGCCAGTCAAAGCCAATGACGGTTTCGCCCGCCTGCTCCCCGCCCGCATCGAACCGCCGCTCAAATATCTGGCCGCGCCCATCCCGGCCGATCGCCACGATGCTGCTGCACCGCGTGCCATAGAGTGGATGGCGAATGAAGATCGGCGATGCCGCCGCTTCGTCCGGCGCATCCGACGGTGCGTCGGGCGCGATGCCCGCATCCGACAGATTGTCCTGCCGCAGGGCGTCGAACAATATTTCCGGCCGTTCCGCCCCCGCCATCAGCCAGCCCAACAACGCAGCCTTCAACGTCAGCGTCTTGGGCCATGGCGCATCCAGCGCGCCGTTCGACAGGCCGTAGAGCCCCGGCCCCAGCATGGTTCGGATCGGCTCCGGCCGGTTGGTCAGGAAATGCGCGCCCGCCCCGTCGATCAGGATCAGATTGAACGGATTGAAATCGCCGATCACCGCCTGTGCCGGATCGGCATACAGGCCATCCCCCGCCAGCAAATCCGTCACCAGCGCCCCGCGTGACGCCCGATCGGGATCAGGACCGCCATAGCCCCGCAAATTGGTGACGATCGCTGCGCGCCCCTCTTCCGACACGCCCAGCCATGTGCCGCCCGACCGCAGATCGCGCCCGGCGATCACGCCTTTACGGTCCGCCCAGTGCGCCAGCGGCGCGGTCGGCCGGGCATGATATTCGTCACGATTGCCGATCAGGACGAGAGGCCAGCGCGGATGCGTATCCCAAGCCATCGCCATGATGCACATTCTGTTCTCCGTTCCCGCCAGCAACGACTTGATAAATCGCCCGCACCGCTCCATATAGGGGCTGCCGGGTTCGCCCGGCTATGGTGATAAATTATGTCGTGTAATAGACGCAGCGGACCCGGGGGCAGTACCCGGCGGTTCCACCACATACCCCGTTCTCAACGGGGTGTCTGACGGGGCCGAACTAGGATCGACGTGTGTTCAAAGGCGATGTTTTTACCCGGCCCGTGTAAGCCGTTAAACTGTGCAAAACTCACAAGTGCCAACGATAACGAAGCACTCGCCATTGCAGCGTAATTGAGGGCCTCACGGCCTGACATTACCCTAAAATAGCGCGGTTGAACCCACCGGGCAACAGAAGGGAATTCAGCGGCCCCCGGAGGCGCCGGGCAACAGAAGCCTCCGGACCTTAACTCCTACAGCGATCAACCTCCCTCGCCCGGTCAGGCGAGCGTGAAGGCATGTCCGTGTCCGCCGACCGCGAACGGATGGCGGCAACGGACGCTTACCCCGATTCGAATGACAGCGCGAAATCACAATCCATTCGATTACGCTTTTATGACAGTCTAATGAAAAAGTTATAAGTGTATGATTTTCCTAAGAAGAAAATCGTTTTTCGCGCACCTGATCGCCCTTGCTCGATTGTCATCAAGATGAAATACTTCCGGCTATAGTAGGAAGTTTTTTCTGGAGATTGTCGATGAAGAAAGTCGCGCTGATGCTGGGTCTCGCTCTGGCCGCGATGACGCCGGGAATCGCCCAGGCCGCCGCCGAAGACGTTGTCGTCCTTGGCGTTCCGGACGGCAATCTGGCCGCCAAGGCGCTGGTCGCGCGCGATTATGACGCCGCCGCCCGCAAGTTGCAGGCGATGTGGCCGGACGGCGCCAACGACGCTGCCCGCCTGATCAATCTGGGCAACGCCTATGCCGGCATGGGCCGCATGACCGCCGCCCGTGAGGCCTATCGCTCCGCGCGCTTCGCCCCGGAAACCACATTGGCACTCGCCGACGGCAGCGAGGAATCGTCGCGCACCATTGCCCAGCGCGCCCTCAACCGCCTCAATCCAAGCTACGCAATGCGCTGATATCGCAACAGCATAGGTGCAGGGAGCAGGGCGTCGTCCGACTAGGACGGCGCCCTTTGCTTACGACACCCTTCACCATGTCATCAGATTGAAACGAGAGTCTTCGATCTGTCATTTTAACGACGCCATTTCGTCACAGAACCAAAACAAGCACGTCATTTGCCGCGCCTAACTGCCCCTACCGAGGGCGACAGGGGGCGTTGTCCGATTCGAAATTCCCCTGCGCTCCGCATTCCAACAATCCCGGCCCAGCCGGAGCGGAGACGACATGGCCAAGATTAACCGTATTCACACCATCCTGATGGCGAGCTGCGCCTGCCTGGGCCTGAGCGCCTGCGGCGCCGACGACATCGCCTCGCCCGGTGAAGGCACGATCGTCATCCCGACCCCGACGCCCACGCCGACCCCCACCCCGACACCGACCCCCACGCCGACCCCGACGGCTGTGACGCCTGCGGCCGACTGCCCGACCATCGCCGGTTCGGACCAGCTCCAAAATCTGGGCACCATCACGGACGGCACCAACACCTGGCGCAACTGCGGCTTCCCCTCGCGCTTCAACAGCACGACGGCGATCGCCAAGACCACCGGCGTGATCTACTCGCTGCCCGGCCGCGTCGATGTCGGCACCGATCAGGGCGCTGCCAGCACCAACAGCGTCGTCACGCTCAACATCGATCCGGGCGTGGTCGTCTTCGCCAGCACCGGCAACGCCTATCTGGCCGTCAACCGCGGCAACAAGATCAACGCCGTCGGCAGCGCCAGCGCCCCGATCATCTTCACCAGCCGCGAAAATGTCACCGGCGCCGCGACCGACCAGTCGTCGGGCCAGTGGGGCGGCATCGTGCTGCTCGGCCGCGCGAAGATCACCGACTGTCAGGCGCCTGCCGCAGCACCTGGCACCACCGCCTGCGAACGCGACACCGAAGGCACCAGCAACGCCCTGTATGGCGGCGCCAACGACGCCGACAATTCGGGCCGCCTCAGCTATGTCCAGATCCGCTATTCCGGCTTCGTTCTGGCCGACAGCCGGGAATTGCAGGGTCTGACCCCCTCGGGCGTCGGCACCGGCACGGTCCTCGACCATATTCAGGTTCACAACAGCTCGGACGACGGCATCGAAGCCTTCGGCGGCAGCGCGAACATGAAGTATCTCGTCCTGACCGGCAACGAAGACGATAATCTCGACACCGACGTCGGCTTCCGCGGCACCGCCCAGTTCGTCATCTCCGCCCAGCGCGAAGGCAACAATATCGGCGACACCTTCCTCGAAACCGACTCGAACGGTTCGGCCACCAACAGCAACGCCAGCGAAGACGCCCTGCCGCGCCAGTATCTGAAGGTTGCCAACTTCACGCACATCCAGCGTTCGAACACCGGCGACGACGGCGCATCGATGCTGCTGCGCGGCGGCGCCGATCTGGCGCTGGTCAACGGCATCATCGTCAGCCCGAACCAGAGCTGCCTGCGCATCAACGGTGCCGCTGCGGTTCGCGATGCTGACACCACCCTTCAGGACGCCGGCAAGCCGCGCTACCTGTCGGTCGTGATGCAGTGCAACAGCACGCCGTTCAAAGGCACCGGCACCGGCGTCGACGCCGCTCTGGTCCAGTCGATCTTCACCGCCGGCGCGAACAGCAGCTATACCTACACCCCTTCGCTCACCAGCCTGTTCATCAACGGCGCGACCGAAACGGCCGTGACCGCGATCGACCCCAAGACGATCGACAGCGCCTTCACCACCACCGCCTATATCGGTGCGGTCAAGGACAGCAGCGACACCTGGTATGCCGGCTGGACCTGCAATTCGGTGACCGCCAGCTTCGGCAGCGCCAGCGGCAACTGCACCGCCATCCCGACGACCTGATCGGACCCACGACCTCAACAGGGGCGGGGGAGCGTGCACTCGCTTCCCCGCCTTCTTTGCACTGATTTTCCCAAGGGGGACTAATAGCATGTCGAAGCCGCTCAGTCTGGCGCGCCTGCTCCTGATTTCCACCGCGCTGGTCGCACCTATGGCGATGGCGCAGACCGACACGACCGCCGCTCCCGCTGGCGATGCCGGCATGTCGACCACACCCAGCGCCGCCGATGAGGCCGCCGCGCAGGAAGGCAATGTCGATGTGTCGATCCCCGGTTCCGACATCATCGTCACCGGCCGCCGCACCAGCAATATCTCGCAGGCCGCACCGCAGGTGGTGAACGTCCTGTCCGCCGCCGACATCAAACGCACGGGCGAAGGCGACATCGCCGGTTCGCTCCAGCGCGTCACCGGCCTGTCGGTCGTGTCTGGCGGCTATGTCTATGTTCGCGGCCTTGGCGATCGCTACTCGCTCGCCCTGCTGAACGGTTCGCCCCTCCCCAGCCCGGAACCGCTCAAGCGCGTCGTTCCGCTGGATATCTTCCCGACCAGCGTGATCGCATCGACCCTGGTGCAGAAGAGCTTCTCCGCCAACTTCCCCGGCGAGTTTGGCGGCGGCGTCATCAACCTGACGACCAAGGCGATCCCGACCGAATCCTATCTGGAAATCGGCGGCGGCGTTGCCGGCAATACCGAAAGTTCGGGCCAGATGGGTTACACCTATTATGGCAGCAAATCCGACTGGACCGGCTTTGACGACAGCTCGCGCGACGTACCGCCGCTGCTGAAGCAGGCCTTCGGTTCGGGCACGCCCTTCGCCAATATGGATCGCAGCGATCTTCAGGCGATGTCGATGCAGTTCCTCAACAGCAGCACGTCGGTCCTGCAACGGACCAACAGCCTGCCGTTCAACTTCTCCGGCTCGCTCAACGCCGGCACCGCGCTGGATATTGGCGACGCGCGCCTCGGCATCATCGCCACCGCTGGCTACAGCAACAAGTGGCGCACCCGCGACAATCTCCAGCAGGCTTCGCTCACCGTGTCGGAAGGCGCGGGCAAGGATTATCATCAGGTCGTCACCGACAATCAGGTGACGGTCAACGGTCTGCTCGGCTTCGGTCTGGAATGGGGCGACCAGAAGGTCCGCTGGACCAACCTCTATATCCGCGACACCCTGAAGCGCGCCGCGCTGTCGGTCGGCCAGAATGACGGCCTGATTCAGGGCGCGGACTATATGACGCAGCAGACCGCCTGGTATGAACGTCAGTTGATCGACACCCAGTTCACCGGCGAATTCAAGTTCAGCGACGAACTCAGCCTCGATCTGCGCGGCGGCTATGCCAATTCGCAGCGCGAAGCCCCCTATGAACGGGAATTTGTCTATGTCCGCTCCAACCGCGATCTCGATATCGATCCGGTCGGCGACCGCTTCGTCAACGCCCTCAATCGCCAGCGCGGCGATGCCTCGGTCACGTTCAGCGATCTGAACGAAGATCTGTGGTCGGGCGGCGCGGACCTGAGCTACAAGATTTCGCCCAAGTTCACGATCACCGGCGGCTATGCCTATACCGACACGAAGCGCACCTCGTCGCGCTACGAGCTGCATTTCGACGCCACCAACCTGCCGATCGCCGTGCAGCAGTTGCGCCCCGACTATCTGCTGTCGGACGCGACGATCCAGCTGTACGATCTGACCCTGCTCGACTTCTCGGGCAATTATCCGGTCTATGACGCCGCGATGCGCGTCCATGCCGGCTATGGTCAGGTGAAGGCAGAATTGTTCGACGGCCTCAGCATCGATGCCGGTGTCCGCTATGAAAGCGGCCGCCAGTCGGTGACGGGTGTGGACGTCTATTCGACCGGCGTGACCCCGTTCAACCAGATCAAGAACGACTATTGGCTGCCCGCCGTCACCCTTACCTATGATGCCGGCGGCGGCCTGCAATTCCGGGCTTCGGGCTCCAAGACCCTCGCCCGCCCGCAGTTCCGCGAACTGATCGCCCAGCCCTTCATCGACACCGACTCCAACCGCTTCTATCGCGGCAACCCCTTCCTCCAGGACAGCGAACTGTGGAATGCGGACATCCGTGCGGAATGGTATATGGGCCGCGAAGAGCGTCTGACGGCCTCGGCCTTCTACAAAAAGATCAAGAACCCGATCGAAACCTACACAACGATCAGCGATACCTATGCGGTGACGACCAGCTTCGCCAACGCACCGGAAGCCACGCTCTACGGCGCCGAGTTCGAAGCGCAGAAATATATCCCGCTCGACAATTGGGATTCGGCCTTCTTCCAGACCCGCCGCGTCGCGCTGATCGCCAACTATACCTATACCCAATCGAAGCTCAAGGTCAGCGAAGGCGACACCACCATCCCCTATACCTACACCACCGGCGATCTGCCGGCGGCGTCGGACTATTTCGTGGATGGCGCGCCGCTCACCGGCCAGTCGGACCATCTGGTCAATCTGCAACTCGGCCTGGAGGATACGGACAAGCTGTCGCAGCAGACCCTGCTGCTCACCTATGCCAGCCCCCGCGTCACCAGCCGTGGCCCGAACCTGCAACCCGACATCAAGGAAAAGCCGGGCCTGCAACTGGACTTCGTCGCGCGTCAGGGCATCACCCTGCCCGGCGGCATCAACAGCGAACTGAAATTCGAGGCCCGCAACATCACTGGCCGCAAATATCAGGAATTCCAGGAACAGGGCGGCACGAAGGTCTATTATAACAAATATAAGCTGG
This sequence comes from Sphingobium sp. YR768, assembly GCF_900111125.1. Lineage (GTDB taxonomy): Bacteria > Pseudomonadota > Alphaproteobacteria > Sphingomonadales > Sphingomonadaceae > Sphingobium. The sequence goes on from NZ_FOGE01000002.1 coordinate 224,723, forward strand.
GCACGACCATCGCCGCCTCGCTGACCGTCGCCTTCTGATTTTCCTTTTAGAAATTCGCCGAATGCGAATTTAGCGGCACCGGCCCGCTCCCCCACCCGGCCACCCAACGGCAGTATTCTATGGGTGGCCGGGCGGGGGAGCGGGCCGGTGCCGCTTCGAAAATGCCCGCAAGGGCATTTTCCAGACAAAGCCCGGTCCCTTTGCCTTTATGCAGCAACGGGATGGGACCCCTTCCCCCCGCCCGCATGTCACGCTAAGGCTCTGTCATGATCCTCGTCATCGACAATTATGACAGCTTCACCTGGAACCTCGTCCATTATCTGATGGAGCTTGGCGCACAGGTGGAGGTCGTCCGTAACGACGCCATCTCCGCCGGACAGGCGCTGTCCAGCGGGGCGAAGGCCTTCCTGCTTTCGCCCGGTCCCTGCACCCCCAATGAAGCAGGCGTCAGCCTGGATCTGGTCGCCGCCTGCGCGGATGCCGGCGCGCCGTTGCTAGGCGTGTGCCTGGGCCATCAGGCGATCGGCCAGCATTTCGGCGGTCAGGTGGTCCGTGGGGGCCTGATGCACGGCAAGACCTCACCGGTCAGCCATGACGGCACCGGCCTGTTCGAAGGGCTTCCCTCGCCCTTCACCGCGACCCGCTATCATTCGCTGATCGTGGAGAATATTCCCGACACGCTGGTCGTCAACGCGACCAGCGAAGACGGCTCGGTCATGGGCTTCCGCCACGCGAGCCTGCCGATCCATTCGGTGCAGTTCCACCCGGAAAGCATCGCCACCGAACATGGCCATGACATGCTGGCCAATTTCCTGCGCATCGCCGGACTGCCCGTGCGGGAACGCGAAGCAGCCTGACCCGGCCATGCGGCGGCGACTGGCTCTCCTGATCGCCACCCCGCTGCTGGCCCTTGCCGGCACGGCTTCGGCAAAATCCACCGATCGCTGTTCTCCGGCTACAGCCAAGCCCACAGACATTGAAACCATCCAGTCCCAATATCGCGACTGGGCCGGTCAATGCGTACGGGTACGGGGGATAGGTGTCGATCGTCACGTTTATGCCGATCGACAAGCCCTGACCGAACAGACCCCGCCTTTTGGCGCAGGCGCTCGCCGGTCGATCCTGCTTCTTCCCAATCGCGAAACTTCACGTCGCCAAATACAGCAGCCGGCCACACTCGAAGTCACGGGTCGGGTCGGCAGTTGTCAGGACGCGCATGATGCTGTCGCCGAAATGCAGGCTGCCGCGCAAAATGATTTCATCATGGTCAGTGGCTACTGCCACACCTCCCTCGCCACCTATATCAGCCCGTCCCATATCCGGGTGATCGATCCGACACGCCCCATGCGCCTGACCGAAGCGGAAGTGCCGCCGGAACAGCGCGATATCATGGATGCGCCCACTGACTGGCCCGCACTTCCCGCGATGCGAGACGCAGCCCACGCCCTGTTCAACGCGCTAGCGCAACGGGATCAGAATGCTTTCGTCCGGCTGAGCGAGCCCTATTATGACAGTCCGCCGTGGGCGAAGGAAGCCCGGCAAAATTTCGCCCGGCTAACCGCACGCAAAGCCGCATTCGCCCATGTCCCGCCCGACACGCAACAGGAACGCACCTTCACGGAGCGCCTGACGCCGGAGGAAGGCACGCCCTCCGACCTCCTGCTCTGCCGTTGCAAGACATCGGACTGCACCGGCAAATGGCCCGCACTGCGCCGCGATGCCGATAATCTGCCTGAGCGCCCCTATCTCTGCGTCGCAGCAAACAACTATCTTCTGGGTCCGGGCAAAGCCACCGTCATTCAGGCGACCGCTCCTCTGGCAAAAGACGGCTTTGCCGAACCTTCCACCCCATAATTGTCCTATCCGGGCAGGCGCGTCTATACTGCCCCGGCATCCATTGCGAATATGACCCGAATAGGAAATTATATGTCAGGATTTGCGGGAAATATGCGAAGTTAAGCATGTGCGCCCCCTCGACACTACCGCCCCCCGCCGACTAAGGCAGAGGCGATGACCAGCCTGCCCGATCCTTCCGCACCGCTCTCCGCCGCCGCCGCCGCCACGGCCTTTGACCTGCTGTTCGATGCCGATCTGCCGGAAGAGGATATCGCCGCCTTCCTCGTCACTATGGCCCGGCGCGGCGAAACGGCGACCGAAATCGCCGCGGCCGCCCGCGCCATGCGCGCCCGGATGATCCCGGTCAGCGCTCCGGCCGGCGCGATCGACGTCTGCGGCACCGGGGGTGATGGCCATCACACGCTCAACGTCTCCACCGCCGTCTCCCTTGTCGTGGCGGCAGCCGGTGTCCCTGTCGCCAAGCATGGCAACCGCGCCGCTTCGTCAAAGGCGGGCGCTGCCGATACGCTCGAAGCGCTCGGTCTCAACCTCGACAAGGCCGCCGCCACTGCCGAAGCCACCCTGACCGATCTCGGCATCTGCTTCCTCTTCGCGCAAAATTACCATCCCGCGCTCAAACGCCTCGGCCCGATCCGCAAGGCGATCGGCGAGCGTACCATCTTCAACCTGATGGGACCGCTCGCCAACCCGGCCAATGTCCGCCGCCAGCTCGTCGGCATCGCCCGCCCGGCCTATGTCCCCATCTATGCCGAAGCGCTCGCCGAACTGGGCGTCGACCGGGCGATGATCATTTCGGGTGACGAGGGACTGGACGAACTCTCGCTCGCCGGCGGCAACGACATGGCCGAAGTGAAGGGCCATGACCTCGTCGCCATGCACCGCCTGACCGCCGCCGAACTCGGCCTCTCCACCCATCCGGTCGAAGCGATCCGGGGCGGGGACGCCACCCACAACGCCGCCGCCCTGCGCGCCCTGCTTCAGGGCGAGCCCGGCCCCTATCGCGATGCGGTGCTGCTGAACGCCGCTGCCGCCCTTGTCGTCGCCGACGCGGCCCATGATCTGCGCGAAGGCGTCGAGGAAGCTGCCGAAACCATCGATCGCGGCCTTGCCAACGCCCTTCTGAATTGCTGGATTGCTTACTCATGACCAACAAGCTCATCGAAATCTGCGACTTCAAGCGCGAGGACGTCGTCCGTCGCAAGGCCGCGACCAGCATCGCCACGCTCCACGCCGGCGCCAGCGAACAGACGCCCCCGCGCGGCTTTCGCAAGGCGCTGGACGATGCCGCCCGCTCCGGCTTCGGCCTGATCGCCGAAGTGAAGAAAGCCAGCCCGTCCAAGGGGCTTATTCGGGCCGATTTCGATCCGCCCGCCCATGCACAAGCCTATGCCGCCGGCGGCGCGGCCTGCCTCTCGGTCCTCACAGACGAACCCTATTTTCAGGGTCATGACGATTATCTGATGGCCGCCCGCTCCGCCTGCGCCCTGCCCGTGCTGCGCAAGGATTTCCTGGTCGATCCCTGGCAGGTGCTGGAAAGCCGCTCGCTCGGCGCCGACGCCATCCTGATCATCGTCGCCGCGCTGGACGACGGCCAGATGCAGGAGATTGAGGACGCCGCCCTTGGCCTGGGCATGGACGCCCTGATCGAAGTCCATGACGAAGCCGAACTGGAGCGCGCGCTCAAACTCCGCTCGCGCCTGATCGGCGTCAACAACCGCGATCTGCGCGACTTCAGCGTCGATTTCGCCCGCACCTATGAACTGGTGGGCAAGGCGCCCGAAGGCTGCACCTTCGTCGCCGAAAGCGGCCTTGGCTCCCATGCCGATCTGGTCGCCATGGCCGACCATGGCGTGCGCTGCTTCCTGGTCGGCGAAACCCTGATGCGTCAGGCCGATGTCGAGGCGGCCACGCACAATCTCCTGACCGGGCAATGACCGGCCTCACCCATCTGGACGAGGATGGCGCGGTGCGCATGGTCGATGTCGGTGCCAAGGCAGTGACGGCCCGCGAAGCCGTTGCCTCCGGCCGCATCGACATGAGCGGCGAAGCGGCCAAAGCGATCGCGGATGGGCTGGTCAAAAAGGGCGACGTCCTCGCCGTGGCGCGGGTCGCGGGCATCATGGCGGCCAAGAAGACCGCCGATCTCATCCCACTCTGCCACCCGATCGCACTCAGTGCCGTGACGGTCGACTTCGCCCTCGACGATAGCGGCGTCACCGTCACCGCCACCGCCCGCACCGCTGGCCAGACCGGCGTGGAGATGGAGGCGCTGACCGCCGCCTCGGTCGCTCTGCTGACCGTCTATGACATGGCCAAGGCGCTGGACAAGGGCATGATCATCGGCGGCGTCCGCCTGATCGCCAAGAGCGGCGGCAAGTCCGGCGACTGGCGCGCAGCATGAGCCTCCTCCCGGTCGCCGACGCGCAGGCGCGCCTCTTCGCCCTCGCCGGCCACCTGCCGGTCGAAACCGTGCCGATCGCTCAGGCGGCCGGTCGCTGGCTGGCGCGGGATGTGCTGGCAATGCGCGACCAGCCCTGGGCCGACCTGTCCGCCATGGACGGCTATGCCGTGCGCGCCGCCGAATATCCCGGCCCCTGGCAGGTCATCGGAGAAAGCGCCGCCGGGTCAGCCGATCTCGCGCCGCTCGCTTCCGGTAAAGCGATGCGCATCTTCACCGGTGCGCCCCTGCCGCCCGGCGCCGACGCCGTCCTGATCCAGGAAAATGCCACGCGAGACGGCGACAGCCTGGCCGCGAGCGCCGATCCCCTGCCCGCCGGTCGCCATATCCGCCGCGCCGAATCGGATTTTGCGCGGGACAGCCTGCTGCTCAAAGCCGGTACGCTTCTCGGCCCGGCCCAGATCGCCCTCGCCGTGCTGGGCGGCCATGGCCAGTTACCGGTCGGCGCCCGGCCCAAGGTCGCTCTACTCTCCACCGGCAATGAACTGGTCGCACCCGGCCTGCCCACGCCCCCCGGCTTTCTGCCTTCGTCCAATGCGCCGATGCTGGCCGCCATGCTCGCCACGCTGCCCTGCGAAGTCATTGATCTCGGCATCGTGCCCGACGATCTGGACGCCATGGTCGCCGCGCTGGAACAGGCGGCGCAGGCGGACATCATCGTTTCCACCGGCGGCGCGTCAGTCGGCGACCATGATCTGGTGCGCCCCGCCTTCCTTAAGGCCGGCGGCTCGCTCGATTTCTGGAAAATCCGCATGCGCCCAGGCAAGCCGCTGATGGCTGGTCGCCTGAATGATGCCTTGTTTTTGGGCCTGCCCGGCAATCCGGTGTCGGCCTTCGTCACCGGCACGCTGTTCCTGCTGCCGCTGGTCCGCCATATTTGTGGCGCCGCCAATCCGCTGCCCCTGACGGGTGAATCCACGCTCGCCGCGCCGCTTCCGGCCACCGCCGAGCGGGACGATTATCTGCGCGCCTTCCGCAGTCCGGATGGCATCGTTTCCGTCACCTCGCAGGACAGCGCCGCCACCGCCGCCATGGCGCAGGCCGACTGCCTGATCTTGCGTCCCGCCGGATCACCCGCAGCATCGTCCGGCGACCGGGTCACGATCCTGCAACTCTGACCTATTCGATCATCCGGCGGAAGTAGACGACCCGTTCCGTCTCGACAAAGCCGATCGCCGCATGAAAATCATGGCTTGCCTGATTGGCCAGATCGGCGTCGGACGCCATTTCGGTACAGCCCCGGCCTTTGCCCCAATCCATCACCGCATCGGTCAACTTCCGCGCCGCTCCGGCCAGGCGCGCCGACGGCTCGACATAGATGCCCTCCAGAAACAGCACCGGACTGCTATCGCACCCGTTGACATAATCATGCCGCAGCGCCGCTTCGGCAAAGCCGACAGGCTCCTCCGCCGCATCGATCGCCAGCAGGGCCAGAGCATCGGCTCCGCCTTCGCGGAGCATCGCCAATATCTCGTCCCGATGCTCGTCGATCAAGCCGTCCGGCCACAGCGCATGCCGCATCAGCGCCCATCGTTCGACATGAGCGGCCTCGGCCCGAACGATGCGCACAACTGCGCTCATCGCCCGGAATGATAGCCCGGCAGCATATCCAGCGTTACCCAGCCCTGCACATAATTGGCATAATAGAGCGCGAAGAGTGCGGCGGACAGGATCGTCGCCCGCATAGCCACCCGGCCGGGCCGAAAGTTGCTGGGCGCGCTGTCCGCCTGCCCCCGCAGCAACACCTCCCCCGTTTCATCCGGGGTGCGAATACCAAAGGGCAACATGATGAAGGCGCTGATCACCCACATCAGGAAATAGATGGCAAAGACAGCGTACCAGTTCATGGCGACCTGATTAGGCGCGGATGAGCAAAACGTCCACTATCGGCTTCTTGCCGGTCCAGCGGGTCGCGGTCCGACGGACGGCCAGACGGACACGCTCACGCAGCGCGTCGTCCTCCAGCGATCCCTTGCTGATCACGGCGGCAGCCTCATCGGCTGCTTCCGCCAGAAATGCCGCCTTATCTTCCTCCACCGGCACACCTTGCGTGCGCAGCGCCGGATCGCCGATCAGCTTGCCCTTGCGGTCGATCGCCACGGCCACGCTGATCTGCCCATGCAGGCCCAGCTTGCGCCGCTCGTTCATGGTCGATCCGTCGGCCGGCAGGATGACATCGCCGTCCAGCACCAGCCGACCGGTATCTTCCTGACCGATGATCTGCGGCGCACCGGGTGCGAGGCGCAGCACATCGCCATTCGACTGCACCACCGCATGGCGCAAACCGCTGGCAAGCCCCAGACGTGCCTGCTCCGCCATATGGCGCCGTTCGCCATGGACCGGCAGCAGGATTTCCGGGCGAATCCAGCGATACATCGCCTCCAGTTCCGGGCGACCGGGGTGGCCCGACACATGCACTTCCGCCTGCCGGTCCGTAACCATCAGGATATTCTTCGCCGCCAGCGCATTCTGGATGCGGCCGATGGCGATTTCATTACCGGGGATCTGCTTGGAGGAAAAGACGACCGTGTCGCCTTCCGCCAGCTTGATCGGATGGCTGTCGAACGCAATGCGCGACAGCGCGGCCCGCGCTTCCCCCTGCCCGCCGGTCGCGACGATCATCACGTCGCGACGCGGCAAGGCCATCGCATCGTCCCAATCGATCATCGGCGGGAAATCCTTCAGATAGCCCGCGGCCTTGGCCGTACCGATGATGCGATCGAGCGAACGCCCGGCCACACACAGCTTGCGCCCGGTGGCCACCGCGACTTCGCCCAGCGTTTGCACGCGCGCGGCGTTCGACGCAAAGGTCGTCACCAGCACACGGCCCTTGGCGCTCGCGATGGTCTGCATCAGCCCTTCGCGTACATCGCTTTCGGAGCCGCTGGCTTCGGGGTTGAAGACATTGGTGCTGTCGCACACCAGCGCCAGCACGCCTTCGTCGCCGATCGCGGTCAATTCCGCCGGGGTCGACGGCTGGCCAAGCAAAGGCTGCTCGTCCAGCTTCCAGTCGCCGGTGTGGAAGATGCGGCCATGCGGCGTGTCGATCAGGACGGCATTGCCCTCCGGGATCGAATGGGCCAGCGGCACATAACGGAAGCCGAACGGGCCGAGATTGAAGCTGCCTTCATTCTCGATGACGTGCAGCTTTACGTCCTTGGTGAGGCCCTCTTCCTCCAGCTTCAGCCGGATCAGACCTGCGGTAAAGGGCGTCGCATAGAGCGGCACGCCCAGATCGGCGGCCAGATAGGGGATGGCGCCGATATGATCTTCATGCCCGTGGGTCAGCACGATGCCGAGCAGATCGTCCTTGCGGTCCTCGATGAAGGACAGGTCGGGCAGGACCAGTTCCACGCCCGGATAGGCCGGATCGGCAAAGGTCAGGCCCAGATCGACCATCACCCATTTGCCCTGGCAGCCATATAGATTGACGTTCATGCCGATCTCACCCGACCCGCCCAGGGCCAGAAAGAGCAGCTCATCCTTGGGTATCATTATGTTCTCAAACTCCGTTCGTACAACAGCGCCAATCCCTGAATGGTCAGGTCCGGCGCGATCGCATCGAAAATATCACTATTGTCGTCAAAAAGGACGGCCAGGCCGCCCGTCGAAATTACTTTGGCAGGGCGACCGATTTCCGCGCGAATGCGCGCGACCAGCCCTTCCATCATCGCCACATAGCCCCAGAATACACCGATCTGCATCGCATCGACCGTCGTGCGACCGATCACCGACCGATTCTCCGGCGGCTCGATCGCGATCTTTGGCAGCTTCGCCGCCGCCGCGACCAGCGCATCCAGCGACAGGTTGATGCCCGCCGCGATGATCCCGCCTTTATAGGCGCCGCTATAGTCCACCACGTCGAATGTAGTCGCCGTCCCGAAATCGATGACGATCAGATCGCCGGAATAAAGATGGTGGGCGGCGATGGCATTTACAACCCGATCCGCGCCCACCGATGCCGGCTCCGCCACGTCCAGTTCGATGCCCCAGTCAACCGGGGATTGCCCTGCAACCAGCGCCGTCGTCTTGAAATATTTGTCAGCCAGCACCTGAAGATTGTGCAGCGCGCGCGGCACGACCGTCGCAATGATGACCGCATCGACATCGGCCATCGTATAGCCCTCCAACTGGAGAAGCTGGTGCAGCCAGACCGCATATTCGTCCGCCGTGCGGCGCGGGTCCGTTGCGATCCGCCAGCGCGTGCGGATGTCCCGCCCGTCCAGCAGCGCGAAAACGACATTGGTGTTGCCCGCGTCGATCGCGAGAAGCATGGCCCGTCCTTCAGGTCAGAATGATGTCGCCGGCGTGAATGGCACGGCTATCGCCATTCGCCAAGCGCAGGATCAACATGCCGTGCCGGTCGAGCGTGTCGAACTGGCCCTCGACCACCTCGCCATCCGGCTGAACGACGCGCATGGCGGTGCCAAGGGGATGTGCGTTCAGCAACCAATGTGCGCGAACGGGGTCGAGCCCCTGCGCCCGCCAGATACTCAGCCAATGAGCAAAAAGCTGCGCCAGCCGTTCGAGCAGCGCGCCAGCCTCCGCATCCCTGCTCCCCTGCCCGAACAGGCTGGTGACGGGGCGATCGAGATCGGTGGGATGATCGGTCACATTGATGCCGATGCCGATGACGATGGCGTCGCCGACCCGCTCCAGCAGGATGCCGGCAATCTTGGCGCCTTCGACCAATATGTCATTGGGCCATTTGATCCGCGCCTGCCCAGCACAGAGCGGCGCAATCAGCGCATGCACCGCATTGGCGGCGACCAGCGCCAGCGTATGCGGCAGGGGATCGTTGGCACCGATCCGGACCAGCGTGGAGCAATAGAGATTGCCAGTCGGGCTTTCCCAGACGCGGCCCATGCGGCCCCGTCCTCCGGTCTGGCGGCCGGCGCGCAGCCAGCAGCCCTCCGATACACCTTGCTCCACCAACGCGAACATGTCCGCATTGGTGGAGCCGGTTTCCTCTACGAAGAGAAGATTTGTCAGAAGAGCGACGCCGCAGCGGCAGCGCTCGCCTGATCCAGTACGGGATTGAGCAGATAACCCAGCAGGATCACCACGGCGCAGGCCGTCAGGATGACATTCTCGACTGCACCGCCCTTTGCTTCGAAGCTGATGGTTGGCTCGTCGAAATACATCGTCTTGATGATCTTGAGATAATAGAAGGCGCCGATCACCGACATCGCGATACCGAAGGCGGCCAGCGCCGTCAGCCCGGACGCCACGGCCGCATCGAACACCAGGAACTTCGCCCAGAAGCCGAACAGCGGCGGGATACCAGCCATCGAGAACATGAAGATGGCGAGCGCGGCGGCCAGTCCCTTGCGCGATTGCGACAGGCCGGCGAGGCTTGCGATCGCCTCAATCGGCTTGCCGTCCGCATCGCGCATCTGAAGGATGCAGGCAAAGCCACCGATGGTCATGACGACATAGATCGCCATATAGCTCATCGTGGCAGCCGCACCGGCAGGCGTGCCGGCGGCAAGGCCGACCAGCGCGAAGCCGACATTGTTGATCGACGAATAGGCCATCAGGCGCTTGATGTTGGTCTGGCCTATGGCCGCGACCGCACCGAACAGGATGGAAGCGAGCGCAACGAAGATCACGATCTGCTGCCAGTCCAGACCGGCCGGACCCAGCGCCTCGATCGCGACACGAACGGTCAGGCCGATCGCTGCAACCTTGGGCGCGCTGCCGAAGAAGGCGGTAACCGGGGTCGGCGCACCTTCATAGACGTCGGGCGTCCACATGTGGAACGGCACGGCGCTGATCTTGAACGCCAGGCCCGACAGCAGGAAGACGAGACCGAACAGTTCGCCCTTTGACACGCCGTCGCCCATGGCGACCGCGATACCATCGAACGCGGTGGTGCCGGTGAAGCCATAGAGCAGCGCCGAGCCATAGAGCAGGATGCCGCTCGCCAGTGAACCGAGCACGAAATATTTCAGGCCCGCTTCGGAAGAACGCTCGTCCTGACGCATGAAGCTGGCCAGCACATAGGAGGCCAGGCTGTTCATCTCCAGGCCGACATAGAGCGTCAGCAGGTCGCCCGCCGACACCATCATGCCCATGCCGATGGCAGCGAACAGGATCAGCACCGGATATTCTGGGCGAGGACGCCCGCCGACCGAGAAGAAGCGTGGAGCCAGCAGGATCGCGGCGGCGGCCGCGACATAGATCAGGCCCTTGGCAAAGGCGGAGAAGGCGTCGGCACGCATCAGACCGTCAAAGGCGTCCGGGCCATGGGCCAGCGAGCAAGGCAGAGCCAGACCCGCACCGATCAGGACCAGAACCGCCAGCCAATTGACCAGGCGGGCCGAGTTGTCACCGCCGAAAGCGGCGACGAGCATGAGGATGAGGCCACCCGCCGTCAGGGTGAGTTCCGGCAGGACCGCCAGAAGGGAAGCGGAGTCAATCATCAGTGCGCCTCCCCGTGCGCGGCAGCTTCTTCGTGATGGCCCTCGCCCGCAGGCTTGGGCGCACCCATCTTGATCTTGGAATCTCCTGCGGGAGCCGCAGGGGCGAGACGCGCTTCAAGCGCATGGATGTCGGCGCGCATCGGAGCCAGGAAGCTCTCGGGATAGACGCCCATCCACAGGGTGGCCACAGCCAGCGGTGCCAGCAGAGCGATTTCACGCACCGACAGGTCGGGCATCGCGGCGGCATCGGCATTCACCTGATCGCCATAACAGATGCGGCGATAGAGGTAGAGCATATAGGCCGCGCCCAGGATGATGCCGGTGGTGGCGACCAGCGCAACCCAGCTCGATGCCTGATAGATGCCCATCAGCGACAGGAATTCGCCGACGAAGTTGGACGTGCCCGGCAGACCGACCGACGCCATGGTGAACAGCAGGAACAGCACCGCATATTTCGGCATGTTGATGCTGAGGCCGCCATAGCGGCTGATCTCACGGGTATGCAGCCGGTCGTAGATAACGCCGACGCACAGGAACAGCGCGCCCGACACCAGACCATGGCCCAGCATGACCATCATCGAGCCTTCAATGCCCGCCTGGTTGAAGGCGAACAGGCCGACGGTCACGATCGCCATGTGCGCAACCGACGAGTAAGCGATCAGCTTCTTCATATCGGACTGAACGAGAGCGACGAGGCTGGTATAGACCACCGCGACCATCGACAGACCCCACACCAGCCAGGCGAACTGGGCCGAGGCTTCCGGGAACATCGGCAGCGAGAAGCGGATGAAGCCATAGCCACCCATCTTCAGCAGCACGCCCGCCAGAATGACCGAACCGGCCGTCGGCGCCTGAACGTGCGCGTCAGGCAACCAGGTGTGAACGGGCCACATCGGCATCTTCACCGCGAAGCTGGCGAAGAAGGCGAGCCATAGCCAGGTCTGGACATGCGGATCGAAATTATAGGTCATCAGGACCGGAATTTCGGTCGTGCCGGCTTCATGCACCATCCACATCATCGCGATCAGCATCAGGACCGAGCCGAGCAGCGTGTAGAGGAAGAATTTGTACGAAGCGTAGATACGATCCGCGCCGCCCCAGATGCCGATCACCAGATACATGGGGATCAGGCCGGCTTCGAACATGATGTAGAAAAGGTACAGATCCTGCGCCGCGAAGACGCCGATCATCAGCACCTCCATCAGCAGGAAAGCCGCCATATATTCCGGCACGCGCTTCTGAATGGCTTCCCAGCTGGCGCCGATACAGATCGGCATCAGGAAGACGGTGAGCGCGATCAGCATCAGGGCGATGCCGTCGATACCCAGCGCCCAGGCGAAGCGCCCGAAGATGGGATAATATTCCTGGAACTGCCATTGCAGCCCGCCCTGGTCGAAATTCACCCAGAGCGCGATGCCCAGCACCAGATCGACCAGAGTGGCGATCAGAGCTATCCAGCGCGCGCCATTGGCGCCTGCGAAGAGACAGGCGATGGCCCCAGCCATCGGCACTGCCATCATCAGGGAAAGGATGGGGAAGCCGTCCATTATCGTGTCATCGCCCAGGTTGCAGCCGCGGCGAGCCCGATGAGCATCACCAGCGCATAGGTGTAGAGGTAGCCGGACTGAAGCCGACGGGTGATCTTGTTGCCCTGCACGACCAAAGCAGCCAGCCCGTTGGGGCCGAAGCGGTCGATGAAGCCGACGTCACCAAACTTCCAGAAGAAGCGGCCGATGGCGAAGGCAGGCTTGACGAACAGGAAGTTGTACAGTTCGTCGAAATACCACTTGTTCAGCAGGAACTGGTACAGGGCACCGAAGGTCGCGACGAAGCGCTGCGGCCAGTCCGTATTCTTGATATAGGCCAGCCATGCGATCAGCAGACCGGTCAGCATCACGGTGAACGGACCGAACTTGACCCAGGTCGGCACTTCATGCGCCGCATGCATCAGGTGGCTGTCGAAGAAGAGCGCGCCCTTCCAGAATTCCACGCCACCTTCCGGACCGATGAACTGGTCGTGGAAGACGAAGCCGGCGAACACCGCACCCAGGCTGAGCACCAGCAGCGGCACCAGCATGACCAGCGGGCTTTCATGCGGGTGATAGCCACCAGTTCCATCGGTAGCATGGCCGTCGCCTGCATCATGGGCATGATGATCGTCATGACCGTGACCATGGTCATGGGCGGCATGCGCATGATCATCATGGCCGTGGGCGTGATGATCATGCGCATGGCCATGGGCGTCATGCAGTGCATGCTGGATATGCTCGGACTGGGTCCAGCGCGGTTTGCCGAAGAAGGTGAGGAACACCAGGCGCCAGCTGTAGAAGCTGGTCAACAGCGCAGCGAACACGCCGACATAATAGGCGCCAACGCCCGGACCACCGGCCGCGAAGGCCGCTTCGAGGATGCCGTCCTTCGAATAGAAGCCGGCGAAACCAACGCCCACCAGCGGGATACCGACGCCGGTGATGGCAAGAGTGCCAAGCGTCATCGTCCAGAAGGTGATCGGGATGCTCTTACGCAGGCCGCCATAGTAACGCATGTCCTGCTCATGGTGCATCGCATGGATCACCGAGCCGGCGCCCAGGAACAGCAGCGCCTTGAAGAAAGCGTGCGTGAACAGGTGGAACATCGCCGCGCCATAGGCGCCCACGCCCGCCGCGAAGAACATATAGCCCAGCTGCGAACAGGTCGAATAGGCGATCACGCGCTTGATGTCGGTCTGCACCGTGCCGACGGTAGCCGCGAACAGACAGGTCGCGGCACCGACATAGGTGACGACATGCATCGCCGTTTCCGACGTTTCGAACATGGGCGACAGACGGCAGACCATGAAGACGCCGGCAGTGACCATGGTCGCCGCGTGGATCAGCGCCGACACCGGGGTCGGGCCTTCCATCGCGTCCGGCAACCAGGTGTGCAGGCCCAACTGGGCCGACTTGCCCATGGCGCCGACGAACAGCAGCAGGCAGAGCACGGTCATGGTGTCGAAGCGATAGCCGAGGAAACCAATGGTCGAACCGGCCATCGAGGGCGCTGCGGCCAGGATTTCCGGGATCGAGATGGTGTTGAACACCAGATAGGTGCCGAAAATGCCCATCATGAAGCCAAGGTCGCCGACGCGGTTGACGACGAACGCCTTGATCGCGGCCGCGTTTGCACTCGGCTTGCGGAACCAGAAACCGATCAGCAGGTACGAAGCCAGACCCACGCCTTCCCAGCCGAAGAACATCTGCAACAGATTGTTCGCGGTCACGAGCATCAGCATCGCGAAGGTGAAGAGCGAGAGATAGGCGAAGAAGCGCGGCTGATCCGGCTCTTCGTCCATATAGCCCCAACTATACAGGTGGACGAGGCTGGAAACGCTGGTGATGACCACCAGCATGACCGCCGTCATCGTGTCGACGCGCAGCGCCCACTGGGCATCGAAGCTGCCGCTTTCGATCCAGGTGAAGAGCGGCGTCACGGTCGCTTCGGCATGGCCGGTCAGGAAAGGAATGAAGGTCGCCCAGCTCAGCGCGCAAGCGATGAACAGCGCGCCGGTAGTGACGATCTTTGCGGGCAGCTTGCCAAGGGCCTTGTTGCCAAGGCCGGCGATGGCAGCAGCCAGCAGCGGAAGAAGGACGATATACTGAATCATGTCAGGAGGCTCAGCCCTTCATCCGGTTGACATCGTCGACGGCGATGGTGCCGCGACCACGGAAGTAAATGACGAGGATGGCGAGGCCGATGGCCGCTTCACCCGCCGCGACGGTCAGCACGAACATCGAGAAGACCTGCCCTACCAGATCGCCCAGGAAGGCGCTGAACGCGACGAGGTTGATGTTCACGCTGAGGAGGATCAGCTCGATCGCCATCAGGATGATGATGACATTCTTGCGGTTGATGAAGATGCCCAGCACCCCCATCACGAAGAGGATGGCGCTGACCACCATATAATGTTGAAGGCCGATCACAGCTCCACCCCCTGCCCCACGGGCTGATTGATGTTGCGCACGGCGTCCTGCGGACGACGGCGGTTCTGCTTGGCGACATTCTGGCCCTTCACGCCGCCCCGTGCCCGATGCGTCAGGACGATCGCACCGATCATCGCAACCAGCAGGACAATGCCCGCCGCTTCGAACAGGAAGATATAGCGGGTGTAGAGAAGACCGCCGATCGCCTGGATATTGCTCAGTTCCGGGTTCACCGGCGCGGCACGCTGCGCCAGTTCGATCGGACCGACGCTCCACAGGCCGATGCCAAGGACGATTTCCGCCAGCAGCACGGCCGCGATCAGCAGACCGAAAGGCAGATAGCTGACGAAGCCGGCGCGCAGTTCGGCGAAGTCGATGTCGAGCATCATGACGACGAACAGGAACAGCACCGCGACCGCACCGACATAGACGATGACAAGCAGCATCGCGATGAATTCGGCGCCGAGCAGAATCATCAGACCGGCAGCGTTGAAGAAGGCCAGGATCAGCCAGAGGACCGAATGGACCGGGTTGCGCGACAATATCGTGAGCGCGCCGCTGCTCACCACCAAAATGGCGAACAGGTAGAAGGCGAGGACGTGGATCACAGGTTCATATTCCCTTTGACGCCGGCGGCTTAACGATAGGGTGCATCAGCGGCAAGGTTCGCGGCGATAGCACGCTCCCACTTGTCACCGTTTTCCAGGAGCTTGGCCTTGTCGTAGATCAGCTCCTCGCGGGTTTCGGTCGCGAACTCGAAGTTCGGGCCTTCGACGATCGCATCCACCGGGCAGGCTTCCTGACAGAAGCCGCAATAGATGCATTTGGTCATGTCGATGTCGTAGCGCGTGGTGCGGCGGCTGCCATCGTCGCGCGGCTGCGCCTCGATGGTGATCGCCTGCGCCGGACAGATGGCCTCGCACAGCTTGCACGCGATGCAGCGTTCTTCCCCATTGGGGTAGCGGCGCAGCGCATGTTCACCACGGAAACGCGGCGAAATCGGGTTCTTCTCATAGGGATAGTTGATCGTCGCCTTGGGCTTGAAGAAATATTTCAAGGTCAACCAATGCGCCTTCACGAACTCCCAGAGGGTGAAGCTTTTGACGTAATAGCCAAGGCTCATGTCACGAATACCTTGTCAGCATGAGGAAGCCCGAAACCAGGAAGACGAACAGCAGCGAGGTCGGCAGGAAGATTTTCCAGCCCAGCCGCATCAGCTGGTCATAACGGTAGCGGGGCACCGTCGCCTTCACCCAGGAGAAGACGAAGAAGAAGAAGGCCATCTTGAGCAGCAGCCAGATGATACCCGGCACCAGATAGAGCGGGGCCCAGTCGAACGGCGGCAGATAACCGCCCCAGAACAGGATCGCGTTCAGGCCGCACATCAGGATGACGTTGGCATATTCGCCAAGCCAGAAAAGCGCGAAGGCCATGGACGAATATTCGGTCTGGTAGCCCGCGACGAGTTCCGATTCCGCTTCGGTCAAATCGAAGGGCGCGCGCGCCGTTTCCGCCAGAGCCGAAATCAGGAACATGATCGCCATCGGGAACAGCAACGGGTTGATGAAGTTGCCGTTGACGAAACCGTAATAGCCCTTCTGGCTTTCCACGATCGCCGACATGTTGAAGCTGCCGGCCCACAGGACCACGGTGATCAGGATGAAGCCGATCGAGACTTCATAGCTGATCATCTGCGCGGATGCGCGGATCGCGGAATAGAAGGGATATTTGGAGTTGGACGCCCAGCCCGACAGGATCACGCCATAAACGCCGAGCGACGAGATGGCGAGAATGTAGAGCAGGCCGACATTGATGTTGGACACCATCACACCAACGCCGAAGGGGATGACGGCCCAGGCCATCAGCGCCACGGTGAAGGTGATGATCGGCGCGATCAGGAACAGGGCCTTGTTCGACGCCGACGGAACGATGGTTTCCTGAAGGAAGACCTTCAGACCGTCCGCGAAGGACTGGAGCAGACCCAGCGGGCCAACCACGTTGGGACCACGACGCAGCGCCATGGCGGCCCAGATCTTGCGGTCAACATAGATGATCATGGCAACCGCCAGCATCAGCGGCAGCGCAATGACCAGGATGCCGACGATGGTGGAAAGAAGCCAGGCGCCTTCAAACGGCAGGCCCAGGCCTTGGAAGAAAGCGGTCACTCTGCGGCCTCCGCATACTCAACGCCATGGATCAGCTCGGCGGAGCATTGCTGCATCGTCGGGCTGGCACGGCAGATGGCGTTGGTGAGGTAGAAATCCTTGATCGGCGAACCGAATTCGCCGGTCGCACCGGTGGGCAGCGAAGGAACGGACCAGCCATAGTCGGCGATGCCTTCGACGCCCAGCGCCGGAACCGCCTTGACCATTTCGGCGCGCAGCGCGTCGAAGCTGTCGAACGGCAGCTTGGCACCCAGCGCTTCCGACAGGGCACGCAGGATCGACCAGTCCTCGCGAGCGTCGCCCGGCGCGAACACGGCCTTTTCACCGAACTGCACCCGGCCTTCCAGATTGACGTAGGTGCCCGCCTTTTCGGCATAGCTTGCACCCGGCAGGATCACGTCCGCCGCATGCGCGCCCTTGTCGCCATGATGGCCGACATAGACCTTGAAGCTGCCGTCGAACGCCGAATAGTCGACTTCGTCCGCGCCCAGCGAGAAAAGCAGCTTCGGCGCGGCTTCCGCCACGGCCTTGATACCGCCCTTGGTCGCATAGCCCAGCATCAGGCCGCCCATGCGGGCCGCCGCGAAGTGCAGGACGTTATAACCGTTCCAGCCGTCCTTCACGAGGCCCAGCGTTTCGACCAGCGCCAGCGTATCGCCATGCGCGCCGTCCTTGGCCAGCACGCCGCCGCCAACGATCATCGCCGGACGGGCAGCGCCCTTGAAGGCTTCGGTCACCGCTTCCGGCAGCTTGGCGAGCAGCGATGCGTCATTGCCGAGCCATTCGACCTTGTAGGTCAGGTCGAATTCGGGACCGACGGCAAAGACCTTCGCGCCCTTCTTGATCGCCTTGCGGATGCGGGTGTTCACCAGCGGCGCTTCCCAGCGCAGGTTGGTGCCGACCAGCAGAATGACGTCAGCGGTTTCCAGATCGGCGAGCGGCGTGTTGAACACCACCGACGACAGGCTCGACACATCGTAAGACAAGCCGGTCTGGCGGCCTTCCAGCATCGTGCCGCCCAGCTTTTCGACCAGCGCCTTGCCGGCGAACATGGTTTCGCAGTCCAGCAGGTCGCCCGCGATCGCCGCGACGCTGCCGCCATGCTGAACAGCGGCGACAGCGGCAAAGGCTTCCGCCCAGGTCGCCGGGACCAGCTTGCCATCCTTGCGGACGAACGGCTTGTCGAGGCGCTTGCGGACCAGACCGTCGACATTGTGCCGGGTCTTGTCTGACGCCCACTCTTCATTCACGTCGTCATTGATGCGCGGCACGGCGCGCAGCACCTGACGGCCACGGCTGTCGAGGCGGATGTTGGTGCCGAGCGCATCCATCACGTCGATCGCATGGGTCTTCTTGAGTTCCCACGGACGCGCTTCGAAAGCGTAGGGCTTGGCGGTCAGCGCGCCGACCGGGCAGAGATCGACCACATTGCCCGACAGCTCACTCTTGGCGGCATGTTCGAGATAGGTGGTGATCTGCATATTTTCGCCGCGATAGATGGCGCCGATTTCCGGCACGCCCGCGACTTCCTCTGCAAAGCGCACGCAACGGGTGCACTGGATGCAGCGGGTCATGACCGTCTTGACGATCGGACCCATATTCTTCTCGGTCACGGCGCGCTTATTCTCGTCATAGCGCGACGAACCACGGCCATAAGCAACCGACTGATCCTGAAGGTCGCACTCGCCGCCCTGATCGCAGATCGGGCAATCGAGCGGGTGGTTGATGAGCAGGAACTCCATCACCCCTTCGCGGGCCTTCTTGACCATTTCGCTGTCGGTGCGGATTTCCTGACCTTCAGTGGCCGGGAGCGCGCACGAAGCCTGCGGCTTGGGCGGTCCGGGCTTCACCTCGACCAGGCACATGCGGCAATTGCCCGCGATGGAAAGGCGCTCATGATAGCAGAAACGGGGGATTTCCTTCCCCGCCTGCTCGCAAGCCTGGAGGACTGTGGCGCCCGCCGGGACTTCGAGTTCTACGCCGTCTACTTTGACCTTCGGCATGGTTACTCCGCTGCCTCCATGACGGGGGCACTACCCTTGTTCTCGTTGATCCGGCGCTCGATTTCCGGACGGAAGTGCCGGATCAGCCCTTGGATCGGCCATGCCGCCGCGTCGCCAAGCGCGCAGATGGTGTGGCCTTCGACCTGCTTGGTCACCTGGAACAGCATGTCGATTTCGCTCTGGTCCGCGTCGCCGGTGCGCAGACGCTCCATGACGCGCCACATCCAGCCGGTGCCTTCGCGGCACGGCGTGCACTGGCCGCAGCTCTCATGCTTGTAGAAGTAGGAGAGACGCGAAATGGCGCGGACGATGTCGGTCGACTTGTCCATGACGATGACGGCGGCGGTGCCAAGGCCGGAGCCCAGCGCACGCAGGCCGTCAAAGTCCATCGGTGCGTCCATGATCTCCTTCGCAGGAACCAAGGGCACCGACGACCCGCCGGGGATGACCGCCAGCAGATTGTCCCAGCCGCCACGAATGCCGCCGCAATGGCGGTCGATCAGTTCGCGGAACGGGATCGACATCGATTCTTCGACGACGCAGGGCTTGTTCACATGGCCGCTGATCTGGAACAGCTTGGTGCCACGGTTGTTCTCACGACCAAAGCCGTTGAACCAAGCCGCGCCGCGCCGCAGGATCGTCGGGCTGACCGCGATCGATTCCACATTGTTCACGGTGGTCGGGCAGCCATAGAGGCCCGCGCCCGCCGGGAAAGGCGGCTTCAGGCGGGGCTGGCCCTTCTTGCCTTCGATGCTTTCGATCTGCGCGGTTTCCTCGCCGCAGATGTAAGCGCCAGCGCCGCGATGGACGAAGACGTCGAAATCATAGCCCGACCCGCAGGCATTCTTGCCGATGAAGCCCTTTTCATAGGCCTGCTCGACGGCGGCGAAGAGAACCTTCGCTTCATAGATGAACTCGCCACGGATGTAGATGTAGGCGGCACGCGCCCGCATCGCGAAACCGGCGATCAGCGCGCCTTCGATCAGCTTGTGCGGATCGTGGCGAATGATTTCGCGGTCCTTGCAAGATCCCGGCTCGGATTCGTCGGCGTTGATGACCAGGAAGCTGGGACGACCGTCCTTGCTTTCCTTGGGCATGAACGACCATTTCAGGCCGGTCGGGAAGCCTGCGCCGCCACGGCCGCGCAGGTTCGACGCCTTCATGATGTCGATGATACCATCCTGGCCGATTTCCATCAGCTTCTTGGTATTATCCCAATCGCCGCGCTTCATGGCAGCGTCGACGCCCCAATCCTGGAAGCCGTGGACGTTGGTGAAGATACGGTCCTTGTCGGTCAGCGGACCAACGAAGGGCGGCGGTGCCGCCGGTGCGGGTGCGTCGGTCATGCCCAATCCCCCCGATAGTCGTGATTTTCGGTGACCATTTCCTTGAGGGTGGTCGGGCCACCTTCCGGCGCGCTGGTCTGACGGTCGATCTGCGGACCGATCTTGGGCTGACCGCCAGCGGCCAGCGTTTCCAGGATCGCGCTCATGCTGTCATAGGTCAGATCTTCGAAATTATCGTCGTTGATCTGGACCATCGGCGCATTGGCGCAAGCGCCAAGGCATTCCACTTCGGTCAGCGTGAACAGGCCGTCGGGGGTCGTACCGCCCTTGACCAGACCCTTGTTCTTGCAAGCCGAAAAGACATCGTCCGAACCGCGCAGCATGCACGGCGTCGTGCCGCACACCTGCACATGATAACGGCCGACCGGCGCAAGGTTATACATGGTGTAGAAGGTCGCGACTTCATAGACGCGCATGTAGGGCATATCGAGCTGACGCCCGATATATTCCATCACCGGCACGGGCAGCCAGCCATTGGTCTGCGTTTCCGCACCGACCTGACGCTGGGCCAGGTCGAGCAGCGGCATCACCGCCGACTGCTGGCGACCGGCGGGATAGCGCGCGATCACCTTCTTGGCCTGTTCGGCATTTTCGGCGGTCCACTCGAACGCGCCCCAGCGCGCACGGGTTTCAGCCTCGTCCGGGATATGAACTGCGTCAGCCATTAGCGGTCACATTCTCCAAACACGATGTCCATGGCGCCCAGGACAGCGGTGGTATCGGCCAGCATGTGGCCCTTCATCAGGAAGTCCATCGCCTGCAAATGCGAGAAAGCGGTCGGGCGGATCTTGCAGCGATAGGGCTTGTTGCTGCCGTCGCTGACCAGATAGACGCCGAATTCGCCCTTGGGGCTTTCGGTCGCCACATAGACTTCGCCTGCGGGGACGTGGAAGCCCTCGGTATAGAGCTTGAAATGGTGGATCAGCGCTTCCATCGAACGCTTCATTTCCCCGCGCTTGGGCGGCGAAACCTTGCGATCGAAGCTGGCGATCGGCCCTTCGGGCATCTCATTCAGGCACTGCTTCATGATGCGCGCAGACTGACGCACTTCCTCGACGCGGACCATGAACCGGTCATAGCAGTCATAGGCCGTGCCGACCGGAACGTCGAAGTCCATGCGATCATAGACATCGTAAGGCTGCGCCTTGCGCACGTCCCAGGCGATGCCCGAACCGCGCAGCATCGGGCCGGAGAAGCCCCATTTCAGCGCATCTTCCTTGCCGACGATGGCGATGTCGACGTTACGCTGCTTGAAGATGCGGTTGTCGACCACCAGGCTCATCGCGTCTTCGAACAGGCGCGGCAGGCGGGTGTCGAGCCATTCGGCGATATCGGTCAGCAGCTTGAGCGGCACGTCCTGATGCACGCCGCCCGGCCGGAAATAGGCCGAATGCATGCGGGCGCCCGACGCACGCTCGAAGAAGTTGAGGCAATCCTCGCGGATTTCGAACAGCCATAGGTTCGGCGTCATCGCGCCGACGTCCATCACATGCGATCCAAGGTTCAGCATGTGATTGCAGATGCGGGTCAGTTCCGCGAAGAACACGCGCAGATATTGCGCGCGCAGCGGCACTTCCAGGTTCAGCAGCTTTTCGACCGCCAAAACATAGCTATGCTCCATGCCGAGCGGCGAACAATAGTCCAGCCGGTCGAAATAGGGCAGCGCCTGCATATAGGTCTTGTACTCGATCAGCTTTTCGGTGCCGCGATGCAGCAGGCCGACATGCGGATCGCAACGCTCGACGATTTCGCCGTCCAGTTCCATGACCAGACGCAGCACGCCGTGGGCCGCGGGATGCTGCGGACCGAAGTTGATCGTGTAATTCTGGATTTCCGTGTCGCCATAGGCCGGGTCGGCCGCGTCGGTGACATGATCCATCTTTTCGAGATAGTCGGACATCAGGCCTTGTCCTCAGACTTTTTGTTCGCCGCGCTGTCGGTTGGCTCCCCTGCCCCGCTCACGCCCTTCTTCTCCGTCACCTTGGGGGTGGAAGCGGCGGCAGGTGCAGCGGGGGCGGCAGGCGCAGCAGCCTTTTCATCGCCCGGCAGCACATATTGCGCGCCTTCCCACGGCGACATGAAGTCGAAGCTGCGGAAGTCCTGTGCCAGCTTCACCGGCTCATAGACGACGCGCTTATCCTCTTCGGAATAGCGCAGTTCGACATAGCCGGTCAGCGGGAAGTCCTTGCGCTGCGGATGGCCCTTGAAGCCATAGTCGGTCAGGATGCGACGCAGGTCGGTATTGCCGTCGAACACGACGCCATACATGTCGAACACTTCGCGCTCCAGCCAGCCGGCGACCGGCCAGAGGTGCGTGACGGTGGGAACCGGCGTATCCTCGTCGGTCGACACCTTCACGCGGATACGATGGTTCCGCGTGACGCTGAGCAGATGATAGGCGACTTCGAACCGTTCCGGACGCTCCGGATAGTCGACGCCGGCCACTTCCATCAGCTGCTGATAATGCGCCATGTCGCGCAGCGCGATCATGGCATTGGCCAGATCGTCGCGCGCGACGATGAAGGTCAGCTCGTCGGCATGATCGATGGTTTCGATCAGCATCGAACCCAGCAGCGCGCCGATTTCCTCGGCAATGCCTTCAGGGTTCACGATCTTGGGTGCAGAATGGCCCATATTAACGCTCAATCGTCCCGATCCGGCGGATCTTCCGCTGCAACTGCATGATGCCGTAGAGCAAGGCTTCGGCGGTCGGCGGGCAACCCGGCACATAGATGTCGACCGGCACGATGCGGTCACAGCCACGAACGACCGAATAGCTATAATGGTAGTAACCACCGCCATTGGCGCAGCTGCCCATCGAAATCACATATTTCGGGTTGGACATCTGGTCATAGACCTTGCGGAGCGCCGGGGCCATCTTGTTGCACAGCGTGCCGGCAACAATCATGACGTCCGACTGACGCGGGGACGCGCGCGGTGCGGCGCCGAAGCGCTCCATGTCGTAACGGGGCATGTTGACGTGGATCATCTCCACGGCGCAGCACGCCAGACCGAAGGTCATCCACCACAGCGAACCGGTGCGGGCCCACTGGAACAGCTCCTCGGTCGAGGTGATCAGGAAGCCCTTGTCAT
Organism: Sphingobium sp. YR768; assembly: GCF_900111125.1. Lineage (GTDB taxonomy): Bacteria > Pseudomonadota > Alphaproteobacteria > Sphingomonadales > Sphingomonadaceae > Sphingobium. The sequence goes on from NZ_FOGE01000002.1 coordinate 248,029, forward strand.
TCACTTCGCTGTTCAGCGAGTCAAAAAAGGCCTGGTCGGGCTGCGTCCCCATCGGCGGCATGGTGCCGGGGATGGGACTGGTCAGTTCTACTCCCAATCGAGTGCTCCCTTCTTCCACGCATAGACGAGGCCGAGCACCAGCTCCGCTATGAAGATCATCATCGTCGCCCAGCCGGCCCAGCCGATCTGGTCGAGGCTTACAGCCCAGGGAAACAGGAACGCCGCTTCAAGATCGAAGATGATGAAGAGAATGGCGACCAGATAGAAGCGCACGTCAAACTGGCTACGCGGCTCTTCGAACGCGGGAAAACCGCATTCATATTCGGAGAGCTTGGCAGGGTCGGGCTTGTGCGCACCGGTGAGGCGGCCAACCAGCATCGGCAGAAACACGAATGCCGTGGAGAGCAGCAAGGCAATCCCGAGAAAGATCAGGATCGGCAGATATTGGGCGAGATCGACCAATGTTATCCCCTGGGACAAATTGTCATTGTTGGGGGCGCTTTAGGCCCGCTGCACATGCGAAGCAAGGGGCCAAGGGTGTGAGAATGATTCGCAAGAAATCCGCCACTTAACGGGGCTTTGAGGATGGCCGCGAACCCCTTGCCATCAACCTCCCGGCCATCCGGTCACTTGCGCTGGAAAGCCCCTGAAAACCAGCATTTGACCGTTTTCAGATGCTTCAGCGCACTCTGGGAAAGGGCTGCTCTCGGCCCGCCACTTTTGATCCTTCGGCGGCACGCTCCACGCACAACAGATGCACGTTTCACGACCATGCAACGCCGCAGAAACCCTTCGTCATCGTCGGACACGAAAAAGGGCCGCTGCCGGAGGGCTACGTCCTTCGACAGCCCCGGCAGCGACCCTTTGAAACGACTCGCCAGATATTGGGATCAGCGCAGCGCGCCGGCCACCAGCTTGTGCAGCTTGCTGTGAATCGCGTCGTTGCCGGCGATCACTTCCTTGCGCTCGATCGGCTGATCGCCGCCACGGAAATCGCTGGCGAAGCCGCCAGCCTCTCGCACGAGCAGCAGGCCGGCAGCCACATCCCAGGGCTGAAGGCCGCTTTCCCAATAGCCGTCATAGCGGCCCGATGCGACATGGGCGAGGTCGAGCGAGGCAGCGCCGAAACGACGGATGCCCGCGACCGAGGGAGCCACCGCGCCGAAGATGCGGGTCCATTCCGCCATATTGCCATGGCCCATGAACGGGATGCCGGTGGCGATCACGCAATCGGCCAGGTCGCGGCGGGCCGACACGCGCAGGCGCTGGTCATGGCGCCAGGCGCCCCGGCTCTTTTCCGCCCAATAGCTTTCGTCCGTCACCGGCTGATAGATGAGGCCGGTGGTCACTTCGCGCTTGTTGCCGTCAAAGAGAGGCTCCTCGACCGCGATCGAGATGGCGAAGTGCGGGATGCCGTGCAGGAAGTTGGTGGTGCCATCCAGCGGATCGATGATCCAGCGCGGCTTGGTGGGATCGCCTTCGATCACGCCGCCTTCTTCCAGCAGGAAGCCCCAGTCGGGACGCGCCTTCTGAAGCTCTTCCACCAGGGTCTTTTCAGCCTGCTGGTCCGCCTTGGACACGAAGTCCGCCGGACCCTTGCGGCTGACCTGAAGATGTTCGACTTCGCCGAAGTCGCGGCGCAGCTTGGAGCCGGCCTTGCGCGCGGCGCGTTCCATGACGGTGAGGAGGCCGGAATGCGATACCATGGTCTTGTCTCCGCCGCCCGGACAGGGGCGGCCTGTTGATTATCTCTTGGGGGCGGACTTGGCGGCAGGCTTGGTCGCGGGCGGGCGATAGCCGCAGGTTCCGGCGACCACCGCCAGCATCTGCGACGCATCCTTGCGATCGACCTTGCCAGCGTTGGCGGCGATCACCTTGTCCGCCTGCGCACTGATCTCCCCAATCGAATTGGAATAGAGGCAATCGAACAGCGCGTTCTTGACCGGCTGTTCAACCTCGTTCGACTGGAGCGCCGTCATCACGATGCGCAGCGTGTAGGCTGCACTGTCGAGTTGCGCCTTGGTGGGCGCGGCGCGCGATGGCGCCTGCGCCCATGCCGGTGCGGGGAGCGCAGCCGGGAGCACAACCGGCAGGGCGCCGATCGCGAAGATGGCGGCCAGTGCCGTGCTGCGCCCGGACCGCATCAGTCGGCCCGCTTCACATATTCGCGGGCATAGACATCGACGACGATGCGCGTGCCGCTGACGATGTGCGGCGGCACCATGACGCGCACGCCATTGTCGAGGATCGCCGGCTTGTAGCTGGCCGAAGCGGTCTGCCCCTTCACCACGGCGTCGGCCTCCACGACCGTCGCTTCGATGGTTTCGGGAAGCTGGACCGAAATCGGGCGCTCTTCATACATTTCCAGAACGACCATCATGCCGTCCTGAAGGAAGGCCGCTGCATCGCCCAGCAATTCGGACGGCAGGTTGATCTGTTCGTAGGTTTCCTGATCCATGAAGACGAGCATGTCGCCTTCGGCATAAAGATACTGGAAATCCTTGGTGTCGAGTCGGATGCGCTCGACGCTTTCGGCGGAGCGGAAACGGACGTTATTCTTGCGGCCGTCGATCAGGTTCTTGAGTTCCACCTGCATATAGGCGCCACCCTTGCCGGGCTGGGTGTGCTGAATCTTGACAGCGCGCCACAGGCCGCCCTCATATTCGATATTGTTGCCGGGACGGATGTCCACGCCGCTGATCTTCATGGGAAGAGCCTGCCTATATGTCTGAATGTGGAAAAGAGCCGGCCTCTCTTGAGGCTGGGCGCGCCTTTACAGCCGGACGGGCCGCAGGGCAAGGGGGTGCTTAACTTCGCACTTTTCCCGCAGATCTTGAACGCAAATTTCCTATGTTGGAAATTTTTCACCGTCCTGCGGGAAGTATAGCCTGTGGATGCCGCCATAGGACAGGTCAGCGCCGGACCAGCAGCGGATAGGGATTGACCGGTCGCCCGCCATGCCATGGTTCGCCCGGCTGCATGACATTCACCGCGAAGTGAAGGTGCGGCGCGGCCGGATCGGCATTGCCTGTGCTCCCGACCGTCGCGATGTGCTGGCCGCGCCGGAGCCTCTGCCCTTCGCGCAGGCCCGGCGCATAACCGTCCAGATGGGCATAATAATAGATGAGATGGCCATCCGCCGATCGTTCATAGAGGGTACGGCCGCCCGCCTCGCTCCAGAAGAGTTTTTCGATGCGACCGTCGGCAGCGGCCAGCACCGCCCTGCCCCGCGCCGCCATGATGTCGATCGCATCATGTGGCCGCGCGCCTCCCGCCCGCGCCTGCGTGAAACTATCCGTCAGGGCGGAGGCGGGAATGCCCTCGACCGGAATAAGCAACGGCCCCTGATCTGGCGGCCGGGAAGTTAAGGGTTTGGGCGCAGGCAAGACCTGGTCCGCCGGGACGATGCGCACGCAATATTGAGCGAAGGCGACACAAAGCAGCAGCGCCGTAATGCCGCCGCCCCATAACGCCCTCCTCCGCCGAGCGGTCATGCCTGAAACTTCGCCTTCACCCCGCTCTTCACCATTTGCGCCAGTCGGGCCGCATCCCAGTTGGTCAGGCGGATGCAGCCATGGCTTTCGGTACGGCCGATCAGTTGCGGTTCGGGCGTGCCGTGAATGCCATAATGATCCTTCGACAGGTCGATCCACACCACGCCGACAGGGCCGTTGGGGCCGGGTTTCAGCACCGCCTTCTGATCCTTGGCAGCAGCGTCCCAGAAGAGGTTGGGATTATAGTGAAATTCGGGATTGCGACTGACGCCCTTGATCGTCCATTCGCCCAGAGGCAGCGGATCATGCTGTGACCCGGTGGTGACGGGGAATTGCGCGATCAGACGGTTGTCGCCATCATAGACCCGGAGCAGGCCTTCCGACTTGTCGACCACCAGATGGTCAGCCTGCGGCTGATCCTTCGCCACGCCAAGGCTGGCGAGCGTTTCGCCCCAGCCGCGCTCGTCCCCTTCGATCTTTGCGATGGGTTGACCGTCGATGGCTGGTACGCGGATCGTCGCGCCGGCACCGACCTTGGTATTCGGGGAATTGAGGGCGATCAGCGCTTCTGGCGTGGTGTGGAAACGCTCGGCCAGCTTTTCCAGCAGGTTGCGATAGGTAAGCGCGGGCAGGCTGGACTGTTCGTTCAGCCCCCTGGGAATGGTGAAGAAGGGACCGCGCGCGAAATCGGCGGGAATTTTCACCAGCCAGGTTGTGGGCCGCGCCTCCCCCTCCAGCAGGGCGGCGGTGGTTTTCTGGTCGAATTCGCCCGTCACCGGCAGGTTGCGGGCTTCCTGAAAGCCGCTCAGGGCGGCTTTGTAGCTCATGCCATCCTTCCCATCGAGCACGCCGGGGGAGAAGCCCGCACGGTCCAGCGCCACCTGCGCCATCAGGATGCGGTTGGGCTGTTTTGCATTCTGCTCCGGCACGATCGCGAAATCATAAGCTGCATTTTTCGCCACTGCCTGCGCTGCTACATTGTCGACAGGCGGCCTGGCATCGGGCGCCTGCTGGCTGTCATTGGCATTCGTCATGCTGACATTGCAAGCGCCGCACAGCAGGGCGGCAAGCAACAGATGATTTTTCAAGGCGCTACTCTCCAATTTCATAAAGGGCACAACGCCCGTGGGCACAGAAGGCTGCACATCCGCCCCACATCGAAATACAGAGTAAAGGTCATTCAAATCGCCATATGATCTCCAATATATCTTTTCATTTCCGTACGATGTCTGAATATATTCAGACAAAATATATTTTCCTGATCGGCAATTCTGCTATGACTGCGCCGGGTCGCTTTCACTATTCCATATCAGGGGATCGGGATTTGAAACGCACAGCCACCATCATCTTCGCGCTGCTGGGCGGTATCGCCACCGCCCATGCCAATGAGCCTTGCGACGCCCCCGGCAGCATTCGCATGGAGCCATCATCCCGGCTGGATGATTTCGGATTGTTGCCCGGCACCTATGTCCCTATGACTTTGTCCGACGGATCGGTTCGCCTGCCGGTCCAGCGCATCGGCCAGATGATCGCCTATATTCCGTTGGCCGATCTGGACAGCTTCGCCTTTCCCTACACTTTGCTGCCCAACAGCCCGCTACAACTGACCTGCGGCAGCCCGGACAGCACCAATGCGCGGGCCATGACCGAAGCGCTGGATCTGGATTTCGATTTCGACGGCCATGGGCGCAAGGGCGTCACCGCCTCGATCGGCAGTTTCGAGGCCGGAGCGGAGGATGGCGCACGGGCGTCGCTCAGCTATCGCCACGTCGTGCCCCTCAGCGGCCTGGGCGGCGCGCGACTGGCCATTTCCGTACCGCTACATTATGTCCGCGCCAACGATGTGCCGGGCCAGTGGCTCGCCGGACATGGCAGGGCCAGCGCCTGGTCGGCGGGTGTGCGGCTGGGCCTGCAAATCCCGCTTTCACCCAATTGGTGGATCACGCCGGCCATCAGCTACACCGCCATGGATGCGGATCGTCTGCTGGGCGGCGACGGCGAAATGACGACATCATCGCTGTCGACCAACGGGCGCATTACCGGGATTTTGGGCGGCGAAGTGCAACTGGCCGGTCTGGTCGGCTATAGCCGGGCCGTGCGCACCGGTCTTACCGGACAGGATGCGGCCGACTATAGCCGTCAGCGCAATGGCTGGCTGTCCGCCGGCATCGCCTATCAGGCGCCGGTGGGACGCAGCATGGCGCTGCGCGCGGATTACAGCTTCACCCATGGCGGGAAGGACAGCCTGGCCTATGACAATACCCATCGCGCTAGCCTGATGCTCAAATTCCTGCCTGTGTCGGAAAGCGCCCGCGCCGTGAGCATCGGCCTGACCTATGTCCGCGCCGAACATGCCCTGCCGGGCATGGCGGATTATAAGAGCCTGTCGCTGACGGGGAGCATCGCCTTTTAGGGCCATGCGCCATCAACGATGCGGACATTTCACCAACCGGAAGCCGGGGGCCAACGCACCCCGGCCACCCGCTTCCATCAGCGCGGAGGCGGCGCCTTGCTTGCGAGTATCGCTTCAAAAGCCGCGACGCCGGCCTTCGGGCCTTCGGGGTGGTTCCATACCGCGCCGCTGACCGCCAGAAAATCCGCGCCAGCTTCCACCAGCGGGCCGGCATTATCCGGCGTGATGCCGCCGATGGCGACACAAGGCAATTCGAACAAGGTGGTCCACCAGCCCAGAATCGACGGTTCGGCCAGATGGCTGACTTCCTTGGTGGTGGTGGGATAGAAGGCGCCGAACGCGACATAATCGGCCCCGGCCTCGCCCGCTTCCATCGCCATATGGCGGCTGTCATGGCAGGTGATGCCGATCTGGACCTTCGGCCCCAGCAGCTTGCGCGCGGCCTTCGGATCGCCATCGCCCTGCCCCAGATGCACGCCGTCGGCGCCCAGACGGTGCGCCAGCGCGGCGCTGTCATTGATGATGAAGGCGACATCCCGTTCGGCACAGAGCTTTTGCAGCGGGGCGGCGGCCTGCGCGATAGCCTCCTCGTCCAGCCCCTTCAGCCGCAACTGGAAGGCCGCGACCTTGCCGCCATCGAACGCGGCGGCGAGCTGATCGACGAACGTCTCGTCGATCGTCGGCGGGGAGATCAGGTAGAGCTGGCACGCCGGGCGAAAGCCCTGTTCGAACTGGTCGGCAAAATGCGGATCGAGCGCCAGCTCTTCATCGGTAAAGTCGGTCATGCGCGCCTTATAGCCGTTCAGACGCGCACGCCAAGAGCATGGCGGCGGGCCTGCGCGCCTGATAGGGGAAGCCGTTCATAAAATTGGGGAAAGCATCATGCGCCACGCCATCGCCATCCTGTTGCTGTTGTCCGGCGCGCCCGTGTTGGCGAAGGAGGCCAATCGGCCCCGCGCGCGTGAAGCCGGTGTCAGCGTGGGCATCCTGACGCCCGGCCCGCTCAATGCCATTACCGATGTCGCCGGGGTGAAGGTGGGTCAGGTGACGTTGCCGCGCAGTCATGACGTCAATACCGGCGTCACCGCCATCCTGCCCCATGGCGGCAACCTGTTTCAGGACAAGGTGCCGGCCGGCTTCGTCGCCTATAATGCCTTTGGCAAGTTCATGGGATCGACCCAGGTGGCCGAACTGGGCGAGATCGAGACGCCGATCCTGCTGACCAATACGCTGAACGTCGCGGAGGCCGGCGCCGCCTCGGTCGAATGGACGCTGGCGCAGCCGGGCAATGAGGAGGTGCGGTCGGTCAACGCTGTCGTCGGCGAAACCAATGACGGGATGCTGAACGATATTCGCGGGCGCCATGTCACCATCGCCGACGCCCGCCGCGCGATCGAAGTTGCGAAGGCTGGCCCGGTCGAGGAAGGCGTCGTCGGCGCGGGCACGGGCACCGTGGCCTTTGGGTTCAAGGCCGGGATCGGCACGTCGTCGCGCAAGCTGCCGGTGTCGTTGGGCGGCTGGACCGTGGGCGTGCTGGTGCAGGCCAATTATGGCGGCGTGCTGACGATCGCGGGCGTGCCGGTGGGCGTGAAGCTGGGCCAATATGATTATCGCAAGCAGGTGGAGGAGAAGAAAGCGGATGGATCGGTCGTGATCGTGATCGCCACCGATGCGCCGCTGTCCGACCGCAATCTGCGCCGCGTGGCCGAGCGCGCCTTTGGCGGGATCGCGCGGACCGGCTCCAGCTTCTCCAACGGATCGGGCGACTATGCCATCGCCTTTTCCACCAGCCCGGCGGTGCGGCGCACGGCGGCAAAGCGCGATGCCGTCGCGGCGGTAGACGACCTGCCCAATGACCGCATGTCGCCGCTGTTTCAGGCGACCATCGAGGCGACTGAGGAAGCCGTCCTCAACGCCCTGTTCAAGGCGCAGACGGTGGAGGGCCATCGCGGCACGGCGCAGGCGCTGCCGCTGGACAAGGTGTTGCCGATGTTGAAGGAGAGGCGTTAGATTGACGTCTGGACGTCAATCGTCATTGCGAGCGCAGCGAAGCAATCCATGTGGGTGTCAGTGGATTGCTTCGCTGCGCTCGCAATGACGAATTAAATCAAAGGTTTTCAATCACCCGCCTAAACGCCGCCGGGTCATCCAGCCGGTGCGCCAGATAACGGACCGTGCGGCGGCCCATCCTGACCGGCGGGTCCAGCGCGACGACGATATTGGGATGGGCGATCAGCGCGCCGTTGAAGACCCCCGCCGCCTCCAGATCGGCCAGCGTCCAATCGCTGCGCAGACCCGCCAGCTGCGAAAGGGGCACAGTGACGCTGCGCAGATGGCCGACGCGCCAGATAAGCTGGGTCGGGCCGATCCATATAGGGCAGCGTTTGAAGGAGCGGATGAAGCGCAGGAACCAGCCAAGGATGGCAAGGCTGACCAGCGACAGAATCAGCGCCGCGCGGCGGCTCCAGAGCGCCAGCAGCAAATGGACGACCCCGATCTCAATGATCATCAGGCCGACCAACACCCAGAGCATCGGAGCAACCGTCCGATGATAGGAAAAGGCGACGCCGGACCCAGCCTCAGCCGGTCCGGCGCCGTCCGTCATGTCAGGCTGCGACCGGCTGCTTGGCGACCGATGCGCCGTGGATTTCATCGATCGCTTCACCCAGCGAGGCGTTGAATTCATCTTCGGTCATCTGGTGGCGCAGATCGTTCAGCAGCGCGCGGCTGAAGCTGGCGATGATGCCGCGATTCTTGGCCAGTTCGGCGCAGGCTTCGGTGCGACTGAACCCGCCCGACAGCGCCACGACGCGCAGCACCTTGGGATGATCGACCAGCGGGTCGAACAGGCCGGGCTTGGCGGGCAGCGACAATTTGAGCATCACCTGCTCGCCTTCCGGCAGAGCGTCGAGGTTCTTCAGGATTTCCGCCAGCAGGATTGCGTCCGCTTCGGCGCGTTCGGGCGACTTGATATTCACTTCCGGCTCGATGATCGGCATCAGGCCGCCGGCCAGCACCTGGCGGCCGACTTCAAACTGCTGCGCGACGACGGCGGCGATGCCTTCGGCATTGGCGAGGTTCACCACCGAACGCTCCTTGGTGCCGAACACGCCCAGCCCCTTGGCACGGGCCAGCAGCGCGTCGAGGCCCGGATTGGGCTTCATCAACTGAACGCCATTGGCTTCGTCTTCCAGACCCTTGTCGATCTTGATGAAGGGCACGACGCCACGTTCGATCAGCGCCGCCGGGGTCGGCTTGCCGTCGACGGTGCCGTCCATGGTGCGTTCGAACAGGATCGCGCCCAGCACCTTGTCACCGGTGAAGGGCGGCGCGGTGATGACGCGGCTGCGCATCGCATGGATCAGGCCGAACATTTCCTCTTCGCTGCTCCAGGCGCCTTCTTCGATGCCATAGCCCTTGAGCGCCTTGGGCGTAGAGCCACCGCTCTGGTCGAGCGCGGCGATGAAGCCGTTACCGTCCGCGATCTTCTGCTTCATGTCCTGATCCAGCATCTGCACATACCTTCTCTTGTGCGCGCGCCCTTGCACTGGCGCGCGAAAAAATGGGAGTTTCGACAGATGCTCCATCATCTGTCGGCCGGGAGCGACATCCTGATTATGATCGCCGGTCTTCCGGCTGTTAGCCAGTCCCATGCCGCACCGCAAGAAACATCGGCGCAATTTGGGGGCGCGATTTTGGGCGGGAACGGCCTGTTATCGCTGGCATGTCCGATCGGTGATGCTATCGAGAGGGTGGGGTTTATATGGGGGATGATGGCAGCATGAAGATCGGACGGTTTCTGGCCATGACGGCGGCGCTGTCGCTGACCAGCCTTTCGCCTGCGCAGGCGGCGGAAAAGCCCGTCGTGGGCACCACAGCGCCCGCCTTCGAACTCACCCTGATCGACGGGAGCAAGGTCGCGCTGGCGGACCTGAAAGGCCAGGTGGTGGTGCTCAATTTCTGGGCGACATGGTGCGTCCCGTGCCGCAAGGAATTGCCGACGCTGGACGCCTATTATGATGCACAGCAAAAATATGGGCTGAAGGTTTTTGCCATCACCACCGAAGGATCGGTGCCGATCCCCCAGTTGAAGAAGCTGTTCGACGCCATGAAGATGCCGTCGGCCCGGCGGATCAAGGGGCCTTATGGGCCGCTGACCGGCGTGCCGACCAATTTCGTCATCGATCGTGCCGGGGTGCTGCGCTACGCCCAGTCGGGTGCGTTCGATCTGGATGCGCTCAATAGTCTGCTGGTGCCGCTGCTCAAGGAAAAGGCCCCTTCATAAACGGGCAAGCCGACAGCCGGGGTTGAAAGGTTGCGCTTCAGGACCCATTAGGCGGGCCATGTCCAGTAGCATTGCCTCCCCCGCGCCCGCCCCCGGCGTAGACCTGTCCGCCGCCAAGATCCTGCTGATGGCGGTGGCGTGCGGCGTGATCGTCGCCAATCTCTATTATGCGCAGACGCTGATCGACGTGATCGGCCCGGAAATCGGCATGTCAGCCAGCGTGGCCGGGCTGATCACCACCCTGACGCAACTGGGCTATGGATTGGGCCTGTTCCTGATCGTACCGATCGCCGATCTGTTCGAAAATCGCCGGATCATCCTGGGATCGATCTTGCTCACAATCGCGGGTTGCATCGGCATCGCTTTGTCCAGCGGGCCGACCAGCTTCCTGATCGCATCGATCGTTACCGGCATCGGCGCGATCGGCGCGCAGGTGATCGTCCCCCTCGCCTCCCATCTCGCGACGCCCGAGAAACAGGGCCGCGTCGTCGGCACGGTGATGAGCGGCCTGTTGTTCGGGATCATGCTCGCGCGGCCGATCGCCAGTTTTCTGGCCGGATCGGTCGGCTGGCGCGCGACCTTCATCCTGTCGGCCGTTGCCATGGGGATCGTGGCCGTGGCGCTGCTGGCCGCCTGCCCCCGGCGCACGCCCAAGGGCGGCATGCACTATGGCGAGGTGCTGGCATCGACCTTCGCGCAACTGGTGCAGCATCGGGTGGTGCGGATGCGCGCTTTCTATCAGGCGATGATGTTCGCCGCCTTCAACCTGTTCTGGACCGCCGCGCCGCTGGCGCTGATCCACGATTTTCATCTCAGCCACACAGGCGTCGGCGCCTTCGCGCTGGCGGGGGCTGGCGGCGCGCTGATCGCGCCGGTGGCGGGCTGGCTGGCCGATCGCAAGCTGACGCGACCGGCTTCGCTGATCGGCCTTGCGGGCCTGACGATCGGCTTCCTGCTGGCGGACTGGACCGTGGCGGCGGGCAGCCTGGTCGGCTTCACCATCATGGCGGTGCTGATCGACGCGGCGGTGCAGATGAGCCAGATCACCGGGCAGAAGCTGATCTTCTCGCTCGATCCGCATGCGCGCGGGCGGATCAACGCCGCTTATGTGACGGTGATGTTCGTCATCGGTGCGCTGGGATCGGTGATCGGGTCCGCCACATTCGAAGCGGGCGGCTGGTCGGCCAGCGCCATGGCCGGCGCGGCGATCGGCGGCATGGCTACGCTGGGCTTCCTGTTGTTCGACCGGGGCGCCAGCGTCACGCGCTGAACGCCCCGGTTGATTGCAACTTAGACAGTCAGCGCCTTCACGCCCGGCAGTTCCTTGCCTTCCATCCATTCGAGGAAGGCGCCGCCGGCGGTCGAGATGAAGCTGAAATCGCTGCCGACACCGGCATGGTTGAGCGCCGCAACCGTGTCGCCGCCACCGGCCACGGAGGTCAACTGGCCTTCCTTGGTCAGTGCCGCCGCCGTCTTGGCCAGCGCCACCGTCGCGGTGTCGAACGGCGCGATCTCGAACGCGCCAAGCGGGCCGTTCCAGACCAAAGTGCGGCAGTTCTTCAGCGCATCGCCCAGTGCCTCAACAGCGGCGGGGCCGACGTCCAGGATCATCTCGTCCTCGGCCACTTCATGCACGTTGCAGGTGCGCAACGACGGCGGGTTCGCGGCGAATTCCTTCGCAACGACGACGTCATAGGGCAGATGGATGATGCAACCGGCGGCTTCCGCCTTGTCGAAGATGGCTTCGGCGGTTTCGGCCAGATCCTTCTCGCACAGCGACTTGCCGATATCGACGCCGCGGGCATAGAGGAAGGTGTTGGCCATGCCGCCGCCGATGATCAGATGATCGACCTTGGCCACGAGATTGTTGAGCACGTCCAGCTTGGTCGACACCTTGGCGCCGCCCACAACCGCCGCGACCGGCTTCACAGGCTCGCCCAGAGCAGCCTGCAATGCGTCCAGTTCCTTTTCCATCGAACGACCGGCAAAGGCAGGCAGCTTGTGCGCCAGACCTTCGGTCGAGGCATGGGCGCGGTGCGCGGCGGAGAAGGCGTCGTTGACGTACATGTCGCCGATCGCGGCCATGGCTTCCACCAGCACCGGATCGTTCGTTTCCTCGCCGGGATGGAAGCGGGTATTTTCCAAAATGGCGATGTCGCCGGGGCGCATGACCGCGATGCCGTCTACGGCTGCTTCGCCCTGACAGTCGGGGATGAACTGCACTTCGCGGCCCAGCACCTGCGTCAGCGGACGGGTGATCTTCGACAGCGAATATTCCGGGTTCTTCTGCCCCTTGGGGCGGCCGAAATGGGCGAGGATCAGCACCTTGGCGCCGCGATCGGCCAGTTCCAGCACGGTCGGCATCGCCGCGCGCAGGCGGGTGTCGTCGCTGACCGAACCATCCTGCATGGGAACGTTCAGATCTTCACGCACCAGCACGATCTTGCCGGTGATATCACCCATATCGTCGAGCGTCTTGAAGGGCTTGGTCATGTATCTTCCCCTGATCCTAACAAACGTCATCCCAGCGAAGGCTGGGATCTCCCTTCTTTCCCACCGTAGAGGAAGAAAGCGAGATTCCAGCTTTTGCTGGGATGACGAAAAAAGAGGGGCAGGATATCCTGCCCCTCACACATTTTACAGGAACTTCGCGACGACGCCGGTGGTGTCGATCATGCGGTTCGAGAAGCCCCATTCATTGTCGTACCAGCTGAGCACGCGGACCAGCTTGCCATCGACTACGGCGGTTTCCAGGCTGTCGACGGTCGAGCTGCGCGGATCGCCATTATAATCGATCGAGACGAGCGGTTCGTCCGAATAGCCCAGCACGCCCTTGAGCGGACCGGCTTCCGACGCGGCCTTCAGCAGGCTGTTGACCTCATCTTTCGTGGTCGGGCGCTTGGGAATGAACTTGAGGTCCACGACCGAGACGTTCGGGGTCGGCACGCGGATCGACGATCCGTCCAGCTTGCCCTTCAATTCGGGCAGAACCTCACCCACCGCGCGGGCAGCGCCGGTGGAGGTCGGGATCTGCGAGAGGGCGGCGGCACGGGCGCGGCGCATGTCGCTGTGCAGCTGATCCAGCGTATTCTGGTCGTTGGTGTAGCTGTGGATCGTCGTCATGAAGCCGCTTTCGATGCCGATCGCATCGTTCAGCACCTTGGCGAGCGGGGCCAGGCAGTTGGTGGTGCAGCTGGCGTTCGAAATGACGATGTCGTCGGCGGTCAGCGCGTCATGGTTGACGCCGAACACGACGGTGCGATCGACATTGGTGCCGGGCGCGGAAATGATGACGCGCTTGGCGCCGGCGGTCAGATGCGCGCTGGCCTTGTCCTTCGTGGTGAAGATGCCGGTGCATTCCAGAGCGATTTCCACGCCCAGCTCTGCGTGCGGCAGGTTGGCGGGGTCGCGCTCCGCCGTAACCTTGATCTTCTTGCCATCGACGACGAGGAAATCGCCGTCCACGCTGACGTCGCCAGCCCAGTTGCCATGGACGCTATCGCGCTTGAACAGCAGGGCGTTGGACTTGACGGCGCCCAGATCGTTGATGCTGACCAGTTCAAGGTCATGGTCGGTGCGCGACAGGATGGCGCGCGCCACCAGGCGGCCGATACGTCCGAAACCGTTAATTGCTACCTTCGTTGCCACTGCACTAGCCTCCTGGGGTGTTGTTGTTCGGTTCAGTAATCGGGTTCAAAGAGCGGCCGCGATTTGCGGCGCGATCTTGGCGGCGGTCAGGCCGAAATGGTCGTAAAGATCTTCCGCCGGGGCCGACGCGCCGAAGCCGTCGATGCCAAAGCGCAGGCCATCGAGGCCGGTATAGCGTTCCCAGCCGAAGGTCGTACCGGCCTCGATCGACACGCGCAGCACATCGGCGGGCAGGATATCGGCCTTGTACGCCGCGTCCTGCGCATCGAAATGGGCGAAGCTGGGCACCGACACGACATCGACGCCGATGCCCTGTTCTTCCAGCGCCTTGGCGGTGTTGACGGCGATTTCGACTTCCGAACCGGTGGCGAGGATCACCACCTTGCGCGCGGCGGTGGCGGCGACCAGGCGATAGGCGCCCTTGGCCGACAGGTTCTCGCTCTTTTCCGTGCGCAGCTGCGGCAGGTTCTGGCGGGTCAGCGCCAGAACCGACGGGCCGGTCGCATCCTTGAGCGCCAGTTCCCAGCATTCCGCTGTCTCGACGATGTCGGCCGGGCGATAGACGTCCAGATTCGGGATCATGCGCATCGACATGACATGTTCGATCGGCTGGTGGGTCGGGCCGTCTTCGCCCAGACCGATCGAGTCGTGGGTCAGAACATGAATGACGCGCTGCTGCTGAAGCGCGGCAAGGCGGATGCCGCCACGCATATAGTCCGAGAAAACGAGGAAAGTGCCGCCATAGGGGATCACGCCGCCATGCAGCGCCATGCCGTTCATGGCGCAGGCCATGCCGAATTCGCGGATGCCGTAATAGACGTAACGGCCCGAATAATCGTCCTTTGTCAGCGGACCGGTCGACTTGGTCTTGGTGTTGTTGGAACCGGTAAGGTCGGCCGAGCCGCCCAGCGTTTCGGGCAAGAGATCATTGATGGCACCAAGAGCCAGTTCGCTCGCCTTGCGGGTCGCGACCTTCTGCGGATTGGCGATCAGGCTGTCGATATAGGCGTCAAGCGAGAAGTCGGCGGGTAGCTCGCCGGCCATGCGGCGGGTAAATTCCGCGCCCTTGTCGCTGCTTGCCAGGCGATCTTCCCATACAGCGCGAGCATCGCGGCCCTTGGCGCCGATCGCTTTCCAGGCGTCGGCAATGTCAGTCGGGATGACGAAGGGTTCGGCCTTCCAGCCGAGGAATTCGCGGGCGGCGGCGACTTCAGCCTCGCCCAGCGCGGAGCCGTGGACGCCCGACGTGCCGGCCTTGTTCGGCGCGCCATAGCCGATCTTGGTCGCGCAGGCGACGATCGAGGGGCGCGGATCGGCAACGGCTTCGGCCAGCGCGCGGCGGACGTCGGCGACGTCATGGCCGTCGCACGACACGACATGCCAGCCAGTCGCGGCATAGCGGGCCAGCACATCTTCGCTGCTCGACAGGTCGACGGCGCCGTCGATGGTGATCTTGTTATCGTCCCACAACACGTTCAGGCGACCGAGGCCCAGATGGCCGGCCAGACCGATCGCCTCATGGTTGATGCCTTCCATCAGACAGCCGTCGCCCGCGATCACCCAGGTGCGGTGATCGACCAGATCGTCGCCGAACTGTGCGTTCAGATGACGCTCGGCAATCGCCATGCCGACGGCGGTGGCAAGGCCCGAACCCAAGGGACCGGTAGTGGCTTCCACGCCTGCCAGCTCGAAATTCTCCGGGTGACCGGCGCAGGGGCTGTGCAACTGGCGGAAGTTGGCGATATCCTCGATCGTCGGCTTGGCATAGCCGGTCAGGTGCAGCAGCGAATAGATCAGCATCGACCCATGGCCGGCCGACAGGACGAACCGGTCGCGGTCGGCCCATTTGGGCTGAGTCGGATCGAATTTCAGATAATCGCCGAAGAGGACAGTCGCGACATCCGCCATGCCCATCGGCATGCCCGGATGGCCGCTATTGGCGGCCTGCACGGCGTCCATGGAGAGCGCCCGAATGGCGTTGGCGAGCGACTTTTCCGAAACGGTCATCTTGGGCGGGAATCTTTCCTGATCGGGCATAGCGGGAAGACCGCGCGCGCGGTCGATTCGACATCGCGCTCCCTTTGTCGCGTCAAGCCCCATGCGTCAACCGCATGTCGCCGCAACGGCGCGCCATCGGGACCAGTATCGAAGCTGTAAACTGCCCTAAAGACCGCTTTTGCAAGGCCCCGACTTCCGCTATGACTGGCCGATGGCAAGCGACCGCATGATGCAGGCGATCGGCACGCTGGAGCGTGCAGTGACCCGGCTTGAGCAGGATGTCGCCCGTCTCCTGGAGACGCCCGCGACTTCCCCCTCCCCCGCCCTTGACGCTACGGCAGCACGTGCCGCACTCCGATCTCTCGATGAACTGATCGATTCGCTGAACGGACGGACCCATGGCTGAAATAATGCTACAGATCGCCGGACGCCCCTACCCCATACGCTGTCGCGACGGGGAGGAAACGCATATCGCCCATCTGGCGACCATGATCGAACAGAAGGCGCGTCAGGCGCAGCAGTCCACGCCCGGCATGACGGAAGTGCGCACCCTGTTGTTCGCCGCGCTGTTTCTAGCCGACGAACTCAACGATCTGCGGCGCGAAGCGGCGGGCCGGCAGACGCAACTGGCGCTGGATGCCGACGATGAGCCGAGCGCCCGCGCGTTCGAGGCGCTGGCCGCCCGCATAGAAAAGCTGCGCGAGCGACTTGCCGTCAGCGCCTCGGACGCCTAGATTAGGGATGACGGGCACTGCACGACACGAGCTTTAGCGAACATCCCTGAGGCGATAATCAAAATCCAAGGGGGCTGTCCCTGGGCGGGTTCAGGCCCGTTCTACATGGTCCCCACCTGACGTTGAGGCGTCAGAGGATATTCCAGCAAACGACCGAGGCGGTCCCGTCACCCGCTTTTTCCAATAGCAGCGCCCCGATTGCGGTAAGGACATGTTCCTGCGAAAACAGGAGCCTGGGGACGAACGCCCTGCCCTGCATCCGGGCTCCTGCCTTGGCAGGAGCACTCCATTATCAGACCAAGCGGACCATCCATGCGCGACGACCAGCCCGACAAGACCAGCCTGCGCACGATCGCCCGGCAACGGCGGCGCAATTTCGTCGCCACGCTCGATCCGCTGGCGCATCGGCTGGCGTTCAAGGCGGTCCCTTCCCCCCTTGCCCGCCGGATCGCCGATGCGAACATCGTAGCGCTCTATATGGGCATGGACGATGAAGCGCCCGCCCAGCGCATGGCGGCGCAATTGCAGACCATGGGCAAGATCGTGGCGCTGCCGCGCGTGCTCGACCGGCTGGGCAGCATGGATTTCCTGACCTGGCAGCCCGAGGATCAACTCTTCCCCGGCCTGTTCGGCACCAGCCATCCCGAACCGGGCAACGGCCCGGTGGCGCCCGACGTCATCATCGCGCCGCTGGTCGGTTTCGACCGGGCGATGAACCGCCTGGGTCAGGGCGGCGGCTATTATGACCGCGCCTTCGCCCGCTTCCCCGATGCGCTGCGCGTCGGCCTGGCCTGGTCCGCGCAGGAGATCGACGCCCTGCCCGCCGACCCATGGGATCTGCCGCTGGACATCATCATGACCGAGGTCGAACTGATCGAGGGTGAAGGCGAGGACGGGACAGTATGAGCATCGATCCGCGCCACTATCATCAGCCAAGCTGGCGCAAGCCAGTGGGCATGCTGACCATCGTCGGCCTGATCGTCGCATGGGCCGTGCTGGTGGGCAGCCTCTCGGGGCTGATCGGCATGCTGCCGGTGTGGGCGCAGGTGCCGGTCTATGTGGTGCTGGGCATAATCTGGATCTGGATATTGCCACTCAGGCGCCTGCTGGCCTGGATGGAGACCGGGCGCTGGCGGCGCGGATAATATCGTGACAACTCCGCAACGAATGATTATCCATTCGTTGACTTAGCGTAATGGCCTGCCCGTATCCGTCGGGCCGGACCTGCTGATGGACGGAGTGCGACGCCATGCCGATCGCAACATTACTGTCCCGCATGCGCCATAGGCGGCGCATTCCTTCTCCATATTTCCTGTCGGGCGGCGCCACCCCGCACCGGCACATCCCATCTCTGGTGGCATGGCCCCACTGGGACAGGAGACAGTGATGGTTGGATTGGAAAAGAGACTATTCGCCGAAACATTGGGCACATTCTGGCTGGTGTTCGGCGGTTGCGGCAGTGCCGTTCTGGCCGCTGCGTTCCCAGACGTGGGCATCGGCCTGCTGGGCGTCAGCCTGGCCTTTGGATTGACGGTGCTGACCATGGCCTATTCGATCGGCCATATTTCCGGCTGCCACCTCAATCCGGCGGTCACGTTCGGCCTATGGGCCGGCGGCCGCTTCCCGGTGCGGGACATCGCCCCTTATATCGTCGCGCAACTGGTCGGCGCCGTGCTGGCGGCCGCATTGCTGCTTTTCATCGCCAGCGGACAGCCGGGTTTCGCGCTTGCCGCCAATGGGCTGGCGGTGAACGGCTATGACGCCCTGTCGCCCGGCGGCTATTCGCTGGCATCGGGGCTGGCGATCGAACTGGTGCTGACCTTCGGCTTTCTGTCGGTCATTCTGGGCGCGACGGACAGCCGGGCGCCGAGCGGATTCGCGCCGATCGCCATCGGCCTGGCGCTGACCTTGATCCACCTGATCAGCATCCCGGTCACCAACACATCGGTCAATCCGGCGCGCAGCACTGGCCCCGCCCTGCTGGTCGGCGGGCTGGCCCTGCAACAATTATGGCTGTTCTGGATCGCGCCCATCGTCGGCGCACTGGCGGCAGGCGGCGTCTATCGCTGGCTGGCGACCGAACCACTGCCTCCGCCTGTGACCGGCGGCGAAATCTGATTTGAAAAAAGGATGTCGGCGCTTTCATGCGCCGACTCCATCACCCGGTAATCAGGGTGATGGCGCGAGTGACGGGGCTCGAACCCGCGACCTCCGGCGTGACAGGCCGGCACTCTAACCAACTGAGCTACACCCGCGTAGGTGCTGCATCTCATCCGACCATGACGGTCGCCAGACGATGCACGATCTGGGAAAATTCACTTTCCGGTCAAGGAAAGTGGCGCGAGTGACGGGGCTCGAACCCGCGACCTCCGGCGTGACAGGCCGGCACTCTAACCAACTGAGCTACACCCGCGCAGGGTGGCATCTTTCGCAGCCAAGGCCGCCAGACGATGCATATCTTCTACACCATATCCACCTTCCTGCAAGGAAAGTGGCGCGAGTGACGGGGCTCGAACCCGCGACCTCCGGCGTGACAGGCCGGCACTCTAACCAACTGAGCTACACCCGCGTTTGGTGTGGAGCCGCCGTCTATGAGCGTCCTGCGATGCTGTCAACCGTCTGCAACATCGGTTTCATCTTTCTCCGCATTTTCTTTGCGCGGCGCGACCGTCAACGTGCCCTGTTCAAACAGGAAACCGGCAATATCCGGGGTTCCGGCAGCCGACACCACGGTCTGGATGATGATCAGCAGCGGCACCGCCAGCAGCGCGCCCGGCGTTCCCCACACCCATCCCCAGAAGGTCAGCGATACGAGAATCAGCAGCGGGTTCATCGTCAGCCGCCGTCCCAGCAGCAGCGGTGTGACGACATTGGCCTCCACCAGATGAAAACCGACCTGCAAGCCAGCGGGCAGCAATGCGACATAGACATCGTCGAACACCATCAGGCCGCCCAGCCCCAGCAGCACCGCCGCCAGCATGGGCCCGAAATAGGGCACGAAGTTGAGCAGGGCGACGATACCGCCCCACATCAGCGGAGACGGCATGCCGATCAGCCACAGGGCAAGCGCCACCGCCAGCCCCAGACAGATATTGATGGTGGCGATGGTGATGACATAGGCCGAGGTCGCATCGACCACATTCTGGATCACCCGCGCGACAGCCATGGCGCCGTCGAAGCTACCCCGACTGTTGATCGTGCGGCGGCGCAGCTTGGTCCAGCCAGCGAGGAAGAAATAGATGATGAGCAGCGCGAACACCATCTGGATGATCGCCGACGGGGCGGAGGTCGCGGCGAACTGCAACAGCGACCGGGGCGCGTCCACCGCCGCCGTCTGCGCCGCCGCGACCGGGCCGGTCGCCAGCATCTGCACGGTTTCGTCCACGAAGCGCTGGAGACTGGCGTAGAAATCGATCAGCGGCGCCAGGTTCGCCTGAATTTGCGGCAGCCGCTGGGGCAGGATGCGGAACCAGTCGGTCGCCGGCACCACGATCAGCACCAGCGCCGTGTTCGCCACCAGCAGGAAGCCGACCACCGCGATCAGTGCCGACAGGCCGGACGGAATGCCGCGCCGCTCCATCCATTCGAGCAGCGGCACCAGCGCGATCGCGATCACCAGCGCGGCCGTGAGCGGCAGGAAAAACTCCGCCCCCGCCCGTAGCGCAAAGGGCAAGGCCAGTAGCAGGCCTATTCCCGATGTCAGCGCAAGCGACGCCAGCAACCGGTCACGCCGCCGGTTGATCTCCTGCTGGTCATTATTGATCACGCTTGGCTGATTCCCCGTTCGTTCACCCCGATGTGCGCCGGACAGGCAAAGCCGTCAATTTACAAAGCCGTTAACTGCGCCAGCGACACAGGAAACAGGGGCTTAACCAAATATTTGGGCTCAGCGGCTAGGACGGCCGCGGGGACGCAAGAACGGGGAATGGCATGAAGAGGCTGCTTTTCGCGCTGGCTGGCCTGATGGCGGCGCATGTAGCAGAAGCGCAAGCGACAGACGCACAGGCCTTGGTGCGCCTCGACACGCAAATGTATGTGGAGAAGGTCGCCACTGACCTCAACGGACGCCCGCGCCGCACGCTGGAAAGCGCCGACCGCCTCACGCCCGGCGACCGCGTGATCGTGATCCTGCATTGGCGCAATCAGGGCGCGGCACCGATTCGCGATTTCACCGCCACCCGATCCGTCCTGCGCGGCACGACCCCGGACCTGCGCGATCCGGCGGTGCAGGTGTCGATCGACGGTGGCCGGCATTGGGCACGGTTCGACCAGCTATGGCTGCCGACGCAACTGGGCGGCGTGCGCCGGGCCGTGGCGGAGGATGTCACCCATGTCCGCTGGCAATTGCCCGACAACGCCTTTCCCGGCCAGAGCGGACGCCTCAGCTATCGCGCCACCATTCAGTAAGGCTTGAGCCAAGGGCCGACTGCCCCTAAGACCGGGCCATGCCCAAAGACGCAGAGCGCGCCTATCTCGCCAATATGGGTGAGGATGGCCGCGAACATTCGCTCAACAAACCCTTTTCCGATCCCCAGTGCGGCATTCAGTTGGCCTCGATCGGCTTCATCATGTCGCTTCTGCCGCCAGCACCGGCCCGCATATTGGACCTTGGCTGCGGCGGTGGCTGGACCAGCCTGTTCTACGCGCGCCACGGTCATGATGTGACGGGGCAGGATATCGCACCCGACATGATCGACCTGGCGCGGGAAAATGCAACGCTCAATGGCCTGGCCGATCGCGTCCGCTTCCTGTGCAGCGATTTCGAGGGGCTGGAGCAGGTAGGCCATTATGATGCGGCGATCTTCTTCGACGCGCTGCATCATGCCGAGGATGAGGGCGCGGCGATCCGGTCGGCCTGGCGCGCGCTGAAGCCCGGCGGCATCCTGATCACCCATGAACCGGGCGAAGGCCATAGCCAGTCGGCCGAATCGATCGAGGCGATGGCGAAATTCGGCGTCAACGAACGCGACATGCCCCCGCATCTGATCATCGCGCGCGGCAGGGAAGCGGGCTTCACCCGCTTTCGCGTGCTGCCCATGCCCGCTTTGCTCTACAGCACCTTCTATCAGGAGCGGGACTATTCGGGCCGCTGGCTGAGCAAGCGACGCTGGAAGATGATGCAACGCGCGATGCGCATGCTGTTCAACCCGGACCTGAAGGAGGGCGCCGTCGTCGTGATGACGAAATAGGCGCCCCCGCTCCCCTCTCAATCCACGAACAGGAAAGCCGGCGCCTCCAGTCGCTTGCGCACCGCCTGAACGAAGCTGGCCGCGTCCCAGCCATCGACCACGCGATGATCGCAACTGATCGACAGGTTCATCAGCTTGGCGGCGACGACTTCCTTGCCGCGAAAGACGGGGCGCTCGATCACCCGGTTCGGCCCGATGATCGCCACTTCCGGCCGGTTGATGACCGGCGTGGTGGCGATGCCGCCCAATGGCCCCAGCGACGTCAGCGTCAGGGTGGAGCCGGACAGTTCCTCCGACTTCGCCTTGCCGCTGCGGGCGGCGTCGGCCAGACGGCGGATTTCGCTCGCCAATTGCCAGACATTGCGGTCCTGCGCGTCGCGGATCACCGGCACCATCAGCCCGGCATCGGTCTGCGTCGCGAGCCCCAGATGCACCGAACCATGGCGCGTCACCACGCCCGCCTCATCATCATAACGGGCGTTGAGCATCGGAAAATCGGGCAGGCTCTTGCAGATCGCCACGATCAGCAGCGGCAGCATGGTGAGCTTCGGCCGATCGCCACGCCCGGCATTAAGCTGCTCGCGCAGTTCCTCCAGTGCGGTGACATCGATCTCCTCGACATAGGTGAAGTGCGGGATATGCCGTTTCGACGCGGCCATATTCTCGGCGATGCGGCGGCGCATGCCGATGACCTTGACCTGCTCGTCGGCGCGTCGGGCGTTGCGCCCGGCGGGGGTATAACCTTGCCCCGCGCCGTAGAGGAGGAAGGCGTCGAGGTCCGAATGGCGGATATGGTCGCCGGCAGGCTTCACCTGCGCGAGGTCGACGCCAAGGTCCTTCGCCCGCGCACGGACGGCGGGGGAGGCGAGGATTACACTGGGCGGCACCTCACCCCCGTTCGGGCTGAGCCTGTCGAAGCCCTGCACTTCCACTTTGGCATCCGTATCCGAAGCAGAAGGCCCTTCGACAGGCTCAGGGCGAACGGATACAGGGGCAACGTCATCGACGACTGCCCCTTCTGATGCTTCGGGCTGTTTACCCGCCGCGGCTTCAACCGCCCCCTCGCCCTCCGTCTCGATCTCCACCAGCATCGCGCCGATCGACACCTGATCGCCCGGCTCGCCAGCGATGCGCACCACTGTTCCCGCGACCGGGCTTTCCATCTCGACCGTCGCCTTGTCGGTCATCATGTCGGCGATCGGCTGATCTTCCTCGACCCGGTCGCCAACCTTTACGTGCCAGCCGACGATCTCCGCCTGCGCAATGCCTTCACCGATGTCCGGCAGTTTGAATGTGAACAGCGCCATTACATCCTCCCCCGTTCGTGCATGGGCGTAAGAATGATTTCGTAAACGTCGTGCGTGGCACAAACGGAACAGGGAGGTGTAACAACCATAGCCCTCAATCCTTCATGATCTTGGTGATGGCTTCGCGAATCCGCACGGGGCCGGGGAAATAGGCCCATTCCAGACTGTGCGGATAAGGCGTGTCGAAGCCGGTGACGCGCTCGATCGGCGCTTCGAGATGGTAGAAACAGCGCTCCTGCACCTGGGCGAGCAGTTCCGCGCCGAAGCCGGACGTGCGCGTCGCCTCATGCACGATCAGGCAGCGGCCGGTTTTCTTCACCGACGCTTCGATCGTGTCGATGTCCAGCGGCACCAGACTGCGCAGGTCGACAATCTCCGCATCGATGCCCATCTCGGCAACCGTATTTTCGACCACATGAACCATCGTGCCATAGCAGAGGATGGTCAGCGCCTCCCCCGCCCGCGCGATCCGCGCGGTGCCCAGCGGGATGCGATAATAGCCGGTCGGCACCTGCGCATCCGCATGCCCGGCCCAACTGGTCGCGGGCGTATCATAATGGCCGTCGAACGGGCCGTTATAGATGCGCTTGGGTTCGAAGAAGAGCGTGGGATCATTATCCTCGATCGCGGCGATCAGCAGGCCCTTGGCGTCATAGGGGGTGGACGGGATCACCGTCTTGATCCCCGAACAATGGGTGAAGATGCCCTCGGGCGACTGGCTGTGCGTCTGGCCGCCGAAGATGCCGCCACCAAAGGGCGACCGCACCGTCATCGGAGCGATGAACTCGCCTGCCGAGCGATAGCGCAGCCGCGCCGCTTCCGACACAAGCTGGTCGAGCGCGGGATAGATATAGTCGGCAAACTGGATTTCCGGCACCGGCCGCAGACCATAGGCGCCTATGCCCACCGCCACGCCGATGATCCCGCATTCGGTGATCGGCGTATCGAACACGCGGTTCTTGCCATATTTCTGCTGGAGGCCCGCCGTCGCGCGGAACACGCCGCCGAAAAAGCCGACATCCTCGCCCATCACGACCACATCGGGATCGCGTGCCATCATCACGTCCATGGCGCTGTTGATCGCCTGGATCATGTTCATCTGGGTGGTTTCGGCGACAGCCTCGATCACATCATCAGTCATGACGCGACACCTCTCGATCCGTTCGCCCTGAGCCTGTCGAAGGGCTGTTTTTTTCTTCAAGGAAGTAAAGGGCTTCGACAGGCTCAGCCCGAACGGCGTTAGGGTTTCTTCTGAAACTCACAGTCCCGCCGCCTTCCATTCGTCCAGCATCTGTTGCTGCTGTTCCTTCAGATGCCGGGGCATTTCCTCGAACACATCCTCGAACATACTTTCCATCGGATGATGCAGGCCATGGCCCAATATGCCGTTCTTCTCCGCCTCCCGCGCAGCGTCACGGACCAGTTCGGCCAGTTCCTTGTCCATCGCGGCGTGGCGTTCCTCGTCCCAGATGCCCAGGCCGATGCAATGCGCCTTCAACCGCGCGATCGGGTCGCCCAGCGGCCACAGGCTACTTTCCTCGGCGGAGCGATAGGCGGTGGGATCGTCCGACGTGCTGTGCCCCTCTACCCGATAGGTGAAATGCTCGATCAGCGTCGGCCCGGCATTGGCGCGCGCCCGGTCGGCGGCCCAGCGGGTCGCGGCATAGACCGCCAGCACATCATTGCCGTCGACCCGCAGGCCGGCAATGCCATAGCCGATCGCCCGCGCCGCAAAGGTCGTGGATTCAGCTCCCGCAAAACCTGAAAAGCTGCTGATAGCCCATTGGTTATTCACCACATTCATGATGACCGGCGCGCGATAGACGCTGGCGAAGGTGCAGGCCGAATGGAAATCGCCCTCCGCCGTCGAACCTTCGCCGCACCATGTCGCGGCGATCCGGGTGTCGCCCTTGGCCGCGCTCGCCATCGCCCAGCCGACCGCCTGGGGATATTGGGTGGTGAGGTTGCCGGAGATGGAGAAGAAGCCCGCCTCCCGCGCCGAATACATGATCGGCAATTGACGGCCCTTCAGCCGGTCGCCCTTGTTGGAATAAATCTGGTTCATCATGTCGATGATGGGCCAGTCGCGGGCGATCAAAACGCCCTGCTGGCGATAGCTGGGGAAGCACATGTCATCGCGGGACAGCGCCAGCGCCGCGCCGATCGACACCGCCTCTTCCCCGGTCGACTTCATATAGAAGCTGGTCTTGCCCTGCCGCTGCGCCCGGAACATCCGTCCGTCGAACGCACGGGTCAGCGCCATATATCGCAGCATCTTCAGCAGCGTTTCGGCCGACAAGCGGGGGTTCCACGGGCCGACCGCCTGGCCATCCTCATCCAGCACCCGCACCAGCCCATAGGCCATGTCGCGCATGTCGGCGGGCTGCGCCGCTTCATCCGGGCGGGGCTGCGCACCAGCGGCGGGAATATCGAAATGGGTGAAGTCGGCCGCTTCTCCCGGCCGCGCCGGCGGCTCTGGCACATGTAGCTTCAGCGGGGGCAGATTGCGCCCCGCCTGTCCTTCCAAGCCCGCGATTCCATCGGGATCGCTCATCCTGCCTCCTATGGTGCATTGCAATAATATTGCTTAGCGCAGATATTATATTTCAACGCTCCACAAGGCAAGCCTTGCTGTCCCAAATTTCCCTCTACTGTCTCCGTCGCTGTCCGATCAGACGGCGACGGGCGCGGAAATATGGGCCTGCGGCGCATAATCGAGCATGTCGAAATCCTCTATCCGATAGTCGAAAATGGATGAGGGTCGCCGATTGATCCGCAATTTCGGCGCGCCCGACGGATTTCTCGACATCTGTTCCTCCACCAGCGCGGCATGGTTGAGGTAGAGGTGCACGTCGCCGCCCTGCCAGACCACCTCGCCCGGCTCCAGATCGCATTGCTGCGCCAGCATCCGCGTGATCATCGACAGGCCGAAAATATTGAAGGCGAAACCCAGACCCAGGTCGCAACTGCGCTGGAACAACAGGCCGTTGAGCTTTCCGTTCGACACCTGAAACTGATAGGTCATGTGGCAGGGCGGCAGCGCCATTTGCGGCACTTCGGCCACGTTCCAGCCCGTGAACAGCAGGCGGCGCGACCCCGGCGTGGCGCGAATCGCCTCGACCAGTTCGGCGATCTGGTTGCGGCCCTTTTCCGCCTTGCGATACAGGCCGTCGCCAACCGGTTCATAGAGCGGCCAGTTCACCCATTGCGCGCCATAGACCGGCCCCAGATTGCCCCAGCGCGCCGCGAAATCATCATCCGCCACGATCCGCATCTCGAATGTATCGCGATCCAGATCCTCCCCGGTCGCGCGGCGATAAGCGTCGAGCGGCCAGTCCGTCCAGATATGCACGCCCTGCCGCACCAGTTCGCGGATATTGGTGTCGCCGGTCAGGAACCACAGCATCTCGCGCGCCGCGACCTTCCAGTAGACGCGCTTGGTCGTGAGCAGCGGCACCGCATCATCGGCCAGCGAAAAGCGCATCGTCGCGCCGAGGATCGAGCGGGTGCCGACGCCGGTACGGTCGACCCGCTCGTCGCCATGGCGCCAGATATGCCGCATGAGATCGAGATACTGGTCTTCATAATGGGGCATAGAGTCGGTCAAGGCGCGATCCTGCGGTCGTGAGTCTGGTTGCCCCCGGCTGTAGCCCAGCGCGGCGGGCACGCCAATCTTGGCGTCATTTCGGATCGATCCCTTCCGCCTTTGCGCCATAATGGCGCCTTCTGTCTCTCGCCGTCAGCCTGCCCGCTCCGCAAGATTTCCTCCATGAACAGGGACTTCAGGCTGATGCTGGCGATACTCGATGCGGACTGGCGTCCCTGCGGGTTGCTGCCCTTTCATCAGGAATGGGGCATAGTGATGCGGCATCTGCTGGAATCGGAACGCAACTGGATCGCCATGCTGCAACGGCGCCGGTCGACCGCCTGCCCTCTGCCCGATTCCCGCGACATCGCCCTGACCCGCACCCTTGCCCGCAGCCTGCGGCCGCTCGACCTGCGACTGGCCGACCATGTGATAGAGGCCGGAAATGCGCGCTTCAGCTTCCGCGCTGCGGGGCTTTTGTAATGACTGCAAAAAAATCGTCATTGCCCGCTTGCCAGCCCGGAAAGCCCCCTCTATAGGCCCACTCCTGCCTTACGGGGCCGCCCACAAAGCGGCTTCGGCATCGGTCGGGGAATAGCTCAGCCTGGTAGAGCACTGTCTTCGGGAGGCAGGGGCCGGAGGTTCGAATCCTCTTTCCCCGACCAACTTTCTTCACAGGAAGAAGCGAATTATCAGCGGGATGGCATAGCCATCACCGCCGATTTTTTGCGTCTGCGCTCCGTCCAACCGATGCAATTTTTCGACAGATGACATTTGTCGAAACTATGCGGGTCACTTCTTGTGCATCCGTAAAAGATGTTTGACCCCGCCTGTTCGGGTCGCGATGATCCCCTCCATCACACCGGTCCGGCCCCAGCGCCGTCACCCAATCACAATCCGACCCGCACCATGCGGGCATAGTCAGGCAGGAGACTTACCTTGCATAGACGCGATTTTCTGGCCTTTGGGGCCATGGGCATGGGTGGCTTCGTCCTCCCCTCCATGTTCGGCAGGGTCATCGCCGCCGAGGAACTGAACAGCGCCATCGACGTGGCGGTGAAGAAGAGCCTGGCCGACACCGCGATGACCGCCGCCAAGAGCGTGGGCGCATCCTATTGCGACGTGCGCGTCGGACGCTACCTGCGCCAGTTCGTCATCACCCGCGAACGCAATGTCGAAAATATCGTCAACACCGAATCGAGCGGCGTCGGCATCCGCGTGATCGCCAATGGCGCCTGGGGCTTCGCCGCCACCAATGAGATGACCGCCGACGCCGTGGCCAAGGCCGCGCAACAGGCCGTCGCCATCGCCAAGGCCAATGCCCCGACCCAGAGCGCACCGGTGCAGCTTGCCCCGACCAGGGGCGTGGGCGAAGTCAGTTGGAAGACGCCGATCGTCAAGAACGCCATGGACGTGCCGATCAAGGACAAGGTCGCGCTGCTGATGGACGTCAACGCCGCCGCCATGGATGCGGGCGCGGACTTCATCAATTCCATCCTGTTCCTGGTCAACGAGCAGAAATATTTCGCCAGCACCGACGGCAGCTATATCGATCAGGACGTGCACCGCATCTGGGCGCCGACCACCATCACGGCGGTCGACAAGACCAGCGGCAAGTTCCGCACCCGTGAAGGCCTGTCTGCGCCGATGGGTCTTGGCTATGAATATCTGGACGGCGCCGTGTCAGGCAAGACCGTGCTGCCCAATGGCGTGGTCGTCTACGGCAACAGCTATGACATGAAGGAAGACGCGATCGCCGCCGCCAAGCAGGCGCGCGCCAAGCTGAAGGCGCCTTCGGTCAAGCCAGGCAAATATGATCTGGTGCTCGACCCGTCGCACACCTGGCTCACCATCCATGAATCGGTCGGCCATCCGCTCGAACTGGACCGCGTGCTGGGCTATGAGGCGAACTATGCCGGCACCAGCTTCGCCACGATGGACAAGCTGGAAAGCCATTTCCAATATGGCAGCCCCAATGTGAACATCGTCGCCGACAAGACGCAGGTCGGCAGCCTGGGCGCGGTCGCCTATGACGATGAAGGCATCAAGACCAAGAAGTGGGATCTGATCCGAGATGGCAAGCTCGTCGGCTATCAGGCGATCCGCGATCAGGCCCATATCGAGGGCAAGAAGGAATCGGACGGCTGTGCCTATTCCGACAGCTGGTCCAATGTGCAGTTCCAGCGCATGGCCAACGTCTCGCTGGAGCCGGGCAAGGCGAAGAAGAGCGTCGCGGACATGATCGCGGGTGTCGAGGACGGCATCTACATCATCGGCGACGGCAGCTTCTCGATCGACCAGCAGCGCTACAACGCGCAGTTCGGCGGCCAGCTCTTCTACGAGATCAAGCAGGGCAAGATCACCCAGCAGATCGAGGATGTCGCCTACCAGATCCGTACCCCGGAATTCTGGAACGCCTGCACCGGCGTCTGCGACAGCAGCGATTATCGTCTGGGCGGCTCCTTCTTCGACGGCAAGGGCCAGCCGGCCCAGGTCTCCGCCGTGTCGCACGGGTCATCGACCGCGCGCTTCAACGGCATCAACGTCATCAACACCGCGCGTTCGCTCGGCTGACGCTGCAATTTTGATTGGAACCTGATTCACGCTCCCGGTGGAAACGCAAAGCGCTTCCACCTGAAACGATCAGGCTCCTAGGGAGACAAGATAATGAGCATCCTCACCGAAGCGCAGTCCAAGGCGATCCTGACGAAGGTCGTCGCGCTCTCCAAGGCGGACGAATGCACCGCCCAACTCACCGGCAAGATCCAGGGCAATGTCCGTTTCGCCCGCAACGACGTGTCGACCGCAGGCCTGACCGACGATATCGAACTCGCCGTGCAGGTCGCTTTCGGCAAGAAGGTCGGCACCGCCACCATCAACCAGTTTGACGACGCCTCGCTGGAGCGGGTCGTGCGCCGGGCCGAAACGCTGGCGCAACTGGCGCCCGACAATCCGGAATTCATGCCCGCCGTCGACAAGCAGGCGTACAAGCCCAGCCCGACATTTGCCCAGTCGACCGCCGACATAACCCCGGCTTACCGTGCGCAGGTCGCCAAGACCTCGATCGACGCCTGCAAGGCGCAGAAGCTGATCGCGGCCGGCTATCTGGAGGATAATCAGAGCTTCACCGCGATCGCCAACAGCAAGGGCAATTTCGGTTATCAGCGCTCGACCATGCTGGATTACACCTGCACCGTCCGTACCGAAGATGGCCGGGGTTCCGGCTGGGTCGGCACCGACACGCAGGACGCCACCCGCTTCAAGGCGGACAGCGACATCCAGATCGCCATGCGCAAGGCGTCGGCCTCGTCCGAAGCCAAGGCGCTGGAGCCGGGCAAATATACGGTGATCCTGGAGCCGATGGCGGCTGCGGGCCTGATCGGCTTCATGTTCTACTTCTTCGGCGCGCGCGAGGCCGATGAAGGCCGCAGCTTCCTGTCGAAGAAGGGCGGCGGCAACAAGCTGGGCGAACAGGTGTTCGGCCCGCAGGTCAATTTCTACACCGATCCCTGGGACCCGGTCGCCCCCTGCGAGCCGTGGGACGACGATGGCCTCGCCCGCCAGCGCATGGACATGGTGAAGGCCGGCAAGATCGTGAACCTGAACTATAGCCGTTACTGGGCACAGAAACAGGGCAAGCCTGCCGCCGGCCAGATGGGCAATATCCTGATGACGGGCGGCGACAAGTCGACCGCCGACCTCGTCCGCTCCACTGAGCGCGGCGTGCTCGTCACCCGCACCTGGTACATCCGCATGGTCGATCCGCAGACCGTGCTGCTCACCGGCCTGACTCGCGACGGCACCTTCTATATCGAGAACGGGCAGATCAAATATCCGATCAAGAATTTCCGGTTCAACGAAAGTCCGGTCATCATGCTCAACAATGTGGAAGAGCTGGGCAAGCCGGTCCGCGTGCCGCCGGACGAAGTGTCGATGAACATCGTCGTGCCGCCGATGAAGCTGCGCGACTTCACCTTCACTTCGCTGTCGGACGCGGTGTGACGACAGGGCCTGCCATGACCAATCTGTCCCCCGGCGAAGGCCGGGGTCCAGTTCCTCGGCCCGATCTGGACCCCGGCCTTCGCCGGGGAACGATCCATGCCGCAGGATGGAGCATGGCCGGGCCCGATCGGTTTTCATGACACGCAGCGAATTTCTTCGGTTGATGGCGGGTGGTCTGGCTAGCGCGATGCTGGCCCGGCCACTCTCCGCAGCCGGGGGCTACGATTTCTGGTTCACCCGCCTGCGCTACGACAGTGGCGACTGGGACGTGGACCAGCGCACGCCGTCCAACATCATCACCTCGCTGATCGATTACACCACGTTGCGCGTCGATCCGAAGGAGCATGTCATCGCCCTCTCGGACCCAAAGATGCTGACCGCGCCCTTCTGTTATATGGCAGGACACAAGCTGGTGGAGTTCTCGCCCGCCGAACGGCGCAATTTCGAACGCTATGTCCGCAATGGCGGCTTCGTCATGGTGGACGATTGCAACCATGACATAGACGGCCTGTTCGCCCGTTCCTTCGAAGCGCAGATGGCGAAGATTTTCGGGCCGAAGGCGCTGAAGGAGTTACCCAAGAGCCACGGCCTCTACCGCAGCTTCTTCAAATTTGACGGCCCGCCCAATACCGGATTGGAATTGAACGGCTGGGGCGATGATCTCGTGCACGAATATCTGAAAGGCATAGAGGTGAACGGCCGACTGGGCGTTCTCTACAGCAACAAGGATTATGGCTGCGAATGGGATTATGACTGGCGCAACAAGCGCTTCCTGGCCGAGGACAACACAAAATTCGCGGTCAATATCGTGATGTACGCGCTGTCGGTGTGATTATTCAATCGCTCGTCATTCCCGCGAAAGCGGGAACCCATCTCCGGCACTCTCCCTCGCCGCAAGGTTGGGAGATGGGTCCCCGCTTTCGCGGGGATGACGTCATTATTTAAGGGCCATCACTATCATGACAGACCTCACCGAAGCCGACATCCAGACCCGCCTTGACGCTTTGACCGGGCTGCGCGCCGCGATCGGACAGGCGATCGTCGGGCAGGCCGACGTCGTGGAGCAATTGCTGATCGGCCTGCTGGCCGGCGGCCATTGCCTGCTGGAGGGCGTGCCGGGCCTGGGCAAGACATTGCTCGTCCGCTCGCTGGGTGAAGCGCTCAAGCTGGATTTCCGCCGCGTCCAGTTCACCCCGGACCTGATGCCCAGCGACATTCTCGGCACCGAATTGCTGGAGGAGGATCATGGCACCGGCCATCGCAGCTTCCGTTTCCAGCAGGGGCCGGTCTTCACCAACCTGCTGCTGGCCGACGAACTCAACCGCACCCCGCCCAAGACGCAGGCCGCCCTGCTGGAGGCGATGCAGGAAAAGACGGTCAGCTATGCCGGCGTGACCCATGTCCTGCCCAAGCCCTTCTTCGTACTGGCGACGCAGAACCCGCTGGAACAGGCCGGCACCTATCCCCTGCCCGAAGCCCAGCTTGACCGTTTCCTGCTGCATATCCGCGTCGATTATCCGACCGAGGCGGAGGAACGCGCCATCCTGGCCCAGACCACCGGTTCCAAACCCGCTGCCGTCCCTGCCGTGATGCAGGGGGAGGAAGTGCTGGCATTGCAAGCGCTCGTCCGCGACGTCCATTTCAGCGACGACCTGCTCGACTGGGTCACGCGCCTCATCCGCGCCAGCCGCCCCGGCGAAGGCATGGCGGAGGATATCCGCAAATATGTGAAATGGGGCGCGGGTCCGCGCGCCGGCCAGTCGCTGATTTTGGCGTCCAAGGCGCGCGCGCTGCTCCATGGCCGCCTCGCCGCCACGCGCGACGATATCACCGCGCTCGCCGTACCGGTGATGCGCCATCGCCTGCTCCTGTCCTTCGCCGCCGAAGCGGAAGGGCGCAGTGCCGACGATGTGGTCGACGCCCTCGTCCGCGCCGTTCCGCTCGCCTGATCCCTTCCGCCATGGTTGACCTTCTCCCTCCTGACGTGCGCAGCCGCCTGCGCGGCTTGCGCCTTGTCACGCGCCGGGCGGTGGGGTCGCATGGCATCGGCCTGCATCAGAGCCATAGCCGGGGCGCGGGGTTGGAGTTCGCCCAATATCGCGCTTACGAACCGGGCGACGAACTGCGCCAGATCGACTGGAAACTTTACGCCCGGTCGGACAAATTCTTCGTGCGGGAGGCGGAACGGGAAAGCCCGGTTGCGGTCTGGATATTGATCGACGCCAGCGCCTCCATGGGTCAGTCGGACGCAACCCGCCCCGATTACAGCCGCCTCGACGCTGCCAAGGCGATGGCCGCCGCCATCGGCGAACTGGCGATGCAACAGGGCGATCGTTTCGGTTTCATGGCGCTGGGCGATGACGGTCTGACGTTGCTTCCTCCCGCCACCGGCCTGCGCCAGCGCGACCGGCTGCTGCTGGAACTGCTCAACGTCCGCCCGGCGCGCGGCTTTGCGCCGGAAAGCCAACTGGGTCCGGTCTGGGAGCGGATCGGCGCGCAGGATCTCGTCCTCCTGCTGTCCGACTGTTTCGATGAAGGCGCGGTGGCGCTGGCCGAAAAGCTCTCCGCAGCGGGGCGCGAAACGCTGGTGATCGAGATGTTGACCATTGCCGAACGGGATTTCCCCTTCGACGGCGGCTATCGTTTCCGCGACCCGGAAACCGGCGAGGAGTTGCTGGCCGACGGCGCCGCCCTGCGCGCCGAATTTCTCGCCCGCTTCGCCGAAGCCCGCGCCGCGCTCCATGCCCGGCTGGACGCGATCGGCATTCGCCACGCCGTCCATTATCTGGACGAGCCGGTCGACCTGCCTTTGCACCGCCTGTTCGCGGCGCAGGGCGCGGCCGAATATCAATGAGCATGGGCCTGCTCTTCCCGACGGCGCTGGCCGCGCTGGCGGCGATGCTCCTGCCGCTCGTCATCCATATTGCGCGCAAGAGCGAACAGCTGCCGACCGACTTCGCCGCGCTGCGCTGGCTGCGGTCCCGGCCCAAACCCCGGTCGCGCCTGCGCTTCGACGAATGGCCGCTGCTGCTGTTGCGCCTCGCGCTGTTGGCGCTGGCGGCGCTCTGGCTGGCGCAACCGGTGCTGTTCGGCGCGGGCGATGCGCGCCCCTATGTTGCGGTGGTCCCCGGCGCGCAGGTCGATCAGGGCAGCTTCGCAGATGCCCGTATCCGCTGGCTCGCGCCCGGTTTCCCGAAGATCGACACCGCGCGGCCGAGCGGCCCGCTGCCCGTCGCCAGCCTGATCCGTCAGTTGGACGCCGAACTGCCGGCGAAAACCCCGCTCACCATCGTCACGCCGACCATCATCGACGGTGCCGATGCCGATCGCCTCCGCCTGTCCCGCAAAGTGAATTGGCGGATCAGCGGAGAAACCAAGGCAGCACCCGACAAGGTAGCGCCGCCGCCCACAATCGCCATCCGCTCCGATGCCGATCATCGCGCAGCGTTACGCTATATCCGCGCCGCCGCGCTGGCATGGCAGCCCGCCAACCGAAACGGCGAAGTGGACAGTAACACGCCCAACGCGCCGTTGCCGGACAAGGGGCATATCCTCGTCTGGCTGGCAGGCGGCACGATGTTGGACAGCGCTGTCGACTGGGTGAAGCAGGGCGGCACCATGATCGTCGCAAGCGACACCCGGCTTGCGGCTGATCAGGCGATGGTCCCGCTCTGGCGCGATGCGGAGGGGCAGATGCTGGCCGAAGCGATGACGCTCGGTAACGGCCGCCTGATCCGCTTCACCCGCCCGCTGCTGCCCTCCCAAATGCCCATCCTGCTGGATGCGGACTTCCCATCGCAACTGCGCACTTTGCTGACGCCCGCGCCCAGCCCAACCCGCGTCGCCGCGACGGACTATGCCCCGCTGACCGGCGGCCGCGCCTATGATCAGCCGCCGCAGCAACTGCGCCCGTGGCTCGCCATCCTGATCGCGCTGCTCGTGCTGGCCGAACGCTGGCTCGCCACAAGCCGCCGCCGGAGCATCGCGCCATGAGCGCCGAAACCCTGTTCGCCCACTGGATCGCGCCCGCGCGCCGCCGTCGCTTTGCGGACACGCTGGCACTCGCCCTGCCGCTGGTCCTCGCGCTGGCCGTCCTCGGCTGGCGATGGGGCGGTCTCATCGCTGCCCTTCTCGTCGCAACTGTCTCGCTCGCTGTCGCACTGGCCGTCGCCCGTCAGCGCATGGCCCGTTTCGATCGTCCCTGGCTGATCCGCAGCCTCGACACGACACGCCCCGAACTGGAGGATAGCAGCGCCCTTCTCTTCGCCGACGAAGCACCCGCCTCGCCGCTGCAATCGCTCCAGCGCAGCCGCATCGCCGCCCGCCTCGATCAGGGCGCGCCTCAAGACCTTGCGCCCGCATGGTCCAGCCGCCTGCTGCTCCTATCCAGCCTCCTCGCGGTCGCACTGATCGCCGCCGCCATGCTCTGGCCCCGCGCCGGCGAGGGTCCACCCACGCTTGCCCCCAGCAGCGAAGGCATGCCCGCAAAGCCCGGCGTCCCCCGCCTCGTCGCGCAAAATCTGCGCATCATTCCGCCCGCCTATACCGGTCTGCCGGTGCGCGATTCCGGCTCGCTCGACGCGCGCGTCCCGCAAGGATCGCGCCTCGAATGGACGCTACGTTTCGATCCGCAGGCCAGCGCACCCAAGCTGCTGATGCTGGGCAACCAGCCGATCGCCCTGCGCCCCGACGGCGCGAACTGGATCGCCAGCCGCGCCGCTGATGCCGCCTTCCTCTACCGCGTCGATCCCGCCGCCGGGCGCGGGCCAACGCCGCCGCTCCACCGCGTCGACGCCATCGCCGACGCCTCACCGCAGGTGAAAGCGCTGACCGACAGCCTGACCATGGTGAAGCCGGGCCAGCGCAGCTGGTCGCCGGCCTTTACCGCGACCGATGATTATGGCGTCGCCGCCAGCGCCCGGCTGCGCGTCACGCTGGCCATCGGCGAGGGCGAGAATGTGACCTTTTCCGAGCGCGAAATCCCGGTCAGCGGCAGCGGCCCGGCCCGCGATCGCCGCTTCACCCCGCGCCTCGACTTCTCCACCTTCGGCTTTGCGGCGGGCGGCGACATGGTCGTGCAACTGATCGTCCGCGACAATCGCGCGCCCAATCCGCAGGAAGTGCGCGGCCCCAGCCTGATCCTGCGCTGGCTATCCCCCAAAGCGCCCGAAAGCAGCGGACTCACCGGCATGGTCAACACCACCTTGCCCGCCTATTTCCGCAGCCAGCGCCAGATCATCATCGATATCGAGAAGCTGCTGAAAGAAAAACGCGGCCTCGCCCCCGACCGTTATCTTGCCCGTTCCGCCTCCATCGGCGGCGACCAGCAGATATTGCGCGGCCGCTACAGCCAGTTTCTGGGCGGCGAGAATGAGGACGCGCCGGACCTGCCCACCGCCGATGGCGAAGCGCATAGCGATGGCGACGGCCATGACCATGGCGGCCCGCCGGTATCGACACCCAATGTCTTCGGCGAAAAGGAAGATGTGCTGGCGGAATTCGGCCATCCGCATGATGAAAGCCCCGCCTCCAGCCTCGATCCCGAAACCCGCGTGGTCCTGAAACAGGCGGTCGATGAAATGTGGCAGTCCGAACGCGAACTCAAGACCGGCCATCCCGACACGGCCCTGCCCTATGCCTATAAGGCGCTGCGCTTCATCAAGGAGGTGCAGCAGGCGACCCGCATCTTCCTGTCGCGGGTCGGACCGGAACTGCCGCCGATCGACGCCACTCGTCGCATGACCGGCAAGCGCGAGGGACTGGCGAGCCGCCAGTTGGAAATCACCCCGATCGAACAGCAGGACGGCCCGGCGGCGGCGGCATGGCGCGCGCTGGGCGACGGGCCGGATGCGATCCGGGGGCCGATCAACCTGGCGCCGCTGGATGGCTGGGTGCGGACCAACGCCACGCGCCTGCCCGATGCGCTGGCGCTGTCGGGGGCGATCGATGCGGTCCGGCAAGACCCCGGCTGCACCGCCTGCCGCGCCAAGCTGCGGGCCTTGCTCTGGGGCGCGATGGAGCGGCCTTCCGGCCATCTCGCCCGCCGCCGCCCGGCCGATGCCGCCGGCGCGCGCTATCTGGACAGGATCGGAGCGGCGCAATGACCCCGCAAATCGTCGTCGCGTTGATCCTGGTCCTTGCCGTGCCGATCGGCGGCATTCGCCTGCTGCTCTGGCATCGCGCGGCAGGGGCGCTTGCTTCGCCGGTACGTACCAGCCTGCTCCTGCTGTTGCAGGTAATGGCGGCCGGGCTGCTCTATATGGCGCTGTTTCCGCCGGGTACGTCCGGCAGCACATCCAGCCTGCGCATCGCCACCGCCAACACATCCCGGCTCGCGGCGACGGCGGGCGGATCGCCTTTGGTTCTGCTGCCCGAAGCGCCCGCTAGCGGTGGTGGGGAGGCCGTGCCCGATCTCGCCACCGCGCTGCGCCGTCATCCCGGCGTCACCAGCCTGACGATAGTGGGCGATGGCCTTGGCCCGCGCGATATCGATGCCGCGCACGGTCTGGCGGTGCATTTCGATCCGCCGCCGCTGCATCCCGGCATCCTGTATCTCGCGCCGCCGCCAGCCGTGGCGCCGGGGGCGCGCTTCACCGTTGGCGTGACGCTGACGGGCCTGCCGAACGCGACGGCAGAACTGGTCGATCCGGCTGGGCGCGTAACGGATAGCGGTACGCCCGACAAAAATGGTCATGTCCTGCTCGCAGGCACCGCGCGGGCGGCAGGCGCCACGTCCTTCACGCTGCGGGTACGGCGGGACAAGCGCGTCATCGAACAGGCTGATGTGCCGGTCTGGGTCGCGGACAACGCCCGCCCGAAGCTGCTGATCCTGGCCGGTGCGCCGGGCGCGGAAGTCAAATATCTGCGTCGCTGGGCGATCGACGCGGGCTATGACGTCACCACCCAAATGAGCGCGGGCGGTGGCATAGCACTGGGCGATGCGCCGGTCGCGCTGGATGCCGCGAGCCTGCGCCGCTTCGACGCCGCCATTGTCGATGATCGAAGCTGGGCCGGTGCGCGCGGCGCGCTGCTGGCGGCGGCGCGAGGCGGCATGGGCTTGGTGCTGCGGCCCGGCGGACCGATCGACGGCACGACGCGATCGCAATGGCTGGCGCTTGGCTTCGGCCTCAGCGGTCCCGGCGGCGTCGCGCCATTGGTCCTGCCCAAGGTGGATGCCGAACCCGTCGCCCGCACGCGGCAGGGCATCGGCAGCGAAGAGGCGCCCGTCGATATCGCCACCACCGAAGACTATCTGCCCGATATCAGCCGGCTGGGCCTGACGCCCGGCGGCAATGACGCCGTGCCGCTGCTGCGCGATGCCGGTGGCGCGACGCTGGGCGCGTGGCGGGCGCTGGGTGCGGGCCGGGTCGCGCTGTTCACCGGGATCGACAGCTATGGCCTGACCCTGACGGGGCGGCGTGACCTGTATGGCGACTGGTGGAGCGCCCTGCTCGACACCGTCGCGCGCCCGGCACCCGGCAGCCGCGTCCTGACGGACACCGGCTGGGTCGGCGAGCGCATGGCGTTGTGCGCACTGACCGGTGAAGCGCAGGTCGATGGCCGGGTGCGCGTGCTGCCGATCAACGGTTATGGCGGCTATTGGCCGACGCAGGCCGGATGGCATATGCTGCGCAGCAAGGACGCAGCAAGCGCCTTCTACGTCCAGCCTGCCGATGCCCTGCCGACCATGCGCGCCGCGCATAATAGTAAGGCGATGGCGCTGCTCTCCGCTGCCGAAGCGAAACAGGCGAGCGCCGCTCTGCCCGGACAGTCCGGTGCAACGTGGCTCTGGTGGCTGGGCTGGCTGGCGGTCAGCGCCCTGCTCTGGTGGCTGGAGCGCGCACGCCTCGGCCGCCGCACCGCGCCAGCCGAAACGCCTCAATCCGCCATGTAAAAGTCGCGCAATGCCCGCGCATCATGCAGGGCGTTGTGCGGAACGCGGCTGTTGGCCGCCGCGCTGAAACCCGCCGCGTTGATCAGTTCCAGCCGCAGGCCGAAATCCACCCCCGCCATCTTCCCCGGTCCCGTCACCAGCAGCGCGCAGAAATGGGCCAGATCCTCCGGCCAGTCGGCGATGATGACGGGATCGCTGTCCCCCTCCAGATAGGCGGCGACATGGTCGGCCGCATCCACCCGGTTCAGTTGCAGGTCGATGGCGGGCGGCACATGGCGCAAATAAGGGACGACATGCTTTTCCACCCACGGTTCGATCGCGTCCGGCAGCGGCAGGGAGACATAGAATTCCTCGTCCCCTTCATGCTCGGGGACCAGCGCCACGCTGATCAGCGTGCCGCCAAAGCCATTGAATTCGGTGTCGAGAAAATACCGCATGAAGGGGGAAACTGCCTGCCGTGATAGGATGAAAGGGAATTGCTGCTGCCTGTAGCATTTGCGCGACGGAAGCCAAGCTGCCATGCGCGTGCCGCGCGGCAAGTTGTGCGCTGAATGGAAGGACGTGACATGATCCCCCGCGAATATCTGGATTCGGCGCAGGTGCCCGGCGGCCAGGAACTGAAACTCTATCGGCGCGGCGCCGATCATATGATCGTGCTCGACCGAAACGAATTGATGAGCAGCCGGATGAGCGGCTCCGAAAAGCAGCTGGCGCTGATGACGATCGAGCGGTTGCGGGGGCGCAAGGCGCCGCATATTCTGATCGGTGGCTATGGCATGGGCTTTACCCTGCGCGCGGCTTTGGGCGTGCTGGACAAGGCGGCGAAGGTGACGGTCGCCGAACTGGTGCCCAAGATCATCGAATGGGCGCGCGGGCCGATGGTGGACCTGATGGCCGGATGCCTGGACGATCCGCGCGTGCATCTGTTGATCGAGGATGTGGTGCCGGTGATCGAGGCGGGGCATGGCGCCTATGACGCGATCCTGCTGGACGTCGACAATGGGCCGGACGGGCTGACGGCGGCAGCGAACGACCGGCTCTATTCGCGGGCGGGGCTGCAAACGGCCAAGGCCGCGCTGAAGCCGGGCGGCATATTGGCGGTGTGGTCGGCGGGATCGGACGACGCTTTCACCCGGCGG
Organism: Sphingobium sp. YR768; assembly: GCF_900111125.1. GTDB lineage: Bacteria > Pseudomonadota > Alphaproteobacteria > Sphingomonadales > Sphingomonadaceae > Sphingobium. Next base: position 287,718 of record NZ_FOGE01000002.1, read on the forward strand.
CTCAATAATGCGGGCTTTCTGGTCGAGGAAGTCGCGGTCAAGGCCCGAGACAATGGCAAAGGCCCGCGCCATGTGATCTGGTTCGCTACGAAGCGGTGAGGCGGACTGCTCCCCCTCCCGCCTGCGGGAGGGGGTTAGGGGATGGGCTGGACGGTGCAACAGCCTACCTCGCTGCGACTAACGCGCTCCGCGCGCAAGTCTCCCTGCCCCTCCCGCAAACGGGAGGGGAATAGCGCGAAACCATCGATTCCAGCACATCCAAAGTCTCGTGCACTCAATGAAAATCCCGCGATCGGGGCAATATCCGCACATCGCGGGGATGCCGATGTGATGACGGCCTGCCGCGTGGTTGCCCCGGATGCGTCACTTCGTCACCGCGCGCCAGGGGATGGTGCAGGCCGTCCAGCGCGGCGCTGGCGTCGGTCACGCGGTCGACGATCAGGTGGACGACATTTTCCTTGCTGCGCTGGACTTCGCCGTCGATCAGCATCAGCCGGGCGGCCATCACCGCGCGGCGTTGTTTTTCCATGTCGCGTGCCCAGAGCAGCGCGTTGACGATGCCGCTTTCATCCTCGATCGTGATGAAGACCGCATTGCCCTTCCCCGGCCGCTGGCGGGTCAGCACCACGCCCGCCACCCGGACCTTCGCGCCATCCTTCGCCGCATTGACCGCCGCGCAGTCGATCGCCCCGGCGCGTGCGAAACGGGCACGCAGAAATTGCATCGGATGGCCCTTCAGCGACAGGCGGTGGGTCACATAGTCGATCGCCACTTCCTCCGCCAAAGGCATGGCGGGTAGCGCCGCGTCCGCTTCCTTGCCGAGTTCGGGCAAATCCTGCGCCGCGAAGAGCGGCAATTGCGCAGGCGGCACGCGCCGCGCTTCCCATCCCGCCTCGCGCCGGTTCTGCCCGATCGACCGCAGCGCATCGGCATCGGCCAACAGGTGCAACGCGCGGGCCGGCATGCCCGCCCGGCGCGCCAGATCCTCCATGTCGCGGATCGGCGCATCGCCCCGTGCCGCCACCAGCGCCTTCGCCCATTCCTCGCGAAAACCGTCCACCTGCTTGAGGCCAAGGCGCAGGATACACTCCCCCTCCAGACTGCTATGCCAGTCGCTCGCCTGCACATCGATCGGCCGCACCTCCACCCCATGCTGCTGCGCGTCGCGGACCAGTTGCGCCGGGGCGTAGAAGCCCATCGGCTGGCTGTTGAGCAGGGCGCAGGTGAAGACGGCGGGATAATGGCATTTCAACCAGGAGGAGACATAGGCGAGCCAGCCGAACGCCTGCGCATGGCTTTCGGGAAAGCCATATTCGCCGAAACCCTTGATCTGTTCGAAACAGCGTTCGGCGAAATCGGGCGGATAGCCGCGCCGCACCATGCCGCCTGTGAATTTTTCATGCCATTTGTGCATGTCCCCGCGATTGCGGAAAGTCGCCATGGAACGGCGCAGGCCATCCGCTTCGGCAGGCGTGAATTTGGCGGCGGTGATGGCCAGGTTCATCGCCTGCTCCTGAAACAGGGGGACGCCCAACGTCTTTTCCAATACGTCCCTGAGTTCGAACGGATCGCCCGGCGGCCCCGGATAATCATGCGCCTCTTCCCCTGCCCGCCGCCGCAGATAAGGATGCACCATGCCGCCCTGGATCGGTCCGGGCCGCACGATCGCTACCTGAATGACGAGGTCGTACAACTCTTTCGGCTTCATCCGGGGCAGCATGGCGATCTGCGCCCGGCTTTCGACCTGGAAGGTGCCGATGCTGTCGCCCGTCTGGAGCATGGCATAGGTCGCCGCGTCTTCCACCGGCACCCGGTCCAGCATCAGGTCGCCAAGATCGTGCAGGCGCATCAGGTCGAAACTCTTGCGGATCGCGGTCAGCATGCCCAGCGCCAGCACATCGACCTTCATCAGGCGCAGCGTATCGAGATCATCCTTGTCCCATTCGATGAAGGTGCGATCGGGCATGGCGGCATTGTGGATCGGCACCAGTTCGTCGAGCCGCCCATGGCTGAGCACGAAGCCGCCGACATGCTGCGAAAGGTGACGCGGATATTCGAGCAGTCGGCTCGCCATGTCGCGCAGCCGGGCGAGTTCGGGATTGGCAGGATCGAAGCCCGCTTCGCTCACCCGGCTTTCGGGCACTTCCTCCCCGCCCCAACTGCCCCAGACGGTGCCGGAGAGGCGCGCGGTCACATCCTCGGTCAGGCCCAGCGCCTTGCCGACTTCACGTATCGCGCTGCGCTGGCGATATCGGATGACGGTCGCGGCGATACCCGCCCGCTCGCGACCATAGCGTCGGTAGATATATTGCATCACCTCCTCGCGCCGCTCATGTTCGAAATCGACGTCGATATCGGGCGGCTCCTCGCGATTTTCCGAGAGGAAGCGGGAGAAGAGCAGTTTCTGTTCGACCGGGTCGATCGGTGTGACGCCCAGCAGATAGCAGACCAGCGAATTGGCAGCAGACCCACGCCCCTGACACAGGATCGGCGGATCGAGGCTGCGGGCATAGGCGACGATGTCGTGGACGGTCAGGAAATAATAGGCGTAATTCTTGTCCCGGATCAGGCGATATTCCTCGTCCAGCACCTCGTGATAGCGCGGCGGCAGGCCGTCGGGAAAGCGCGCCTGCGCCTTCTCCTGCACCAGATGCTCCAGCCAGTCCTGCGGCGCCCAGCCCTCCGGCACCGGCTCATGCGGATATTCATAGACGAGGTGATCGAGCGTGAAGGTGATGCAGGCGAGCAGATCCTGCGTCGCGGCAATCGCCTGCGGACAGGCCGAGAAGAGCCGCGCCATTTCGGCCGGGTCTTTCAGATGCCGCTCGGCATTGATGGCGAGGCGACGGCCAGCGGTCTGCACGCTCAGCCCTTCGCGGATGCAGGTCAGGATATCCTGCATCGGCCGGTCGTGTGCCTCTGCATAAAGCGCATCATTGGTGGCGATCAGCGGCACGCCACACTGCGCCGCCAGCGCCATGCGCTTCGCCAGCATCCGCGCGTCGCGCCCGGCCCGCCCCATGGTCGCGGCGAGCCAGAGATGCGGGGTCAGGTCGCGCAATATCGTGAGCAAAGCCGCGTCGCCATCCATCGCGATCAGCGCCATCTCCTGCGCATGATCGATCAGGTCGGACAGGCGCAGTTCGCATTCCCCCTTGATCGCGCGGCGATTGCCCAATGTCAGCAACCGGGTCAGCCGCCCCCAGCCGAAGCGGGTCATGGGATAGGCGACGATATCCGGCGTGCCGTCCGCAAAGACCAGCCGTGCGCCGACGATCAGGCGCATCCCCCCGGTCAGGACGCCCAGATCCTTCATCGCCTGATGCGCCCGCACTACCCCCGCCACGCTGTTGCGATCGGCGATGCCCAGGCCCGTCATGCCCAGATGCGCCGCTTGCACCACCATGTCGCGCGGGTGCGATGCGCCGTGCAGGAAACTGAAATTGGTCGCGGCGACGAGTTCGGCAAAGGGCGGCGCGCTCATGCGAACAGGCCGTGCAGATACCAGTGGATATCCGTTTCCTGCCCGAACAGGCCGTGGCGGAACATCCAGTAACGGCGGCCATCGCCATCCTCGATCCGGTAATAGTCGCGCGTCCGCCCCGCGCCGCCGGGCTGATGCCCCTCGCGCCGTCGCCACCATTCGGCCGCGATCCGTTCCGGCCCCTCGGCCAGCCGCACCTCATGCAATGCGCCGCGCCAGCGGAAGCGCTGCGGCGGGCCATCGGGCACGCCGGCGATCACGTCGACGCTTTGCGGCGGATCGAACAGCAGCAGCGGCCGGGGCGGCTGGTCCTTATCCATCGGCCAGTCGAGGGTGGAGGCGCGCGCCGCCGGGACCAGATGTTGCGCCATTTCGGGCAGATGCCGATCGCATGGCTCCAGCCGCCGCACCCGATCGGGACCGAGGCGGATGCCCAGCCGGTCGATCAGGGCGATGACATCCGCCTCCCCCCGCGCCTGCGCTTCGCCCTGCAATGTCGGCTGGCGTTCGACCAGCGCCTCCGTCCAGGGCACCGCCAGATGCACGGAATCGAAGCCGAAACCGGGATCGAGCGGATCGGCCATCGTATCGATCCGCTCACGCAGCAGGCGCAGCACGGCGGCGGGATCACGCACCGGCTGGCCCGTCTCGATCATCAGCCCCTGCCGCGCGCCATCGCTGCGCACCAGCTGGACGACGAAGCGCCGCCCGCCCAGCCGACGCGCCTCCATCTGCCGTGCGACCTGCGCCAGCAAATGTTCGATCACGTCCATCATATCGTCGGTGCGGGCGATCGGTTCGGGAAAGCGAGCGTCGGCGCGGATCGGCGCCTGTGGGCGGCGCGGGGCGATCGGGCTGGGCGCTTCGCCCATGATCTGCCGCAGCCGGGTGACGGCCTGTTCGCCGAAGCGCGCGGCGATCATCCCCATCGGCCGGCGCGCCAGATCGCCGATCGTGCGCAACCCCGCCCGGCGCAGCGCCGCCAGCGCGCCCTCATCCAGATCGAGCGCCGCAACGGGGAGCATCGGTACTTCCGCGCCTGCGCTGCCATGCCGCGCCAGCGCCCGCGCCGCCATGGCATTGGGACCAAAGCCATGGCGGCTGGCAAAGCCCGCCTGCCGCCGCGCGGCATCGGCCAGCGCATCCTCGCCACCGAACAGATGGTCGCACCCGCTGATGTCCAGCACCAGCCCGTCGGGCGGATCGAGCGCGACCATCGGCGTGAAACGCCGCATCCCCTCCAGAAGCCGGTCCAGTGCGCGCGCATCCGCATCCGGATCGGCGGGTACAGTGACAAGCGCCGGGCAGCGCGCCCGTGCATCGGCCAGCGTCATGCCTGCCGCCAGCCCCTGCGCCAGCGCCAGCCGATCCACCGCCGCCAGCCGCAGCGCATTGCCGACCCGCGCCACTAATGCGAAGGCTTCAGGCGCGGAAGGCTCAGGCGACCTGTCGCCGGGCATCCCCATCCGCGCCCGTTCGCAGGCGAGAAAGGGGAACCACAGCGCCAGGCACCGTCTGGGGCCGGGCTGCATCCCGAAATCGTCCATCATCCTCGTCCCACATCAGCCGCCAGCGTCCCCCGGCGGGACCGCCGCGATAGCGGAGCAGTTCGGCGTCGACCGCCGGCCAGCCCGGCGCCTCCGCCTCCCATGCCTGCGACGGTGCGCAGCGGATCGACCAGCGCGTCTGCGCCCCGCTCGACCGGGGTTCCGCGTCCCCGCGCAGCAGCAGCAAGCAGGCGCGCGAGGCTTCCGCCGCCAGCACCAGTCGGCGACTGGCGGTCAGGTCATAATCGGCAAAGCGCCCCTCGCTTTCCATCAGCACGGTTCCCACGCCGCCGCAGCGGGCCGCCTCCAGCCCCGCGCGCAGCATGTCCTTCTCATTGCCTGCCTCGACGATCGTCAGTCGGTCGGGCCGAATGCCCAGCAGCGCCAGCCCGTCCCCGGAAAAAACCATGGGCAGGCGATGCCGACGCGGCGTGCGCAACGCGAAGATCGCCCCGTCCGGCGCCTTTTCCCCCATGGCCAGCGCGAAGGCCAGCGCTGCCGCCCAGTCCGCGCCCTGCGCATGGATTTCATGCAATTGCCCCCGCGCCAGCGCCGGCATCGACGCTTGCGCCAGTGGCGTGTCCCGTCCCGCCGAACGGCCGCCCCAAGGGGAAATACTGCCTGCCATATCTCGATTCGCTCAATTTGTTCTCTTTATGTTCTTTAATCGAGCCTATGTCCACCGCCGCCACAGCAAAAGGGGCGATCCGATTGCCCCGGACCGCCCCTCGCATGGACTGCAAACTTATAGCAAATATATCAAGAACAAGCCGTTCGCCCTGAGCCTGTCGAAGGGCTGTTCTTCTCTTCAATGCCGAAAAGAAAGAACGGGGCTTCGACAGGCTCAGCCCGAACGGGGATTGTGTGATCCTGATTAAACTCAGACTGCTCGAAAGGCTCGCCCGCAGGGGCAATCGCCATTCAGATGATGGCGGAGCGAAAATGGTGGATTTTCGCGACCCGGAGCGCAGCGTACTAAAAGTACGTGAGCACCGGAAGCGCGGAAATCCGCCATTTGCAGCCCGCCAGGGCTGAATGCCGATTATCCCTCAACGATACCGCCCCATCGTCACCTTGATCCAGACCGGCTTGTCGATCAGGTTCAGGCCATAATCGGTCTGGTCGCCATTCCAGATGCGGTCCATGACCCAAGCCCCCTTGTCGAAATGGCCTTCCTCCACCTTGACGATCATGCCGCCCGGCGCGCTGCCTTCCTTCGGGGCAAATTCCACGCGGACATGGTCGCCGGTGAAGAGGAATTCATTGGCGGACAATTGCGCCACCACCATGCCGCCGGTCGGTTCGGTCGCCCAGGCGGGCAGGTCCGCCTTGGGGAACCATTCGCGCTGGCCGAACTGCCACTGGCCAAAGCTGGCCGTGATCGTCCAGTCGCCCATGCTGTTGCTGAGCGGCGTGCCGTCATCGGGCTTGGCCGCGCCCCAGACCGGATGGTCGAAGGCGATCTTGGCCCAGGGTGCGGCGGCCAGGATACGATATTTCTGGCCGAAGGCATGGAGCGTCGCATCGTCGAAGCTCTTGGCGCCCAGCGGATAGTTGAAATAATCGGTGTCATCCATGCCGAAGGGCGAGAAGCCGATCGCCCCGCGCCCCAGCGTCGCCCAGAAATAGCGGGCATATTCGCGGGCATTGCCGATTTCCGGCACCATCAGCGCATTGTCCGGCCGGGCATAGAGGTCGAGATGCTTGAATACGTTGCGGCTGGCGCGATCATAAATGTCGGGCGCGGCGATATCGATGGAGGGGGCCGCCGCCTTCCAGATATCGATGACGTCGCCCTGCGGCCCGCCGCTCGACAGCGCCATGGGATCGGGCTTGGCAAAGGGATCGCCCAGCGATGCGTTCACATACATGGGCAGCGGCTTGATCGCCTTGCCCTCTGCCGCCAGCGCCTCGATATAGCGGGCGGTATACCATGTGTTGAAGGCGCGGTCGGCCTGATCGCCGAAGACGCCGGCCCATGTGCCGCCGGGCTTCTTCATCGCCTTCGTCAGCGTGGCGGGCACCGGCCCGTCGAACAGCTTCTGCGCGGCAGCGCTGTAATCGCGCGGGTTCTTGTAGCTGCCGACCTCATTTTCCGGCTGCACCATGATGACCGTATTCTGGGCGTCATGATCGCGAATATAGGCCATCAGCTTCAGGAAGGCGCGCTTGTCCGCCTCCAGCGTGGCCGCGCCATGGGGGGACAGGACGCCATGATCCTTGCCGTCCTTCGTCTTCATGCGGGGGAAACGGCGATTGTCGAGCTTCACCCAGTCGGGGGTATAGGCCAGGCCCGTATTCTTCCACGCGCCGAACCACAGCAGCACGATCCGCTTGTCATGCTTGCGCGCTTCTTCGAGCAGGGTCTGGACGAAGCTATAGTCGAACGTGCCTTCCTTCGGTTCCAGTTGCTCCCAGGCGATCGGCACTTCGACCGTGTTGGCGCCGATCCGGTCGAGCGTCGCCCAGACCTTTTCCAGCGGGGCGGCATAGTTGCTGCTGTTGTTGACCTGTCCGCCTAGCATCAGGAAGGGGGCGCCATCCACGATCAGGGCATGGCGGCCCGCCTTGGTTTCAAGATGGGGGACATCGCTTTGCGCGAGAACGGGTGTCGCAGACAAAAGAGTAGCGGCGAGCAGGAGCCGGGCAAGGGTCATGAAGGTGCCTTTCAGGGCTGTTCGTCGAGGGAGAAGATGCGGGTCGTTTCGGTCCATTTGGCGCCGGGCACGGCCCAGGGCAGCGGGTGCTGGACGCCGTCCATCTGCGCTTCCCAGGCCTGCACCGCCGGATCGGCCGCATCCGCCGCCGCCTTGGCCGCCGGATCGAAAGCCGGGCCGGTTTCCATCAGCATGACAAGGCGGTTGCCGCTGCGATAGATTTCCATCGCGCTAATATCAGCCGCGCGGATGCTGGCGCCGATCGCCGGGGGCAGCGCGCCCGATGCGTGCCATGCCTCATAATGGGCGATGGCCTCCGCATCGTCGGCCAGATCGATCAGCAGGACATGCCGCATCAATTGACCCAGCCGCCGTCGATCACATGGACCGCCCCGGTGGTGAAGGCGGCTTCATCGCTGGCGAGATAGAGGACGAGATTGGCAATCTCCTCCGCCCGGCCGAGCCGACCCATGGGCTGACGCGAGACGAAGGCGGCCTGCGCGGCCTCATAATCGCCCGTATCGTGCAGCCGCTGTTGCAGCGATGGCGTGTCGATCGTGCCGGGGCAGATGCAGTTGCAACGCACCCCCTGCCCCACGAAATCGGCGGCCACTGCCTTGGTCAGACCGATGACGCCCGCCTTGCTCGCGCCATAGGCGAAGCGATTGGGGATGCCCTTCACCGAACTGGCGATGGAGGACATGTTGACGATCGACCCTGCGCCCTTCTCCACCATGGCGGGCAGGAAAGCGCGGATCGTGTGATACATGGCGGTCATGTTGAGCGAGAGGGCGAAGTCCCAGTCTTCTTGGCTGCATTCCAGGATGTTGCCCGCATGAACCACGCCCGCGATATTGGCGAGAATGTCGATCGGGCCGACCTCCGCCGCCAGCGCCCGCACCGCCGCGCCATCGGTCGCGTCGAGCGCGCGCAGTTCGCAGCCATCCAGACCTTCAAGCGCATCGAAATCCCGATCGGTCGCGATCACCCGCGCGCCCTCTGCCACGAAACGCTGCGCCGTGGCCCGGCCAATGCCGCGCGCCGCCGCCGTGATCAGCGCGGCCTTGCCCTCCAGCCGCCCGCTCATGCGCGCGCCCTCGTCGGCAGACATTCGGGGCCGATGGGATCGAAAGCCTTATAGGTCAAAATAAACTCCTGATGGCCAAGGGATTCTGAAATGCTGCGTGTCCCCGCCGCGACGGCGAGCACCTTGTCGTATATCTCCGTGCCGACCTGTTCCAGCGTTGCCTCGCCTTCCAGGATGCGCCCGGCATTGACGTCCATGTCGGCGGCCAGACGGCGGCCGGTGTCGGGATTGGCGCAGATTTTGATGACCGGCGAAATCGCCGACCCCACCACCGATCCGCGCCCGGTGGTGAAGAGCGTCAGATGCGCGCCGCACGCGATCAGTTCGACGATCTCGGCATTGTCGGAGATGTTGGGGAAGCCGAAGCGCGGCTCGCCATCGGGCACCACGTCCAGCAGATAGAGGCCGCCCGTCGGTGGCACGTCGCCCGGCTTCAATATGCCGTCGATCGTGGAGGAGCCGGATTTGGAGTAGGCCCCCATCGACTTTTCCTCCTGCGTCGTCAGGCCGCCCTCCGCATTGCCCGGCGCGAAGCTGCCAAAGCCCATGATGGTGTAGTAGCGTTCGGCCTTCTGCACGCACTCCTCGATCGCGACCGCCAGTTCGGGCGTGCGGGCACGATCCGCCATGATCGTCTCGCAACCGACCAGTTCACCCGTCTCCTCGAAGATGCAGGCCGCGCCGTCCGCCACGAGTCGGTCGAAGGCGCGCCCCACCGCGGGATTGGCGGTAATGCCGCTGGTCCCGTCCGACCCGCCGCAGATGGTGCCCACCACCAGTTCCTCGACGCCCATATCAACGCGCGGCACATCCGCGATGGCGGCGCGCACGCGCGTAACTGCCTCCAGCCCCGCCGCGATCGTCGCCGCCGTGCCGCCTACCTCCTGGATCACCAGCAGTTCGGCTGGCCGCCCGCTCGCCCGCGTCATCGCCAGCAAGCGCTCACGGTTGAAGCTCTCGCAACCCAGCGACACGATCACCAGCCCGCCGACATTGGGATGGGTGGCGATCGCCTCCATCACCTTGGCGGCATAGGCGTTGGGATAGCAGCCGGGAAAGCCGATCAACTGGACATCGGGATCGTCGGCCTTGTCGACGATGCGCCGCGCGACATGATGCGCGCATTCCACCAGATAGGCGACCGCCACGACATTGCGGATGCCCTTGCGCCCATCCTGCCTCTGCCAGGCGCGGATCATGCCCCCGGCTCCAGCGCGGTCCGGGTATGGCTGCTGATATAGTCGCTCTTCATATTGTGCATATGGACCCAGTCGCCGGTGGCGGCATCGGCGGTCATCGATCCGATGGGTGCGCCATATTTGATGATCTTGTCCCCGGCGCGCAGGGCCGTGCGGGCGACCTTGTGGCCGATGGCGATGCCCTCGCGCGCCGGGATGGTGCCACCCGATGATGGCAGGATATCGCCAGCCTCGATCGCGCGGACGCAGATGAGGACATTGTCGTCAGGATGCAGCAGGATCAGCCGCGCATCATCCTGAAGCATGGACGTCTCTTTCAAGGAAGCGTCGAGCGCAGGCCAGAGCGCATCGGGCAGCGGCACCGCCAGCCGCGCCATCGTGTCGGCCACCTGATCGGCGCCGACCAGACCGGGGATGACGCTGACGACCGCCGGATGGCGCAGCGGGAATTGCAGCGCGGCGGCAGGCAGCGGGACATCATATTGCCCGCAGGCGTCGGACAGGCGCTGCGCCTTGCCCAGGATCTCCGCGCTGGGCGCGGCATAGTCGAAATGCAGCGGACCTTTCAGGTCGCGGGCCAATATGCCGCTATTATAGGGACCGCCGACGATCACCCGCACGCCCAGTTCCGCGCAACGCGCCAGCAGTCGTTCCGCGCTGCGATCCAGCAAGGTATAACGCCCCGCCAGCAGGATCATGTCCAGTTCCACATGATCGAGCAGTTCGTCGCAGATCGCGACTTCATTCACGCCGATGCCGATCGCGCCGATAGCGCCCGCATCGCGCAAATCGCGCATCGCCCGATAGCCGCCGTTCAGGAAGGCGCGCAGATGATCGGCATGCGCATCGCCATGCGTCACCCGGCCCAGATCATGCGCCAGCAACAGGTCGATCCGGTCGCGCCCCAATCGCGCCCGGCTGCCGTCGAAGGCGTGCAATATGGCGTCATAGCCATAGTCGAAGACCGGCTCGAACGGATCGGCATCGACAAAGCCATGCCTCTCGCCCTGCGCGTCGGTCGGAACCAGCAGGCGCCCGACCTTGGTCGACACCACAGCTTCACCCGCCGGATCACGCGCCGCCAGCATCGTGCCCAGCCGCCGTTCGGCCAGGCCAAAGCCATAATGGGGGGCGCTGTCATAGTAACGGATGCCCGCATCCCAGGCGGCGTCCAGCGTGGCGCGCGCCTCCGCATCGCTCACCACGCGATAGAGATTGCCGATGGGCGCTGTGCCCATGCCAAGGGTGGGAAATGGGATCATGCGGTTCCTTCCCGGCGCGCGGCGCGGGCATAGAGGGCGACGATGGCGAAACAGAAGGCGGGCACCAGCATCGCCATGCGGATCGTGCCGCTGATGTCGGACAGCAGCCCCATCGCCATGGTCAGCACGGCGCCGCCGATAATCGCCATGACGATCATCGATGCCCCCGCCTTGGTCAGCGGGCCAAGATCGCGCAGCGACAGCGCGAAGATGGTGGGGTACATGATCGACATGAAGAAGCTGGTCGCGACCAGCGCGACAAGGCCGACAAGCCCGCCCGCCACCGCCAGCAGCGACAAAGCGATATTGATGCCTGCAAAAAGCGCCATCAGCCGCGCGCCATCGACCTTCGCCAGCAGCGCCGCGCCCACGAAGCGGCCGATCATGAACAGCGCCAGCGACAGGGTCAGCAGCCAGGCCGCCTTCTGCGCGCCGATGCCCGGCATCACATGTTCGGCATAACGGATCAGATAGCTCCAGATGCCGACCTGCGCGCCGACATAGAAAAATTGCGCGACCACTCCGGCCAGATAGCGGGGCCGCCGCAGCAACGCGCCATAGCCCGCCAGCGCGGGGCCGCTATTGCGCTCCGCCTGTGTGGCGGCGCGCGGAAAGCGTGTGAAGGCGAGCACCACCGCCCAGCCCAGCACGACGATCGCGATGGCAAGATAGGGCAAGCGCACCGCCGCCGCCCCGGCCGCACCTTGCTGTGGCGCGTCGGACAGGATCAGGGTCGCGCCAAGCGCCACGCCCGCGATCGACCCCAGCGGGTTGAAGGCCTGCGCCAGATTGAGCCGCTGCGCGGACCTGTCCGCAGAGCCCATCACCGCGACCATCGGATTGGCCGCCGTCTCCAGAAAGGCAAGGCCACTGGCAATCACGAACAGCGCGAAAAGGAAGAAGCCATAGCTGAGCTGGCTTGAGGCCGGCAGGAACAGCAAGGCACCGCCGCCGAACAGCAGCAGGCCCAGGATCACCGTCGCCTTGTAACCCAGCCGTTCCGCCACCAGCGCGGCGGGAATGGCGAAGCAGAAATAGCCCAGATAAAAGGCCGACTGGACCAGCCCCGACTGAAAATCCGTCAGGGAAAAGACGTGCCGGAAATGCGCGATCAGCACGTCGTTCAGATTATTCGCCACGCCCCACAGGAAGAAGAGGCCCGTGATCAGCACCATCGCCGCGCGGCTGCTCCGTTCGTGGTCGCTCCGTTCGACGCTGGCTCCAGGCATGTGCATCAGGCTCTCCTCTCTTCTACCCAAGAAGGCAGACCGGCCCTTTATGGGTCCGGTCTGCCAGGGGAGGGACGCTATGAACGCCCGCACCGCGGATCAATAGGAGATGCGGGCGGTCAGGTTGATGCGACGATCATTGACGACGACGTCGCGCGGACGGCTGTCGATCCCGAAATAGGTCGCGCGGCGGGTGTTGGTCAGGTTCGTGCCGTCCAGCGTGATCCCGAATTTCTCCGTCACATTATAGGTGACGGATGCGTCGAGCTGGCCGAAGGGCTTGTTGAAGATCGGCAGGGTGCCGGTGCCGTTGCCCGCCGTCGTCACGACATATTTGCTGCGCCAGTTATAGGCGACGCGCGCCGACAGGTCGCCCTTCTCGTAAATGCCGATGATATTATAATTATATTTCGACAGCAGTTCGAGCGGGACGTTGGTGACCGGACCGGACGTGGCCGGCGACGGCGCCTGCGAGTCCACATAGGTGAAGTTCGCCTGCATGCCGAGGCCGTCGAACGGACCAGGCAGGAAGTCGAAGAACTGCTGATAGGCCAGTTCGAAACCCTTCACCTTGCCCTTGGCGACATTATTGTAGGACGTGACTTCATATTCATAGCTGTTGCCATTGTCGAAGGTCACGTCGCGATAGGACACGGCGGTCTGGATGTAGTTCTTGATATTCTTGTAGAAGGCCGCTGCCGTCAGCGATCCGGTCCGCGAGAAATACCATTCCAGCGTGGCGTCCAGATTGTCCGACTTCATCGGCTTGAGATACGGGTTGCCGCCATTGGCCGTATGGATCTGGTCCTGCTGGGCTTCACCCGGCTCGCTGATGGTCAGGCTGGGGTTCAGCTGCGTGAAGTTGGGACGCGAGATATTCTTCGCCGCGGCGAAACGCACTTGCAGATTATCGGTCAGGTGCACGCGCAGGTTCAGGCTCGGCAGGACCGAGGTATAATCCTGCGACACCGCGATCGGGTTGAACACCGTCGGACCGCTGACTTCATTGCCATTCTCGTCCAGCACGATCGGGGTCTGCTGATAATAGCCCGACACGTCGAGATTGGTGCGGATCACGCGAACGCCGATATTGCCGTCCACCGGATCGGCCTTGAAGAAAGCGGTGGCATATCCGGTGAACGTCTTCTGCCGCTGTGCGTTCGTGCCGCTCTGGGTATAGGCCGGCGCGCTGGCGATGCCCAGCGTATCGAGCGTATTCTGATAGTTGCGGATGATGCCACGGTTGAAGGCGATGATGTTGCCGAACAGATCCGCGTCGCCACGGAAGAAGTCGCCGAGGTCAACCGTTTCCAGCTCGCTCGGAATGCCCGACAGGCCGGTATAGCGATAGCCGGTGTCGATCGTGCGGTTCTTGCGATCGGCATAGCGCAGGCCCGCCTTGATCGACGACAGGATGCCGGCGTCAAAGCGATATTCGGCGTCCAGACGCGCGGTCTTGTCCGACGCCTTCGACTCGTTGAGATTGTCGAGATAGAAGGCGCTGGTGTAGGTCGAGGCGTTGGCGAGGCCGGTGGCCGAACCGATATTCACGACCGGAACCGACCCCGAAATATCCTGATAGAGCGTGTCGGCAACGCCGTTCAGACCAAAGATCGAGCGCAGATTCTTGGTCTTCGCATCGACATATTGGCCGTCGGCGGTGACGGTCAGGTTGCTCGTCGGCTTCCACTTCAAGTTGAGCGAATAGTCCGTCGTGGTCGAATGACGGGTCTGGGCGCTGGTATTGTTGCCGACTGGCACGTTGATGAAGGTGCCGCTCTGGAAATCGCCATTATCGGCATAGGTGAACGCCGCGCCCGGCTGAGGCGTGATCGAAGCGCCCGAACTGTAGGCGAAGAAGCTGTAATCGTCGAAACGGAATTTGTAATCCGAACGGAAGACTTCGGTCGTCAGTTCCAGCGTATCGCTGGGGCGCCACTGAAGCGCGATATCGGTGCCCAGACGGCGGCGATCACCATAGACTTCGCCGATGCCGGTGCCGTGCGGCAGGGTCGTGGTCTGGCCAAGACGGCCGAGTTGGACGGCGGTCGCATAATCGACCGGCGAAACGGGATTACCGTCCGCATCGACCGACTGATTGAGCGTGTAGAAAGGCTCGGTCGAGATCGTGTCCTGACGGAAAGCGGTCTTCTGGAATGAAACGCTCGCAAGGATGCCGATTTCGCCGATGCCGGTGTCCCAGCGATCGCTGACCATCAGCGACGCCGACGGCTTGAACTTGTCGACCAGGTCGAAATAGCTCTGCGTGAACGAGGCAGCCACCTTCAGCCCGTCATAGTCGAACGGCTTGCGAGTGCGGAAATTGATCGTGCCCGAAAGCTGGTCCTCGATCAGGTCGGCCGACGGATTCTTATAGACGTCGATGCCCGCCAGCAGTTCGGACGGGATATCTTCCAGATTGAGCTGGTTCGCGCCTGAAGCGGTGAAGATGTCGCGGCCGTTGAGTTCGGTGCGGACCTGCGTCAGGCCGCGGATCGCGACCGAGCTGCCTTCGCCATATTGACGCTGGATCTGGACACCGGTGATGCGCTGAAGAGCTTCAGCCACGTTGCGGTCGGGCAACTTGCCAATATCTTCGGCTACGATGGAATCGACGATCACGTCGCTGTTGCGCTTGATCGCCTGCGCGCTCGACAGGCTGGCGCGGACGCCGGTGACAACGATGTCGCCGTCATCGACTGCGGCCGTGGCCTGATCGGGGCAGGTCGCATCCTGCGCATGGGCGCTGACGCCCAGCGTCAGACTGGCGATCGAAATGCCGGCCAGCAGCACGGCGCGACGCGGCGTGTAAATCATCTTGGTCATGAAACCCTTCCTCTCCCTGGCTCCCGATCGGAGCGCTCACTCGATTCGCGGCCGCAAACTGGCCGAAATATTTCCCTTTCATGTCCTGAGCCGCGTTTGGGAGCGGTACCAAGACGCCGCCCTATTACTCCCACATTTCCGATTATGAAATATAAAAATTGATTTCACATGTGGATTACGCTTAGGAAGCGCTGTCCATGCAGTCGGTTGCGACAGCCAGAGGCCTATAAATTCGGGGGAGGAAAATGACTGGGAAGACGCGCTATCAAGCCCCCGCGCTGACGAAGGGCCTGGAAATATTGGAGCTTCTCGCCGGTGCGACCGAGCCGCTTATCATGTCTGACATATCGACGGCCCTCGGCCGGTCGGTCAGTGAAATATTTCGCATGCTGCAAGTGCTGGAAGAGCATGGCTATATCGCCCGGGCGGAAGAAGGCTATCGCCTGACCAATCGGCTCTTCGCCCTGGGCATGAGCCAGCCGCCCATCCGCGACCTCGCCTCCACCGCCCTGCCGCTGATGCAGGATCTGGCGCGCAAGGCTGGCCAGAGTTGCCATCTGGGTGTCGTATCCGGCGCGGAAATGGTCGTCATCATCGCGATCGAAGCGCCGGGCCTGTCGGGCTTCGCCGTGCGCGTCGGTTATCGTCGCCCGCTGTTCCGGTCCAATTCGGGTCGCATCCTGCTCGCCTTCCAGTCGCCCGAAGCGCGGGCGGCCATGCTGGAGGATATTCGCGCAACCGGCGCCCCCTTCGACGAGGCAGAACTGATCGCCAGACTGGATGCTGCCGTGGCGACGGGTGGCGCCGTTTCGCCCAGCCCGATGCTGACCGGCATTACCGATCTGTCCGCGCCGATCCTGGTTGGCGGCGTGGCGCGCGCCGCGCTGACCATGCCCTTTGTCGATGGCGCGGCCAACCGGGTGAGCATGGACGATTGCAACGTCATGCTGCGCAGCGCCGCCGCAGCGATCGGCACCGCCATGTCGCCGTTCATGGCTATCCCGCCGCGCCCCATGGAGAATGGACAATGACCGCCATCGACCGCCGCGCCGCGCTGATTGCCGCCGCCGGACTGGCCGCCCTGCCCAGCCTTGCCGGGGCGCAGATCACGGCAGCGGACGAGATTATCGACCTGTGGCCCGGCACCCCGCCCGGCGGCACGGGCGCGCGCATCGTCCGCAAGATCGACGATCAGTCCAAAGACCCGGCCAGGCCCGATCGCTTTGTGACCGGCATCGACCGTCCCATTTTGGTCGTGCGCCGCCCTGCCCGCCCCAATGGCGCGGCGATGCTGGTGGTGCCCGGCGGCGGCTATGGCTTCCTGTCCTATGACAATGAAGGCACCAGTCAGGCGGCATGGCTGAATGCGCGCGGCATCACCGCCTTCATCCTGCTCTATCGCCTGCCCGGAGAAGGCTGGAAGCGACGGGAGGATGTGCCGCTTCAGGATGCCCAGCGCGCCATGCGCCTGATACGCGCCAAAGCTGTCCAACTCGGTGTCGCAAAGGATCGGATCGGCGTGCTCGGCTTTTCGGCCGGCGGCCATCTGGCGGGATCGCTCGCGACACGCCATGGCGAGCAGGTCTATGATCCCGTCGACGCCGCCGATCGCGAAACGGCCCGGCCCGATCTGGCGGCGCTGATCTATCCCGTGGTCAGCCTCGACGCACCCTTCACCCATGAAGGATCGCGTGACAATCTGCTGGGCGAAGGCGCCGATGCGCAGGCGCGCCGCAACCGGTCGGTCGAACTGCGGGTCGATGCCGCCACGCCACCCGTCTTTCTGGTCCATGCGAGCGACGACGGACTGGTCCCGCCCGCCAACAGCATCGCGCTGTTTCAGGCGATGGAAGCGGCGAAACGCCCGGTCGCGCTGCATATTTTCGAGGATGGCGGCCATGGGTTCGGCACGCGCCTGCCCCGCACGATGCAGGCATCGGCCTGGCCGGACCTGCTGACGACGTTCGCCACGAAACACGGGCTGATCCCGGCATGAAATATATGCTGCCTGTCCTGTTCCTGCTGACAGCAGGTGCGGCGCAGGCCGCGCCGGGCGACTATCAAAGCTCGCCCGAGCGCCGCACCGTGGCAGAGAAGGACTGGGGGCCATGGCTTGGCCCGTTCCGCGCGAAGCTGGTGCCCAGCCTGATGCAGGATTTCGGCGAACGCTATCTTTACGCGCCCGCCAATGCCGCCCTGCCCGCGCCGAAACCGGACGAACAGCGTGTCGTGTTCCTGGGCGATTCCATCACCGATCGCTGGAACCTCGCCGCCAGCTTCCCCGGCAAGCCCTATGTCAATCGCGGCATCGGCAGTCAGGTGACGGCGCAGATGCTGCTGCGCTTCCATCAGGATGTCGTGGCGCTGAAGCCGAAGGTCGTGGTGATCCTGTCTGGCATCAATGACGTGCAGGGCTTCCTGCAACAGGAAACACCCGACCAGATCGAGGCCAATTGGGAAGCGATGGCCGATATCGCCACCGCTCATCATATCAAGGTCGTGTTCGGATCGATCCTGCCGGTCAACAACTATAGCGACGCCGCCAAGGATGTGGTGGCGGAACGCAAGCCCGCCGAACTGGTCGCACTCAACCAGTGGCTGCGCGCTTTTTGTGCGCAGCATGGCCATGTGTTCGCGGATTATCATAGCGCGATGGTGGACCGAAACGGCCTGATGACCGCCGCCTACACGCAGGACGGCGTGCATCCGCTTGACAATGGCTATGCCGTGATGGTGCCGATCGCGCAGAAGGCGATCGACCGGGCGCTGCGACAGAAATGAGGAAGGGAAAGATAAGGATGGTTCGCCTGACGGCTGCTCTTTGCGCGCTGGCACTCGCCGGCGCCGCGCATGCGGAAACCAAGGTGCCGGGCGATCCCCATGCCGACGACCCCGTCGGCATCGTCGCCGATCCCTGCCCTAGCCATGAGAAGCCCGGCGACGAGGCCGGCTGGAAGCTCTGGAACCTGCACATGCTAACCCGCGATTTCGGTCAGCTCTGCCGCTATGCCGCCGCCAACAAGGCGATCGAGGGCCAAAAGGTGCGCGTCGTCTTCATGGGCGATTCCATCACCGACAACTGGATCAATCTGGACCCGACCATGTTCCAGAACGGGCTGGTCGATCGCGGCATCAGCGGCCAGACGACCCCGCAAATGCTGGTGCGCTTCCGCAATGACGTGATCGCGCTGAAGCCGCAGGCCGTCCATATCATGGCGATGACCAACGATATCGCCGGCAATAGCGGCGCGGCGACGATGGAAACGGTGCTGGGCAATATCCAGACAATGGCCGACCTCGCCCGCGCGCACGGCATCAAGGTCATCATCGCCTCCGTGCCCCCCGCCGCCGCCTTCCCCTGGAGCCCCGGCATGACGCCCGCACCGCAGGTCGCCGCGATCAACAAGTGGCTGGCCGCCTATGCCCGCGCCAACGGCTTCACCTTCGTCGACTATCACCAGGCGATGGCGCAGCCCGACGGCGCGATGAAGCCGGGCCTGTCGAGCGACGGCGTCCATCCGACCAGGGAAGGCTATGCCATCATGCGCCCGCTGGCCGAGGCCGCGATCGCCAAAGCGCTGGGAGCCAAGTGATGCAGGATTTCGGACGCCGCTCCTTCCTGGCGGGCGCGGCCGCGCTGGGCCTCGCCAATGCCGCCCGCGCGGCCAGCCCGATGGGCACGGCCAAAGGCCCGGTGCAGGCTAGCTGGCCCTCGCTGGTCAGCAATTACCGCTATCCCGACTGGTTCCGCGACGCGAAGCTGGGCATGTGGTCGCATTGGGGTCCGCAATCGGTGCCGGCGCAGGGCGACTGGTATGGCCGCTTCCTATATATGCAGGGCCACCCGATGTACGAGCATCACCTGAAAACCTACGGCCATCCGTCGGTCGCGGGGATGAAGGACATCCAGAATCTCTGGACCGCCGACAAGTGGGAGCCGGATGCGCTGATGGCCCGCTACCAGAAGGCGGGCGCCAAATATTTCATGGCGCTGGCCTGCCATCACGACAATCTGGACTGCTACGACAGCCGCTATCACGCCTGGAACAGCCTGCGCGTCGGGCCGAAGAAGGATATCGTCGGCATCTGGGAAAAGGCCGCTCGCAAGGCGGGCATGAAGTTCGGCGTGTCCAACCATGCCGCCCATGCCTGGCACTGGTATCAGCCGGCCTATGGCTATGATCCGGTCGGCGCGCGCAAGGGCGAACGCTACGACGCCTTCCGCCTGCGCAAGGAAGACGGCAAGGGCCTATGGTGGGACGGGCTCGACCCGCGCGAACTCTATACCGGCGGCCATGCCGTGCTGCCCGATGGCATCGACACGATCGAGGCGATGGACAAATGGCATGACGTCCATAACGGCCAGTGGATCGAGACCGGGCCAAAGGACGACCCGGCCTATGTCACCCGCTGGCTGCTGCGCCAGACCGATCTGGTCGCGAAGTACAAGCCCGACATGGTCTATATGGACGATCATGAACTGCCCTTTGGCCCGGTAGGGCTGGAAGCGGCGGCGGACTATTATAACCGCTCGATCGAATGGCACGGCAAGATCGACGTGGTGCTGACCGGCAAGCAGCTCAAGCCCTATGCCCGTTTCGGCATGGTGCAGGATGTGGAGCGCGGCTTCACCGACCATCTATGGGACGAACCCTGGCAGACCGACACCTGCATTGGCGACTGGTTCTACAATGAAGCGCGCCTGCACGATAAAAGCTACAAGAGCGCGGAGGAGGTCATCCAGCGCCTCGCCGATGTGGTGTCGAAGAACGGCAACCTCATGCTCTCCATCCCGCAGCCCGGCGATGGCTCCATCGACAGCGAGACGGAGAAGGTGCTGGACGGCATGGCCGGATGGATGGTCCATGGCGGCGAAGCGATCTTCGGATCGCGACCCTGGCGCATTTATGGCGAGGGGCCGACGCAACTCATCGCGGGCATGCAGAATGAGGAGAAGGCCAAGCCCTTCACCGCGCAGGACATCCGCTTCACCACCAACAAGGGCGCGCTCTACGCGCTGTTCCTGGGCCGGGCGCAGGGATCTACGACTATAAGCGCACTGGCGCGCGGCAAGACACAGGGCATGATCGAGCATGTGGCGTTGCTGGGCGGCGGCCCGCTTCGCTTCCGGCAGGATGCGGACGGCCTCCATGTAGAGATGCCGCACAACATCGGTTTTGTACCGGCCATCCGCATCGACGGACATGGCCTGATCTAGAAGCTTACGTGCTCCTGCGAAGGCGGGAGCCCAGTTCTGACGGCGGGACTGGGTTCCTGCCTTCGCAGGAACACAACGGACAGAAGGCAAGGGATTTACAGGGATGATCGCAAAGAGTTTCAAATGGATCGCGCTGGGCGCGTCCTGCCTCACCGCCCCGGCGCTGGCACAGCCGATGGCGCTGCTCGACCGTCACGGCAGCCGGGTCGCGGTGGAGCCCTATGCGCCCAACATCGTGCGCGTGACGATCGCGGTGGACCCCGACCTGGCCTCCGCCGCGCCGGGCGAAGGCCCCAATGCGAAGGCGGATGCATCGGGCTGGACCCACCGCACTGACGCGACCGGCGATATCTTCTCTTCCTCCGCCATCAGCCTGACCATCGATGCCAAGGCATGGCCCAAGGCGCCGACCCAGATGGAGCGCTATTTCGCGCCCGCCCTGCCGCCGGTCAGCCTGTCGGTGAAGGACGCCAGCGGCAATGTCCTCACCAAAATGACCGGCTGGGAAATGTCTCCGGTGACGGTGAATGGCGAAAAGACCTTCAAGGTCGGCGCCAGCTTCGATTCCCCGGCCGACGAACATTATTATGGTCTGGGCCAGAATCAGGAAGGTTTCATGGACCTGCGCGGCAAGCAGATCGATTGCCAGCATTTCTATGATGCCCCGGCGGGCGAGTCCGTCTGCGTGCCCTTCCTCGTCACCAACAAGGGCTATGGCATCGTCTGGGACAATCCGGCCCGCACTTTGGTCTGGCCGGGCCTGCACAGCTCCACCCGCTTCCAGTCTCAGGTCGGCGAGCGCGTGTCCTTCTTCGTCATCACCGGCAAGACGACCGACGAACTCTATGCCGGTTACGCCAAGCTGACCGGGGCGACGCCGCTGCCCCCCAAGGCCGGATTCGGCCTGATCCAGAGCAAGGCGCGCTATGAGAGCCAGAAGGAACTGCTCGACATCGCCAATGGCTATCGCCAGCGCAATCTGCCGCTCGACGTCATGGTGCTGGACTGGTTCTACTGGACCCGCATGGGTCAACTCGACATCGACCGGACCTATTTCCCCGATCCCAAGGGGATGAACGACCAGCTCAACGCCATGGGCATGCGGTCGATCATCAGCGTATGGCCCCGCTTCGAGCGCGAAGGCCGCTATTTCGAATATCTCAAGGCCAAGGGCTGGTTCCTGAAGGACAAGGAGGGCTTGCCCGTAGATGGCCTGCCTTCCCGCTCCGACCGCGCCGGCGCGCTGATCGACAGCACCAATCCGCAGGCGCGTGAATGGTTCTGGGGCAAGCTGCGCGACAATATCGCGTCACAGGGCTTCGACTGGTTCTGGCTGGACGAGACGGAACCAGATCTTGTGCCCGACGGCTATCAATATTCGATCGGGTCGGGCGACCGCTATCATAACCTGTTCCCGCTGGTGCACACCACCGGTGTCGCCGAAGGATCGGAGCGCGACCGTCCCAATTTCCGCAACATGATCCTGGCCCGCGCCGCCTATCTGGGGTCGCAGCGCAATGGCGGCCTGTTCTGGTCGTCCGACGTCAAATCGACCTGGGAAGCGCTGGAGCGGCAGGTGCCCGCCGGCCTCAACTTCACCGCATCGGGCCTGGCCTATTGGGGCAGCGATATCGGCGGCTGGCAGTGGCCTAGCGGCCCGAAGGCGGAAAATCCGATCCTGGTCGATCCGGCCGGCGCGACGGCGATGGGCGCGGACTATCCCGACTATCCCGAACTGTTCGTGCGCTGGTTCGAATATAGCGTCTTCACGCCCACACTGCGCATCCACGGCCAGCGCCCCGGCACGGCACTGTGGGAATATGGCAAGGCGGCCGAGCCGATCCTGGCCGACTGGCTGCGCCTGCGCTATACGCTGATGCCCTATATCTATGCGTTGGGCCGTCACACTTATGACACCGGCGCGCCCTTCATGCGCGGCCTGTTCATGGACTTCCCGAACGATCCCAAGGTGTCGGACATCGGCGACCAATATATGTTCGGTCCCGCCTTCCTCGTCGCCCCGGTGACCAAGCAGGGCCAGACCAAGCGCCCTGTCTATCTGCCCGCCGGCACCGCCTGGTATGATTATTGGACCAACCAGAAGTTCGAGGGTGGCCAGACGATCGAGGTCGACGCCCCGATCAACCGCATGCCGCTGTTCGTGAAGGCCGGTTCGATCGTGCCGATGGGCGTGCAGGTGAAGAGCACGGCCGAGAAGCAGCCGCTGGAGAGCATCCGCGTTTATCCCGGCGCCGATGCCCGCTTCACCCTCTATGACGATGATGGCACGACCAACGCCTATCGCAAGGGTGGCATGAAGGCCGAGCTGGTCTGGGACGGCAAGGCAAAGACGCTGACGAGCAAGACGAAGCTGCCCACCGGTCAGGCGATCGCCGGTCTGGTGCAGATCGTCGGTCAATAAGGAGACTGAAGACATGACGGGTATCAACCGCCGCGAACTGGGCATGGGCCTCACCGCCGCCGCGCTGGGTGCGGGCCTTGCCGGCTCGACGGGCGTCAACGCGCAAGCAACTGCTGCTGGCGTGCCGCAGGGCAATCTCGCCTTCCCCTCCGACTTCCTGTGGGGCTGCGCCACCGCCTCCTATCAGATCGAGGGCGGTGTGAACGAGGATGGCCGGGGCCAGACCAACTGGGATGTGTTCTCGCACACCCCCGGCAAGGTCGCCAATGGCGACACCGGCGACGTCGCCTGCGACAGCTATAACCGCTATCAGGACGATATCGCGCTGCTGAAGGCGCTGGGCGTCAAGGCCTATCGCTTCTCGATCGCCTGGTCGCGCATCTTCCCCAATGGCCGGGGCAAGCCCAATGCCAAGGGGCTGGACTATTATAATCGTCTGGTCGACGGGCTGCTGGCGGCGGGCATCACCCCGCATGTCACCATGTTCCACTGGGATCTGCCCCATGCCCTGCCGGGCGGCTGGCAGAATCGCGACACCAGCTATGCCTTTGCCGACTATGCCGGCTACACCGCCGGCAAGCTGGGCGACCGCGTCAATCACTTCATGACGGTCAACGAACTGCGCTGCTTCACTGATTTGAGCTACATGACCGGCGGCAAGGCGCCGGGCCTGAAGCTGCCGATGAAGGACGTGAACCAGGTGCGCCACCATGGCGTGCTGGCCCATGGCCTGGGTGTGCAGGCGATCCGCGCCGCGACCAAATCGGGCACGCAGGTCGGCATTGCCGACAATCCCAACATCTATGTCCCTGCGATCGAGACCCCCGAGCATATCGAGGCGGTGAAAAAGGCGGTGCGCGAAGAGAACGCCATGTTCCTCACCGCGATCATGGAAGGCCGCTATATCGACAGCTACCTGACCGCGCAGGGCAAGGATGCGCCGGCGGTCAAGGAAGGCGACATGAAGCTGATCGGCGCGCCGCTCGATTTCCTGTCGGTCAATGTCTATACCGGCAACACCGTCCGCGCCGACGAGACTGCGCCGTCGGGCTACAAGATCCTGCCCCATCCGGGTCAGGCGCCGCGCATGCCCTCCCCCTGGCTCTATGTCACGCCGGAGGTCATCTATTGGGGGATGCGCGCCATCAGTGAGAATTGGAAGCCCAAGGGCCTCTACATCTCCGAAAATGGCTGCTCAGCCGACGACGAGGTCGCCGAAGACGGCAAGGTCTATGACACCGACCGCGTCATGTATCTGCGCAACTATATGACCCATCTCCAGCGGGCGACCCGCGAAGGCATTCCGGTGAAGGGCTATTTCGTCTGGAGCCTGATGGACAATTTCGAGTGGGAGGATGGCTATACCAAGCTGTTCGGCATCCACCATGTCGACTTCAAGACCCAGAAGCGCACGCCCAAGCTCAGCGCCGACTGGTATCGCGAACTGGTGCGCACCAACAAGCTCGTGTGAGCCGATGAAAGGACGGCCCGGTGATCCGGGCCGTCCCTATCGTTCGAACAGGCGGTCGGTCAGCGGCTCGCGCGCCTGCCAGCCGCGTTGCTCCAGTTCCGGCGTGTCGGACGCCTGCGCCGGATAGCCGATGCACAGCAAGGCGATCAGCGTCCATTCGCCCGGCACGTCGAGCATCGCCGCCAGCGCCGCCGGATCGACGATCGACACCCACCCCATGCCGATCCCCCGCGCCCGCGCCGTCAGCCACAGGCCATGGATCGCCATCACCGTCGAATAGCGCAGCATTTCGGGCATGGTGGCGATACCCAGCCCATGGCCCGCGACCGGCCGATCGTCGGAAAAGACGGCGAGGATTTCCGGCGCCTCCCGCAGGCCATGCAATTTCAGGCTGCGATACTGGTCACGCTGAGCGGGATCGGCATAGCGCTCCGCCGCCGCCAGCACCTGCCCATCGACATGATCGGCAAGGCGCGCGCGCCGCTCGCCCGATCGCACCCGCACCAGCCGCCAGGGCTGGGCATGGCCGACCGAAGGCGCCAGACTAACATTGGCCAGCAGCGCCTGCATCTCCGCGTCTGGCACCGGATCGCTACGAAAATGGCGCACGTCCCGTCGCCAGCGCATCAGCGCGTCGAGTTGCACCCCGAAAGCCGCATCGAAATCCGGCGCGGCATCGGTCAAAATTCGATGCCCCTCTGCGCCTTCACCCCCGACCGGAAGGGATGCTTCACCATCACCATGTCGGTGACGAGGTCCGCCGCCTCGACCAGCGCATCGGGCGCATTGCGGCCGGTGATGATCACATGCTTCATCGGATCACGGGCGTTAACCACGGCCAGCACGTCTTCCACCGGCAGATAGTCGTAGCGCAGCACGATATTGAGTTCATCGGCCAGCACCATGGCATACCCAGGATCAGCGATCATCCTTTTCACCTCGTCCCAGGCGGCGCGGGCATTGGCGATGTCCCGGCTGCGATCCTGCGTATTCCAGGTAAAGCCTTCGCCCATCGGCTTGAATTCGACATGGTCGGGGAAAGCGTCGAACACAGCCTTTTCCCCCGTCGCCATCGCGCCCTTCACGAACTGGACGACACCGACCTTCATGTCATGGCCGATGGCGCGCACCACCATGCCCAGCGCGGCGCTGGTCTTGCCCTTGCCCTTGCCGGTATGGACGATCAACAGCCCCTTTTCCTGGGTCTTGTTTGCCATGATCTTTGCCTGCGCCGCCTGCTTCTTGCGCATCTTTTCGGCGTGGCGGGCTTCGTCCGCTTCGCTCATCTCGTTTCCTTCCGCATCAGATAGACATCCATGATCCAGCCATGCCGCGCCCGCAGCGCCGCCCGTTCTGCGATAATGCGCGGCCCGACTTCGCTAAGCGGCCCGGCGATCAGCGCCTGCTGCGCCATGCCCAGATAGGCGCCCCACCAGATGGTGACGCCGTCCGGATCGATCGCCTGAAACGCGCCGCCGCCATCCAGCATCACCGCAACGCTGTCCGCCTGTGCGGGCCAGCCATGGTCACGCAATTGCCGGCCGGTGGTGATGACGACCGGTTCGGCCAGTGCGTTCAGGGGGATGGCATGGGCGGCGGTCAGCGCCTGAAGGCTGCTGATCCCCGGCACGACATTGACGCGCAGGTCCATGCCCTGCCCGCGCAGCCGGTCCGCGATCCGCAGCGTGCTGTCATAGAGCGACGGATCACCCCAGACGAGCAGCGCGAGCCTGCCGCCATCGGGCAGATGCTCGGCGATCTGCGCCGCCCAGCATAGCGCGATGGCATCATGCCAGTCGCTGACCGCGCCCAGATAATCGCCCTGCGCGCGGCGGACCGGCAGGTCGAATTCGACTATGCGCGTCGCGCCGGTCAGCATATCGGCGCATATCTGCCGCCGCACCGCGATCAGGTCGCTCTTCTCCTCGCCCTTGCGCGGCAGCAGGATCAGATCGGCGGCGTTCATCGCCCGGATCGCCGCCAGCGTGAGTTGCTGCGGATCGCCGGTGCCGATGCCGATGAGGCTGAGGTCGATCATCGGGCAGGCGCGATCATGTGAAAGAAGGTGCCGGTCACATGCCCGCGATGCGACCCGGTTTCGGGCACGGCGGCGCCATCGGCATCGGTGACATGCGCCAGCGGGGCGTCCGGCTGCTCGATGATCGTCGAATAATGAAATTCATGCCCGCGCAGCGCCGTCCCGACTGCCATGCCTGCGACCGGGGCCAGCAGCGCCGCATGGCGATAGCCCAGATGCATCCGCCGCTGCGCATAGCTGGTGACGAGGCCAAGCAGCCCGGCCATCGCATGACGCTCGCCCGCCTTGTCGATCAGCGCCTCGCCCAGCACCATATAGCCGCCGCATTCGCCGTGCACCGGGCGGCTTTGCGCATGGCGGCGCAGCCCGGCGATAAAGTGCGATGCCGCCGCTATCCGCCCGGCATGGAGTTCGGGATAACCGCCGGGCAGCCAGACCAGATCGGCGTCGGCCGCGGGCGCTTCGTCGGCCAGCGGCGAGAAAGGCAATATCTCCGCCCCGGCCCGCCGCCAGCCTTCCAGCAGATGGGGATAGGTGAAGGAAAAAGCTTCGTCTCGCGCCAAAGCGATGCGCTGTGCCGGCGGCGACGGCAGACCATCGCCCTGCCCCAGCACCTTCCCCCGTGCCGCCTGCCGGATCGCCTCCAGATCGGCATGGGCGCGCAGGAAAGCCGCATAATCGGCGATGGCGCGATCCAGATCGGGATGCTCGACCGCCTGCACCAACCCCAGATGCCGCTCCGGCAGCGTCAGGTCGCCGCGTCGGGGCAGCGCCCCCAGCACCCTGATCCCCGCTGCCTCCATGCCCCTTCGCGCCAGCCGCTCATGGCGCGGACTGGCGACGCGGTTCAGGATCACGCCGGCAAAGGGCAGGTCGGGATCGAAACGGGCAAAGCCCAGCGCAGTGGCGGCGGCGGACTGGGCCTGCCCCGATACGTCGATCACCAGCACCACCGGCCAGCCCATGCGTTTGGCGATATCGGCGCTCGCGCCATGGCCGGTCCCGCCCACGCTGGCGACGCCATCATAGAGCCCCATCGATCCTTCGGCGATGACGAGGTCCGCGCCAGTCGCCTCTCCCGCGATGGCATCGATCAGGCCGGGCGTCATCGCCCAACTGTCGAGGTTGAAGGACGCCCGGCCGCAGGCGGCACGATGAAAGGCCGGATCGATATAGTCCGGCCCGCTCTTGTAGGGCTGGACGATCAAACCATCTTCGCACAGCGCCCGCAACAGCCCCAGCATCACCGTGGTCTTGCCGGTGCCGGAGGCAGGCGCGGCGATCATCAGGCCGGGGACGCTCATTCGCTGGACTCCGCAAAGTGCGAATCCGCCGATTGCGGGCGGAAACGCCGGTCATAATCGGGCGCGTAGAGGCTGCTTTCGGCGAAATCTGGCGCGCCCAGCACTTGTCCCACAAGGATCAGGGCGGTGCGCTCCATGCTGCCGGCGACGGCCTGTTCTATGGTGGAAAGGGTCGCGCGGACGATGCGCTGGTCGGGCCAGCTAGCCCGCCACACCACCGCCACCGGACAGTCCGCGCCATGATGCGGGGTCAGATCCGCCACCGTCTGCGCCAGATTATGGATCGACAGATGGATGGCCAGCGTCGCGCCGGTCGCGCCAAAGGCGGCAAGGCTTTCGGCCGGCGGCATGGCGCTGGCGCGGCCGGGCGTGCGCGTCAGCACCAGCGACTGGGCGAGACCCGGCAGGGTCAGCTCCGCCTCCAGCGCAGCGGCGGCAGCGGCAAAGGACGGCACGCCGGGCGTCACGTCGAAAGGGATGTCCAGCGCCCGCAAACGCCGCAACTGCTCGCCCATCGCCGACCAGATCGACAGGTCGCCCGAATGCAGCCGCGCCACATCATGGCCCTCGGCATGAGCGGCGGCCATTTCGGCGATGATATCGTCCAGCGACAGTGGCGCCGTATTTACGATCCGCGCGCCGGGCGGGCAATGGTCAAGCAGCGCCGCCGGGACCAGCGATCCAGCATAGAGGCATACCGGCGACGCCGCGATCAGATCGCGCCCGCGCAGGGTCAGCAGGTCGGGCGCACCGGGACCGGCGCCGATGAAGTGAATGGTCATATGGTCGGCCTCTGGGCAATGGCGCAGGTCGCCATATGGTCGGACGAGATGCAGCGATGGACGATCAGCCGCGCACCGGGGCCGGCGGCGGCCAGCGCAGCGGCTTCGCAGACGCTGCCTACCCCACGTTCGGCCAGACTGGGAACGGAGCGGGTCGGCGTGACGATGGCGGTCAGCGCGTCAGGACTGACGCCGATGACGGGCAGGCCCAAATCCTGTGCCAGTGCCTCCAGCAAAGACAGCTTGTCCTGCGGCGCGGCCAGATGGGTGATGGACAGGCGGCCATGCCGCGCAGCCTCCAGCGCCAGATGCAGCGACTCCACCGTCGCTCCCGTGCGAAAACCGAAACCGGCAACGATCATAGGGTGACGCTCCATTGCACCAGCGGATAACTGGCGCGCCAGCCCCGCCGCGACCCGATCGGCGCGACTTCGGCCAGATCGATCCGCAACAGATGGCCGCCCTTCTCCGCCTGCCAGCGCACCAGCAGGGCTTCGGACTCCAGCGTCACCGCATTGGCCACCAGCCGCCGCCCGGCTGGCAGCCGTACCCAGAGCGTTTCAAGCAAGGCCTGCGACAGCCCCCCACCGATGAACACCGCATCCGGCACGCCGTCGGGAAGAAAATCCGGCGCACGACCGGTCAGGATCGCGATCCGGTCAACGCCCAGCGCATCGGCATTGGTCCTGATCCGCGTGGCACGCACCGGATCATACTCCACGGCGACCGCCCGATTGGCGGGATGGGCGAGCAGCCATTCGATGCCGATCGATCCCGACCCCGCGCCAATGTCCCACAGCAATTCACCCGGCCGGGGGGCCAGCGCCGACAAGGTCAGCGCGCGCACCGGCCGTTTGCTGATCTGGCCATCATGGTCGAACCAGTCGTCGCTGATCCCCGATGCGCAGGGCAGCACCCTTCCCTCACCCATACAATCGATGCCGATCGCGACAGGATGCTCGACATCGTCAGGGATAGGCGCATCAGCGCGGACCAGCCGCACCCGTTCGCGCGGTCCGCCCAGCGCCTCAAGGATATGTAGCGCCGACGCGCCAAAGCCCTGATCGCCCAAATATGCAGCCACCTCTCCCACCGCCGTACCATCGCGCAGCAGCGCCACGATCCGCCGCCCCGGCACCAGATGCGGCCGCAACCGCGTCACCGGCGCGGCATGCAGCGCGACGGAGGTCATATCCTGCACCGCCCAGCCCAGCCGCGCCGCCGCCAGCGCAAAGGTGGAGGGCGCGGGATGCGCCACCCACTCGCCCGGCTCCAGATGCCAGGTCAGGCTGCTCCCCGCCCCGAACCAGAAGGGGTCGCCCGACGCCAGCATCACCACGCGCCGCCCTCGCTGCGCCAGCAGCAGCGGGATGCCGTCCGCAAAGGGGACTGGCCATTCGATCGCCCGCCCCTTATGTTCGCCCAGCAGCGCCAGATGCCGGGCCGGTCCCATGACCAGCTCCGCCGCGTCGATCGCCGCGCGGGCCGGTGATGCCAGCCCGTCCCATCCATCCTCGCCCACGCCGACGATCGTCAGCCATGGCTCTTCCGGACGCTCAGCCATGCGCAACATCCTGATTTTGGGCGGCACCACCGAAGCGAGCGCGCTCGCCCGGCTGCTGGCGGAACGCGGCGAACGGCCGACGCTCAGCTATGCCGGCCGGGTCGACAATCCCCGGCCGCAGCCGGTGCCGGTGCGGGTCGGCGGTTTTGGCGGAACGGAAGGACTGGCCGCCTATCTGCGCCAGCAAGGCGTCACCCATCTGGTCGACGCCACTCATCCCTTCGCCGCCATGATGAGCGGTAATGCCGTCATGGCGGCACGACAGACCGGCGTCCCTCTCATCGCCCTGACACGCCCGGCCTGGCCCGCGGAATCGGGCGATCGCTGGACCCATGTGCCCGACATAACCAGCGCGATCGCCGCGCTGGATGGCCCCGCCCGGCGCATCATGCTGGCGCTCGGCCGGATGCACGCCGATGCCTTCGCCGCCCAGCCGCAGCATTTCTACCTGCTGCGCTTCGTCGATGCGCCGACCGTGCCGCCCGCGCTGCCAAACCATCATCTGCTGGTCGATCGCGGCCCCTTCGATGCCGATGGCGACATGCGGCTGATGCAGGATCATGGCATCGACCTGATCCTCTGCAAGAATGCCGGCGGCACCGGCGCGCAGGCAAAGCTGATCGCCGCCCGGCGGCTCGGCCTGCCGGTCCTGATGATCGACCGGCCAGCTTTGCCCGACCGGCTGGAAGTCCATGATCCACATATAGTTCTTCACTGGCTGGATCATGCAACCGACCGGGGCGTGTAGAGGATCGGCGCCCCGGCGCGCGGGATGACCCGCGTCTGGCTCGACCCGATGATGACCATGGTACGCATGTCCGCCATGTCCGGCTTCGCCTGTGACAATGGCACGATATTCAAAACCTCTTCCGGCGTCGAAACGGCGCGCGCGAACAGGATCAGACGATCATCGCCGCAGGTTTCGCGCAACAGGTCGAGCGTGCGGGCGAACCCCTCCGGCCGCGCCTTCGACCGGGGATTATACAGCGCAATGGCAAAGTCCGCTTCGACCGCCAACCGCAACCGCCGCTCGATCAGTTCCCAGGGCTTCAGATTATCCGACAGGTTGATCGCGCAGAAATCATGCCCCAGCGGCGCACCCGCCCGCGCGCTCGCCGCCAGCATCGCGGTAATGCCGGGCAGCACCCTTATGTCGATGTCGCGCCATGCCTCCGGCCCCGCCTCCAGCGCCTCGAACACCGCCGCCGCCATGGCGAAGACGCCCGGATCGCCCGACGACACCACCACCACGCGCCGCCCCGCCGCCGCCATCGCCAGCGCATGCGCCGCCCGCTCTCCCTCTACCCGATTGTCGGTGGGATGCAGGGTCAGCCCCTCGCGCGGCGCGACCCGCGCGACATAGGGGATATAGCCGACAATATCGGTCGCCTGCACCAGCGCCGCCGTGACTTCCGGCGTCACCAGCGCCTCGCTGCCCGGCCCCAGACCGGCAACCATCAGCCAGCCGCTCATGGCCTTCGCCCCTGCCCGTGGATCAGCAGGATCGAGAAATAGGGGGTAACGCTGTCCGCCTCCCGCAAAGGAGTCACCTTCTGCTCCGGCATGGCCGCATGTTCGACCAGCCAAGCCTCCGCCTCCCGCCCGGCCGCCGCCACCGCGCGGCGCAGCTTCGGCAGGTTGCGACCGATCTTCATTACCACCAGCGCGTCGGTATCGCTTATGCGACGAGCCAGATCCTCCTCTGGCAAAGTCGCCATCAGCACCGTCAGCACATCGTCGCCCCAGGTGATCGGCGCGCCGCTCGCCGTCCAGGCCCCCGCCATCCCGCTGATCCCCGGCACGATCCGCACCGGCACCACGCCGGTCAGGCGGCTGTGCAGATGCATGAAGGACCCATAGAAAAAGGGATCGCCCTCACACAGCACCACCACATCCTCGCCGGCCTGCGCCAGCGCGGCCAGCCGGTCGGTGCAATCGGCGTAGAAGGCCGACAGGCTTTCATTATAGCGCGGATCGCTCAGCGGGATTTCCGTGGTCACCGGATATTCCATCGCAATCTCGATCGCGTCGGGCCGCAGCATCCCCTCGACGATGCGGCGCGCCTGACCGGGGCGACCGGCCTTGCGGAAATAGGCGATATGGCGCGCGCCGCGCACCAGCCGGTCGGTGCGCACGCTCATCAGATCCTGCGCGCCGGGGCCAAGGCCCACGCCATGGATGGTGCCGGGCATGTTGCTCATTCCGCGCGGCTCGCCAGCGCGTTGATCGCCGCCACGGTGATCGCGCTGCCCCCCAGTCGGCCTTCGACGACGCAGCAAGGCACGGGCTGTTCCGCCCACAAGGCCGCCTTGGATTCCGCCGCCCCGACAAAGCCCACCGGGCAACCGATGATCGCGGCCGGACGCGGACAGGCCGGGTCAGCCAGCATATCGAGCAGATGGAACAGCGCGGTCGGCGCATTGCCGATCGCCACCACCGCCCCCGCCAGATGCGGCCACCAAAGCTCCAGCGCGGCGGCAGACCGGGTATTGCCCATGGCGCGCGCGCGTTCGGGCACCGATGGATCGCCCAGCGTGCAGATCACGCCATTGTCGGCGGGCAGGCGCGCGC
The DNA here is from genome assembly GCF_900111125.1 of Sphingobium sp. YR768. Taxonomy (GTDB): domain Bacteria; phylum Pseudomonadota; class Alphaproteobacteria; order Sphingomonadales; family Sphingomonadaceae; genus Sphingobium. Next base: position 320,379 of record NZ_FOGE01000002.1, read on the forward strand.
GCGTCACCCCTTCGGACACCATCCGCACGTCACACAGAACCGGCGCGCCCTGCGCAAGCGCGCCGCGCGCCGCCTGCGCAAAGCCGGGAGAAAAACGGATATGCTCGGCCAGATCGACCATGCCCGCCGCGTGGATCATGCGAACCGCAACCGGCTCCTCTTCGGGCGAGAAACGCTCCAGCGCCGCTTCCGCCCGGATGATGCTGAAGGACTGGCGATAGATGGCCGCGCCATCGGTTTCATAGACATGCGGCATCGGTCACTCCCAAATGGGCCAATATGTCGGAATGGGTAAGGCCCGCCCGCTGCGGCGGCCCGCCGGCTTTGGCATGGCGGGCAAGGTCGTAGCGGCCCTCGCGTCCTGTCAGGCAGAGGGCCGCTGGCGCGGATCGCGCACAACCCTTGGCACAGCCGGAAACATGGAGGCGTCCGGTCACATAGGGCGCGACCTCCCGCGCCAGCGCGCGGGTTTCGACACTGGCCTGCGAGCAGGAGGGCTGACCGGGACAGGCATCGACGCGCAGCAGCGGATCGGCCGGATCATGCAGCAGGCCATCGATCGCCCTGCCCTCGCCCCCCTCGGCGATCAGCATCCGCCATGGCGTCAGCCGGATGGCGTGCGGCGCCAGTTCCGCCAAAGTCGCTGCGTCGATCTGCCCGAACGGCACGCCATAAAGGAAACCAAGCGCATGCCGCCCCGGTCGTAGCGGCAGGACAGGTGTCGCCGCCGCGACATCCCCCTGCGCCCAGTCCGGCAGCGCCGCCTTGTGCCGCACCATGCGTCCGGCTTCGCGGCCACCGCTGGCGACGAACCAGTGCGCCAGGGCCAGCAGCGCATCGACGGCACTGCTCCGCGTCACCGCCGCGCCGGTCGGCCTGCCTGCCGCGCGCAGGATCAATCCGCCCTGCGCACCTGGCTCGATCCGGAAATCGCCCGCCTTACCCATCAACAGAGGCGCGGGGCCGGCATCGATCGCAAAACCCACCTTGGCCGGCAAGTCGGGAAACTCCGCGAGCCGATCGGCCCATTCGGCAGCGATACAGACCGTATCATCCCCCGTTTTCCAGTCCGGTGCGACCAGCAAAGAGTTGCGCGCCTCCATAACCGGATCGGCATGGACAAGGTTCAGTCCGACCAGTTGCGCGACAAGAGGCCGCCAGTCCCGCTCGCTCACACCGCGTATCTGGAGATTGGCGCGGCTGGTAAGGTCGATCAGGCCATTGCCATAGCTCATCGCCGCGTCACACAGACCCGCCAGTTGCGCGCCATCGATCCGTCCCATCATCGGACGCACCCGCACCAGCAGGCCATCGCCCGCCGCCATCGGATGCCAGGCATCGGGGCACCATCCCTTGATCACACTCATGGCGCATCCCCCAGACTGGCGAGAATCGAATTGCGCCGCGTGCGCCACAGACCGGCCGCATGAAGCGCCGCAAAACGCGCTTCCATCGCCGCCAGCGCGCCGGGATTGGCAGCGCTCAGGAAAGCCCGAACCTCCGCCCGCCCCAGCGTCGCATCATGATAAAGATCGAACAGATGATCCGGCACGCTGCCTGCCAGATGCGCAAAAGCGCCCAGATGATCGAGCGTCGCCGCCAGTTCCGCCCCGCCGCGAAAGCCATGGCGCATCATGCCGTCCACCCAGCCGGGATTGGCAGCGCGCGCACGCACCACGCGGGCAATCTCCTCGGTCAACGGTCGCGCCGCCAGTCTCGCCGGATCGCGCGCGTCGAGATGGTAAAGCGCCGCCTTGCCCCCGACCACCGCCTGCGCGGCGGCAAAGCCCGCCTCATGCGCGGCATAGTCGGCAGCAAGCAACAGGTCGGTTTCGGGCAAATCCTGCGCATGCACAAAGGCGTCGGCCGCCGCGACGCGCGCGCGCAGGCCATCCGCATCCCGCGCATCCACGTCCAACGCCTGATCGGACGCCGCAAGCCACGCCTCACCGGCCGCCCGGCGCGCGTCGTCGGTATAGATTTCCGCCGCATCGCCCATGTTCAGCCCATAATGGCCGGGCTGCGGCCCATAGACGCGCGAGGCGGGCGCCGCCCCCGCAAAGGGGTTCCAGTCGCCCGGCTCATCCCTTTCGCACAGCGCACGCACCGCCTGCCCGAACAACACAGGCAGCGTCGGGAAGGCGTCCCGAAACAGGCCCGACACCCGCAAAGTCACGTCGATACGTGGCCGATCGAGCATCGCCAGCGGCAGGATTTCGATCCCCGTCACCCGCTCCGACGCGAAATCCCAGACCGGCTTGGCGCCCAGCAGATGCAGCGCCATGGCATAATCCTCGCCCGCCGTGCGCATCGTCGCCGATCCCCACAGGTCGACCACCAGCCCCTTCGGATAATCGCCATGGTCCTGCAAATGCCGGCGGATCAATTCCTCGGCCAGACGAATGCCCTGCGCATGCGCCGCGCGCGATGGCACGGCGCGCGGATCGACCATGAACAGGTTGCGGCCGGTCGGCAGCACATCGGTCCGCCCCCGATGCGGCGATCCCGATGGCCCCGGCGCAACCCGCCGCCCGTCCAGCGCCGCCAGCAGACCATCACGCTCCGCCACGCCTTGCTCGCCGCGGCCGAAGATATGGAGGCCGTCGCCATATTGGCTTTCCTTGACGTCGCAAACGAAGCGGTCGATCCGGCTGATCGCCTCGGCCGGGGACAGGCTGGCGTCGATGCCCAGTTCCGCCTCCAGCCCCAGCGCCCGCGCCTCCTCGCTTATGTCAGCCTGCAACCGCTGCCGCCGCGCCGGATCAAGCCCGTCGGCATTGGAAAATTCATCGAGCAGCGCCTCAATGCGCCCCAGCCCGGCCCCCTGCCGCGCAGGCGCGAGCGGTGGCGGCGCATGGCCAATCGTGACCGCGCCGATGCGCCGCTTGGCCTGCGCCGCCTCGCCCGGATCATTGACGATGAAGGGATAGACGACCGGCACTGGTCCGATCAGCGCTTCGGGCCAGCAGGCGTCGGACAGCGCAACCGCCTTACCCGGCAACCATTCCAGCGTGCCATGCGCGCCCATATGGACCAGCGCGTCGATCCCCTGCGTCCGCAGCCACAGATAGAAAGCGACATAGGCATGGCGCGGGCAGCGCGACAGGTCATGATAACTATCGGCGCGATCATGCGTGAAACCGCGTTCCGGCTGGAGCGCAACGACCATCGCGCCACGCCGGACAGCCGGGAAATGGAAAGCCCCATCCCGCACATCGGGATCGCTGTCCGGCACGCCCCATGCTGCATGCAGATCATCGCGCAGCGCGGCAGGCAGAGATGCCAGCGCGCAGTGATAATCGCCTAGGGGCCAGTTCAGACATTCGCCCTGAAGATCGACAACCAGATCCCCCGCCGCCTCGACCGCATAGCCAGCCCCGGCCAGGTCGCCGATCATCGCCTCCGCCGAAGCGATCGCATCCAGCCCCACCGCATGCGCCATCTGATGCGCCTTGCCGGGATAGGTCGACAGGATCAACGCCAGTTTCCGCTCCGCCACCGGGCGCTGGCGCAGACTAACCCATGCTGCGATCCGATCGACGATCGCCGCGATCCGCTCCGGGTGCGCCCGATGCGCGCCGCGCGCAAATTCCAGCGCGGGGTCGCGCGTCTGCGCTTCCTTGAAACTCGCCACGCCGGCAAACAGCCGCCCGTCCACTTCGGGCAGCACGACATGCATGGCGAGATCGGCGGGCGACAGGCCCCGCGCCGATTCCTGCCACGCCCGCCGTCCCGATGTCGCCAGCGCGAGTTGGAACACCGGCACGCCCGCGCCATCGAGCGGGGTCGTGCCATCCTCCCCCCGCGCGGAAAAGGCGGTGGCATTGATGATCGCGGCCGGCGCATAGGCCTTCACCCGGCCCGCAATCTGATCCCGCATCTCAACCGGCTTGAGCGACGGCGCGAACAATCCGATCATGTCGAAACCCCGCGCGGCGAAGGCATCACGCAGCGCCTCGAACGGCTGGGTATCGACAGCGGTCAGATAGGATCGATAGAAGACCAGCAGGATGCGCGGCCGCTCTGTCCGGCTTTCGAAAACCGCCGGAGACGCCAGATCGCCATCCCACGCCCCGACCATCGGCAAAGGCGCAACCGGCGCCTCCGCCCCGCTTAGTCCGGCAGCGCCCGCCAGCAGCCCCAGCGCCGCCTGCGCTGCCACCGCACCGCCCTCGTCACAAAGCCGCGCCAGTTCCCGCAACGCAGCAGTTGGCACGGTCGAGGCAGCCTCCAGCCGCGTATCGGGCCGCCCGTCCCCCGGCAGCACCGCCAGCGCGATCCCCCGCGTCCGCGCCAGCGCCTCGACCTGTTGCAGGCCATAGGTCCAGTAGGATGCGCCGCCGATCAGCCGGATCAGGATCGCCTTCGCCCCGGAGAGCGTCCGTTCGATATAGGTGTCGACCGACAGCGGATGCGCCAGCGCCGCCAGATTGGCGAGCCGCAACCTCGGCAGCGCGCCGCGCGCGCCATGCCATCCCGCCGCGAAGGCGGCCAGATCGCTGTCAGAAAAGGACAGGAAGACAAGATCGGCGGGCGTCTGCCCCAGATCCTGCGGGACAGCCGCTTCCTCGATCCCATGGGTCTCGCGGAAGATGACGTGCATCGGGGTGGCTCAGCCTTCCAGCACGGCCCGGATCGCGGCCTCATCGATGCGATCATGCTCGGCGATCACCACCAGCGCCGTCGCGCGCGCTTCGTCGGGGCGCCAGGGCCGGTCATATTGGTGGCGCACCCGCGCGCCCACCGCCTGCACCAGCAGCCGCATCGGCTTGCCGGCCACGGCGGCATAGCCCTTCACCCGCAAAATCTGCTGCTCGCGCGCCAGCCGCTCGATCCGCGCGGTCAGGTCGGCGGGATCGACAATCTCGCCCAGCGTCAGGACGATGCTGTCGAAATCCTCATGCTCATGATCATCCTCGCCATCATGGTGCGATGGACGCGCCGCCAGATCATCCTCCGCCGCCGCGTTCAGGCCCAGCAGCACACGCGGATCGATCACCCCGTCGACCAGTTCGATCACCGGCAGCGGTCGCGGCGTCTCGGCCGCAATCACCGCGCGGGCGGCGGCGACGCCTTCCGGCCCGGCAAGGTCCGCCTTGGTCAGCAGCACCATGTCGGCGCAGGCCAGTTGGTCCTCGAACACTTCGGACAAAGGCGTTTCATGGTCGATGCCCGGATCGGCCAGACGCTGCGCCTCCAGCGCTTCCAGATCGGGCGCGAACCGCCCATCCGCCACCGCTTCCGCATCGGCGAGCGCGATCACGCCGTCGACGGTGATGCGCGATCGGATCGCCGGCCAGTCGAACGCCTTGAGCAACGGCTTGGGCAGCGCAAGCCCGGACGTTTCGATCAATATATGGTCGGGCCTCGGCTCCAGCGCCAGCAGCGCCTCGACCGTGGGAATGAAATCATCGGCGACCGTGCAGCAGATGCAGCCATTGGCCAGTTCGACGATATTTTCCGCCGGGCAATCGGGAATGGCGCAGCTTTTCAATATGTCGCCATCGACGCCCAAAGTGCCGAATTCATTGACGACCACCGCCAGCCGACGCCCGCCCGCATTGCGGATCAGATGGCTGATCAGCGTGGTCTTGCCCGCGCCCAGAAAGCCGGTGACGATAGTGACCGGCAGCTTGGCCAGATCGGACATAATTCTCTCCCGCGCGCCGAACGACGACAGGCGGGGCTTGCCGGCATCCCATCAGGACGCCAGCCGACGCGCGACGACGGGCGGACGCGACAGGGCGCCCGGCATCCCGCACCGTGCAGCCCCAGCCGCACGATTTCGTCGCTCAGACGGAAGAAACTACCGTGCCATGGCCATCCCCTGGACCAGAGCAAGAGCGACCAGACGCCGGCAGGTCTCCTGGCTCGCGGGTCAAGGCTTGATGCGCGCCTTCCCAGACCGGATGGTCCAGTGGCCGCTCTCGCAAGGAGAGCATGCGCATCGCGCTCGCCGCTTACAGTTGCAGGGACAGCCGCGGAATTGAGGGGGCAAGCCCCTCTCACCGCATTCCCATTTGAAGCCCCTTGCGGGGCACCGGCGCGATCAATGTTCGTCGCCCTAGACCAATTTGGCGGCCAAGCCAACTTTGTTCAGCCAGCCGTCCGCACTTCGATCTCGTCAAAGCGTTTCCAGCGATAAATGCCGAAGCTCAGCAGCCAGCAGAGGATGAACAGGCCGATGATGGCAAAGCCCAGACTGTTGAAATTCTCGCCCAGTTCCGCCGCAATCCGCCAGGACGCGCCCTCCAGCCCCAGCTTGTCGCCGATCAGCGCCATCGCCTCGATCCCGCCGATGACGATCGCGGCAAGCGCCGAAATCAGCGTGATGGTGATGTTGTAGTACAGCTTGCGGATCGGCTTCACGAACGCCCATTCATAGGCGCCCAGCATCACCACCCCGTCCGCCGTATCGACCAGCGCCATACCGGCGGCGAACAGGGCAGGCAGCACCAATATCGTACCGACCGCCACGCCATCGGCGGCTTGGGCAGCCGACAGGCCCAATATCGCCACCTCGGTCGCGGTATCGAAGCCCAGACCGAAGAGGAAGCCCAGCGGCGCCATATGCCAGCTACGGCTGACCAGTCGGAACATCGGCTGGAACAGACGCGCCAGCAGCCCGCGATTGCCCAGCAACAGGTCCATATCCTCCTCGACATAGGTGCCGCCCGCCCGGACATGGGCAAAGCTCTTCCACACCGATCGCAGGATCATCAGGTTCATCGCCGCGATCGCGAACAGGAAGGTCGCCGACACGCCGGTCGCCACGATCCCACCAACTTCACGGAAACTTTCGAAGCGGCTCAGCGCGCTGGCCGTCAGTGCGATCGTGACGGAGGCGATGGCGATGATCGCCGAATGGCCGATCGCGAACCAGAAGCCGACGGTGATCGGCCGCTGCCCATCCTGCATCAGCTTGCGCGTCACATTGTCGATCGCGGCGATATGATCGGCATCCACCGCATGGCGCAGCCCCAGCCCCCAGGCGAGCAGCGCCGTCCCCAGCATCAATGGCTGGTCATGAAACTGGCCAAAGGCCCACAGCCACACGGCGATATTCGCCACGATCAGCGCGGCCATCAATCCGGTCACGCGATGCCGCAGGCGCGGCGTCGAAGATTTGGACATGTCAGTCATGGGAAAAGGAAACACCCCGGCATCATGCGACAAGACAGGGGCCAGCGCGCATCGACCGGACACCATCAGCGACCGACGCACGGTTTCAAAGGCGGCCCCCGCCGCTCTTTCGTCGCTCAGACGGAGTGATACCGTGCCATGGCCATCCCCTGGACCAGGGCAAGAGCGACCAGACGCCGGCAGGTCTCCTGGCTCGCGGGTCGACGCTTGACGCATGGCCTTCCCGGGCCTCGCAGGATTTAGCGTCCGGCCCAGTGGCTGCCTTCCTTATTTCAGAAAGGCCTATGCATCGCACTCACCGCTTACAGTTGCAGGGACAGCCGCGGATTTGGGGGCGATATCCCCCGCACCGCATTCCCTTTTAAAGCCCCTCACGGGGCACCGGCGCGATCGGCGGCCGACGGGTAAACCCATCGGCCGGGGCCGGGCATAACGCTGCATCACGCGCTTGCCAAGCCAATGGCGCTTCAGCTCGCCGCCATCGCATTCATGCTGACATAGTCCAGCTTGCCCGTGCCGAGCACCGGCAGCGCGTCCAGTTCGCGAATGTCGCGCGGAATGGCGAGTTCGGTGACGCCATTGGCGCGACCCCAGGCCTGAAGATCGCCCGCCTTCGCTCCTTTGCGCGTGGTGAACAGCACCAGTTGCTCGCCCTTGCGCGCGTCCGGCCGGGTGACGACCGCATGTTCGGCATCAGGCCAGAGCGCGGCGGCATAGCCCTCCACCGCTGGCAGCGACACCATTTCGCCGCCAATCTTGGCAAAGCGCTTGGCGCGTCCCCGGATCGTGACGAAGCCTTCGCCATCGATGGTGACGATATCGCCGCTGTCGTGCCAGCCTTCCTCCGGCGGTTGCAGCACGCCCGGCGCATCGGCCTTCATATAACCGGCCATGATGTTGGGGCCACGAATAGACAGGCGACCACCTTCCGTAATGCCCGGCACATCGTCCAGCTTCGCCTCGATCCCCGGCAGCAGGCGGCCCACCGTGCCCGCGCGGAAATGCATCGGCGTGTTGACCGCGATCACCGGCCCGGCCTCGGTCGCGCCATAGCCCTCCAGGATGCGCAGGCCGAACTTGTCGGCATAGGCCTTGCGCGTTTCGTCCCGCACCCGCTCGGCCCCGGCAAAGATGTAGCGCAGCGAATAGAAATCATAACCATGCGCCATCCGCGCATAGCCTGACAGGAAGGTGTCCGTGCCGAACAGGATCGTGGCATTGCTGTCATAGGCCAGCGCCGGCACGATCCGGTAATGCAGCGGACTGGGATAGAGCAATGTCTTCACCCCGTGCAGGATCGGCAGCAACGTGCCGCCGGTCAGGCCGAAGCTATGGAACACCGGCAGAGCGTTCAGCACCATGTCCGAATTGTTGAAATCGATCCGCGCGGCCAACTGGCGGCAATTGGACAGCAGGTTGCGGTGGCTCAGCACCACGCCCTTGGGCAGTCCCTCCGATCCACTGGTGAACAGGATTACCGCCGGCGCATCGGGCACGATGCGCAACCGCTTATGCGCCCGCCCGGCAAAGCGGCTGGCGATCAGCGCGCGCAGCTTCGCCCCGGCGCCAATGGTCGCGCCGATATCCTCCAGCCAAAGGATGGTCAGCCCCTCGGCCTCCAGCGCGGCGACCACTTCGCCCAGCTTCGCCTGATCGACAAAGGCGCGGGCGGTGACGATCGTGCGGATCTGCGCCGCGGTGCAGGCCGCCTTCAAATTGGTGAGGCCCGCCGTATAGTTGAGCATCGCCGGCACCCGGCCATGCGCCTGCAAGGCGAAGAAGGTCGCGACCACAGCCGCCACATTGGGCAGCAGCACGCCCACCGCCTCCCCCTGACGGCTCGCCGCCGCCAGTGGGCGACCGAGCGCCAGACTGCCCACGACCAGTCGGCCATAGCTCATCGGCTCGCGCTTGATATCCTCCACCACGGGCGCCTTGCCCCCATGGATATGCCGCGCCTCCAGCAGCGCCTGAAACAGCGTCTCTTCCGTCCGCGACGTGGCGAAGATCATCGCGCTCATCTCGTCATAGAGGCGGCGACCGGCGATGGCGCGACGCGCCCGCGCCGTCATCTCACCCTCAATGCTGAAACGGCGGGGCGGCAGCACGGTCAGCTTGATCTTGGGGAAGCTGCGCAGCCGCACCTTGCCGCGCAGGCGCGAGAAGGGCGTAAATTGCGCGCCGTCGATCCGCACCGGGATGATCGGCGCGTCGGCCTTGTCGGCGACCATGCCCGGACCATCGAATATCTTCATCAGCGCGCCGGTCACGGTGATGCGCCCTTCCGGGAAGATAACCAGCGTCCGCCCCTCGCGCACTGCCTTCACCATCGCCTTGGCCGCCATCGGATTGGTCGGATCGACCGGGAAGGCATCGAACAGCGGCAGGAAGGGCTTGATCCACCAGGCCCTGGCAATGCGGGTATGCACCGCAAAGGTCGGCTTGCCCGGCAGGAAGGCGGCGAGCAGCAGCCCGTCGAGGAAGGACACATGGTTGACCACGACCACGGCAGGCGTACCCACCGCCGGCATATTCTCCGCGCCCGACACCTCGACCCGATAGAGCAGGCGCAACAGCCCCCGGAACAGCGACTTGATGACGGTTTCGGGCAACAGCCAGCAGGAAATCAGCGCAATGGTCAGCGTCGCAAAGCCCAGCGTGCCGATCACGCCGGGCACGCTCTCGCCGCGCGCCAGCATCAGCGTTACCACCAGCACCACGGCCACGCTGACGGCGGCATTGACGATGTTGTTCGCCGCAATGGTGCGCGACCGTTCCTCGCGCGGGGCATGGGTCTGAAGGATCGCATAGAGCGGCACAATGAACATGCCCCCGGCAAAGGCGATGCCGAACAGGTCGAACAGGATGCGCCAGCTTCCCGCCGACGCGACGAAGGCGGCGATGCCCGCTTCGTCGCCCTGCGGCACATAGGCGCTGGTCGACAGCCACAGATCGATCAGGAAACCGGCCAGCGCCAGCGCGGACAGCGGCACGAAGCGGGCCGACACCTCACCGCGCAGCAGCCGGTTCACCAGCAACGATCCCAGCGCGACGCTCAGCGAGAAGACCAGCAGAAACAGGGTGGCGACTTCCTGCCTGGCATGCAGCACGCCGCTCACCAGCGGCGCGAATTGCGCCAGCAGCACGGCGCCCATGCCGAAGAACCAGCTGATCCCCAGGATGGACAGCCACACGCCGCGCCCATGGCGCGCCGCCTTCAATATCTGCCAGGTGCTGCGGAATATATTGGGATCGATCCGCAGCCCCTTCGCCACCGGCGGCGCAGACGGGACGGCAAGGCTGGCAAGGAACCCCAGCAACGCAACGCCGACCGCGACAAGACCCGCCGTCTGTGCGGAAATCACCCCGGCCAGCAACTGCCCGCTCAGGATCGCCAGGAACGTACCCGCCTCGATCAGGCCCGTGCCGCCCATCATTTCCTGTGGCTTCAGATGCTGCGGCAGGATCGAGAATTTGACCGGCCCGAAGATCGTCGAATGCAGCCCCATCAGGAACAGGCAGGTCAGCAGCAACGGCACCGATTGCAGCCAGAAGCCGATCAGCGCCAGCGCCATGATGACGATTTCCGCCGCCTTGACCGCCCGCACCAGCTTCGCCTTGTCCCAGGCGTCGGCAATCTGCCCGGCCAGCGCGGAAAAGAGGAAATAGGGCAGGATGAACAGGCCGGTCGCGATCGTCGCCAGCAATTCCGCCTTGCCCGGCTCCGCCCGGAACAGGACGAAATTGGCCAGGAACAGCAAAGCGAATTTCAGCAGATTATCATTGAACGCCCCCAGAAACTGGACGACGAACAAGGGCGCAAAGCGCCGTTTTCCCAACAAAGACAGATCAGGTGCGGACATGAACAATACCCCTCATGATCAAGGCCATAAGCGTGAAGTAATGACGAGACGTTAATCGGTGTCAGCGCGCAGATACCGATTACGATCGCGGTCGATCAGACAGGAACGGTCCAGCGAAACCCTGCTGGCGTTTGCGACAGCGATAGCGACACCAACCGGGATCAAAAGCAGCGCAACCAGCATGACAGACCTTTCATTCGCCATGGAGGACTGCTGGATAAACCGGAATTGAACACTGATCAATTAAAATATTAGACAGTGATCAATTAAATTTCTAAACCGGCTCTCATGGGCAGACGATCCGACCATAGCCGCGCCGAACTGGAGGGGCTGATCCTGGAGGAAGGCCATCGCCTGATGGCGGAGGTCGGCTTTGCGCGCTTTTCCGCGCGGGAGGTGGCAAAGCGGATCGGTTATGCCGTGGGCACGCTCTATAATGTGTTCGGCAGCTACGATCTGCTGCTCGCCGCGATCAACACGCGCACCTTTGAGCTATGGGCCGCGCATCTGGAAGAGCGACTGACATCGCCCTCGACCGATCGGATCGCGGCGCTGGTGCAGGGCTATTTCAGCTTCGCCGCCGACAATTTCAATCTGTGGACGGCGATCTACGACCATCGCCTGCCCGCCGACATGGCGATGCCCGACACGCTCGCCATCCGGCGCGGCGGCCTGACCGATGTGGTGGTGCGCGAAGTCGCGGCGATATTGCCCCACGAAACCCACCATCAGGCGCCCCGACTGGCGCGCTCCCTGATCGCGACGGTGCATGGCCATTGCACCTTCGCCCTCAACGGCAGCTTTCTGTTGCTGGGGGAGACGGAACCGCTCGAACTGGCCATCGCGCGAGTCCGGGAATCGCTCTCTGCGGCCATCGCCTGATACTCTTTTGTCATCCCCCGCAGTCCTGTGACCGAACGCAAAAGAGCGCCCTCCCATCGGGGAGGACGCTCTTCAACGACCGATCAACCGCGCAGCGATCAGAACTTGTAATTGGCGCCGATCGTGAAGTTGCGCGGCGCGCCATAGCGATACTGGCTGAAGAAGCCCATCTGGCTGTAATATTTCTTGTCGAACAGATTTTCGACATTCGCCTGAAGCTGCAACTGCTCGCTCACCGCATAGCGCGCCATCAGGCTGACCAGCGTATAGCCGTCCTGCTGAAAGCGGAAGGGGGCAGCCGTGACCGGGTTCAGCCCCTCCGAATAGGCCTTGCTGCGATAATTGATGCCGCCGCCCACGGTCAGGCCGGCCAGCGCACCCGGCAGATCATAGGTGGTGAAGATCTTCAGCAGCTTGCGCGGCTGGTTGGTGTTCGCGGCGACGCCGTCGCCATCTTCCGCCTTGAACTGGCTGTAGCTGGCGTTGACATTCCAGCCCGGCAGCGGCTGGCCGGTCGCTTCCACTTCGAAGCCCTTGCTGGTCACGCCTTCGGCCGCGATATAGGTCTGCTGCGGTCCATTCGGGGTGATGATGACGTCGCCGATCTGGCCGACATTATCCTGTTCGATACGGAACAGCGCGATGGAGGTTTGCAACGCATCGCCGAAGAAGCTGCTCTTCAGACCAATCTCATAGGCGTTGCCATCCAGCGGATCGAGCAGGCGCAGATTCCGGTCGAACAGATTCTGCGGTTGGAAAATCTTGGTATAGCTTGCATAGACGCGATGGTTGGGCGTCACATCATAGAGCGCGCCGACATAGGGGATGAACACGTTGTCGTCGCCATAATCGCTCGGCCCGCTCCAGGCGAAGCCCCGCTGATTCCAGCTGGAAATGCGGCCGCCCAGAATGACCTTGAACGGCTCGGCCACGTTCAGGCGGAATGCGCCATAATAGCCGGTCTGCTCGATCCGCTCCTGTTCATTGCGCACGGCGGTCGTGCCCCAGATTGGTTCTTCAAAGTCCGCGCCGCCCGCGCCGATCACCGGGACGTTCGTCTGCCAGTTGTTCAGCCCTTCGCCCCAAGCCGGGTTATTTTCGGTGTTGGGCGCGACATAATTGTCGGTGTGGCGCTTCAGCACGCTATGCAGCGCGCCTACCACGATCTCGTGATCGCGACCGAACAGGGTGACGGCCCCCTTCAACTGGGCGTCGATGCTGTTCTGAACGCTGTCGCTCTTCGACTTATAGGGGTTGCTACTCTCGATCGTGCCGGTCGCCCGATCCACATTGCCGTAGAGATAAAGAAGCTGGGTATCGCCGGTATTCTTCAAGCGGTTGTAATTGACCGTCAGGTTCCACTTGTCGCCAAATTCCTGACGCACGGTGGCGAAGATATTCTGGTTGGTGCTGTTCCAGTAGGTCCAGTCCGCCGCCGTGCTCTGCGACCGGGCCAGATCGGTGGTCGTGCCGTCGGTGTAGAAAGTCGGCAGCGCCCCCCAGGTCGCGCCCTTGGGCTTTGTGTCCTGATGGCTCATGCCCACGCGCACCAGCGTCGTGTCGGTCAGGTCAGCATCGACCACGCCATAGAGCACCCACTTCTTGCGCTTCTGAATGTCGATATAGCTTTCGCCTTCCTCATAACGGCCCACAAGCCGCGCGCGGATGCGACCGTCCGACGTCAGCGCACCGGCCACATCGGCCGACAGGCGCCAGGTGTTCCAACTGCCAATGCTGGCACTGGCATAGCCGGTCAGGTCCGTGGCGTCGGCATGTTTGCGCACCAGATTGACCGAAGCGGACGGATCACCCGCACCCGACAACAGGCCGGTCGCGCCGCGCACGATCTCGACACGCTCATAGATGGACACATCGATGCTGGTTTCGCCATTGCCGCCCGCCAGCGTCCAGGCCGCCGGAACGCCATCGACCTGCGTGTTGCGGATTTCGAAGCCGCGCGCGTAGAAATTGTTGCGAACATCGTCGACCTCGTTGGCGGACACGCCCACGCTGTTGACGATCACGTCCTTCACGCTGATCAGATTCTGGTCGAGGATGCGCTGCGCGGTCATGATGCTGACCGACTGCGGCGTTTCCTGCACGGTCAGGCCCAGTCCCGTCGCCGTGTCGATCTTGTTGGGCAGCGTATAGGTGCCGGTAACGACGATCTCATCTTCCGTCGGCGCGGCGTCAGCCGGCGTCTGCGCCGCTGCCGGCATGGCCGTGATCGCACCCAGCGACGCACCGAAGAGAAGAAAATATGTCCGTACCATTGCAACCCCCGTTCTAAAGATCACGAACGGGCTGCCCTTGTCCCCCTGCCGGTCAGATACCGTGGCAAGGGGCCGGCCCGCTTTCGGGCGCGGCATTAGTGCTAATAATAATGTTTCGCAATATTAGGTTTAAAATTTCAAGCGTCGCAATATCAAAAACTGCGCAGAGTCACCTTATTGCCACAGCTCAGCCCGCCGCCCGTTTCCGCCGGGTTTCCCACCCCTTGCGTGCCGCCGCAGACCGATCCGCCGCGCTTCTGCAGGCCGAAGTTTCACCGCCCTTGCGCCCACCCTTGCGCGCCGACGCATGACTTTCCGGCTTGCCACGACCGGAACCGGACTTGTTGCCGCCGCCCGAATCCTTGTTCACCGTGGCCCAGGCCCGCGCCACCGCCTCCTCATGGTCGACGCCACGCTCTTCATAACTCTGCTCGATATGCGCGGCCTTGCGCTTCTGCTTGTCGGTATAGCGGCTCTTGTCACCCTGCGGCATCCCATGTCTCCTATGATCGCCCCGTCCCTCCCAAACCCCTCTCCCTCCGCTATGTTCATATCGATGCGCCATCGTCACGATGGCGGGGAACGGCCGCCCCCGGCATGCGTTTCACCCCCATGGAAGAACGTTCCCTGATCGAGCGACTGGCCCGCCACCTCGCCGCGTCGCAGCCGGACAACTGGCCCGCCCGCGTCGAGGATGCCGGCAGCATCCTTGCGCTCATGAAAGAACCCGACAGCGCGATGCGTATGGCGGGCGATGCGGCGATATGGGCGACCATGATCGACGCGGCGTTGCGCGAACGCTGGTCGCTCCCCCAACCCACCGGAACCGAAGCGGCGGCGGACGGCGCTGACGAGGAAGGCGAAATCAGCCTTGCCCCCGAAGCGGTGGGCCATGATCGCGCCGACTGGGTCCATCTCCATCACGGACAGGAGAGAAAAGCATGAAGGGGCTGGTCAAACTGGCCATCGTCACCGGCCTTGGCGCATTGGCGTTCAAGGGCTGGCGCGAATGGATGGGCGAAGGCGACACCGCCGACATGGATGAGATGGAGGCCGCCGGCCTCAGCGGCTATATCCGCGATGCCGGTCCGCAGCAGGGCATCAGGCCCGGCCAGTGGGACAAGGTCGACGAACAGTCCGACGAGAGCTTCCCCGCCAGCGATCCGCCCGGCAACTACTGACCCTCTTTTTCCAATCGTCGCAATCCATTGCTCCCCCGATGCACGCTCTCTATGAGGCAGGGCCAGGGGCCTCATCACCCGCAACGGGGGCCCGTAACAGGGGATTGAATTTATGCCTTCGGGTCTGATCGCGCTGCTCGATGATGTGGCGGGCATCGCCAAGCTGACGGCAACTTCGCTGGACGATGTCGCCGCCGCCGCCGGCCGGGCCGGATCGAAGGCCGCCGGCGTGGTCATCGATGATGCCGCCGTCACCCCCAAATATGTCATGGGCCTTACTCCCGATCGCGAACTGCCGATCATCTGGAAGATCGCCAAGGGCTCTATCCGCAACAAGCTGGTTTTCCTGCTGCCTGCCGCCCTGCTGATGAGCGCCTTCGCGCCCTGGCTGCTGCCGCCGCTGCTGATGCTGGGCGGCGCCTTCCTTTGTTTCGAGGCAGCGGAAAAGCTGCTCGAAGCCTTTCAGGGCGGCCATGACGTCGCGGAGGAAGCGGTCAAGGCGCACAGCAGCGCCGATCTGGAAAATCAGAAAGTGTCCAGCGCCATCCGCACCGACTTCATCCTGTCGGGCGAGATCATGGCCATTTCGCTCGGCACCGTGGCGAGCGAACCGGTATGGGAACAGGCGCTGATCCTGGTCGTTGTCGCCATCCTGATCACTGCGGGCGTCTATGGCGTCGTCGGCCTGATCGTGAAGATGGACGATATCGGCCTGCATCTGGCGAAGAAGGATGGTGCCGGCACACAGGCGATCGGCCGCAGCCTGGTGAAGGCGATGCCGGTCCTGATGTCGATCCTGGCCGTGGTCGGCACCGCCGCCATGCTCTGGGTCGGCGGCGGGCTGATCGTCCATGGCCTGCACGAATTTCATATCGACCTGATCCCCGGCACGATCGAGCATGTCGCCCAAAGCGCAGCCCATGCCGTGCCCGCGATCGGCAGCATCCTGCACTGGCTGGTGACAGCCATCGGCGGCGCGATCGTCGGACTGGTGGTCGGCGGCATCATCGTCGCCGCGCTGCATCTGTTCAAGAAGCACTGAGGCCTTTATGAACGCCGTGCTCCTGCGCAAGCAGGAGCCTAGGGCGACAGACCATGACGTCCGACCCTGGGCTCCTGCTTGCGCAGGAGCACGCATTCTTTGTCTGGACCAGCACCGTGACCCATCCTTCCCCCTGGCGCATAGAGGCCAGCGCGCTGATCGCGCTCGCTCTGCCGATGATCGCGGGCAATATCGCCTGGTCGGCCATCGCCGCCAGCGACCTGCTGCTGCTCGGCCGCCGGGGCGCGGAAAGCGTGGCCGCAGGCGCGCTCGCCATCAACCTGTTCCACGCCCTGCTGCTCTTCGGCATGGGCCTCGTCACCGCCGCCTCTCCCCTTATCGCCAGCGAACGGGGCCGCCGCCGCCACAGCGTGCGCGACGTGCGCCGCACCGTGCAGCAGACGCTGCGCGCCGCCCTCTTCTTCGTGCTGCCCGCCTGGGCGCTGCTCTGGGAGTGCGAGACGATCCTGCTCGCCATGGGGCAGGATGCCGATCTGGCGCGGGAGGCCGGACATCTGATGCACGGCTTGCAATGGGCGCTGCTGCCCTTCCTTGGCTTCACCACCCTGCGCAATTTCATCGCCGCGCTGGAACGGCCGATCTGGGGCCTCATCATCATGCTGGCGGCAATCCCGGTCAATGTGCTGATGGGCTGGGCGCTGATCTTCGGCCATCTGGGTTTCCCGACGCTCGGCCTGTTCGGCGCGGGCCTTGCCAGCACCCTTTCCTCCTGCTTCCTCTTCTTCGGCCTGCTGACCGTCATCCTGATCGATCGCCGTTTCCGCCGCTATCGCCTTATGGGCCGCTTCTGGACCCGTGATCGCGAACGGCATCGGCAGGTGTGGGCGCTCGGCCTGCCGATCGCGATCACGCTCGGCTTCGAAACGACGGTGTTCAACGCCTCGGCTTTCCTGATGGGCCTTATCAACCGCGACTCGCTCGCCGCCCATGCGGTCGCGATCCAGATCGCCGCTCTGGTCTTCATGGTCCCGATGGGTATCGGTCAGGCCGCAACCATCCGGGTCGGCATCGCCTATGGCCGCCGCGATCATGCTGGCATCGGCCGCGCCGGCTGGCTGGCGCTGATGATCGGGACCGGCTTTGCCTGCTGCGCCGCCGCTCTGCTGATCCTGATGCCGCGCACTTTGGTATCGGCCTTCCTCGACCTGTCCAACCCGGCAAACGCCCGCACCGCCAGTCTGGCGGTCAGCTTCCTTGCCGTCGCCGCCCTGTTCCAGCTTGTCGACGCGGCGCAGGCCGTGGGGGCCGGCGTGCTGCGCGGGATACAGGATACGACGGTACCGATGATCTTCGCCCTGATCGGCTATTGGGTCGTGGGCATTGGCGTGGGCACCCTGCTCGCCTTTCCGCTGCATATGCAGGGTGTCGGCATCTGGCTGGGCCTTGCCAGCGGCCTTGGCGCGGTCGCCCTGCTGCTGATCACCCGCTGGAGCCTGCGCGAACGGCTGGGCCTGCTGCCCGCCTGAACGGTTTATCGCACTGATTGCACAACAGAAACATGGTGCGGCGCACAAAGCAATTGAAAGAATCAGCAAAATCGGTCAGGGAAAGCCAATCATGCAAGCCCCGACCGAGATTTTTGAAGCCATCGCGCTCCAGAAGTGCCTGAAGGTGACCTATAATAAAATGGTCGTCACGCTGGCGCCGCACATCCTCTATACGCGCCACGATGAATTGTTCATCGACGCCGTGACCACTGACCGCAACGGCACGCCTCCGCGCGAGCTGAAGCTGGGCACGTTCAAGCTGGTCGGGCTGTCGGACATTCAGGTTCTCGATGAAAATTTCGAGGCGATGTACGGCCTCTACAATGAAACCGACGACAAATATAAGAATGTGACCCTGTTTGCCGTCACGCCCGAAAGCCAGGCTGCCTGAAAGGGTACAGCCTGACCGGTGATTAAAAGCGGGCGGCCAATGGCCGCCCTTTTCATTTCTTCAGCCTGTATCCGGTGCGGAACATCCAGCCGATGATCCCCAGGCACAGCGCCATCATCCCCGCCACGAACAACAGGCTATATTCGATAGCCACGTCGCCCCGGCCGAAGAAGGTCCAGCGGAAGCCGGAGATAAGATAGACGATCGGGTTGAACAAAGTCATCGTCTGCCACGGCTGCGCCAGCATGTGCACGGAATAAAAGGCCCCGCCCAGAAAGGTCAGCGGCGTCACCACCAGCAGCGGGATCACCTGCAACTGCTCGAATCCCTGCGACCAGATGCCCAGGATGAAGCCGAACAGGCAGAAGCTGATCGCGATCAGCAGCATGAAGCCCGCCATCGCAAGCGGATGGGCGACATGGATGTCGACGAACAGATGCGCCGTCGCAAAGATGATCGTCCCCACGATCAGCGATTTGGTCGCCGCCGCGCCGACATAGGCGATCACCGTCTCCGTCGCGGAGATCGGCGCCGACAGCAATTCATAGATGGTGCCGCTATATTTGGGCATATAGATGCCGAAACTGGCGTTGAAGATGCTCTCCGTCAGCATCGACATCATGATCAGGCCCGGCACGATGAACGCGCCATAGGCGATGCCGTCCACCTCCGTCATGCGCGATCCGATCGCCCCGCCGAACACCACGAAATAGAGCGTTGTGGTGATCACCGGCACCAGCAGCCCGGTCAGCAAGGTGCGACGAAAGCGATGCAACTCAAATTTGTAGATCGCGGCGATGGCGCGAAAATTCTGGAGGCTCATGCCGCCTTCTCCTGATGCACCAGTTCCACGAAAATATCTTCCAGGCTGCTCTGCCTTGTGTTCAGATCCTTATATCCGATCCCCAGGTCGCCCAGCCTGCGCAGCAGCGACGACACGCCGGTCCGTTCCGCCTGCGTATCGAAAATATATTCCATCTCATGCCCGTCCGCGCCCAGCGTGACATGCCATTCGCTCAGTTCGGCCGGCACCGTCGTCAGCGGATCGGCCAGCACGATGGTCAGCGTCTTCTTGCCCAGCTTCTTCATCAGCGCGGTCTTTTCCTCGACCAGCATCAGTTCGCCGCGATTGATCACCCCCACCCGGTCGGCCATTTCCTCGGCCTCCTCGATATAATGGGTGGTCAGGATGATGGTGACGCCGGTCTGACGCAGTTCGCCGATCAGCTTCCACATGTCCCGACGCAGTTCCACGTCCACGCCGGCGGTCGGCTCGTCCAGAAACAGCACGCGCGGCTCATGGCTCAGCGCCTTGGCGATCATCACGCGCCGCTTCATGCCGCCCGACAATTCGATGATCCTGTTGTTGCGCTTGTCCCACAGCGACAGATCGCGCAGCACCTTCTCGACATGGGCCTCGTCGCGCGGCAGGCCGAACAGCCCCCGGCTCAGGCGCACCGTGTCGATCACCCGCTCGAACTGGTCGGTGTGCAATTCCTGCGGCACCAGCCCGATCGCGGTGCGCGCGCCGCGATAGTAGCGCACGATATCATGCCCGGCCACGGTCACGCTGCCGCCGCTCGCCCGCGCGATGCCGCAGATGATGGAGATCATCGTCGTCTTGCCCGCGCCGTTCGGCCCCAGCAGCGCGAAAATCTCGCCTTCCTCGATATTCAGGTCGACGCCCTTCAGCGCCTCGAAGCCCGACGCATAGCGTTTCGTCAGGCCCTTAATTTCTATGATGGATGCCATGGATGGCTCTGCCCCTTTTGCGTTGCGGCAAAGATAGGGCGGCAACCCCGCTATGCAACCGCCGCGCGCACCGCCGCCATCAAAAGCAAAGTCCATTGCCGCCTTTCCTGCGCCGGTCTAGCATCGCCGCCCGTCATGCGGAGTAGGCATCATGAAAAAGCCGTTGCTGTTCCTCTCGATTGCGCTCGTCATCGCCCCCGATCTCGCCCTCGCCCAGCAACAGCAGCATCAGGGCAACCAGCCCCGGCCAACCACCCGCCCCGCACCGCAGCCTCCTAAACCGCAACCACCTCGCCCCGGTGGTCCATCCGTCCAGCCACCTCGACCGGGTGGCCCGGCCATCCAGCCGCCCAGACCCCAGCCACCAAGGCCGCAACCACCCCGTCCCGGCACCGGCGGCCCTGCCATTCAGCCGCCTCGCCCCGGCCATGGCGGTCCCGCCATCCAGCCGCCGCGTCCCGGTCGGCCGCAACCGCCGCGCCCGGTCAAGCCGCAACCGCCCCATCGCCCCGGCGCCGGACGCCCGCCTAATTTCCGGCCGATGCCCGGTCCCGTCTTCCGCTATCCGCACGGCTATCGCTATCGCCGCTGGTCGATCGGCCTGCTGCTGCCGTCGCTCTTCCTGTCGTCGCGCTATTATTATGACGATTATGCCCGCCTCGGCATCGGTGCGCCGCCCTATGGCTATCGCTGGGTGCGCTATGGCCCGGACCTGCTGCTGGTGCGGATCAGGACGCGCCGCGTGGTCGACGTGATCTACGGCGCCTTCTACTGACCGAAACGAAAAAGGGGGCCGCATCACCCGATGCGGCCCCCTTTTCGATTATCCGGTCCTATTCGCCCATTCCTACTCACCACGCCGAAAGAAGCGAAACACCGTCGCGGGCGGGAAATTCCGCACCGTCTGGCCGACCCGCTCCACATCCAGTTTCAGCGCGTCGATGATCTCGCGGCTCACCGGCGGGCGCATGGAATAGGTGAACTGCACGAAGCTGCCGCCCGGCTTCAGCATGCGGAAGGATTCGGACAGAATATCATGGTGCATGCCCCGGTCCATCGCCAGCAGCGGCAGGCCGCTCACCACGATCTGATAGTCGCCCGGCTCCCCGGCGGTCGCGGTCGACACGATCTGCGCGGGCGTTTCCAGCACGGCCACCTGCGGAAAATGCCGCCGCAATCCGCGCGCGAAGGCCGGGTTGATCTCCACCACTTCCAGCTTCTCGGCCGGCAGCCCGGTTTCCAATATGGCGCGGGTGAACACCCCGGTTCCGCCGCCCAGTTCCAGCACGCGGCCATCCTGCGGATCGATCTTCGCCACCATCAGCCGTGCCAGATGCCGACTCGACGGCACCACCGATGCGGTCTGGCGCGGCTTCTTCACCCAGGCGGCCAGAAAATCGAGATATTCGGTGGCGCGCGCACGGAATTCGCCATTCTGCACGGCGATCACGCGGCTGCGCTTGGGCTTATGCTGCATGTGCGAGATGCGACCGTCTAACCATTACGACTCCCTTAGCGAGACGGAAGCGCCACGTCGATTGACTTTCGCGCGATTGCGAGCCGGATGGCATCATCCGGCGTCCTGGAAATCGCGCAAACCGGATAATGTGTCGACCCTTTCCTTGAGCCAATCGGCCACCGCGCCGATCCGCGCCAGCCGCCGCATATCATCCTGCATCACCAGCCAGAAACTGCGGACGATCTCCACCTTGTCGGTCATCAGCGGCATCAGCCCAGGGTCGCGCCGCCCGATAAAGTCCGGCAACACGCCGATCCCCGCGCCCTGCACGATCATCCGATGCTGCATGATGATGCTGGTCGATCGCAGATGCGCCTCCAGCCCGGCCTCCACCTCGTCCAGATAATCCAGTTCGGGCGAGAAGATGAACTCCGGCACATAGCCGATCAGCGTGCAATCGCGCAGATCGGCGGGCTTGCCCGGCCGCCCGACCCGCTCCAGATAGGCGGGCGAGGCATAAAGGTGCAGCCGATAATCGCCCAATCGCCGCACCGTCAGCCGCCCGCGCTGCGGCCGCGCCAGCATCACCGCCATGTCCGCTTCCCGGTTCGACGGATTGAGAAAGCCCGAAGCGGTGATCAGGTCCAGCCTTATGCCCGGATGCCGCCGGTTGAAATCCCCCATGCCCGGCGCCAGCACCCAGGCGCCAAAGCCCTCCGCGACCGACAGCCGCACCTGTCCGCTTAAGCGATGCTCCTGCCCCTGCACTTCCTCCATCGCCGCCAGCGCCGCGCTTTCCACGCCCTCCGCATGGCGCAGCAGCGCCTGCCCGCGCGGCGTCAGCGCCCGCTCGCCCCCGGCCATTTCGAACAGGTCGGCCTCCAGCGCCTTTTCCAGCCGCGCCAGCCGCCGCGCGATCGTCGTGGCGTCGATCCCCAGCGTCCGCGCCGCCGGCGCCACCTTGCGCGCCCGCGCCACCGCCAGAAACACCCGCAGATCGTCCCAGTCGAACATCGGCCCATCCTGCAAATTTGCAGCGCGTTCATGCACAACTTCCCCATTGCTGGCAATATCGCTAGATTGCTAAGAGAGAGGCAAGATACAGATCCTGTCGCGCGGCAGGACGGAAGGAGAGCATGACCCAATTCGACCTGACCGACGATCAGCGGGCGATCCAGGAAATGGCGCAGCGCTTCACCGCCGACGCGATCACGCCGCATGCCGGCGAGTGGGATGAAAAGCATATCTTCCCCCGCGACACCATCCGCGCGGCGGCGGAACTGGGCTTCGGCGGGATTTATGTGTCGGAAGAAGCAGGCGGCATCGGCCTTGGCCGACTGGAAGCGGCGCTGATCATGGAGGCAATGGCCTATGGCTGCCCCTCGACCAGCGCCTTCATCTCGATCCATAATATGAGCGCCTGGATGATCGACCGTTTCGGCAGCCAAGCGCTCAAGGACAAATATCTCCCCGATCTCGTCCCCATGACCCGCATGGCGAGCTACTGCCTGACCGAAGCGGGCGCAGGGTCGGACGCCGCCGCGCTGAAGACGAAGGCGGTCAGGGCCAGTGACTCCGAGGGCGATCATTATGTCGTCACCGGCTCCAAACAATTCATCTCCGGCGGCGGCGAGAATGACCTTTATGTCGTCATGCTCCGTACCGGTGAGGACGGCCCCAAGGGCATTAGCTGCCTCGTCATCGAAAAGGACATGCAAGGCGTCAGCTTCGGTGCGCAGGAACGCAAACTCGGCTGGCATTCGCAACCCACCGCGCAGGTCAATTTCGACGGCGTCCGCGTGCCGGTCGAAAATCTGGTCGGGGCGGAGGGCGAAGGCTTCCGCATCGCGATGATGGGTCTGGACGGCGGCCGCCTCAATATCGGCGCCTGCTCGCTGGGCGGCGCGCAACGCTGCATCGACGAAAGCGTCACCTATACCAAGGATCGCAAACAGTTCGGCCAGTCCATCGCGGACTTCCAGAACACCCAGTTCACGCTGGCCGACATGCAGACCGAACTGGAGGCCGCCCGCACCCTGCTCTATGCCGCCGCCGTCAAGGTGACGGAAAACGCACCGGACAAGACCCGCTTCGCCGCCATGGCTAAGCGTTTCGCCACCGACACCGGATCATCCGTGGTCGACCGCGCGCTGCA
Organism: Sphingobium sp. YR768; assembly: GCF_900111125.1. Classification (GTDB taxonomy): domain Bacteria; phylum Pseudomonadota; class Alphaproteobacteria; order Sphingomonadales; family Sphingomonadaceae; genus Sphingobium. Next base: position 344,028 of record NZ_FOGE01000002.1, read on the forward strand.
ACTCCATGGCGGCTATGGCTATCTGATGGACTATCCCATCGAACGCTTCTGGCGCGACCTGCGCGTGCACTCCATCCTGGAAGGCACCAATCAGGTGATGCGCATGATCGTCGCGCGGGACATGTTGCGCGGATGATTTAGTAATCCGTTCGCCCTGAGCCTGTCGAAGGGCTCTGCCGAACGAAGTGAGGCCTTCGCTCCGCTCAGGCGGAGGCTTCGACAAACTCAGCCCGAACGGAGTTGATATGACCGACCAAGTCCTGACCACAATCGAAAACGGTGTCGGCCGCATCCGCCTCAACCGGCCAAAGGCGATCCATGCCCTCACGCCGGTCATGTGCGAAGCGATCAACGACGCGCTGCTTGGCTGGGCGCAGGATGACAGCGTCATCGCGGTCATGATCGACCATCTGCCCGCCGCCGACGGCGATCCCAAACTTTCGCGCGGCTTCTGCGCCGGCGGCGACATCGCCCTGATCGCCAATAGCGCAAAGGCCGACTGCGTCGAGGCGGAACGCTTCTTCCATGTCGAATATCGGATGAACCATCTGCTGTTCGTCTACCCCAAGCCGATCGTCGCCTTCATTGACGGGATCGTCATGGGTGGCGGGGTCGGCATATCGCTGCCCGCCCGCTTCCGCGTCGCCACCGAACGCACGACCTTCGCCATGCCCGAAACCGGCATCGGCCTGTTCCCCGATGTGGGCGGCGGCTGGTTTCTGCCGCGCCTGCCCGGCCGGGTCGGGGCCTGGCTGGCGGCAACCGGATCGCGCATCGACGGGTCGGATTGCGCAGCGATCGGCATCGCCACCCACTATATCGCCTCCGACAGGCTGGACGCGATCAAGGCTCGCATCCTCGCCGATCCGCTGGGTCTGGGCGACATATTGGACGAAAATGCGCAGACGCCGCCCCCCTCGAAGCTGGAAGCCCATCGCGCCGAGATCGATCGCCTCTTCGCCTCTGACCGGGCCGAGGACATCATCACCGCGCTGAAAGCCGATGGCGGAGAATGGGCGACAAAACAACTGGCCGTGCTCGCCACCAAATCCCCCCAGACGATCAAGGTCGCGCTGCGCCAACTGGTCGAGGGCGCGAACAAGGCCAGCTTCGCCGACAATATGGCGATGGAATATGGCCTTGCCTGCGCGATCATCCGCCGACCCGATTTTGTCGAGGGCGTGCGCGCGGTGATCTTCGACAAGGATAATGCCCCCCTCTGGTCCCCGGCCACGCTGAAGGACACCAGCGACGCGATGATCGACGCGATCTTCGCGCCCCTGCCACCGGAGAAACAATGGACCCCGCTACCGGGCGTGGAGCCGGGGATGGGCTGACCTGTCCTATTTGGCGGGTGAGGGCTATGCTCGGCACAGCTTCCCCGCCTTTCCGATAGGATCAGGACCACGCAATAAAATGTCATAATTCACGGGAAATATGCGAAGTTAAGCGGGAGAGAATAGAGTCATGACCCAGACGATCGCCTTCATCGGCCTTGGCAATATGGGCGGCGGCATGGCCGCCAATCTGCTCAAGAATGGCTATGCCGTGCGCGCCTTCGACCTGTCGGAAGAGGCGCTGGCCAAGGCGCAAAGCCATGGCGCGGTCCGCGCCGCCAGCGCCGCCGATGCAGTCGCCGGCGCCGACGCGGTGGTCACGATGCTCCCCGCCGGCAAGCATGTCGAAAGCGTCTATGCCAATGAAGTCTTCGGCGCGGCAAAGCCCGGCGCGCTCTTCCTCGACTGCTCCACCATAGACGTCGCCACCGCCCGCCGCGTGATCGAGGCGGCCGTCGCCAAGGGTTTCGAGATGGTCGACGCCCCGGTTTCGGGCGGCATCGCGGCGGCCAATGGCGGCACGCTCACCTTCATGGTCGGCGGCACCGACGCCGCCTTCGCCAGCGCCAAGCCGATCCTCAGCGCCATGGGCCGGGCGGTGATCCATGCCGGCGGCGCGGGCAATGGTCAGGCGGCCAAGATCTGCAACAATATGCTGCTGGGCGCCACCATGGTCGCCACCTGCGAAACTTTCGCCATGGCCAGAAAGCTCGGCCTCGATCCGCAGACCTTCTACGATATCAGCAGCGTATCGTCGGGCCAGAGCTGGTCGATGACCAGCTATTGCCCCGTCCCCGGCGTCGGTCCGCAGTCACCGTCCGACAATGGCTATCAGGGCGGCTTTGCCGTCGGCCTGATGCTGAAGGATCTGAAACTCGCGACCGAAGCCGCCGCGCTGGTCGGCGCCTCCGTGCCCATGGGCAATGCCGCAGAATCCCTCTACCAGCTCCTCGCCAATCAGGGCGAAGCCACCCGCGACTTCTCCCTGATGATCGAGATGCTGGAAGGAAAATAACCCCTTTCCCGTGCTCCTGCGAAAGCAGGAGCCCAGGGCGGCAAGTCCCCACCCGGCAAATCTGGGCTCCTGCTTTCGCAGGAGCACGGATCGCCCTACTTCCCCTTGCCCGCCTCCGCCGCAGCCAGCACACGCAGCACATTGCCGGACCAGATCTTCTCCAGATCGGCCTGCGTGTAACCCGCCTTCAGCAGCGCAGCGGTAATCTTGGGCAGGTCGACCACATCTTCCAGGCCGACCACGCCACCGCCGCCGTCCCAGTCCAGCCCGATGCCGACATGTTCCGGCCCAACGACCTTCAGCGCATGCAGCATATGCGCCATGAAATCGTCGAAGGTCGGCCGGTCGGTATCGGGATAGAGCTTGTCGATCTCCTGCCGCTGGGCCAGCAGTTCGGCCCTCTTCTCCGGCGACAGCTTGGCATCCTCCCGCATCTGGCCATAGAGCGCCATCAGCGCCTTCTGCCGCTCCGGATTGGGCTTGGACGCGCGCAGATAGCTGCCATAGGCGTTCATCTGGATGACCCCGCCCTTGGCCGCCAGCGCTTTCAGATGCTCGTCATCGATATTGCGGGGATGGTCATAGACCGCCTTGCACCCCGAATGGGTCAGCAGCACCGGCGTGGTGGAAAGCGCCAGCAGATCGTCCAGAACCTGATCGCTGCTGTGCGACGCATCGGGCACGATGCCCAGCCGGTTCATCTCCTTCAGCAATTCCTTGCCCAGCGGGCTAAGCCCGCCATAGCGCGGCTTCTTCGACGGATCGGTCGAACTGTCGGCAAACTGGTTATGCGCGAAATGGGCAAAGCCCGAAACCCGCACGCCCATGTCGTAGAAGGTCTTGATCAGCGACACGTCCTCGCCCAGCGGATAGGCATTCTCGATCGACATATAGACGATGTGCTTGCCCGACGCCGCGATCGGCGCGGCGTCCTTCGCTTCCAGCGCCAGCGTGAAATTCGCCGGGTCCGCCGCCACCATGTTGCGGATCGAAAGCCCGCGCAGGATCGCAAAGTCGCGCGCCTTGCGGAACCCCTCGATCGTCAGCGGCCCCTGCCCCGTGTAGATCGCCCAGAAACCGCCATCCAGACCGCCCTTCTTCATCCGAGGCAGATCGACCTGAGTGAAGTCGCTATGGACACCATGCTCCTCCTCGATCGACCAGCCCGGCAGATCGAGCGAAGCCGGCGTATCGAGATGGCTGTCGAGCGTGATCAGCTTCTGGTGCAGTTGATAGACCTGCTTGGTCACAACCGGCGCCTCCGCTTGCGCGGTCAGCGGGAGCAGCGCGACGATCGCTGCCCCCATCATCAAAACAGTCCGCATCAAATTTCACCCGAGATCGTGAACTGGAAGGTGCGCGGCGACTGGGGACGGAAATTGCCGTCGCCCGAAACCACCGGCGAGATATAGGAGAGCGTATCCTTGTCGAACACATTGTCCAGATTGAACCGCGCCTTCACACCCTTGACCGGGCCCAGGGTGATGCCATCGCCAATGTCGACATAGGCGCTGAAGATGGTGAATCCCGGCACGCTCGATCCCGCCGTATTGACCAGCGTCGACCAACGCTTGCTAGTATATTTGCCGCTGAAATTGGCGACCAGCCAGCTGGCAGGTTCGATCGTCACGCCCCCGTTCACGATCCACTTGGCGCTGTCGGGCAGATATTTGCCGGCCAGTTGCGTGCCATTGGGCAAGTCGTCCTGGAACTTGGCATGGTTGTAGGTGGCGTTGAGATTGAAATAGGCCAGGCCATGCAGGAAGGCCGGCTTGTAGGTGCCGGTAAATTCGGCGCCATAGGCCTTCACGCCACCGACATTGGTATAGACCGATTCCAGCACGGTGCTGCCCGCCAGCGGGACGGCCGTTGCGGCGATGCGGTTATCAAACTTGGTGTAGTACAGCGCCAGCGCGCCGTAGAATTCCGACTGGTTGGTGCGAATGCCCAGCTCGAAATTCTTAGACCTTTCCGCCTGCGGCTTGGGCGCGACCACACCCGTCGAAGGCACGACGGAATAGATATCGTCCAGCCCCTTGGGCAGAGCGGTATTTTCCGCATAGGAGGCGAAGACCTGCGACCGGCCATCCAGCTTGTAGATCAGGCCCGCCATCGGCAGGAAGCCATCCGTATAATTGGCTGAAGCACCATGCTGACCCCAGCCAGCCACATAGTTGGGCGCGGCGGTTGTCCCGATATTGCGATAATAGTCGGCATAGTCGCGATAGCCGAAATAATGATAGTCCATCGACAGCGCCTTGAAGCCGACGTCGACGATCAGCCTGTCGTCAAGGAACTTGGCCGTGTCCTTCAGGAAGGCCTGTGTGATGTTGCGTTCGCTGCGATAATCGCGCCGCAGGAACACCAGCGAATCCAGATCGGCCGGGCTGGCAGGCGAACCATCCGTCGTGTTGTAGCGGGCCTGCGTGCGATGATATTGGTCAAGCTCGGCCCAGGCCCCTGCCTCGATGCTGTGATTGCCGATATCGATATGGAACTTGCCCGTGATGCCATAACGGTTGCCGCCAACGCCAGAGCGACCGAACTGCGTCCCGCGCGGCGCATTGACCGGCAGGCCGATGGCCGATTGCCCGGTATAAATGGCAAGGCTGTTGGCATAGCTGTCCGGCGACACGCCATAACCGCCCTTGTCTTCCCAATAGGCGGTCGTTTCGAACCAGGCATTATCCGCCACGCCCAGATGGACGGTGCCGCCATAGAGCTTGTCCTTGCGAACGTTGATGGCGAGGTTGTAGCTGTTGATATAGGCCGAATTCGAATAAGCCACGCCAGCCGCGGTGGGTGCGAAACCGGGCGTCGTGTTGGGCGGCGCAACGATGTAGCCGATGTCGCGACCCGTGCCGCTGCCGTAGAAAATCGGAGTGGCCGAATTATACTGCGCCCGCGTCAGCGTGGGCGAGTCATAGTCGAAAAAGTCGTTCGACACGAATTTGAACCGCGCCCAGCTATCGCCGCCCAGATCGGCATGAAGCTGCGCTTCCCAATGTTCGCGGTCCACAGACCCTTCGCCGCGCCACAGGTCACTGTCCAGCTTCGTACGGCTGACATAGGCCTTGAACGGACCGATCTTGCCCGTATTCACCCGGATGAAAGTGCGCTTCAGATCATTGTCGCCAAAGCTCTGCGACACGAACAGACCCATCTGGTCCTGCGGCTCGATGCTATTATAGCTGATGACCGGACCAAGGGAGGAATAGCTGGGCAGGCCAACGTCGCCCGCACCGACCGATGCTTCCACGCGACCCAGATTTTCATTGTCGACATAGCGGAACACCGGGCTGCCGCCAAAGGCATCGCTGCGGCCGGTAGGAATGCCGTCGACGATGAAGCCGATCTGATCCAGATTGAAGGCGCGGCTCTGAACGCTGTTGCCGAACTCGTAGAGGCCGAGCGGCCCGTCCGTCTGCACGTTGAAGCCGGGCAACTGCTCCAGCATCTTCAGGCCCGAAATGCCCGACGGCGCGGACAACAGGGCGTCGCGCGTGATGCCCACGGTGTTCGTCACCTTGTCCTGACCGATCGCCTCAGCTGACAGCGAGATGCGGCGGCCGGTTACGGTGATGCTGCTGTCGTCGCCTTCAGCGGCCTCCTGCGCATAGGCGGTGCTCAGCGCGCCACAGGCGCAAGCCAGCAGCAGCGCGGCGCGCGCGGAAAGACGGATGGACGAGGATACGGACATTCAAAGGCTCCCTTTTTCACAACGCGACGGCAGACAGGTCGCACCGGGCGGTGCGCCTCTCCCCGTGACTATTCGCGTTTTCTTGTGAAACGAGAGTGCCGGGCAACTCCGCCACGGACCAATGAGAATTTCTCAGTCCGTGGCGAGATAATCAAAATATTATGAGAGGCTTAGCGCCCCTTCCAGACGCCCGGCCGCTTTTCGACAAAGGCGGTCATGCCTTCCTTCTTGTCTTCCGTCGCGGTCAGTATCTGGAACAGGCGGCGTTCGGTGAGGATGCCCTGCGCCAGCCCCGTCTCGAACGCGACATTGACCAGTTCCTTGTTGATCATGCTGGCCATGGGCGGCATCGCGGCGATACTGGCAGCCGTCTTGATCGCCTCGTCCAGCAATTCCGCCGCCGGCACCACCCGGCTCACCAGCCCGGCCCGCTCGGCTTCGGCGGCATCCATCATCCGGCCGGTCAGGCACATTTCCATCGCCTTGGCCTTGCCCACCGCGCGGGTCAGGCGCTGCGATCCGCCCATGCCCGGCGCCACGCCCAGCTTGATTTCCGGCTGGCCGAACTTTGCCGTGTCACCCGCCAGGATGAAATCGGCCATCATCGCCAGTTCGCAACCGCCGCCCAGCGCGAAGCCCTGCACCGCCGCGATCCACGGCTTGCGGGTCGCGACCACGCCCGTCTGCCATCCCGAAAAGAAATCCTGAAGGAAGAAGTCGGCCGCGTCCTTCTCCACCATTTCCTTGATGTCGGCGCCCGCCGCGAAGGCCTTCTCCCCGCTGCCCGTCAGCACCGCGCAGCGCTGCCCCGGATCGGCGTCATAGGCGGCAAAGGCGGCGCTCAGATCCTTGAGCACCTGACTGTTGAGCGCGTTCAGCGCCTGCGGCCGGTTGAGCGTGATCAGCGTCACCGCGTCGCGCTGTTCGACCAGGATCGTTTCATAGGTCATAGCCATCTCCCTTTATCCGTTGGCAACCGCTCTATGGGCGTCGGCGACGCTGCGCCAGCCCCCATCCAGCGCGTAAAACTGCCGCGCCTATCGGCACAAATGCATGAAATCGCGATCATAGCTTTTCAGATGCGCGCCGCCATCGACATAGAGGGTCTGGCCGGTCATAGCGGTCGCATTGGTCAGATACAGCACAGCCTGCGCAATCTCCTCCGCCTGCGGCAGGCGAGCGAGCGGCATCATCTCGCCCAGCCGCTCCATCTGCGCCGCGTCATAATCGGGCGTCGCAATCGTCAGTCCCGGCGCGACCGCATTGACCCGCACATGTGGCGCCAGACTGGTCGCACTGGTCCGCGTCAGCCCCGCCAGCGCCAGCTTGGACAGGGTATAGGCGAACTGGTCGGCATGGGGGTGGTCGATCCGCTGGTCCAATATGTTGACGATGCATCGGTCCCCGACACCTGCCGGGATCGTGGCGAAGGCCTTGGTCAACATCGTCGGCGCCGCGCAATTGACCGCATAATGGCGCATCAGGTCATCCGCCGTCACCGTTTCCAGCCGGTCCTGCCCGAAAAGGGCGGCGCTGTTCACCAATATGTCGGGCGGACGACCAAAGCGCTCGGCGACCTTCGCAACCAGTTCCTCCGCCCCTTCGGGGTCGGCGAAATCGACGACGAACCCCTCCCACTCGGTCTTTTCCGCCTCCAGCGTCATCGCCAGATGGGAATCGAGCCGCGTGTCATGGCTGCCGTGAATGGCGAGCGAATGCCCCGCCTTCGCCAGCGTCGCGGCGATGATGCCGCCCAGCCGCCGATGCCCGCCCGTGACCAGCGCCAGCCGCTTGGGCGCGAGCGGCGCGCCCACCGGTGCCGCATCGCTCCGCGCCTTGCCCAGCGGCCGATAGGCAGGTTCTGCCTCGTCGCTCATGAAGCGATGAGCTTCAGCACTTCCTCCCGCGACTTTTCATCGTCGCGGAACACGCCCAGCATCCGGCTGGTCTTCATGATGACATTGGGCGTCCGCACGCCGCGCCCGGTCATGCAGCCATGGGTCGCCTCGATCACCACGGCCACGCCCTGGGGCTTCAGATGCTCCTGAATGCAGTTGGCGACTTCCGACGTCAGCCTTTCCTGCACCTGCAACCGGTTGGCGAAGGCATGGAGCACGCGGGCCAGCTTGGAAATGCCGACCACATATTGGCCGGGCAGATAGGCAATATGCGCCTTCCCCACGATCGGCGCCATATGATGTTCGCAATGCGACTGGAACGGAATATCCTTCAGCAGCACGACATCGTCATAGCCGCCCACCTCATGGAAGATGCGCGACAGATGATAGGCCGGATCGTCGCCATAGCCACGGCAATATTCCTTCCACGCCCGCGCGACGCGCTCGGGCGTTTCCAGCAGCCCTTCGCGTTCGGGAGCATCGCCGGACCAGCGGATCAGCGTGCGGATCGCATCCTGGACCTCCGCCGGGACCAGTTCCTTGCTTACGCCGACGCTTTCGGCTTCGAGTTCACATGCCATGAACAGGCGCTCCTTCCATCAATTGGTCCGCATATGGCGTCTCCCCCCAGCGATGGCCAGCCCTTTCGGGGTGACTGGACACAAGATCGCTCCGGTGGCACATCGCTCCCACAGGGATCGCCACAACCATAAGTCACGCCGTAAGATATTCATGCGCACAGAAAAAATCGCTGCCGTCCTATTGGCAGCCGGCACCTCATCCCGGTTCGGTGAGGAAGACAAGTTGATGGCTGACCTGCGGGGAAAGCCGGTGGCGGCGCATACGCTGGAAACCGTCGCCTCCATGGCCTTTGCCGAACTGATCGCCGTGGTGCGGCCGATCGAATTCGCGCCGGTCCTCCATCGCAAACTCGACCGGCGCGGCTATACGATCCTGGTCAATGACCGACCCGAAGACGGCATATCGAGCAGCATCGTCCGCGCAGTCGAACATGTCCTGCCCGATGAAAAGATCCGCGGCATCCTCATCTGCCTGGCCGACATGCCGGATGTGCCGCCCAGTCATTATAACCGCATCTGTCTAGCCGCGGAGGACATACGTTCCGTCGTGGCCAGCACCGACAGTTTCTCCTCCTCGCCCCCCGCCTTCATCGGGCGCAAGCATTTCCCGGAATTGCTGGCGTTAAAGGGGGATCAGGGGGCGCGGGCGCTGCTCAGCCACGGCCTTCAGATCGAAACGACCGGCGCCATCCTGCACGATATCGACACGCCCGAAGACCTGACCGGCCGGAAATCGGTAACGCCCGACTGATAAGCGCCGATAGACATTAAGATGGTGACGGAGCGAAAATGGTAGATTTTCGCGACCCGGAGCGGAGCGCACTAAAAGTACGTGAGCACCGGAAGCGCGGAAATTCGCCATTTGCAGCCCGTCAGGGCTGAATGTCGATTGGCCCTCAACTCGACCGGGTCGGGTCGGTCATTGCATCGCTCATCTCGCGGGCATCGGGCGCGCGACTGATCGGCAGCGATCCGGTCTGCCGTTCCAGCCGCCGATGCACGACCGGCGCGTCGGGCCCGGCATGCAGCGCGGCAATCGCCTCGCTATTGGCGATGTCGGCCACGGTGCGCCGCTGATTATGGCGCACATAATCCAGCCAGGTCGACACATGATATCGCTCGACCCAAAGGTCGGGCTCGCCCAGATCGCGCAGCAATTGCCAGCCATGCGCGCCATCGCGCCGACGGATGCGGCGACGCTCGCTCATCGCCGTCAGGAACGGCACGATCGAACCGGGTGGAATATGATATTCGATGGTGATGACCACCGGCCCGCTGCGCGGCTCGATCGGGATGATCGTATCGGGCTCATGCCAATCGCCGCGCGGGTCCAGATTATCGTCGCCCACCTGCGGCAGCGGCCGCCAGAAACCCAGCATCGCCGCCACAAATTGCGTCGACGCGGCCGCATAGAGGCCGACGACGACGCCATGATGTTCCGATATCCAGCCGAACAGCCAGGCGCCGCCCGCCATCCCGCCAAAGGCGATCATCTGATACAGCGCGACGGCGCGCGCGACGACCCAGCGAGGCGCCGACATCTGCACCGACACGTTGAAGGTCGACAGCGCCAGCACCCAGCCAGCGCCCGCCAGCATATAGCCCAGGATCGCCAGCGCCAGCCAGGGGCTTGCCGCCGTCAGCGCCGTCCCCAGCGCCAAAGTCAGCGCGGCGGACCGCACGATCGTCTCGATCGAAAAACGCGCGCGCAGCGTCCGGCTGGACAGCGCGCCCATCACCGCCCCGATGCCGAACGCACCGCTGGTCACACCAAATGTCAGCGCCCCGCCGCCCAGCAGATCGCGCGCGACCAGCGGCATCAACGCCGACACGGCGGCCGCGCCGATACCGAAGGCGCCTGCGCGCAGCAGCACCAGCTTGATCTTGGGCGAGGCGGCGACATAGCCCACGCCCGCCACCATCGCCACGCCCAGCCGTTCGCGCGGCAGCAGCTTGGGCGGCAGGTCCGGTCGCCAGCGCGCCAGCACGACCAACAGGCCGACATAGCTGAGCGCATTAACCAGGAACGCGGCTGCCGCCCCTGCCGCCGCCACGATCACGCCGCCCAGCGCCGGCCCGACGCTCCGCGCCAGATTGAAGCCCATGGAGTTCATCGCCACCGCGCTGGGCAATATCGTCCGCGGCACCATATCCCCCACCGAAGCCTGCCAGGCCGGCCCGTTAATGGCGGTGGCGCAGCCCAATGCAAAGGTGAAGCCCAACAGCAGCCAGGGCGTGATCAGCCCGGCCCAGGCCGCCGCCGCCAGCAGCGCCGACGTCAGCAGCATCGCCGACTGGCAGAGGATCATCACCTTGCGCCGATCGAGATTATCGGCCACCGCCCCAGCCCATAAAGAGAGCAGCATGATCGGCAGCGTCGTCGCCGCCGGCACCAGCGCAATCAGCACCGGCGAAGCGGACAACGACGTCATCATCCACGCTGCGCCGACTGACTGGATCAGGCCACCGAAGTTGGACGCAAGGCTCGCGGTCCAGATACCGCGAAAAACCGGAATGGAAAAAGGGGACGGAGCCTTTTCGGGCGGAATCTGGGTCACGCTGTCCATGGGGCCGATATAGACGGCCAGACTGGCGGCGCAATGCGCTTAGACGCGCCCCGTTCGCAGGGCGACGGCCCAATCAGGCCGATCGCGCAAATCCGCCGCCTGCGCCGCCGTCTCCCAATCATAGTCGATGGCGATCAATTCCGCCTGCCATTCATCGCCCACCCGTTCGACAATGGCATAGCGCGCATGCGGCGAACCCGTCTCCACCTTGTGCGGCACGGGATGATCGTCGCCATAGGCCGGCAGGCCGACGCTGCCGGGATTGACGATCAGACCACCGCCCGGCCGCTGGTGAATGCGCGGAATATGCGTATGGCCGCACAGGATCAGCGGCGCATCCACGCCCCCTGCCCGCGTCTCGACCTCTTCGGCCTTCGCGGCGCGCACCTGTCCGCCCTCCAGACTTTCCAGCCAGTAACACAGGTCATCGCCCGGCGCGCCATGCACCATCAGCGCGTCCGGCGCGATCCACAGGCTGTCGGGCAGGCTGGCGATCCAGTCGCGATGCCGGGGCTCCAGCACCGACGCGGTGTAGCGATCGGACAGGCCCATCGCCTCCCTGCTCTGAGTCAGCAATTGCCGCTCATGATTGCCCCGGATCGTCGGCAATTCCAATGCCATCAGCCGATCCGCCGTCTCGCAGGGCCAAAGCGGACCCGACAGGATATCCCCCAGATTGACGATCCGGTCGACAGCGCGCGCGGCGATGTCCGCCAGAACGGCATTCAACGCAATAAGATTGCCATGAATATCGGAAAGAACCGCTATGCGCATCGGATCATCCTGCCCGGCGACCAGCGCCATCCTGTCCTACAAAGGGCGATAAAGGGCAATATCCCGAACGGCTCTTTCCCATCGTCCACCCCTAACCATCCACGAAACATGATTTCCAACATGCGTCAGAAAATGTCCCGTTTCGCGGGAAATATGCGAAGTTAAGGCGTCGCTTTACTATTTTGCCGGCACAAACAGCGGCGGATTGCCGCCGGTCAGTTCATCGCCAGGATCATGTTCCGCACCTGCGGATAGACCTGTTTTTCCCATTTGCTGCCGGAAAAGACGCCATAATGGCCGACCCCCGGCTGGAGATGATGGCGCTTGAGATGCGGACGCAGCCCGGTGCACAGGCCATGGGCAGCGGAGGTCTGGCCGACCGCGCAGACATCGTCCTTCTCGCCCTCGACCGTCAGCAGCGCCGTCTTGCGGATCGCGCCCGGATCGACCTTGCGGCCATGCACCGTCAATTCGCCCTTCGACAGCAAAGTGCGCTGGAACACCATATCCACGGTTTCGAGGTAAAATTCCTTGGTCATGTCCAGGACCGCGAAATATTCCTCATAAAAGGTCTTGATCCGATCCGCCTCGACCGTCTTGCCATCGGCCAGCAACTGGTAAAGTTCGCGATGGGTCGCACCATGGCGCTCCATGTTCATCGATACGAAAGCCGACAATTGCAGGAAGCCCGGATAGACTTCGCGCCCGCGCCCGGCATAACGGAACGGCACCACGGAAATCAGATTTTCCTCAAACCATTTGATCGACTTTTCATTGGCCAGATCATTGACCACGGTCGGCGCCGCATTGGGATCGATCGGCCCCCCCATCAGCGTCATCGACTTGGGCGTCGCCTTGTCCTTGTCCTCCGACATCAGCGCCACGGCCGCCAGCGCAGGCACGCAGGGCTGGCATACTGACACCAGATGCGACCCTTCGCCCAGTTCCTGGAGGAAACGGATTACATAGTCGACATAATCGTCGAAACCGAACCGCCCGGCCTCCATCGGCACGTCGCGGGCATTCTTCCAGTCGGTGATATAGACATCATGATCGCGCAGCAGCGTGGCGACAGTGCTACGCAGCAGCGTCGAAAAATGCCCGGACATCGGCGCCACCACCAGCACCTTGGGCTGGTGGGCCTCCACCTCGTCCTTGGCGAAGTGCAGCAGGTCGCCGAATGGCAGGTCGAGCGCGATCTCCTCACGCACCGACACCTCGGCATTGCCGCTAGTGACCGTATGGATGTTATAAGCCGGACGCTTGTGGGTCAGCTTGGCGCCCTCAAACACATCCATCAGCGCGAACATGCGGCGCGGCATCGCCCAGTCGGCCATCGGCCCCATCTTGTCCCGCATGCCCAGTGCCCATTGCGCGCCCAGACGAGCGGGAGCCAGCATGTCGTTCCAAGCCTGATAACCACTGTAAAGCATACGCATGATAACAAAAAAGCCTTGATCTGTGCGCGCGAACCGAATCGGTATTTTGCTGAAACGCTATACAGGCTTTTTGTGTTGCACTGCATCACCATTAATGGGACGTTGGACTAAAGCGGGAGGGTAGGCATGGCTGTCGCGGAACTCACTCTATCCAGTAAGAATTATTCGTCCTGGTCGCTTCGCGGATGGCTTTTGTGCCGCCTTGCGGGGCTGAAGGTGGAAGAAAAACCGGTGGCGTTGGACGATCCGGAGAACCGGGCAGAACTGCTGCTCCTCTCCCCGTCCGTGCTGGTCCCGCGTCTCACCCATGAAGGGGCGAGCGTGTGGGACACGCTGGCGATCGCCGAATATCTGCATGAGCTTTATCCGCAGGCCGCCATGTATCCGGCCGATCGCATCGCCCGCGCCCATTGCCGGTCGGTGTCGGGGGAAATTCATTCGGGCTTCGCCAATCTGCGCTCTGCCCTGCCGATGAATTTGAAGGTGCGCCACGCCCGCTTCCCGATCTTCTCCGGCGCGAAGGCGGATATCGAACGGGTCGAAACCATCTGGCAGGAATGTCTGGACAGCTATGGCGGCCCCTGGCTGTTCGGCGATACGCCAACTGTCGCCGACGCCATGTTCGCCCCGGTGGCCCAGCGCTTCCTGACCTATGCCGTGCCCGTAACGCAAACCTCCGCCGCCTACTGCCAGACGATCAACAACTGGCCGCTGATGCGCGAATGGATCGATGCGGCGCGCGCCGAACCCGAAGAGATGGCCGAGCTCGAAATCGAGTTCTGATCCCTCTTTCCCCTGCGCGGGGCCGGGCGTAAGGCGTTCGGATGACACTCCGTACCCTTGCTCTGGCCCTTGGCCTGACCGCCGCCCTTACGCCCCTCGCGCTTCATGCCCAGACCACCGATCCGCAGCGACTTGAACAGTCGGTCCGCACCATGGCGTCCGACCTGTTCGAAGGACGCGCGCCCGGCACCGTCGGCGAAGAACGCACGATCGGCTATGTCGTCGCCCGCTTCGAGCAACTGGGGCTGGAGCCGGGCGGTCCGGACGGCCAGTGGGTGCAGACCGTGCCGCTGCTCCACACCCGCCTCGGTCAAGCCGAAGGGTTGCAGGTCGCCCAGAACGGCACCGCCACCCCCTGGACCTTCGGACGCCAAGTCTATCTCTCCACCCTCCAGCCCAAGGACAAGGTCGCCGTCGCCAACGCGCCGATGGTCTTCGTCGGCTATGGCGTCTCCGCCCCCGAACGCGGCTGGGACGATTTCAAAGGCGTGGACCTCAAGGGCAAGATCGCCGTCTTCCTGATCAACGACCCGGATTTCGAGGCGGTGAAGGGCGAAGACCCGTTCGGTAAGTTCGGCGGCAAGACCATGACCTATTATGGCCGCTGGACCTACAAGTTCGAGGAAGCAGCCCGCCACGGCGCGATCGGCGCGCTGATCGTCCATGATACGCCGGGTGCCGGCTATGGCTGGAACGTCGTCACCAGCCCGAGCGGCGAAAATTACGACCTCGTCCGCCCCGCCGACAAGCTGACCAGCCTGCAAGTGCAGGGCTGGGTCGAGGGGGCTGCGGCCAAGGCCCTCTTCGCCGGCGCCGGACAAGACCTCGCCGCCCTGCGCAAGCAGGCCCGCTCGGCCAAGTTCAAGCCGGTCGAACTCAAGGGCGCGACCTTCTCCGCCGCCTTCCCGGTGACCCAGGAAGTGGTGAAGAGCGCCAACGTCATCGCCCGCATCCCCGGCGCCAAGCGGCCGGACGAAACGGTCATGTATGGCGCCCATTGGGATGCCTATGGCAAGGGTGCGCCCGACGCACAGGGCCGCATCTATCGTGCCGGCGCCAATGACGACGCACTTGGCATGGCCGGCCTGTTCGAAATCGCCCGTGCCTTCAAGGCCGGCCCCGCCCCCGACCGCTCGATCGTCTTCGCCGCCTGGACGGCGGAAGAACGCGGCCTGCTGGGATCGGAATTTTACGCCCAAAGCCCGGTCTATCCGCTCGACAAGACGGTCGCCAACCTGACCATCGACGTGCTCCAGACCGGCGGCAAGGCAAAGGACGTCATCCTGATCGGCAAGGGCCAGAATGTGCTGGAGGACGATCTGGCGAAGTTCGCCGCCAAGCAAGGCCGCGTCATCACGCAGGAAAGCCTGCCCGAACGCGGCCTCTTCTACCGTGCCGACCATTTCTCCATGGCCAAGCGCGGCGTGCCCGTGCTGCTGATGATGGGCCTTGCCGGCGCATCCGACATGATGGAGGGCGGCCGTGCCGCCGGTCAGGCGTGGATCGATACCTATACCGGCAAATGCTATCATCAGGCCTGCGACGCGGTTGACGACACCTGGAAACTGGACGGCGCCGCGCAGGACGTAGACCTGATGTACGACATCGGCCGCGATCTCGCCTTCTCCACCCGCTGGCCCGAATGGAAGGCCGGATCGGAGTTCAAGGCGATCCGCGACAAGAGCGCAGCGGTCCGGAAGTAACGCAACCAACCAAGCCGTTCCCCAGCGAAGTTGATGGGAGTCACGTGCCTCCCATCAACTTCGCCGGGGAACAGCCTGATATGTCAACCCAATCGATACAGTGCGCTCCCATGCGCCGGCAGCACCACAGACACCCGCTCCGCCTGCTGCCCCAGCGCCTTGCCTTCCCACAAATCCCGGACGGCGACCGGCCCGTCGATCCCCAGATCGCGCAGTTTCACGCCAACCTGCCGCGCCTTGTCGCCGGTGTTGAACAAAGCGACATAGCGCCCCTTTCCATCCTCCGGCACGGCCGACCAGACCCGCACGCCATCTTCCACGAAATGCGGGCAATTGCCCTGGCTCGCCTGATTGACCGCCAGCACCTCCCGATTGGTCAGCAGCGCCAAGGTCGCCGCGTCCAGATGACGCAAATCGCCGCCCATGATGAGCGGCGACCGCGCGATCGCCCACAATGTCATCAGCGTCTTCTGTTCGTCCGGCGTGAAGCGCGTATCCCGCTCGCCAAGCGCCAGTCGCCCCAGCGGCAGCATGTCGGCATCCGGCCATGATCCCGGCCCGCGATAGGGCGTCCAGTTCTCCAGCCGGGTAAACTGCGCCTCCAGCATCGTCCAGTCGTCCCAGAAATCGTCGGAAATGCGCCACATCTGCGCATATTTGCGCACATGATCGCCCCGGATCACCGGCGTTTCACCCGGCGACAGGCTCAGGATGATCGGCCGCCCCGTCGCGACGATCGCCTTGTGCGCCGCCTCGATCTCCGGCGCATGAGCGTCATAGGGGCGGCTCATATCGTCCATCTTGACGAAATCGACGCCCCAGTCGGCATAGAGGCGGAAGATGCTGTCATAATAAGCCTGCGCGCCCGGCCGCGTCATATCGACGCCATACATGTCCGGGTTCCAGGAACAGATGCTCTCCCTGTCGGCGATGTCGGCCGCGCGATATTTCGTGCCCAAAACCGGCAAATTCTGCTCGACCGCCGCGCGCGGAATGCCGCGCATCACATGGATGCCGAATTTCATGCCCAGCGCATGCACCTCTTTCGCCAACTGGGTGAAGCCCTTGCCGCCAGCGCTGGAGGGGAAGCGATTGGGCGCCGGAATCATCCGGCCATAGCCATCCATCGCGGGCTTGGGTTTCGCATTATAGGTATAGCTCGACGCTTCGGGCTCATACCACTGAATGTCCACGGTGAAGATGTCATAGCCAAAGGTCAGCAGCTTATCCGCCATGATCCGGGCGGTTTCTCGCGCCTGCGCCTCGGTTATCGTCGTGGCAAAGCTGTTCCAGCTATTCCACCCCATCGGCGGACGCGGCGCCAGCAGCGCTTTGCCCGCTTCCGTCGATGTTGCCCCTGCGCGCACCGCTCCCGCAGCCGCAAGCCCCGCCACACCGCCTGCGATCATATCGCGGCGGCTGGCCTTCCACGTCATCCTCGTCATTTGTCGGAGTTAATAGGATGCGTGACGGAAGATCAAGTTAATCATGGTCAGACGCTCATTTGCTGGATGGCATGGGGAAGTTGCGGCAGCGCGCCTGACCGACGATCCGCTCCGGCAATAGCTGCAAGCGCGCCGTCGATGCGAGGGTAGCGGAAACGAAATCCGCTGGCCAGGGCAGCTTCGGGCAGCACTTTCTGCCCGCTGAGCAGCAGCTCATACGCAAAGTCGCCAAGCAGCAGACGCAAAGGCCAGGCCGGGATCGGCACAATGGCCGGGCGATGCAGCGCTTTCCCCAGCGCAGCGGTGAAGGCGCGATTGGTGACAGGCTCCGGCGCGGTTCCATTCACCGGCCCGCAGATCGTCGGCATGGCGATGCAATGAACAATCAGCCGGACCAGGTCATCGCGATGAATCCAGCTCATCCAGTGCCAGCCATCACCGAAGCGCCCGCCGACACCATATTCGAACGGCGCCAGCATCCGGGCCAGCATCCCGCCCGCCGCGTCCAGCACCAGCCCGGTGCGCAGATAGACCGTCCTGACACCCAGCGCTTCTATCGGCTGCGCCGCACGTTCCCAGCCAAGGCATACCCGCCGGGAAAAGCAGGCCGTGCCGCCATCCCCTTCGCGCAACACTTCATCGCCCCGCAGCCCATAAATGCCAACGGCCGATCCGCTGATCATCACCGCAGGTCGATGCTCCAGCCGCCGGATCAGCCGAACCAGCCCATGGGTCACGGCAAGGCGCGACCGCAGGATGCGGATGCGCTTGGCGCGGGTCCATGGCCGGTCGGAAATCGGTTCGCCCGCCAGATTGACGATGGCGTCGATCCGCTCCGCCGCTTCGATCTGGTCAAGGGTGGTGATGATCCGGACATACCCGGCTTGCAGCAACGGGATCGCTTTGGCCCGATCGCGGGTCAGGACCAGAACATCATGACCTGCCGTCGCCAACGCCTCCACCAGTCGGCTGCCGACAAAACCGGTGCCGCCAGTCACCAGCACCGCCTTGCGGCCGTTCAAAGCGCCTGCCAGCGACGCGGCGGGTGCGGGAACGATGTGCGGACAGCGCCGCGCCGCCGCCAGATCACGCAGCCCGGACAGGATCACGCCCACAGCAGCAATGGCGCAAAACCAGCTCATCATGCCATAATCAACCAGCGACAGGCCCGTTGGCTCCTTTGCCCAGCCCATCAGAATGGGCAGCAGCAGGGCAAGGATGACGCCATAATTCAGCGTCAACAGCGTATGCACCACCCGCTCCGTCCATGGCAGGTGCCGGGTGCGGTCCTCCTCCACGAAATCCCACAGCGTGATGATCAGTTCGCCGATCATCAGCAGGATCAGCGCGACGGCCCACCCGCCTTGGGGCATCGTCCATCCAAGCGCCGTGAACAGCAGCGCATAGGCCAGATTGCGGACGCCATGCAGCCGCAACTCTATCTGCTGCCCCGGTCGCCAGGCCAGCCTTTCCGTGCCTTCATGATGATAGAAGGTGTCGAACGCCCCCATCCCCATCTGCACCGCGACGATGATCCAAAGCAGGTCGGTCATGCCAATTGCTCCTTTTGTGCGGCGGGCTGATCATGGAAATGACCGACCTGTCGAATGAGTTCGCCCAGCAACGGGTGCCGCAGCTTCAATGTGAAGGCGAAGCCCCCCTCCCCCTGATCTTCATGATCGATGCTGAGCGCGCCGGGGCCGATCCACGCCGGCAACCGAAGGCGCAGCTTGCCCAGCGCCAGGAAATAATGGTCGCTCCGAAAGCGGATGCCGCGCGGACCGGCCTCCAGTTTCAGGGCGATACCAAATCCAGCGCCCAGATATTCCTCCAGTCCTGTCGGCCCGGCGAAGCGCTTGGCGCTGTGGATCACCTGCGGAAAGCCGCGCGCCCGTGCATAGACGCGGGTCCATATCTGCCCGCCGCTGGCGCCGTCCTCCGTTACGGTGACGATCGCCGCGACGCCCAGGTCCCGCCCCAGCGGCAGCGGCGCGCCGATCAACCGGCAAGCCTGCGCCAGCACCCAGCCTAGCGGGTGCATGGTACAGGTCGTGACCTGCCCGGCATAGCTGACCGACCGTCCGGGCAGCAGGCGCTTGGAAAAGCGGGTCCGCACCGTGGCGGGCAACTGGTCCCAGGCCTGCGCCCCCAGCAAAGCGCGAAAGCGCATATCGGGGAGATGCCTGTCCGGGCGATCGGCGGGCATTTCACCCGTCCCTTCGCCCATTATCGCCAAACATGCCATGAACCCTTCCTCCAGTAATTTTTGATATTTCTGTACAAAGAGAAATTAAGGAGCAAAAAATAAGCGGATCAGTCCGGTTCAACCTTGCTATTCCGGCCGCCGACGAACTTCAGCAGGCCCACGACCTTGGACCCCATGCGGATCAGCGTCATGATCTGCGATGGGGGCACATCCAGCATCTGCCGATACCAGCCCTCGACCGTATTCATGAAATCGTGCATGCTGTGCAGTCGCTTACGCACCACCGGACTGATGCGCGGATCGTCCACCCCGGCCATAGCGGCACGGATAGCAGCGACCATCGGATCGATCTCCCGCTCCTTGCGTCCCTGCGCCACCTTGTTCGCCATCTGCCACAGGTCTGTTTCGGCGACATAATGATCGCGCCGGTCCCCCAGCATCGGCGCCTTCCACGCCAGCTTCCAGATCAGCAATTCCTTCAAACTGTTGGACACGTTGGACCGCGCCATATCCAGTTTGTCGGCAATATCTTCCGCCGTCAGCGGCCGGTCGGACAGGAAGAGCAGCGCATGGATCTGCGCGACCGAGCGATTGACGCCCCACTGCCCACCCATGTCGCCCCAACGGAGAACGAACTCCTCGACGGCCTGGGGCAGCTTGCTCGACTCGTTAGATATTTCTGTCATGACAGAAATATCTAACGATACCGTAGCTGTGTCAAGGCCGATCCCGTTGACAATTATGCTCTGCCTGCCGACTTCTATAAAAGCCTGAAAAGCGGCTCATTCATCGCGTGAAACTGATAGTGACCGGCTTTGGTGAGGTCGCGGCATGCCCGGTATCGCGCAACCGGCCCGATGCACGATCCACCGCAAAGGTCGATAGCCGATCCGATTTCTCATTGGCGACCAACAGCCATCGTCCACTCGGATCAAGGCTGAAACTCCAGGGTGTATCCCCGCCCGAACCGATCCGCTGAACGAGCGACAGATGCCCGGTTGTCGGATTGACCGCATAAACCAGCAGGCTGTTTTCGCCACGATTGCCGGCATAGACGAAGCGACCATCGCGGCTGACCAGGATCTCCGAAGCGCTGGACTGCGGGGTATCCGGCTTTTCGCTGGTCGATTGCGATTGCAGCAGGCTGAAACGCCCGGCCGCCGCATCCCAGCCAAGCGTCTGGATATCCGCCGTCAACTCGGTGACCAGATAGAGAAAGCGGCCATTGGGATGAAAGGCGAAATGGCGCGGACCGCTGCCGGGCGCAGCGACATAGTCCCGCGCCCGCCCAGCCGCGTCCGCATCCAGCGTCCGTTTCTTGCCGTCGAAGGGATAGACGAACAGCCGGTCCGCCCCCAGATCGGCAACCACGACATAATGCCCCGACGGATCGACCTGCGCGCTGTGCGCATGGGGCTTGGCCTGTCGACGGTGCGGGCCTGATCCGCTAGCGGCGACAACCGACACCGCCTTGCCCAAATTCCCGTCGCGCAGGATGGGAATAGTGGCCACCGATCCACCGCCATAGTTGGACGCGACCAGGGTCATCGATCGCGAATCGAGCGCCAGATGGGTCGTCCCGCCGCCGCCTGCATCCGCCTCGCCGATCTTGGTCAGCGCCCCGCTCTTCGGATCGATCCGAAAGGCATAGACGCTGCCATTTTTGGTACCGTCATTCCCATCCTCATTGGCGACATACAGGATGGACAGGCGCGGATGCTTCACACTCCATGTTGGACGCGGCACCGATGCGACCGGCCCGATCATCGTCAGGCTGCCCGTCCTGCTATCAAACCGCCCTGCCCGCACTTCCGTCCCGTGCATCCCGACATAGACCAATTCGCTCGACCCGGCCTGAACCGGCACCGCTGCCATTGTCGTGACCAGAGCCATGATCATGCCGATGATACCGACCTTCATCCATCCTCTCCCTGCGCACGCATTGTCGTTAGCCATAAGGCCCCTGTCGTAACGATCTTTCCTCTGTCCTATCATTGGGATGTGCGCGCCTGCGATTGAAAGCGGCGTTAAAAGATCAGCAACAATGCATAGCAACGCATATTGACGTCCCCCTGCTTCAAGCCCCATTCATACGGCATGCCGTAAAGGCACATCTCCGGCAAAGACCGGAAACAATGCTGTCGCATTACCAAGGGGAAATCATCGATGTCGCTTGTGCCTGTTGCCAGAACGCTCGTCCTGTTCGCTCTTTGCGCAGCCAGCGCACCCGCTTTGGCCCAGGCCGGCGATGCCGCCAAGGGCAAGACCGTATTTGCCCGTTGTGCGCTCTGCCATGATGTGAAACCCGGCCCGAAGAAAATGGGGCCGAACCTTTCCGGCGTTTTCAGCCGCACTTCAGGCACGCTGGCCGGATTTGCCTATTCCCCGGCGATGCAGAAAGCGAAAATCCGCTGGGATGCCAAGAGCATCGACACCTTCATCACCAAGCCGAGCGCGCTGGTCCCCGGTAACAAGATGGCCTTTGCCGGCGTGCCCAATCCGGCCGATCGCGCCAACCTGATCGCCTATCTGAAGGCCGAAGCCAAGTAAGGCAGATCAGATACCGCCTGCCGTCACGGCCCAGCCGCCGCGTTCCAGCGCGGCGCTGAGGTCGGCGACGCAGGCGTCCAGCACGACCGATTCCGTAGCGCGAATCACAAAATTCGCGCCGGTCCGCCCTTCCCGGAAGAAGGGGTAGCTGCCGATCTGGCACCCCTCATGCGCCCTCTCCGTCGCGGCCAGCAGATCGGCGATCTCGCTTTCGGCCACCCAGCAACCGATGGTGGCCGACAACACCGGCAGACCGCCTTCCAGCGTGCCGGTCAGGCTGTCGAGCATACCGGCCGTGATCGACGGCACGCCCGCCATGATGAAGATATTGCCATGCCGGATGCCCGGTGCACCGGACATGCGGTTTTTGATCAACTCGGCACCTGCTGGCACGCGCGCCATGCGCAAGCGCGCCTCCGTCAGCCCGCCGCGCGTTTCATAATAGGCCGACAGGATAGCCCGCGCGCCTTCATGAATGTCCACGCCGACGCCCAGCGCCGCCGCGATCGCATCGACCGTGATGTCGTCATGGGTCGGGCCGATTCCGCCGGTGGTGAACAGATAATCGTTGCGCACCCGCAGCGTATTGACCGCTTCGACGATGGCAGGCTCATCATCGGGGACCACCCGCACCTCGCGCAGGCGGATGCCCTGCACGTTCAGCCAGGTCGCGATCTGCGCGACATTCCTGTCCTGGGTGCGGCCGGAGAGAATCTCGTCGCCGATCACGATCAGCGCTGCGGTCCAGATGCGGGTCGGATCGGCCATGGCAAAGCCCATAGCCTGCGCCGCGCGCCATGCCTAGCCGCCCTCTCGCATTATCCGTCCTCTGCGCCTATAATCAGCGCCATGACCGAATATATGACGATGACGGCCGATGCGCCGGTTTCGCGCTCCGCCGCGATCAAGCTCTATGACGAGGCAGGCTTTGCCGGCATGCGCAAAGCCGGGCGGCTGGCGGCCGAGATACTGGATGCGCTGGTGCCGCATGTGGTGCCGGGCGTCACGACCGGCGAACTGGACGACATCGTCCGTCGCATGACGCTGGATGGCGGCGGCGTGCCGGCAACGTTGGGCTATCGCGGCTACACCCATAGCTGCTGCACATCGATCAACAATGTGATCTGCCACGGCATTCCGGGCGATTATCGGCTGAAGGACGGCGATGTCGTCAATATCGATGTGACCCCGCTGGTCGATGGCTGGCATGGCGACACCAGCCGCATGTATATTGCCGGCGAAGCGTCCATCAAGGCGCGCCGTCTGATCGAAGTTACCTATGAATGCCTGATGCTGGGCATCGAGCAGGCCAGGCCCGGCAACAATCTGGGCGATATCGGCCATGTCATTCAGAAACATGCCGAAAAGCATCGCTACGGCGTGGTCCGTGACTTTTGCGGCCATGGGCTGGGCCGGGTCTTCCATGACAGTCCGGAGGTCGTCCATATCGGTCGCCCCGGCACCGGTCCGGAATTGCGGCCCGGCATGTTCTTCACGATCGAACCGATGATCAACATCGGCAAACCCGGCGTGAAGATGATGGACGATGGCTGGACCGCCGTAACCCGCGATCGCACCCTATCCGCCCAGTTCGAACATAGCATCGGAATCACCGAAACCGGCTGCGAGATTTTCACCAGCAGCCCCACCGGGCTCAACTGCCCCCCTTATAAGCTCTGATCATCGCAAGCCTGCCCAAAAAACAGGCATGACGTCATGATATTGCCCGGAATCCGGGCAATATGGACAAATATTGCTGCATCGCCGAAAGCATTCCTAGCGATTCGCCATTTGGCACGGTAATTGATTGCCAAGAGAGACGACGCCAGCCTTGGGGGGCATGTCGTTCGTCGCTCGAAGGAGAGAAAGGTGCGGGTCGCTCCCGCACTCTCGCGTGCGTCATGGGTTGGGATTACGAGTGATGAAAAAGATCGAAGCCATCATCAAGCCGTTCAAACTGGACGAGGTCAAGGAAGCGCTGCACGAAGTGGGCGTTTCGGGCATCACCGTCACCGAAGCGAAAGGCTTCGGCCGCCAGAAGGGCCATACCGAACTGTATCGCGGCGCCGAATATGTCGTCGATTTCCTCCCCAAGGTGAAGCTGGAAGTCGTCGTCGACGATGCCCTGGCCGACCGGGTGGTGGAAGCGATCTGCTCGGCTGCCCAGACCGGCCGCATCGGCGACGGCAAGATCTTCATTTCCAATATCGAGGGTGCGGTCCGCATCCGTACCGGCGAACGCGACAGCGACGCCATCTGATCTTCTTCGAATTTCGCCGACTTACAGGGGGCGGCGAAGAGTGACTTCAACAACCCCTTCGGGGGGGTATTTCAACAGAAGGGCAACTGCACATGGCCAACACGCCAAAAGACATCCTGAAGATGATCGAAGAAAAG
Source organism: Sphingobium sp. YR768 (assembly GCF_900111125.1). Lineage (GTDB taxonomy): Bacteria > Pseudomonadota > Alphaproteobacteria > Sphingomonadales > Sphingomonadaceae > Sphingobium. Next base: position 368,423 of record NZ_FOGE01000002.1, read on the forward strand.
GAGATCGAGTGGGTCGATGTCCGCTTCACCGATCCCAAGGGCAAGTGGCAGCACCTGACCATGGTGTCGAGCGTCATTGGCGAAGATGAGCTGACGCAGGGCCTGATGTTCGACGGTTCGTCGATCGAAGGCTGGAAGGCGATCAACGAATCCGACATGATCCTGAAGCCCGACCTGGACGCCGTCTATGTGGATCCGTTCAGCGCCACCCCGATGCTGATCCTCTTCTGCGACATCGTGGAACCCGACACCGGCGAACTCTATGCCCGCGACCCGCGCTCCTGCGCGAAGCGCGCTGAAGCCTTCGTCAAGTCGGCTGGTTTCGGCGACACCATCTATGTCGGCCCGGAAGCCGAATTCTTCATGTTCGACGATGTGCGTTTCGAAAACGACTATTCGCAGAGCTATTACAAGATCGACGACATCGAACTGCCGACCAACACCGGCAAGGAATATGAAGGCGGCAATCTGGGCCACCGCCCGCGCGCAAAGGGCGGCTATTTCCCCGTCGCGCCGGTCGACCCCTGCACCGACATCCGCGCCGAAATGGTCAGCACGATGCTCGAAATGGGCCTGCCCTGCGACAAGCATCACCATGAAGTCGCTGCAGCCCAGCACGAACTCGGCCTGACCTTCGGTACGCTGGTTCAGACCGCCGACCGCATGCAGATCTACAAATATGTCGTGCAGATGGTCGCCCAGGCCTATGGCAAGACCGCGACCTTCATGCCCAAGCCGATCGCGCAGGATAATGGTTCGGGCATGCACACCCACATGTCGATCTGGGACGGCGGCAAGCCGCTGTTCGCGGGCGAAGGCTATGCCGGTCTGTCCGACATGTGCCTCTACTTCATCGGCGGCGTCGTCAAGCACGCCAAGGCTCTGAACGCCTTCACCAACCCGACCACCAACAGCTACAAGCGTCTGGTGCCGGGCTTCGAAGCACCGGTTCTGCTGGCCTATTCGGCACGTAACCGTTCGGCGTCCTGCCGTATCCCTTACGGCGCCGGCGCCAAGGCAAAGCGTGTGGAATTCCGCTTCCCCGACGCGATGGCCAACCCCTATCTGTGCTACGCCGCGCTGCTGATGGCCGGCCTCGACGGCATCGAGAACAAGATCCATCCGGGACCCGCGATGGACAAGAATCTCTATGACCTGCCGCCGGAAGAACTGAGCCAGGTGCCGACCGTTTGCGGTTCGCTCCGCGAAGCGCTCAACAGCCTCGAAGCCGACTATGAGTTCCTGTTGAAGGGCGACGTCTTCACCAAGGACCAGATCGATGCGTACATCGAACTGAAGTGGCCTGAAGTCTATCGCTGGGAAATGGCGCCGTCGCCGGTCGAATTCGACATGTACTACAGCGCATAATCTCTCGGGCCTGATCTTTTCAGGACTGAAATTTCGGGAAGGCCCGGCCGCACATCGCGACCGGGCCTTTTCCTTTGCCCCATCCACGCCCACATGCCAGGCATGACCGCACTCGACTCTCTCCGCTTGTCCGTTCCGATCATTCAGGCCCCAATGGCAGGCGTTTCCACACCGGAAATGGCCGCCGCCGTCAGCAATGCCGGTGGACTGGGGTCAATCGGGATCGGCGCCGTCGATGCGCCAGCAGCCCGCACTATGATCGATGCCGTGCGCGCCCGAACCGATCGCCCCTTCAACGTCAACCTCTTCGTCCATCAGCCGGCGCAGCCGAAGCCCGACGTGGAGCAAGGCTGGATAGCTGCGCTGGCGCCGCTCTTCGCGCAATATGGCGCAGCCCCGCCGCCATCCCTGCGGGAAATCTATCGCAGCTTCGCCGTGGACGACGCCATGCTGGCAATGCTGGTGGAGGCCAGACCTGCCGTTGTGAGCTTCCATTTCGGCCTCCCCGACACGCGCCGCATTGCGGCCCTCAAGGACGCCGGCAGCCTCCTTCTCGCCACCGCCACCAATCTGGACGAAGCATTGGCGATCAAGGCGGCGGGTATCGATGCGATCGTCGCACAGGGCTATGAAGCCGGTGGCCATCGCGGCGTTTTCGATCCGCAGGCACCGGACGCCCGCCTTGGCACCATCGCCCTGACCCGCCTGCTGGTCGAGCATTGCGACCTGCCCGTCATCGCAGCGGGCGGAATCATGGATGGCTACGGCGTCCGGGCTGCGCTCAATCTAGGCGCCATCGCCGCGCAACTCGGCACCGCCTTCATCGCCTGCCCGGAAAGCAGCGCCGACGCCGCCTATCGCGCCGCCCTGGCCAGTCCCGCCGCCCACCATACTCTGATGACCAGCGCCATTTCCGGCCGCCCCGCCCGATGCCTGGCCAACCGTTTCACACACTGGGCCGCGACCAGCGATACGCAGATCCCGGACTATCCGATCGCCTATGACGCCGGAAAAGCCCTCAACCAAACAGCCAAAACCAGCGGCGAAAGCGGCTATGGCGCCCAATGGGCTGGTCAGGGCGCACCACTCGCCCGCAGCCTCCCCGCCGCTGACCTGATAGCCGAACTGGTAAAGGAAATGCATGCGGCATGACCCGCATAACCTATGACGAGGCACTGGCCCGTAGCGGGATCATGACGAAACTCGCCGCATTCGATCCGCATGTCGCCGGAACGCCGCCGCTCGGCATAGAGTTGCCGACCAGCGACATCGACATTCTATGCGAATCCAATGACTTGAATGCATTTTCTACATTCCTGCGCGAAGTGATAGGCACTCTGCCCGATTTTTCGCTGCATCACCGCGCCGACCTGCGCGCTATCATCGTGCGTTTCTCGGCCGATGGCTGGTCCTTCGAAATTTTCGGCCAGCCTTGCCCGGTGTCCCGGCAGCATGGCCAGCGCCATTTCATGATCGAACGCCGCCTGCTCGCTCTCGGCGGGTCATCGCTGAGAGAGGCCGTCCTCCGCAAAAGGCAGGATGGCTTGAAAACCGAACCTGCCTTCGCCGCGCTGCTTGGTTTGTCAGGCGATCCCTATATCGCGCTTCTCGCGCTGGAAGAGGAGAGCGACGACGCTCTCGGAAAGCGCCTGACCGCCTGCGGCTTCAGCGTCGCTCGGGAATAGAGGCGCCGAACAGCAGTACCGGCTCGCCTGGCGGCGACAATGCAATATCGCCCTTCGCCTCGATCACCAGTTGGCGCGTCATCCACGCTGCCGCCGTACGCGACGCCAAGCCCTCGATCGGCAGCGTCCCGGCCAGCGCCCCGCGCAAATCGGGGTCCAGCACGACCTTCGGCCCTTCGGCACGCACGACGATCTCCGTAACACCCGGCCGCGTTTCCGCGCCGATGTCGAGCTGCCCGCCCCGCACCAGCGCATCGCCGGCAATCAGCGCCAGATTGAGCAAGATCTTGGCCGCCAGCTTGTCGAGCAACTGTTCCTCGACCATCCAGCCGATCTTGACCCGACCCGTACCGGCAAACATGCCCTCGATCGCGACCCGCGCTTCATGCGGGGGCACCGCATCGCCAAAGCCACCCGCCGAACCGAATGCCAGCCGGAAGAATTTGAGCTTGTTGGCCGACGTCCGCGCACTTTCACCCAGCAGGTCCAGACAGCGCTCCCGCATGTCCGGATCGGTTTCATCCGCCATCAGTTCCAGGCCATTGTTCAGCGCACCCACGGGGCTGAGCAGGTCATGGCACAGGCGCGAGCAGAGCAGGCTGGCAAATTCGATACTGTCGGTCGGATTGGTCATGCGGATGAAGATCGCTGGATAAGAGGGCAGAAAAGGCGCGTTAATTGGCTAATGCGCTGCCCTGCCGCCCGATGCAAGCCCGGCCTGCCGCCTTTCCATCACCGACCGTCGAGGGAAGTTTTGGTAAAATTGACATTAACCGCCACACCCGGCCCTGCGCGCCATAAAGTGGCTTCTCTGCCCCCGATGATCAGCCACAAACTTCCATCCGGCGCTGCGCAGGCGCGATCGGTTTCCGAAGGCGCGGCGACGCCCGAAGGGTGCGAATGATAATGGCCGATCACCGCCGGACCACCCTTGCGCGCCGCTCGATACGCCGCGATCAGCGCCGCCGGGTCCAGTTCGAAATGCCGTGCGGGATCGGGGGCCACATTGGCGGTGGGCAATATTGCTTCGATCGCATCGTCTCGTCCCAGCAACAGACCGCAAATCTCGTCCCGGCTCGCCGCTGCCAGGGCCATGATTTGTTCCAACAATGATCTTGAAATCGCTACCGTCATTCCTACATCCCTACGCAATGCAATCGGGGGTTTCCATCATTGAAACAGCGATCGGTGAGGCCCAGCACGGGCTGCGGCTAGATCGCGCACTGGCAGATCTTCTGCCCGACCTGTCGCGTGAGCGGCTGAAGACGCTGATTGGCGAAGGCCAGGTACAAAGCCCACAGACGAACAAGATCAATGCGTCGATGAAGGTATCGGCCGGTCAGCTTTACAGTATCACCCTGCCCCCACCCGTCCCGCTCGATACGGTGGCGCAGGACATCCCGCTCGTCATCGTCCATGAGGATGACGACCTGATCGTGGTGGACAAGCCCGCCGGCCTTGTCGTCCATCCTGCCGCCGGCAATCTGGACGGCACCTTGGTTAACGCCTTGCTGCATCATTGCGCCGGTCGATTGTCCGGTATTGGCGGCGTGGCGCGTCCGGGCATCGTTCATCGCATCGACAAGGATACTTCCGGCCTGTTGGTCGTTGCAAAGACGGACAAGGCCCATGAAGGCCTCGCCCGCCAGTTCAAGGATCATAGCATCGACCGGCTCTATGCCGCCATCGTCTATGGCGTTCCGGTGCCGGGCAACGGAACGGTCGATACATGGATCGGCCGGTCCGACGCTGATCGAAAGAAGATGGCGGTTCATCGGGAAGGGCGCGGCAAACATGCCGTCACCCATTACCGCATGATAGACCGCCTGCGCGGCGCGGCGATGGTGGAATGTCGGCTGGAAACCGGCCGAACCCATCAGGTCCGCGTCCATATGGCGCATCTGGGACACCCCTTGATCGGGGACCCGGTTTACGGTAGAGAAAGAAAAGGTTTCAAATCAATACTGGAAACGCTGGGTTTCAAAAGGCAGGCATTGCACGCGAAAACACTGGGGTTCATACATCCTGCAACGGAAAAGCCCCTATTGTTTCAAAGTGTGTTGCCCACCGACATGCAGGAACTGTTAAGCGAGCTTCACGTATAGGTTTAGACAAGTTTGCGACGGCGCCTGTGACGCCTCTTCTGGGTCCCGCCGCGCAATGAAAGGGAAAGGTGACGACATGGCCAAGAGCAATGTCCCCGCGGTTCCGGCGCTGGGCGGTGAAGCCAGCCTCAACCGCTATCTGTCGGAAATTCGCAAATTTCCGCTGCTCACCCCTGAGCAGGAATATATGCTGGCGAAGCGCTACGAGGAACATCAGGATCCCGAAGCCGCAGCGCAGCTTGTAACTTCGCACCTGCGTCTCGTCGCGAAGATCGCCATGGGCTATCGCGGTTATGGTTTGCCGGTCAGCGAACTGATCAGCGAAGGCAATATCGGCCTGATGCAGGGCGTGAAGAAGTTTGAGGCTGATCGCGGCTTCCGCCTGGCGACCTACGCCATGTGGTGGATCCGCGCCTCGATCCAGGAATTCATCCTGCGCAGCTGGTCGCTCGTGAAGATGGGAACCACCGCCTCGCAGAAGAAGCTTTTCTTCAACCTGCGCCGGATGAAGAACAGCATCAATGCGTTCGAGGACGGCGATCTGAAGCCGGCCGACGTGAACAAGATCGCTACCGATCTTGGCGTCTCCGAAGACGATGTCGTTTCCATGAACCGTCGCATGGCGATGGGCGGGGATACTTCGCTCAACGTCTCGATGCGCGAGGACGGCGATGGTCAGTGGCAGGATTGGCTCCAGGATACCGACCCGCTTCAGGACGAGCGCGTCGGTGACGAGCAGGAGCGCGTAATGCGTCATGACATGCTGGTCGAAGCGATGGACGACCTCAACGACCGCGAAAAGCATATCTTGGCCGAACGCCGTCTGGCCGAAGAGCCCAAGACGTTGGAAGAACTGAGCCAGGTATATGGCGTATCGCGTGAACGTGTCCGCCAGATCGAGGTTCGCGCCTTCGAAAAGCTGCAAAAGGCGATGATGCGCATCGCCGGCGGCAAGCTGGAAAAGATGGCGCGTCTGGCCGCCGCCTGATCATCGATCAGGTCATCAAACAGCAAAAAGCCCCGGAGTGATCCGGGGCTTTTTGCTAAATATCGATCCCGGCCAGCCACTCGCCGATCATTGCGCGGCCCGCCGCCACCGCGATCGGACCGTGCAGCGCATGATCCTCCCGCAGGGCGATGCCGCACTGCTGGGCCACGTCCAGATCCGCCCAGAAATGGGTCAGCCAATCCTCGAAGCGCGGATCCTCGCCCATCTCGGCATGGAATTGCAGCGCCAGCAGGTTCGAACCGCGGCGAAAGGCCTGATGCGCATATTTGCCGGTGGAGGCGAGGAGTTCGACATTGTCGGGCAGGTCGAACGTGTCGCTGTGCCAATGCAGGATAGGCACGCCATCGATATGGCGCAACGGGGACGCGGCGCCGACCTGATTGACCGTCACCGGCGCAAAGCCCAGCTCCATATGACCCCCGGGATAGACGCGCGCGCCCAGTGCCGCCGCGATCATCTGGCTCCCCAGACATACGCCCAACGTCGGACGATCCGCTGTCAGCCGCGCCGACAGCTTTTCGATCTGTACAGGAATCCAGGGATGCACATCCTGCTCATAGACGCCCATAGGGCCGCCCATCATGATCAGCAGGTCGGGATCGCACAGATCGACCTGTGCGAAATCGGGGCTGGCCACATCGATACGATCGATATGATAGCCCGCCGCCTCAATCGGTTGGAGATACCCTGCCGCACCCTCGCGCGGCACATGACGGACGATCAACGCTCTTTTCATTGCTGATTCGGACGCTAGACAATCCCACCGGTCGCCGCCACCCCAGCCTTTCTTGCGGCTGTAAAATTAGGACTATTGGCCAATCCGCGCCGCCATGATCTAACCGGCGCATGAACGCCCTTCGCATCGCGCTGCTCGCCGGCTCCCTCGTTGCCGCCCCGCTCCTCGCTCAGACGACCGACAATGATCCGGTTGCAGCGGTCGATCCCTTCATCGGCACTTCGGGCGAAGGCCACACCTTTCCCGGCGCCGTCGCGCCGTTCGGCATGGTCCAGCTCTCCCCCGACACCCATGTCGGCCCGGCGCGCCAAACCTATAATTGGGCTGCTGGTTATCGTCATGAAGACCCGGTGATCCTGGGCTTTTCCCACACCCATTTCTCGGGTGCGGGCCATAGTGATCTGGGCGATTTTCTGGTGATGCCGGTCAGCGGCGATACGGTTCCGCTGGAGGCTGGCGACGGCAAGACGCCCGGCTTCCGATCGCACAAGGCCGATGAGATTGCGTCACCCGGCTATTATGCCGTCACCCTGACCGATCCGGGCGTACGCGCGGAAATGACCGCCGGCACCCGCGTCGGCGTTCACCGCTATGCCTTCCCGGCGGGCAAGGCTGCGCATCTTGTGCTGGACCTGCGCTCTATCATTTACGACTATCCGGGCAAAATTCTCTGGTCGTCGATCCGCATCCGCCCCGATGGCATCATCACCGGATCGCGCGAAGTACGCGGCTGGGCCACGCCCCGGCGCATCTTCTTCGCCATCCGCTTTTCCGCGCTGCTGACTAGCCACCGGTTCGTCAGTACGGAAAAGGATGTACTCTACAAGGGATTCAAAGGCCCCGGTCGCGGTCCCGAGACGCTGGACTCCCTCTCCGGCCGCGCACTGGTGGCGCAACTCGACTTTGGCACGCTGACGAAGCCGCTGGAAGTGAAGGTCGCGCTGTCGGGCGTGGATGAAGATGGCGCCATCGCCAACCTCGCCAGCGAGCCGGGCGATTTCGACGCGATCCGGACGAAGACCCGCACCGCCTGGAACGACGCGCTGGGCGCGGTGAAGATCGACGCGCCAAAACCGATGCGCACCAATGTCTATACCGCCCTTTATCACAGCCTGATGGCGCCCAGCGTCTGGAGCGATGCCGACGGCCGCTGGCGCGGACCGGACGATCAGGTGCATGCCGGAACCGGCTTCACCATGCATTCCACCTTCTCGCTGTGGGATACGTTCCGCGCCGAACATCCGCTGCTGACGCTGATCCAGCCCGAAGCGAAAAATGCCGATTTCGTGAACTCGCTGGTCGCGGGGCAAAAGACCAGCCCCTTCGGCATCCTCCCCGTCTGGCAGTTCGGCGGCAAGGAAACCTGGACCATGATCGGCTATCATGCCGTTCCCGTCATCGCCGATGCCTGCCTGAAACGGATCAGGGGCATCGACTGCGCCGCCGCGCTCAAGGCCATGGTCGCCAGCGCCGATTACGCCCCCTATGGCGGCCTTGGCGACTATATGAAGCTCGGCTATGTGCCGATCGACCGCGAGCCGGAAGCGGCGTCCAAGACGGTCGAATATGCCTATGACGACTGGACCATCGCCCGCCTTGCTCGCCAACTGGGTGACACCGCCACCGCAGAGCGGTTCGAAAAGCGGGCCCAGAACTGGCGCAACAGCTTCGACGCGAAGACCGGCTTCCTGCGGGCCCGCAAGGCCGACGGCAGCTTCCGCAGCCCCTTCGATCCGATCGCGATCAACTATGGCAGCGACTATACGGAGGGCAATGCCTGGCAATATAGCTGGTTCATGCCGCACGATCAGGGCGGCCTGTTCCGCCTGCTGGGCGGCGACGCGAAAGCCGTCGCCAAGCTCGACGCCATGTTCGATTATGACAATAGCAAGATCGACTATAGCCATGCCGAGGATATATCCGGCCTGATCGGCCAATATATCCATGGCAACGAACCCAGCCACCATGTCGCCTATCTCTACAGCTATGCGGGCCAGCCCTGGCGCACGCAAGAGCGGCTGAAGCAGATAATCGACAGCCAGTATAAGCCCACGCCCGAGGGTCTGGCCGGCAATGACGATCTGGGCCAGATGTCCGCCTGGCTGGTCTTCACCGCGCTCGGCTTCTATCCGGTGGCGCCGGGCAGCAACGAATATGTGATCGGGCGGCCGTTCGTGGAGCGGGCCGAGATGACATTGCCGAACGGCCAGCATTTCACCGTGATTGCCGATGGCCTGTCCGACTCCAATCGCTATGTTGGCCGGGTGACGCTGAACGGCAAGCCGCTCGACCGGGGCTATATCACTGATGCGGAAATCCGCGCTGGCGGCGAGTTGCACTTCACCATGCAGGCCGCATCCAACAAGCTATGGGCGACCGGCGTCAAGGCGCGGCCCTATTCGATGACGGGATATGGGCGCTGATGGAGCGGGAGCGGCATTATCTGTTTATTTGCAGCCAGAACAAGCTGCGCAGCCCTACGGCGGAACAGATTTTCGCTGACTGTCCCGGTATCGAAACCTTGTCCGCCGGAACCAACCATGATGCAGAAACGCCGCTGGATGATGAGATGTTGCGCTGGGCCGACACCATCTTCGTGATGGAAAAGACCCATCGCAATAAAATCCAGAAGCGTTTCCGGTCAGCGCTGGAAGGGACAAGAATCGTCTGCCTTGATATCCCCGACGATTATGAGTTTATGGACCCGGATCTGATCGCGCTGTTGAAGGCGCGCATGGCTCGCTTTCTGCCGCTATAGTGTCGCGAAAGCCCGCACCGGGAACGTCCCCATGCCCACAATCTTCGGCGGCATGGCGGTAAAGGTGAAGCCTGCATCCGGCAGCGCGCCAAGGTTGGTCATATGCTCGCAGATCAGCACGCCTGCACCCAGAAGTTCGCGATGGACCGGGCGACCGGTACCGGGGCGCGTGTCATCGATATTATGGCTATCGATGCCGACCAGCTTGGCGCCGCGCTCCAGCAGCAAGCAGGCGGCAGCTTCGGTTAAGAAGGGATGCTCCTCGAAATAGGCCGGCGTGCGCCAGTACCGATCCCAGCCGGTGTGGACCAGCACCGCCCGCCCTGCCACGTCTATCCCGTCCAGATCGGCCGCATCGGTTGCCAGCCCTACCGCCTCGAACGGCCGCCGCACCACGATCGCAGGCAGGCTGGCCATACGGTCGAGATCGAGCATCGACAGGTCGTCCCCCTCCTCGAAACGATGGAAAGGCGCATCCAGATAGGTGCCGGTGTTAGACACCATGTCGATCCGCCCCATCTGAAACGTGCTGCCATCGGCATAGTTGGCGCGTGACTGGTCGCGGGTCCAGTAATCGCAGATATGCGGCGCGGCGACGCCCTTATAGGTGGCCATGCCATGTTCGATGGCGTGGCTCAGATCGATGAAGCGGGTCATGACGGGGATATTCTCCGGCGAAGGATACGCCACAATGTGTAGAAACCGACGACGCTCCAGATGATGTTGAGCACCATCGACGGGAAGGCCGCATGCCACCAGGTGTTGACCACGAACAGGGTCGCGCCGACTGCATTGAGCCATTGGAAGGTTGCCGATCCGCCCGCCAGTCGCCCGGTCGACACGCCGACATAAGCGGCCAGCACCAGAAGCGCGCCGACCCAGCCGATGATTTCCACGAACAGCGCCATCGCGACTCCCAAAGAAAAGGGCCCCTCCCTTCCGGAAGAAGCCCTGTTTCCTTAGCTCAGCGCGTCAGCCGATCAAGCGGCCAGCTTGCGCAACACATATTGAAGGATGCCGCCGTTCAGGAAATATTCCAGTTCGTTAACGGTATCGATGCGGCACAGCGCAGTGAAGCTGAAGGTCGAACCATCGGCGCGGGTCACGTTGACGGTCACGTCCTGACGCGGCTTCAGGTCGGCGACACCGGTGATGGTGAAGCTGTCATCGCCCTTCAGGTCCAGCGTGTCGCGGGTCTGGCCATCCTTGAACACCAGCGGCAGCACGCCCATGCCGACCAGGTTGGACCGGTGGATACGTTCGAAACTCTCGACGATCACGGCGCGGACGCCCAGCAAATTGGTGCCCTTGGCTGCCCAGTCGCGCGAGGAACCGGTCCCATATTCCTTGCCGCCGATCACGACCAGCGGCGTGCCGTCGGCCTTGTGCGCCATGGCGGCATCATAGATCGCCATGATCTCGCCCTTATAGCTGGTCATGCCGCCTTCGACGCCATCCAGCATCAGATTCTTGATGCGGATATTGGCGAAGGTGCCGCGCATCATCACCTCATGATGGCCACGACGCGAACCATAGCTGTTATAGTCGGCCTGCGCGACCTGATGCTCGCTCAGCCACTTGCCGGCGGGCGACGACGCCTTGATCGAACCAGCCGGCGAGATGTGGTCGGTGGTTATCGAATCGCCGAAGATCGCCAACGGCATGGCGTCGATAATGTCGGTGACCGGTGCCGGGGTCATGGTCAGCCCTTCGAAATAGGGCGGATTGGCGACATAGGTCGATCCGGCGCGCCAGGTGTAGGTGTCCGACCCGGTGACTTCGATCGCCTGCCAATGGGCGTCGCCCTTGTACACATTGGCGTAACGGGCCTGGAACATCTGGCGGTCGACAGCGCCCGCCAGGGTGGAGGCCACCTCATCATTGGTCGGCCAGATATCCTTCAGATAGACAGCCTGACCGTCCTTGCTGGTGCCGATCGGGGTGGTGATGAAATCCTCGATCACCGTGCCCTTGAGCGCATAGGCGACGACCAGCGGCGGGCTGGCGAGGAAGTTGGCGCGCACGTCCGGCGACACGCGCCCTTCGAAATTGCGGTTACCCGAAATGACGGCCGCGGCGACCAGACCATTTTCGTTGATTGCCTTGCTGATCGGCTCAGCCAGCGGTCCCGAATTGCCGATGCAGGTGGTGCAGCCATAACCCACCAGATTGAAGCCGATCGCGTCGAGATGCGACTGGAGGCCGGCCTTTTCCAGATAGTCGGTGACGACCTGCGAACCGGGCGCAAGGCTGGTCTTGACCCAGGGCTTGGGCTTGAGGCCCAGCTCATTCGCCTTCTTCGCCACCAGACCGGCGGCGACAAGGACGCTGGGGTTCGAGGTATTGGTGCAGCTGGTGATCGCGGCGATGGTGACATCGCCGTCGCCAATGTCGAAATCCTTGCCTTCCACCGGCACGCGGGTCTGCGCCTTCTTGTAGGTATTGACCATGTCGGCGTTGAACACGTCATCGACGTCAGGCAGCGCCACGCGATCCTGCGGGCGCTTCGGGCCGGCAAGGCTGGGGACAACGGTGCCAAGGTCCAGCTCCAGCGTGTCGGTGAAGACCGGCTCGATCGTCGGATCGATCCAGAAGCCCTGTTCCTTGGCATAGGCCTCGACCAGCGCGATATTGTCATCGCTGCGGCCGGTCAGGCGCATATAGTCCAGCGTCTTGTCATCAATGCCGAAGAAGCCGCAGGTCGCGCCATATTCGGGCGCCATATTCGCCAGCGTCGCACGATCGGCCAGCGACAGGGTGGCAAGGCCGGGGCCGAAATATTCGACGAAGCGGCCCACCACGCCGCGCGCACGCAGCATCTGGGTGCAGGTGAGGACGAGGTCGGTGGCGGTCACGCCTTCCTTGAGATTGCCGGTGAATTTGAAGCCGACGACTTCGGGGATCAGCATGGAGACAGGCTGACCCAGCATCGCGGCTTCCGCCTCGATACCGCCCACGCCCCAGCCCAGTACGCCAAGGCCATTGATCATGGTGGTGTGGCTGTCCGTGCCGACGCAGGTGTCGGGATAGGCGATGATCGTGCCATCGGCCGCTTCGCTCGACCAGACGCCCTGCGCGATATTTTCCAGATTCACCTGATGGCAGATGCCGGTGCCGGGGGGCACGGCGTAGAAATTGGCGAGGCTCTTGCTACCCCATTTCAGGAAGTCGTAGCGCTCCATATTGCGCTGATATTCGATCTCCATATTCTGTTCGAACGCCTTGGGCGTGCCGAACTCGTCGACCATGACCGAGTGGTCGATGACGAGATGGACGGGCACCTGCGGGTTGATCTTGCTGGCGTCGGCGCCCAGCGCGTTCATCGCGTCGCGCATGGCGGCGAGGTCGACGACGCAGGGAACGCCGGTGAAGTCCTGAAGCAGCACGCGCGCCGGGCGGTACTGGATTTCCCGCTCGGCTTTACCACGGTCATTCTGCCAGTCGACGATCGCCTGAATATCCTCGATGGTGACGGTAACGCCGTCCTCGAAGCGCAGCAGATTTTCCAGCAGCACCTTCATGGAGAAAGGCAGGCGCGAAACGTCTCCGAGCTTCTCCGCCGCTTTCTTGAGAGAATAGATGGCGATGTCCTTGCCGCCGACATTCAGCGTGTCGCGCGTGCCCAGAGTGTCCTGTCCGATGGCGGTCATAAGATGTGCGTCTCCTCGCAAGGCGCTGCGGCCAGAGGATGGCGCGTTTCCACCAGAGGCTCACCGTGCAGCGAAATCGGCCGGACGGCGGGTCGGTAGGGGATGCGCCCCAACCAATGGTCGAAGCAAGTATGTCCCGATGCTGCGGTGCCATACAGGCTGAGACGGCCAAGTCAAATGGACAAAATAGCCAAACGGACCTTCCTTACCGTCATTTTTCGTTACTGCAAACGGTTCTCAGGAAACTAATCGGCGCACGCACGTTTATTGTGCGTAATCAGGGGAAGTACTGCCATGTCGCTGACCATTTCGGACGCCGCCGTCGATCGTCAAGCAGGCCTGTTGGCCTATCGTCCCGGTCGCGCGATGGCTTGCCCGGCTTGCGGCGAACGCCACTGGCTGGTGGGACGCATAGTGGCGGAATGTGTGCGCTGCGAAACAGCGCTACCGATCGAGCAGGGCCATCGGGAATGGCTTAGCATGGTGTCCGAATCCATCCAGCTGGCGCCCTTCCCGATCGTCTAAGACAGCCTCAGCGCGTCTTTTCCGTCGCGATCCACTGGTCGATCTGGCTTTCCAGCACGGTCAGTGGCACCGCCCCTTGTGACAGTAGCGCGTCATGGAAGCGGCGCAGGTCGAATTTCGACCCTAACGCTGCCTCCGCCTTCGCGCGCAGCTCCCGAATCTTGATCTCGCCCAGCTTATAGCCCAGCGCCTGTCCCGGCCAGCTGATATAGCGATTGACCTCCGCATCGATATTGGCGTCGGACAGGGCGCTGTTGGCCTTCATGAAGGCGACCGCCTTTGCCTTGTCCCAGCCCTTGGCATGGATGCCGGTGTCGACCACCAGACGGCAGGCGCGCCACATTTCATAGGACAGACGGCCCATCATCTTTTCGGGCGTGTCGTATAGGCCCATCTCTTCGCCCAGATATTCGGTGTAGAGCGCCCAGCCCTCCACATAGGCGGTGAAGCCCGCCAGATATTTGCGGAACGGCGGCAGCGGCAATTCCTGTTGCAACGCGATCTGGTTGTGATGACCCGGCACCGCTTCATGCGCGGTCAGCGCGGGCAGCTCCCAGAAGGGGCGCTGGTCGAGCTTCGACGTGTTCACCCAATAGGTGCCGGAAATGCCGCTCTCCGGCGCACCGGGACCATAATAGGCCGTGGTGGTCCCTTCCGCCTCGGCCGCCGGGATCGGCTTCAGGCCATAGGGCAGACGCGGCAGCGTGCCGAAATAGCGTGGAAGCAGGCCGTCGATCGTCTTGGCCTGCCGCGCGGCGACGCGCAGCAGTTCCTCGGGGGTCTTGGCATAATAGCTGGGATCGGTGCGCAGATGCTGGATATAGGCGGCGCGGCTGGGATAGCCGGCCTTCGCTGCAATCTCGTCCATCCGCTTGCCGATGCGGGCGACTTCATCCAAGCCGATCTGGTGGATCTGGTCGGGCGTCAGATCCGTCGTGGTGTGCGCCCGCACCCGGCTGGCATACCAGGCCGCGCCGCCGGGCAGCGACGATGCGCTGTCGCTCTTGCGGCAATGGGGCAGATAGTCGGTCACGAACAGATCATGCCACTTGCGATATTCGGGCGTCAGCACGTCGCGGATCAGGGCAACCGCCCGCGCCTGCATCGCGCTCCAGTCCGCATCGCTGATATCGCGCGGCTTGGGGCGCTTGAACGGTTCGTAGAAGCGCGTGTCCTCAGGCTTGCCGTCCACGATGCCGCTGATGCTCTTCGCGTAATTTTGCAGCACGGAACAGGGCTGGACATAGCCACCCTTGATCGCCTGACGCGTGATCGCGAGGGCATCGCCATTCTGCTTCGGATAAAGCGCAAGACGCTTCAGATAACTGTCATAATCCGCCTGATTGTAGAAAGGCAGGCCATCGGCCATGCCGGAAAAGCCCTGATGCCAGCCATAATAGGTGGTGAAGAGCATCAGCCGCTCTGCCGGATGCCGGTCACTGTCGATATCATCGCGCAGCATCCACAGCAACACGTCACGATTGACGCGGTCAGCGGCATCCAGTTGCTGCGCCGGAACGGCCTCCAGACGGGTAACGAAGCCGCCTTCCGCCTTGATCTGCGCATCGCGCGCGGCGAGCGACATGTCGTAGATGCGGTCGTCATAATCGCGCACGCCGCGCGCCGTCGCCTCGACCGGATGGGTCGACAGATACCAGGCCCAGTGATCGTCGACGACCTTGGTCAGCTGGTCATGGGGCGCTGTCTGGGCATGCGCCAGAGCGGGCGCGGACAAGAGGATGAGAGAAGAAAGAATCTTGCGCATGGGCGCAATGGATCGCGCTTCACGCGGATTTTGGCAAGGGGGTCAGGCGGCGGCCACGCCCTCCGCCTCGACAATATTGTCGCCGGCATAATAGCCCTGCACCCGTACCCGCTTTTCCACATGGTCCACGGGCACGCGCAACAGGACGAGGCGGTAGCTGCCGCCGCAATCACGCTGGAGCAGGAAACCGGCTTCATCGCGCAGCAACCTGCCTGTTTCATTCACTCCAGCGCCGATTTCAGTCATTCGATCAGTCTATCGCGTCCTTGATCCCCTTGCCAGCCAGGATTCCCAGCACCAGGAAAAGAACGAAGACGGCAATGGCGATGAAGAAGAGGATCTTGGCGATGCCGACAAAGGTGCCGGCCGCGCCGCCAAAGCCCAGAAGCGCCAGAACAGCGGCGATGACGAGCGAGATAAGGGCAAGCTTGATCATGATGGGTCCTTTCATAGGAGAGCGATCATGCCCTGCTCAACCGATTACGGCGCAGCTTGTTCCGCCTGCGTAGCGGATTGATCGGCTATGACTAACGCCGGGTTAAGGTTGAATATCAGGCGCTTGATTGAACCATCATGGTCGATCGGCGGTTGTTTCCCCGCCATCATGAGGAGAAGGTAATGTCGAGCAACCATGCCATCAGCAAATTGGACGACCTGATCACTACCCTGATCGACAGCGTGAAAGGCTATGACCATAGCGCCGAAAAGGCGAAGTCGGCCGAACTCCAGACGCTGTTTCGCGATCTGTCGGCCGAACGCCGCAAGGCGGTGGACCTGTTGCAGGCACGCAGCCGGGCGCTGGGCGGCAAGCCCAATGAATTCGGATCGGTTGCCGGGACGGTGCATCGCCGGATGGAGGATATTTTCGTGGCGCTGGGCGGCGGCGACAAGGCCGTGATCCAGGCGATCGACCGTGGCGAGGATTATCTGCGCGAGGAATTCGAACGGGTGCTGAAGGACGAGGCGATCGATGCCGACACCCATGCCGCCGTTCGACAGGCCAATGAGTCGGTGATGCGTGGCCATCTGGTCGTGAACGGCCTCAAGGACCAGCTCGCCACCGCCTGACCCAGTGCCTGACCGGCGTCACACCCAGCCTTCCAGCACCTGATTGGGCGGCCGATGGCCATCGACCCAGGTGCGGATGTTGGCGATGACGCGGGCACCCGTGGCGTCGCGCCCCTCGAAGGTCGCTGACCCCATATGCGGCAGCAGCACGACGTTGGACAGCGCCAGCAGGCGCGGGTCCACCGCCGGTTCATGGGTATAGACGTCGAAACCCGCGCCAGCGATCCGGCCTTCCTCAAGCGCGTCGATCAGCGCCCGCTCGTCGGTAATTTCCGCGCGCGAGGTGTTGATGAGGTAGGCGTTCGGCCCCAGCAACGCGATACGACGGGCATCGATCAAACCCCGGCTGTCGGCGTTGAGCGGGCAATGGATCGACAATATGTCGCTCGCCGTCATCAATGCGTCCAGATCGGGCTGCCAGTCCGCTTCCAGTTCCTGCTCCACTTCGAAGGGCAGGCGGTGGCGGTTATGATAGGCGATCGACAGGCCGAAGGCGCGGGCGCGACGGGCGACGGCGCGGCCGATGCGGCCCATGCCGATGATCCCGAGCTTCTTGCCGCCGATCCGGTGGCCCAGCATGCCGGACGGACTCCAGCCGCGCCACTCGCCGGTACGCACCAGTTTCTCCCCATCTGCCAGACGGCGCGGCACTGACAGGATCAGCGCCATCGTCATGTCCGCCGTATCCTCGGTCAGGACGCCGGGGGTGTTGGTGACGATGATCCCCTTCCGCCGGGCGGCGGCGAGATCGATATGGTCGACGCCGCTGCCGAAGCTGGCGATCAGTTGCAGCCGGTCAGGCGCGGCATCGATCAGGGCGGCGTCGATCTGGTCGTTGATCGTGGGCACCAGCACATCACATTGCGTCATGGCGCGGGCCAGTTCGGTGCGGCTCATCGCCACATCGCCGACATTGAAGCTGGTATCGAACAGGTCGGCCATGCGCGCCTCCACATTGGGTGGCAGGCGGCGCGTGACGATGACGCGCGGCTTGGCGGGTCGCTGCTTCTTGGCCATGGATCAAGCCGCTATTCCCGGCCGGGTCGCGGGTCAAGCGGATATGGCGGGCCGGGTGATAGGAAAGACTGTCGCAAATCGATGCAAGCGATTATGGAGAGCCATGGGTGACATGGTTTTCAGGTCTGGAATGAAGCGGTTTTTACTGGGTGCGGGCATTGCTGCCGGGATCGGCGCGGCGGGCGCCGCATTGGCGGCCCCGGCCAAGCCGGTGCCCTATTGGGCTTCGCTGGCGCAGGATGAAGCGCGGATGCGCGTGGGGCCGAGCCTGGATTATCCGTCCAACTGGGTCTATCGCCGCCGCGACCTGCCGGTGAAGGTGGTGCAGGTGCTGGGCCAGTGGCGCAAGGTCGAAGACCCGGACGGCGCGCAGGGATGGATGCATGTCCGCCTGCTGAGCGATACCGCCACTGCCATAGTGAAAGCCGACGTTGCCCCCCTGCATGAAGGCGCCAGCGACGGATCCCGCACCCTGTTCCGGGCCGAACGCGGCGTGGTCGGCCGCCTGAGCGATTGTTCGGGCGGCTGGTGCGGTTTCGATATCAAGGGCCAGCGCGGCTATGTGAAGGCCAGCGACATCTGGGGCGCAACCGACAAATAGGATTTGCGCCGCTTAACTTCGCATATTTCCCGTGAATCTTGATATTTTCGTGCGAAAGTGGGAAATTTTCGTACATGCGGGGCGCTTGATGTGTGGTGTGCAAGAGCCGTGCTCCGGCTTAGCGGATATGGCGTGCATAGGACAGTTTGGGTGGGAAGGGGAATGACAGCTACTGGCTTAGCTACACAACAAGACCGACATTCAAGCGCTATGTTATTTTGAAAGAATCGCGATCCTGATAGCAATCGCAAAAAAAGTGGGGGCGGCTAACATAAGGGCGATTGCAGGGGCAGCAAATGCGCCAGCTCCATCATATGGTCCGCCTAGGAGCCAATATGCTCCTGCGGCATAGACGATAATCCACGGCAAAAACCATCGTGAGGGTATCAGCACCGTCACGGCCAATGGGCCAAATGCAATTGCTGCAATTTTCAATAACAGCAAGGTTGCAGGCGACATCAGTCAAACTTTCCAGTCATTCGAGCGCTGCGAAGCTATGGCGGATCGAAATAGATCACAAGGTCCGCTTGTAGCGCTCCGGCCGCTGCTTTGGAGTGCCCATTTCTGGTCGTTATCAGGCTGGTGGCTTTCGTCTCGCTTGCGGCAAAAGCCGTATCAGGATCACCCCAAAGACTGTGGCACCTACAGCGACTGTGCCATCATGCTCCCCGAAAATGCGCCATCCAGCATATGAGCTTGCATACGCCAAGAGGAGCACAGTGACAAAGGCACCGGCAACAATGCGTTCGATGATATTTGGAGGTCGCTTGACCCACTCATAGTCGCTCATGGCAAAAGTTATGCCATCGGACCGTAACCCTAGCAACGTCAGCAAACTGGAAATTCTTGCGTCACTTTGGATGTCGGATTCTGGTCGCAAGCTGATGAGCGCCGCCTCAAAGACCAGCATGAATGCAGCAATAGCGCAGCCCCCCTGCTCTCAGCGGCGGCGTTCGACCGATACCGAGAATTTCGGGACCAGCGCGCAATCGGCCGGGGCCGTGCCGAAGGCGGCGTGATCGATGCAATTGGCCGCCGACGCAAAGTTCGCCGCAATCGCCGCGCGCACGATGCCATTGTCGCGCATGCCTGCATCGACTCCGCCGCCCTTCGCCGAGGTCGTGATCTCTCGATCGAAAATCACTTGGCCATTGTCGATCCGCACCAGTCGATAGTGCAGGGTCACGCTGGCCTCATTCTTCGTCGCGATGCGAAACGGCGTGTCGCTGCCCTTCCATGTAACGGCCAGTCGCGCGCGACCCGCCGCCGCATCGGGCGCCAGCATGTTCATCCGGTCGAAATTGTCGCGCAACGCCGCATTGACGCTCGATCGCTTGGCCGCGGCAATCCAGTTGAGCGCGGAGCTTTTGATCGTCGGGGGCAGTCCTTCGATCTCGCCCGTTTCGATGCGATGATAGAGCGGGTGACTGGCGGCGACCGGCCGGGGCGTTTCGGGCGCGAAGGGCAGGCCGATCCCCACCATCGGAATATCGTCCGCCAATGCGGGCGAAGCGGTCAAAGCGAGCATCATCGGGACAAGAAGAATACGCATGATCCTGTTGTCACAGCGATGCATGACCATAGGATTAAAATCGCCGTGAGAAAGAAAGGGGGCCGCAGCCCCCTTCCCTCTCTTACCATTCATAGGCCTTGGGCAGCGCGCCTTCGCCGGGCGTGGCGTAGCGGTCGCGCAGCTTGGTCTGGCGGTTTTCCAGCGGCTGGGCCACGCCGTCGATCCAGACCGCCACCGGGGCGGAGGTCATTTCCAGCGGATCGCCGTCCCAGATGACCACATCGCCTGCCTTGCCGGCCTTGAGCGATCCGATCCGGTCGCCCAGCCCCATCGCTTCGGCCGGGGCGGAGGTGATGGTGCGCAGCGCCTGTCCCCAACTCAAACCCGTCGCGCCCGGCACGCGGCTCAGCGCGACCATATTGCCCGCCTGCTGGGTCGCGGCGCGCAGTTGCAGCGCATCGTCGCCGGTCAACATGCCCATGGAGACGTTGACGCCCGCCTTCACCATGCGACCGACATTGCTCTGGGTCGCGGCCAGCTTTTCGAAGCTGGAGGGCAGGTCTTCGAGACCGGCGGTGATGACCGGCACCTTGGCGGTGGCGATCTGCGGCGCGACCATCCATCCTTCGGTCGCGCCGGCCAGGATCAGTTTGAGGGCCGGGAAATCCTGCCGCAGCGACAGCACGGTCAGGATGTCGCGGGCGCTTTCGGCATGGACCATCAGCGGCATGGCGCCGGTGACGACCGGGACCAGCGCTTCGGCATCGACGCGGTTGAGCAGCGCATCCTTCGACCGGCCATCATAGCTGGCGGGGGCCTTGGCGAACTCCTGCGCCTCTCGCAGCATCGTGCGGAAGGTCAGGATCGTCGCCGCGCGGCTGCCGCCGGCATCATCTTTCCCCTCTTCGCCCATTTCCACATATTGGAAGGCGCGGGCGCGGGTGATCGGCATCATGTCCGCGCCCAGATCGATGACGGCACCCTGCCCGGCGAAAATGCCATTGGCGGTCGCGGGTGCCACCACCGCGCGAGTGATGCCCGCCGTGCGGCTGATCGCGATGGGATTGGCCAGCGGATTGATCGCCGGCGCGACGTCGATCGCGGCGGAGAAGGGCGATCGGGCGGCGCGGATGTCGTTGGTTTCCTTGACGCCGGGCACTTCGGCCAGGCCGACGCGGGAAAAGCCCGATACGATGCCGGGCGTCACCCATTTGCCGGCGGCGTCGATGGTCTTCACGCCAGCGGGCACGGCAATGCCGGAGCCTGCTGCGACCACTTTGCCGGCCGTGATGACCACGGTGGCGTTTTCGATCGGTTCCGATCCATCGCCGATGGCTAGCTTTGCGCCGGTGATGGCGATGGACTGGGCGAGTGCGGGGGTGGATGCCAGACCAGCGAGCAACACAGCCCCAAGCACCTTTCGGGCTGAGCCTGTCGAAGCCCTGCCCTTCTTCAGAAGAGAAGAACGGCCCTTCGACAGGCTCAGGGCGAACGGGGGGAGAGGAAGGCTCTTCTTCATTTCACGTCTCCCGCGCCGATCTGGCCCAGTTCGAAATCGCTGACCGGTCGCAGCTTCGGATTGGCGCTGTCATAGAGGA
Organism: Sphingobium sp. YR768; assembly: GCF_900111125.1. Taxonomy (GTDB): domain Bacteria; phylum Pseudomonadota; class Alphaproteobacteria; order Sphingomonadales; family Sphingomonadaceae; genus Sphingobium. The sequence continues at coordinate 389,821 of NZ_FOGE01000002.1, forward strand.
GCGCGCCGTCGATCCAGACCTTCTCCGGCCGCGTGTAGGTGCTGAAGGGATTGCCGTTCCACAGCACGACATCGGCCATCTTGCCGACCTTCAGGCTGCCGGTCTGTTCGGCAATGCCCATGGCCCGCGCCGGATTGATGGCGAGCCAGGTCCAGGCCAGTTCGTCGGAAATATTGATCCCCATGCGGCGGCCCGCGCCAAGCGCCTTGGCGGCTTCCTGATTGAGGCGCTGAATGCCATCCTGATCGTCGCTATGGACGATGGCGCAGGCGCCGGCCTGCTGCACCAGCGGGATATTTTCCTTGATCCCGTCATAGGCTTCCATCTTGAAGCCATACCAGTCGCCCCACATGGCCGAGCAGATGCCATTGTCGCGCAGCAGATCGGCGATCTTGTAGCTTTCGACCGCATGATGGAAAGCCGCGATCCGGTAGCCGAATTCCTTCGACATATCGATCACGTTCGCCATTTCATCGGCGCGATAGCAATGATTATGGACCAGGATCTTGCCTTCCAGCACGTCCGCCAGCGTTTCCATGCCGAGGTCGCGGGTCTGGTCCTTCCCGGCGGCGCGCTTCTTCTGATATTCGCGCGCCTTGATCCAGGTCTGGCGATCGACCGCGATATTGCCCATGCGGGTCGACGGCTCACGCCCCTTGCCGCCATAGACGCGCTTGGGATTTTCGCCGCACGCCATTTTCAGGCCATAGGGCGCGCCGGGGAATTTCATCCCCTGCTGGGTGCGGGAAGGGACATTCTTGACCGTGACGCTGCGCCCGCCGAACAGATTGCCCGATCCGGGCAGGATCTGGAGCGTGGTGACGCCGCCATTGGCGAGCGCGCGGCCAAAGCCGGGGTCTTGTGGCCAGATGCTATGTTCGGCCCAGACATGGGGCGTCACGGGCGAGGTCATTTCATTGCCGTCCGACAGCGCATCGACGCCGGGCGAGGCATAGACGCCCAGATGGCTGTGAATGTCGATCACGCCCGGCGTCACATATTTGCCGGCGCCGTCGAACACCGCGATATCGGCCGGGATCGGCGTGTCGGGGCCGCCGATGGCGACGATCTTGCCCTCCGACAGGAAGACCACGCCCTTGTCGATGCGGCCGCCTTCCCCATCGAAGATGGTGGCGCCGCGGATCGCCGTGGGGCGACCGGGATAGGGCTTGTAGGTGGAGGGATAGGGATTTTCGGGCTCTGCCGAAGAACCCTGTGCGGCGGACGCCGGTTCATCCTTGTCCCGCTTTGCCGCGAGCGGGCCGGCGCTGCCCGCCAGCAGCGCCGCGATCAGCAGCCATCTGCCGCCAGTCTTCATGCCTTTTCCTCCGAACCGATAAGATCGAGATGCATCATGCGTTTAATCCGGGGCGACACAAGCAGAACCAGCACCCCCACCACGACCGCGAACCAGCCGATTTGGGCATAGACGTCAAGCACTTGGGCAACATTTCCGACTTCGCCGCTGCCCGTCGCGCGGGCGATGAGGCCGGCGATGAAATTGCCCGCCGCCATGGCGAGGAACCATGTGCCCATAACCAGCCCGACCATCGACGATACCGACAGGCGGGTCATGGCGGACAGGCCCACCGGCGAGAAGCAGAGTTCGGCCAGCGTATGGAACAGGTAGATGAGGAAGACGAACAGGACCGGCGTCAGGTTCGCGCCCGCCATCGCCGCACCCGCGACCAGCACCAGAAAGCCCGCGCCGCACAGGATGAGGCCGATGCCGAACTTCGCGGGCGAGGAGGGTTCGAGACGGCGCTTGTCAAGGAAGGTCCACAGCACCGCGAAGAGCGGCGCGAACAGGATGATGAAGACCGAATTGACCGACTGGAACAGCGAGGCGGGAACCTCCCAGCCCAATATGGCGCGGTCGACATTGCGGTCGGTGAATATGTTGAGCGACGATCCGGTCTGTTCGAACAAGCCCCAGAAAAGCGGGTTGAGCGCGATCAGGAAGAGCGCGGCGAACATCCGGTCGCGATCCACCTTCCCCAACGTGCCGAGCGTGCGCCAGAGGATGTAGACGACGGTAAAGGCCGAGAAGGCGAGCAATGCATAACCCAATAGTTCTGCATAGCGGATCACCAGCCAGATGGCGACGACGCCCAGCGCCGCGCCCAGATAGATGGTCCATTCCTGATTAAGACCGGCGGCGGTCGGCGCGCTGAGCGCTTTGGGTGCGGGCGGTTCGCCCTTGCCCAGCAGCCAGGGCCGCAACCAGACGAACATGACGAGGCCGGCGAGCATGCCGACGCCCGCCGCGCCGAAGCCCCAGCTCCAGCCCCAAAGCTCGCCCAGCAGGCCGCAGACGATCGGGCCGAGCATGCCGCCCATGTTGATGCCCATATAGAAGATGGAGAAGGCCGGGTCGCGGCGATGATCGTCGCGGGCGTAGAGTTCGCCCACCAGCACGGAGATATTGGCCTTCAGGAAGCCGGTGCCGACGATGATGCTGGCCAGCGCGAGGTAGAAGCCGTTGAGATAGAGCGGGTCCTGCCCCCCCGGTCCTTCGGTCATAGCGATCAGAAAATGGCCGATGGCGATAAAGACACCGCCCACCAGCACCGACTTGCGCGGCCCCAGGAATCGGTCTGACAGATAGCCGCCGATGACCGGCGTGATGTAAACCAGCGACGTATAGGCGCCGTAGAGAAGATAAGCCTTGTCCTCACCAAAGAGAAAATGTTTGGTGAGGTAGAAAATCAGGATGGCGCGCATCCCGTAATAGCTGAACCGTTCCCACATTTCCGCGAAGAAGAGCAAATATAGCCCGCGCGGATGACCGAGCCAGGTCTTGCCTAACTCGATCGCAATCTTGTCCGAAATCGCCATTCGGCACCCTTTATCACTATCTTGTTTCCGGCCGCCGAGCACGGGGCCGCTTATGGAAACAGCCTAGAGCGGAAGGGTTCGTCCTGTCAAAAGCCCCGCCTGCTCTTGCGCTCGCGGCCGTGCCGCGCCATCTGTCGCTGCGATGTTCAACGACCTCTCCTCACCGCTCGCCCTGCTCCAGACCCGCCGTTCCGGCAAGCCGCGCGATCTGGTCGCCCCCGGCCCGGATGACGCGCAGTTGCGGCAGATACTGGAAGTGGCGCTGCGCACGCCCGACCATGGCAAGCTGGCGCCCTGGCGGTTCGTGATCGTGCCGCAGGACAGGCGCGATGCGCTGGCGGCGCTGCTGGAAGCAGCCTATCGCGCAGAAAAGCCGGAAGCCGGGCGGCTTGAGATCGAGGCGATGCACCAGTTTGCGCAGCAGGCGCCGACTTTGGTGGTGGCGATGTCGAAGCCGGTCGCGGGCAGCAAGATTCCGGTCTGGGAACAGGAATTGTCCGCCGGCGCGTCGATCATGAACCTGCTGCATGCCACCCATGCGCTGGGCTTTGCCGGCGGCTGGCTGACCGGATGGCCCAGCTTCAACGACGATGTGCGCGATGCCTTTGGCGGGGCGGACGAGAAGATCGCCGGATTCGTTTTCATCGGCACGCCGGGCAAGCCGCAGGAAGAGCGTCCTCGGCCAGAATATGACGATATCGTATCGACCTGGGACAGATAATTACACGGACGTAAAGCAATAGGCAATTTCCTAGCTTGACCCCTATGGCTGTATTATGGCACTGATGCACCATGGCCGACGAATCCAAACCCGTCTATCTCCGCCTGCGTGAGATCATTGCCGCCTCCATCCTGGATGGGGATTTTTCCGATGGCGATCTGTTGCCGTCGGTCCGTGCCTTCGCCGCGACGCAGGGCGCCAATCCGCTGACGGTGGCGAAGGCCTATCAGAGCTTTCAGGATGATGGGCTGGTGGTGGTGAAGCGCGGTGTGGGCATGTTCGTGGCCGATGGCGCGACCCGCCGCCTGCGCGAAATGGAGCGCGCGCACTTCATCGAAAATGTCTGGCCGCCGGTCGCGGCGCAGATCCGGCGGCTGGGGCTGCGGATCGACGATCTGGATATGGCTAAGGCTTAGGATAGCCTTGTTCCTGCGAAAACAGGAACCAAGTTCTGGCCTCTCAACTGGGCTCCTGCTTTCGCAGGAGCACTTCATGCCTAAATTCTATAAGGCCGCGAGCGCGTCCATCGCTTCCTGACGGCCGGGGAAGCCGGAGACTGCCGCCGCGCGCGCCAGAGCCAGTTTCGCCTCGCCCTTCCGCCCGGCGGCGGCATAGACCTGCCCCAGATGCAGTTGCAGCGCGGGCGCGTCGGGAGCCAGAGCGACGGCCTTTTCCAGCAGATCGACGGGCACCGGGCCCTTCTCGCCGCTTTTGAACAAGACCCACCCGAACATATCGGCCATCACCGGATTGCCCGGCATCAGGCGATAGGCATGGGCGGCATAGGCGCGGGCGGCGGCGCGATCGCCGCTTTCCAGCGCGGCGCGGGCGAGATCGGCCATCAGCAGCGCGTCATTGTCGCCCAATTGCCCCCGTACGGCGCGCAGCATCCGCAGCGCGGTGCGCCAGTCCTGTGCTTGCGCCGCGACACTGGCGGCAAGACGTTGTGCCTCCACATCATTGGGATTTTGCGAGAGGAAGAGTTGCACCACCTGCCCGGCACGGGCGGGATTGCCAACGCGGCCCCAGGCGGCGGCCAGCCGCAGCGCGGCGTCGCGATCGAAGCGGATATTGCCCGCCGCCTCATAGGCGCGGACGGCCTGTTGCGGCTGACCGGCGGTGGCGAGTGCATCGCCCAGGATCAGCCAGGCGTCGGGCGCACCGGGATTGGCGCGGCTGAGCGCACGGGCGCGGCTAAGTGCCTCCTCCGGCTGACCCGTGCTGAGCAGGGCGCGGATATAGGGGATATTGTCGCGGGCGGTGGCGACACTGGACGGTGGCGACGCAGCCAGCATGGCGTCGCGCGAGTTGGCGAAGGCATCGGTCGCGGGGCGCACTGGCCAGACGGCACGGGCGAGCATATCGGCGGCCATGGCGCGCTCACCCAGCGCCTCCTGCGCGCGGGCGGCCAGCGTCAATATATAGGGATCGGCGTCGCGCTGGGCGACGACCGGGGCGAGCGTGGACGCCGCCGACGCATAATCGCCATTCAGATAATAGGCCCGGCCTAGCAATGTGCGGGCGGTGCGGTTGTCCGGCTGCGCAGCGACCAGTGGCGCCAGCGTATCGGCCGCCAGCACGGCATTGCCATCCTCCATATGCAATATGGCGCGCAGCAATTGGGTCGCGGGCTCCGCGTCCAGTCGTCCCTTGGTGCGATCGAGCAGCTTGCGGGCAAGGTCGCCCTGCCCCGCCCGCGCGGCCATCACCGCCTGAAACATCCATGCGCGCGGATTGGCGGGGTCGAGCGCCAGCAGGCGACGGCTAAGGCTGAGCGCCTTGCTCGCCTGTCCGGCGTCCGCCAGCGTAGCGGCATATTGCTCCAGCGCCGGGACCGAATCCGGGTTCGCGGCCAGCGCCCGGTCGAACCAGGGCAGCGAAGCGATTAGGCCATATTGGGCGCGGACCAGCTCGCCGCGCAGGGCGAGCGCCCGGGCATTGCCGGGCGCCAGCGCCACCGCCCGGTCGGCGGCGACGATGGCGCCTGCCTGATCCCCCATGGCGATGCGGAAGCGGCCGAGATCGATCCAGTTTTCCGGATCATTGGGGGCAAGGGCCAGCGCCTGTTCCAATGCGGTGCGGGCGGCATAGGCGTCGCCCAGCGCCAGAGACGCGCGAGCGATGACACGCGCGGCCGGTACGGCATCGGCTTCGGGCAGATCGGAAGCGCGGGCTTCTCGCAGAGCGCCCTGCATATCCCCTTGCAGGAACAGCGCCTGCGCCATGACGGCACGGGTCTGCGATGCCGTTTGGCCCAGCGCGCGCGCCCGTTCCGCCTCGCCCTGCGCGCCGGAGCCATCGCCCAATTCCGCCAGCGCGCGGGCCTGCGCCGCGCGGACATCGGCGGCGCGCGGATTGGCCTTGATCGCATTCATCAGCTCGACCCGCGCGGTGCGGGCGTCGCCCTTGTCCAGCGCCGCAAGGCCGCGCGTCAGGGCAGCGCTGCCGTCCCGCTCATGCGCGCGCCATTGCCACAGGCCGGCGGCGCCAAGCAGCAGGGCCGCGACGCCCAGAATCAGGATCAGTCGGGTGCGGCGCATCAATTCTGCATCTGATATTGTTTGAGCAGGTCGTAGAGGGTCGGCCGGCTGATCCCCAATATCTTGGCCGCGCCGGAGATATTGCCGTCCGTCCGGGCGATGGCGCGACGGATGGCGCGGCGGTCGGCCATTTCGCGCGCGGCCTTCAGGTTCACGACATCGCCGCCGTCCGCCCGTTCGTCATCCAGATCGAGGTCGGCGGCGGTGATGAGCTTGCCATCGGCCATGATGACGGCGCGCTTCATGCGATTTTCCAGTTCGCGCACATTGCCGGGCCAGGCCCAGGCGTCGAGCGCGGCCAGCGCATCGGGCGCCAGCCCCTTGACCTGCGGGTTCATGTCGCGGGCAAAGCGGCTGAGGAAATGGCGCGCCAGCAGGGCCGGGTCGCCGGGGCGATCGCGCAGCGGCGGAATGCGCACGGTGATTTCAGCGAGGCGATAATAGAGATCTTCGCGGAAGGTGCCGGCGGCGATCATCGCCTCCAGATCCTGATGGGTGGCGCACACGATGCGGGTGTCGACCGCGATCGACTGGCGGCCGCCAATCCGTTCGATCACCCGTTCCTGAAGGAAGCGCAGCAGCTTCACCTGCAACGGTAACGGAATGTCCCCTACCTCGTCCAGGAAGAGCGTGCCGCCCTGCGCCTGTTCAATCTTGCCGGGCGTCATCTTGATCGCGCCGGTGAAAGCGCCCTTTTCATGGCCGAACAGTTCGGATTCGAGCAGGGTTTCGGGGATCGCCGCGCAGTTGATCGCGACGAAGGCACCGGTGCGGCGGGGGCTGGCATCATGCAGGCCCTGCGCCAGCAACTCCTTGCCGGTGCCGCTGGCGCCCAGCAGCAGGACCGAGACATTGGCGCTGGCGACCCGTTCGATGGTGCGGGCGACCTTCATCATCTCCGGCGCGCCGCTGATCAGGCGGCCCAGCACGCGGCCATCCTCCGGCGCGACATCGGCCAGCCGCACATTCTCCCGCTCCAGACCGTGGACGTGGAAGGCGCGGCGAACGATCAGGCCGAGTTCGTCGATATCGACCGGCTTCTGGTAGAAATCATAAGCGCCACCCGCGATCGCATCCAACGCGCTTTCCCGCGCGCCATGGCCGGACGCGACGATGATCTTGGTATCGGGCTTGATCTTCAGCATCTCCGCCAGCGTAGCGAAACCTTCGCTGGTGCCGTCCGGATCGGGCGGCAGGCCAAGGTCGAGCGTCACCACATCGGGCGCTTCCGCCCGCAGCATCTCGATCGCTTCCTCCCGGTCGCCGGCGATGAAGAGCTGATAATCCTCATAGGCCCAGCGCAATTGCCGTTGCAGGCCCGGATCATCCTCCACGATCAGCAATTTGGGGCGGGTGTCGCTCATCAGGCGGCCTTCTCTTTACGATCGGATAGCGGCGCCAGTGGCAGGCGCAGGGTGAAACGGCTGCCGACGCCGGGTTTGCTGTCCACGTCGATGCGGCCGCCCATCGCCTCCGCCAGGCTGCGCGCCTCGAACGCGCCAAGGCCGAAACCGCCGGTCTTGCTGGAGGAAAAGGGTTTGAACAGGTCACGACGGACATATTCGGCGCTCATGCCCTTGCCCCGGTCGATCACCTCGACAATCACGTCCTGCGCATCGGCAGACAGGCGCAGATCGACCGGGCTGCCGGGCGGGCTGGCGTCTATGGCATTTTGCATCAGATGCTGGACGATCTGTTCGACGCGGGCGGGATCGGCCAGCGCCAGCGGGGCGTCTCCACTGACCTGAACGGCATGCTGGCGTGCGCGGGCCTGGGCAAGCTGGACCAGCAGGTCGCGCAGCGGCATGGGCCGGGGTTCTTCGGGCCGCCCCTTATTATGCAGCGACAGGCGGGCGAGCATGTCGTTCATCTTGCCCACCGACTCCTTGAGCGTCAGCAGCATGTCGGCGCGAAATTCGGGATTGTCGGCGTGCCGCTCCGCATTGCGGGAGAGTAGCGACAACTGGCTGACCAGATTCTTGATGTCATGGGCGATGAAGGCGAAGCGGCGGTTGAATTCGTCGAAACGCTGGGCGTCGTCCAGCGCCTGCTGCCCCTGCGCTTCGCTGATATGGGTGGCCGCCTGTCGCCCGGCGGCACGTAGCATGTCGAAATCCTCCCAGTCCAGCCGCCGGTCGACGGGCGGCCGGGCCAGCAGGATAGCCCCGATCAGTCGGCCATAATGGATCAGCGGCACCAGCGCCCAGGCGCGGCGGTCCTGCATCAACCAGTCGGGCAGGTCGAGTGTCCCCTCCCCGCCCTTCAGCCGGGCGAGGTCGACGATCCAGCCGCTCTTCTCCAGCTTGCGGACGATGGCGAACGGCACGGTGCCGACGGCGGCCAGATCGTCATTCCAGTTCCAATGGGTTTCGAAGATCAGGTCGCCGCTGTCGTCGCGCAGCATCAGCATGGCGGCCGGGCTGTCGGTGATGTCGGCCACCGCCTTCGCCACCCGTTCGCCCAGCGGCGCGGCGTCTTCACCGGGGCGGCCGATGGTTTCGCCAAAGCGCATCCACTCGGTGCGATAATCATAGCGATGCTGGAAGAAATGCTTGGCCACCTGCACCCGCCACAGCGCCCGGATGCGGGGCGATGGCAGCAGGACCAGCGCGGTAACGGCGATGAAGAAGACCGCTGCAATCTCCACCAGACGGGCATAGGGTCCGGCGATCAGTTCGATCAGCACCGCGACGGCGACCAGCACCGCGACATAGAGGGCGACCGCCACGATAGAGAGCGACTGGAAGGCGATGGTGCGCGACAGTTGCAGCCGCCCGGCCATCCCCTTGCGCATGCCGATCGCCACTACGGGCACCAGCAGCGCCATCAACAGACCGCGCAGGGCATAAAGTTCGCTGACCCGGTTGGGCGCGAAATAGCAGATGGCGTAGAGATTGAGGTCGTAGGTCCACATCGCCGCCAGAGCGCCGAGCAGCAGGGCGATCCCGCCCCGCTCGCGCGATGGCCAGCCGGTATAGAGCTGATGCACCAGCAGCAGGCAGCCGATGGCCGTCATCATCCGCAAGACCAGCGAGCAGGTCAGCAGCGCGCGATGCAGGTCGCTGTCGACCGGCAGTTGCCGCCAGGTCAGGTCCGTGAAGGTCTGGATCAGGATCAGGCCGGCGACCGCCGCATAGACCGCCGCAATGGCGCCCCGCGCGCCGGTCCGCCCTACCGGTCCGCGGCGCCAGATGGTGAACAGCGCCAGCAGCCAGGCGGCGTTGCGAATGCTTTCGCCGATGCCCGACAGCGGCATCGACACCCCGCCGAAGGAGACATAGAGCGCCCAGCAGGATGTCAGCAGCAGCGCCGCCGCCAGCAGGCGCGGTTCGGGCGCGTCGGCGCGACGGCGCAGCAGGAAGATGCCCAGCGCGGCGAACAGCACCGCCGCCAGAGCATGGCCCCAGTCGCCGACAAATTGGAGGAGCGCGCCCATCGTCCGCTGGCCGTCAGCGTGCGCCGTCGGGCCAGAGCACCACCCGCAGGGTCTGGATCAGGATCAGCAGGTCCAGGAAGGGCGTGTAATTCTTCGCGTAATAAAGGTCATATTCCAGCTTGTGCCGGGCATCCTCGATCGACGCGCCATAGGGATAGTTGATCTGCGCCCAGCCGGTGATGCCGGGCTTCACCATATGGCGTTCCGCATAATAGCGCAGTTGCTGTTCCAGATCCTCGACGAACTGACGGCGTTCGGGGCGTGGACCAACGAAGCTCATCTCCCCCTTCAGCACCGTCCAGGTCTGGGGCAGTTCATCGATGCGCAGTTTGCGCAGCCAGTAGCCAAGGCGGGTGATGCGCGGATCGTCTTTTTCGGCCCATTGCGCCTTGCCGTTGACTTCCGCGTCCAGCCGCATGGTGCGCAGCTTCACGATCCAGAATTCCTGACCGAACAGGCCGACGCGCTGCTGGCGGTAGAAAGCCGGCCCCTTGCTGTCCATCTTCACCAGGATCGCGGCAAGCAGGATGATCGGGCCAGTCAGCGCCAGCAGGATCGAACTGGCGACGATATCGAAGACGCGCTTGGCGATGCTGGACAGGCGGCGGCCGGCGGAAAAACCGTCGGAAAAGATCAGCCAGCTGGGATTGACGCTGGCGAGGTCGACGCGGCCGGTTTCGCGCTCCAGAAAACTGGACAGGTCATTCACATGGACGCCCGTCGTCTTGATGCGCAGCAGGTCCGACATGGGGATGGCGTTGCGCCGTTCCTCCAGCGCCAGCACGACTTCACTGGCGTTCAGCCGCACCACGAAATCGGACAGGTTGAAGACGGCGTCGCGGTTGATCGCCTCCGGGATCACCTGCGGCCCGTCATTCATGGCGATGAAGCCGACGACCAGAAAGCCCGCGCCGCGCTTCTGCTCCAGTTCCTTGATCCGGGCGGCGCGATTGCCCGCGCCCAGCACCACCAATCGTCGCTTGAAGGCTTCCCCGCCGATCATCGATCCCAGCAGCAGGCGCACCAGCACCAGCACGCCCATGGCAAGGCCCATGGCGTAGAGCGAATTGGATCGCCACAGGGTCATACCGGGCAACAGGAAATAGAGGACGGACAGGAAGATGACGCCCAGCGACACGGCGACGAGCAGGCGGGCGAAGGCGAAACGAATCGATTGCAGCGCTTCGGTGCCATAGACGCCGACCGCGATCATGGCGGTCTGAATCGACACGGCGAAGCTGATCAACGGGCCGATGCGGGTGGAAATATGATCGACATCCATACCGATCTGATGCGCGCGCAAGACCCAGCCGACTTCCGCCGCAGCGAGCAGCAGCGCGAAATCGAGCAGGCCCAGCAACAGCACCGCATGCGGCACATAATGTTTGAACAGCCTGATCATCGTCGCACTTATCCCGCTGGCCGCCGGACTGGCGCGCCTTCTGGCGCCGAATCCCCTTACAATCGCTGTAAGATAATCCGACAGTGGGCGCACCCTGCCGGAAAATGGCAAATAAATGCTGAATGACGATCGCGTCCAGCGCGACGAGACGAAATGCTAAAGACGACGCCCCCCTCTTTGTGCGCAGCGCTTGTTAGAGACCGTTAGAAAAATGCGCGAAAGAGCGCATTTTTGTAGCCGCACCGGCCTTCAAACGAGGCACGTGACTCGTTTGAACCCCACCCGACCGCCCACATATGGTACCCTGTTGGGCAGTCGGGTGAGGGCCGGTGCGGATGCGCCAAAGGCGCATTCCCAAACAGACTCTTAGAACGAGATGGCACTGGGGCAATCCAACACCCCCCGTTCGTTTCGAGCCCTTCGACTGCCCGCAGGTCGGGCGCTCAGGATAAACTTCAGACATAGGCTGAAGTCGAGAAACGATCGCGCTGCCCTACCCGCTTCTCGACTTCGCTCGAAGCGAGCGGATCAAGGTAAAGTCATCAGATTCTAATTGTCGTTACGCAGATTATCGGCCGCATTTTTTGCGGCGTCGCCGATGACGCGCGCGGCATTGTCGACCGATCCCGCCGCGCCGGTTATGGCGTCGGCCTGACGGTCGTCGCGTCGATCATTGGTCAGGTAGAAAAAGCCGATCGCCAGAATGAGCGCCAGTGCGACGACGACGAAAATCACGCCGCTGCCGCGCGACGGCTCCGGCGCAGGGCTTTGCGATGCGGGATCACCCTCCCGCAGGACGGGCTTGTCACCCATAGACGCCTCCTTGCATTCCCATAACGGTCAGGACGGCGCGAACGTTCCGTTCAGTCTTCGTCGTGATTATGGCCAAGGCCCCGGCTCAACCGGTCGACGTCATCCATGATTTCGTCGAGCACGGCCGTTTCCGTCGTTTCCTGAGTCCGGCGGGATGGCAGATCGCCACTTTCCAAAATCTGCTCCAGCGCGGCGCGACCACGGGCCACACGGCTCTTGATGGTGCCGACGGCAACGCCGCAAATTTCGGCTGCCTCTTCATAGGCGAAACCACCTGCCCCGACCAGAATCAGCGCTTCGCGCTGAGGCTGAGGCAATTGCAGCAAGGCGCGCTGCATGTCGGACAGTTCGACATGCTTGTCCTGACTGGCCGGTGCGGCAAGGATGCGATCCGCCGTCAGATCATCCCATTCGCCACGAAAGCGCGAACGGCGCATCTGCGAGAGATAATGGTTGCGCAAAATGATGAAGGTCCAGGCCCGCATGTTGGTGCCGGCCTGGAAGCGCGTACGCGCCGCCCATGCCTTCAGCAGAGTTTCCTGCACAAGATCGTCCGCCAGATCGCGATTGCCCGAAAGCGAGCGACCAAAAGCGCGCAGATGCGGAATGACCGAAGCCAGTTCCCGCTTGAAGTCCGAATCAGACAGCGCTGCGCGTTCTTCCACAGCGCCGACATCGCCAACGTCTTCATCCATGGGGTTCATCCCTGTGTCGGCAACCGCCTTCGCCGCATGAATCGACGTCGTCAAAGCCATAAGTGCGCCCGTACCTTAAATCGTTTATCGCCAAAGCCAATTCCCGCGTCCATCGACTAGCGCCAAAGCACCAGCAACATGGCGATGACTGCCAACGTCAGGGAGATGGCAAGCATATAGCGCATCACATGCGGCGTCGCGCCAGCACGTGCATCTTGCGTAGCAATATGCTTTTCCTGCTCGACCATGGTCCTTCTCCCGATCGTTACGCATCATTAACGCAGCGTTCCGATCGGGGTTCCCGATTTTATCGAAAGGCCGCCAATCAGGCGGGGGCCGTCGCTTCGTCGAAGAAGAGCGCCTGCGAAATCGCGGCCTTTACCGTCGATCGCTGGAACGGCTTGGTGATCAGGAAGGTCGGCTCGGGCCGCTCGCCGGTCAGCAACCGCTCCGGGAAGGCGGTGATGAAAATCACCGGCACCGAGAATTCGGCCAAAATATCCTTCACCGCGTCGATGCCGCTGCTGTCGTCGGCCAACTGGATATCGGCCAGCACCAGGCCGGGGCGATCCGCCAGCGCTTCGCGCACCGCATCCTCGCGCGTCACGGCAATCGCAGTGACGTCATGACCCAGATCACGGACGATGGTTTCGATATCCATCGCGATGATCGGTTCATCCTCGATGATCAGCACCTTGGCGCGGGTCTGCGCCTCGATCTCGGTCAGCGCTTCCTCCACCAGCGCCTCGACCTCATCGCTGTCCATCGCGATCAGATAGGAGACATCGTCGATGGTGAAGCCTTCCAGCGCCGTCAGCAACAGAGCCTGACGCGGCAAAGGAGTGAGGCGTGCAAGGCGCGCCTGTGCAATCGCTTCACGATTGCTGCCCGCCGTGGCCGGCAAATCCTCCAGATGGGCGGAGGACCAGATGGCCTGGAAAGTCTTGTAGAGGCCAAGGCGCGGATCGACGTCGCTGGGAAATTCTTCCGGCGCGGCCACGATCGCTTCCAGGGCGGCACGTACATAGGCGTCGCCATGCGCCTGGCTGCCCGTGAGGGCGCGGGCATAGCGCCGCAAAAACGGAAGATGGGGGTGCAGTTGCTGTCCAAGCGACATCGTCAAATCGTCTCCCTGCCCAAATCGGGCATATTGTCCCGAAGCATCGGCGTAGCAGGAAGGATGGAATGTCCATGCCGCATTGGCAAGCCCCCGTCCCCCCTTCGCCGACCGTGAAACGGGCAGCGTAAAAAATGCTTCGGATTGCGGAACCATCGACCGCTCGATTTGTTTCGCACCCATATGGTTTTTTTGGCGATATCGCGATTTTCCTGTGAAGGTCGCCCGCCAACGAATTGACGACTTGAAAGAATCCCGCGAAACGGGATGTCTGACATGGTAAATGTGGCTGCTTAGAGGGGCTGATTTTGGTTTCTTCAACGACGGATCGAGACGTGGCCGATGACAGCAACAATGCCGGCATTGGTACGCCCGAGGATCAAGTGAAGGACGCGCCTGCCTCCCGCAAGCGCCGCACGACGCCTGCTGCGGCCAAGGAAGACGCGCATGTATCTCAAGTATTGCGGACCGTATATGAGCGCGCGGTGAACGAAGATATTCCGTCGGAAATGCTGGATCTTCTGAACAAGTTGGACTGAGATTATCATGATGAAGGGCAGCCTTCCTCCGGCAGCCCGCTCCCTGATCGAGCCTCTGCTGCTGTATTTCCGGTCCACCGGCGTCAAGATGTTCCTCATCCTGACGTTGGCGCTTCTGCCGCTTGGTGTTATCGCCCTCGTCACTTCGCTTCAGGCGATCCGTACTGCCGATCTCGAAAAGGAGGCGTTGCTGCGTGTCGCGGTGACGCAGAGCGCCCGCAAACTGACGGCCGATCTTCAGGCGGACCGCACGGCGCTGGAACTCACCGTCAACGCCATCGCCAATCATGCAGCCGATCCCGGCATGTGCGGGCGGCTGGCCTTCTTCCTGTCTTCTCATGACACAGATGGCGCCCGCTTCTATATTTATGACAGGGCGGGCAGGCGGCTGTGCAAGTCCGACGATGACGAGCCGGCCGGGATAGCGCCCGGCGCCCGCTTCGATCGACCGATCGCCCAATTGCTGCCGACCTCGCAATATGTGGTCAGCCGGGTGCGCAGCCATGACGGTCAGGTGGCCGGGCTCGCTTATTATTCCCGCATGCATCTGGAAAGCATCGCCGATCCCGCCACCGCGCTTCAGAACCGGCAACTCACGCTGCGTCAGGGTGACGTCAAACTGATCGTCAGCCGATCAGGCAGTGCGGCGATGGGGCATATGGCCAGTCTTTCCGCCCGGCTCGATCCGCCTGACATCATCCTGACCATGTCGGTGCGTGATCCCCCCGCCACGGTGGCGCGGCTATTGTCGCTGTCCCTGCCGCTGGTCATGTGGTTCGCCGCGGCGGCGATTGGCTGGTTCGTGGTCAATCGCCTGCTCATTCGCCCGCTGGTGTTGCTGCGCCGGGTGGTCGCCGCCTATCAGCCGGGCGAAGTGCTGGAGCCTATGCAGAGGGTGCGCACCCCCGCGCAGGAGATCGTTGCACTGGGCGAAACCTTCCGCGAGATCAGCGAAGATGTCGCCACGCATGAGGCGGAGATGGCCGAAGGACTCGACACGCAGCGCAAATTGACGCGCGAGGTGCATCACCGGGTCAAGAACAACCTGCAAATCATCGCCAGCCTGATCAGCCTGCATGCGCGATCCGCCCATGAAGCGGAAGCGATCGAGGCCTATGCCTCCATCCAGCGCCGGGTCGATGCCCTGTCGGTCGTCCATCGCAATCATTTTGCGGAGCTGGAGGAAAATCGCGGCGTCGGCGTGCGGCCGCTGATCAGCGAATTGTCGGCCAGCCTGCGCGGCACCGCGCCAGCCAAGGCGCGCCGCTTCGCGATCCAGATCGAAAGCGACAATCTGCACATCAGTCAGGATGTGGCCGTGCCGATCGCCTTCCTGATCACCGAACTGGTGGAACTGGCGATGATGATGGCGCCGCACAGTATGATGCGCATTTCCGTGCATCAGGATGAGGCCCGGCCTGATCGCGCCCTGCTGGTCATGCAGTCGCGTGGACTGATGACGTCCGAAGAGATGACCAGTCGACTGGGCGAACGCTATGGCCGGGTGCTGACCGGCCTGTCGCGCCAGTTGCGATCACCGCTGGACCATGATGGCGACGCCGGCCGATACGCCATCGCTATCACCGTCATTCCCTGATCGCCGTCAGAGTTTGTTTGGAGAAGCGCCTCTGGTGCAGTTCTTGAAATGCGCTCTTTCACGCATTTCCAAGCAAGCGCTCAGACCCGCTGATAGTCGCGGCGGAAATCGGCCGTGAAGGCCGAGAGCGTGCCCGCCGCGATATTGTCGCGCAGGCCCTGCATCAGTTCCTGATAGAAGTGGATATTATGCTGGGTCATCAGCATGGCGCCCAGCATTTCGCCCGCCTTCACCAGATGGTGCAGATAGGCGCGGCTCCAGGTCGCACAGACCGGGCAGCCGCAGCGCGGATCGATCGGCCCAAGATCCTCGTTAAACTTGGCGTTGCGGATGTTGAGTGGACCGGCCCAGGTGAACGCCTGCCCGTTGCGGCCCGACCGGGTCGGCAGCACGCAATCGAACATATCGATGCCGCGCTCGACCGCACCGACGATATCATCCGGCTTGCCCACGCCCATCAGATAGCGGGGCTTGTCCTGCGGCAGCATGTCGGGCGCGAAGTCGAGCGTGGCGAACATCGCCTCCTGCCCCTCGCCCACCGCAAGGCCACCCACGGCATAACCGTCGAAACCCACCTCGATCAGCTTTTCGGCCGATATACGACGCAGATTTTCGTCCAGCGATCCCTGCTGGATGCCGAACAGGGCCGCCCGTTCCGCATGGTCGCCACCGGAGTCGAAGCCGTCGCGCGAGCGCTTGGCCCAGCGCATCGAGCGCTCCATCGACTTTGCCGCCTCGTCATGGGTGCAGCCATTTTTGGTGCATTCGTCGAACGCCATGACGATGTCGCTGTCCAGCAGGCGCTGGATTTCCATCGACCGTTCGGGAGTCAGCATATGCTTCGACCCGTCGATATGGCTGGAGAAGGCGACACCCTCCTCGCTCATCTTGGTGAGCGCGGAAAGGCTCATCACCTGATAGCCGCCGCTGTCGGTCAGGATCGGCCGATCCCAGCCCATGAAGCCGTGCAGGCCGCCAAGGCGCGCCATGCGTTCCGCGCCGGGGCGCAGCATCAGATGATAGGTGTTGCCCAATATGATGTCGGCGCCGGTCGCGCGGACTTCGGCCGGGCGCATCGCCTTCACAGTGGCGGCGGTGCCCACGGGCATGAAGGCGGGCGTGCGGATTTCGCCGCGCTTCATCTGAATCGCGCCAGTGCGTGCCTTGCCGTCGGTGGCGCTGATGGAAAAGGAAAAACGGGGTCTGGTCATGCGCCGCGCTCTAGGGATGAACGCGCCCATGTACAAGGATTAGCAGGGGTCAGCGAGCCTTGCGAAGCCCCTCCAGCAATAGCATCGCGTCGATATTAAACCCTTCCACCCGGCGATAGGGACCGATGAAGCGCAGGCAGTCGGCAGACAGACGCAGCGGCCATGGGTCACCCTGCGCATCATGCAGGGCCAGGGTCACGCGATGGGAGGAGGAACGCGGATCAATCATGCCCTTGAGACTAATTCGCAAAGGTTAACAAAGGCCTGCATGGTAAATTTTACATTTGCAAAACAGAGGCGTTTGTGACTTTCCCGCCACAGAACACCCGCTTCCTTCCGTTTTTGGGCGACCTCAATGCAACAGTGATGACCAAAAATGGTTAACGGCCTATCAATATATGGCCGGTTGATTGCATCCTGCCGACCAGCCTGATCTGTTCATGCAGAATAGGAAAACGGGGTCGCACATGATTGATTCAGGACGTTTTAGTCCCACGGGACGAGAATATGACACGGCATCCGAAGAGCCGTTCTCATCAGCTGATGATGTGCCTTTCGACGCTACGGAAACCCAGCCCGCCGCATTGGCCGGCCAGTCGAAAATGTTCGATCTGGGCCAGATCGACGTGCAATGGGATGCGCCACTGGAAACCCTCTGGGCATTCATGGCGCCGCAGGAACGGCCGAATTTCTCCATGGCGATGCTGCGGGACGTGCGCAGTTGGTATGTGGAGAGCAAGCGGCTGTTCGACGCTGGCCAGTTGCCGATCAAATATCTGGTCGCCGGCTCCCGCTTTCCGGGCGTTTTCAATCTCGGCGGCGATCTGGAACTGTTCGCCGGCTGTATCGAGCGCGGCGACCTGCCCGGGCTGATCGACTATGGCCATGCCTGTATCGACGTGGTCAACCGCACCTGGCGCAATGGCGACATGCCGGTCGTATCCATCGCGCTGGCACAGGGTGATGCGCTGGGCGGCGGGTTCGAAGCGCTGCTCTGCTTCGACATCGTGGTCGCCGAGCGCAGCGCGCGATTCGGCCTGCCCGAAATGCTGTTCGGCCTGTTCCCCGGCATGGGCGCCTATTCCATTCTGGCCCGCAAGCTGGGCCGTCTGATGGCCGAGCGCATGATCCTGTCCGGCAAGGTCTACAGCGCCGAGGAAATGTATGATCTGGGCATCGTCCACCGGCTGGTGGAGGATGGCGAAGGCGAAGCGGCGGTCCGGGATTATATCAGCAGCACGCGGCCGCATCATTCGGGCCATGTCGGCGTGTTTCAGGCGGGCCGCCGGGTCGATCCTCTGGATTATGAGGAACTGAAGGACATTGTCGAAAATTGGGCGGCATCGGCCGTCAAGATCGACCTGAAGGATATGCGGATGATGCGTCGGCTGGCATCCGCACAGACGCGCCTTACGCGCTGATCCACCCTATTGCAGCGGCGCTTCAGGCGAGGCGCCGCTGACGGATAAGGCCGACCATGTCGTGCCCGTCCGACCGCATCTGCGCCATCAGTTCCAGCAGCGCGTCGGCCGGCATCGGCCTGGCCAGCACGAACCCCTGAACATTGGTGAAGCCAACTTCGCGGGCATAGCGTAGCTGCTCTTCCGTCTCGATCCCTTCGGCCACCGTTTCGACGTCCAGCGAATGGGCGAGATAGGCGACGGACTGGGCGATGGCGCGATCGCGGGGATTTTCGCCCACGCCGCGCATGAAGCTCTGATCGACCTTGATCGTGTCGAAGGCGTGGGACCGCAGCGAACCGAGCGACGAATAGCCGGTCCCAAAATCGTCCAGCGCCAACCGCAGGCCGATCCGGCGCATTTCCGCCAGAATCAGATGGGTGCGGCCATCATCTTCCAGGAAGGTGGATTCGGTGACTTCCAGTTCCAGCCGACGCGCGCGCATCCCGGCCTTCAGCAGCGCGGCCATGACAGACCGCGAAAGCCCGTCGCTCTTGATGAGCGCGGGCGAAATATTGACGGCGACGCGGATATCCTCGTCCCACTCCATGGCGTCCTGACAGGCCCGTTCCAGCGCCCATGTCGTGATCGGCTCGATCAGCGAACTGCTTTCCGCGATCGGGATGAATTCACCGGGCGAGATCGATCCCAGCCGGGGATGGTGCCAGCGCATCAGCGCTTCGCAGATGACGATGCGGCCCGTCTCGCTGTTGAAGATCGGCTGATAATGCAGCCGCAGGTCGCCATTGGCGAGCGCCGCACGCAGCCCCATTTCCAGTTCATAGATGCGGTTCTGCCGCTCCTTCATCGACCAGTCGAAGCGGCTGTGACGGTTACGCCCGCCATGCTTGGCCTGATAGAGCGCGAGGTCCGCATGCTGGAGCAGTTCGTCGCTGCCACGGCCGTCAGCGGGAGCCACGGCGATGCCCATCGAAGCGGTGACGTTCAACGAATAACCGCCGGCTTCGAATTCGACGGAAAATTCCTGCATCACGTCCGACGCGACAGCGTCAGCGACGACACGGTCGGCATAGGGACAGATGATGATGAATTCGTCCCCACCAAAGCGTGAGACATGGCCGCGCCCGTCCAGCGCGCGGGTTACGCGCTCCGCCACCTGGCACAGCAACTGATCGCCCACGATATGGCCGAGCGAATCGTTGATTTCCTTGAAGCGGTCGAGATCCATCCACAGGATCGCCATCGCTTCATTATCGGATTGCCGCTGTTCGAACAGATCGCGCAACCGCATCTGCATCGCCATGCGGTTTTCGACGCCGGTCAGGCTGTCGAAACGGGCCAGCTTTTCGAACTTCTGCGCCAACATCGCCTTTTCATTCTTGGCGAGCAGCGCCTGCAACACGATGCGGTGCGTCGTCTTGGTGATTTCCGCCATGGCGAAGATCATCAGGAAGCAGAGCACACCCAATATGGTATAGCCAAGCCCCCCCGCCAGGATCAGGCCCAGCGATGTCGGCAGCAATGAAAAGCAGGTCTGTCCTACCGCGACATGGACCCGCCCGGCATTGCGGCCGGAAATGCCGCCGGCATAGGAGGCCACCATGCCCACGCTCAGCACATGCAGGCTGGCCGTGTGGGTCATCGTCAGCGTGGCGAAGGCATGCAGTCCGAGCAGCGCAGCATAAATCCATGCGCCCGCTTCATAGGCGGCGCCCCAGATCGGGCTGGCCAGATCATCCTTGTGCGCCAGTTGCCGCTGGAAATAGACGGCGGAAATCGACCGACTGATCCCGACGAGCAGGATCAGCACAGAAATGACGATGATGGGCGTCAGACGCGCTGAATAGGCGACGACCAGACCCAGCGAACCACCGGAAATCGCACCGCTGAGCAGGGAGGCCGGCGACGCATAAAGCGCCTTGACGAGATTGTCCTTCACCTCAGCGCTTTGCTGGGTCGCTGGCGCGAAGCGCGCGCGCAGCTTAGCGCGCAGGAAGTGGAGTGGCCGGGACACGTCTTGTGCCTTATCGGCGACCAGCATTGCCATTTGGTAAACGGTGCATTGGCAATCGGGCGCTTCAGCCTTCATATCGCTACGGAATCCGAGCCGGCAGGCAGGACGTTGCGATAATATTGTCGTGCGCGAAACGACATGATAGGCCGCGCTCTCCCGTCCCAATGACATATCAGAGGAGCCGCGCCATTCATCCGCTCGACCATCCGATCTGGCATAGCCTGGCGCATGGCTGGTCCGCGCTGGCGCAAGGCGATGATCTGGCCCGGCGGATCGATCCGCTTCATGGGCCGTTCGGGGCGGCAGCGGATGATAGCGATGCCAGTCGCCGATCACTCGCCGCACTGACGCCGCCGGACGATGAACTATGGCTGCTTGGCCCCGATGCGATCGTCGCACCGCCGGGCTTGACGGTGGCGCGTACCGCAATGCTGGCGCAGATGGTTGCGCCGACCATCACCCCGGCTAAAGCCGCGCCGCCCGCATGGTCGGTGCTGGGCGAAGCGGATGCCGCCGACATGCTGGAGCTGGCGCTGCTGACCAAGCCCGGCCCTTTCCGGTCGCATACCCACAGGCTGGGCCGGTTCATCGGTATGCGGGTGGAGGGCAGGTTGATCGCCATGGCGGGCGAGCGGATGCGGATGCCGGGCTTTACCGAGGTCAGCGGTGTCTGCACCCATCCCGACTGGCGCGGTCGCGGCATTGCCGGCGCGCTGATGCGGGTGGTGATGCAGGCGATGCTTGATCGGGGCGAGACGCCCTTCCTCCATGCCTATGCGGCCCATGACAAGACGATCGCTCTGTACCGGACATTGGGGTTCGAGGTGCGGGCGGAATTGCCGATGATGGTGGTGACGGAGCCGCGCGACTGATCGCAGGGCTCTTCCGCTTAACTTCGCATATTTCCCGCGAATTCTGACATAATATTACAGCAGCGCGATCCTATCGGAAAGCCGGGTGGCGAGACGCCCTTCCTCCATGCCTATGCGGCCCATGACAAGACGATCGCTCTGTACCGGACATTGGGGTTCGAGGTGCGGGCGGAATTGCCGATGATGGTGGTGACGGAGCCGCGCGACTGATCGCAGGGCTCTTCCGCTTAACTTCGCATATTTCCCGCGAATTCTGACATAATATTACAGCAGCGCGATCCTATCGGAAAGCCGGGTGATGAAGATGACGATGGGAAAGAGCCGTTGTCGCTTATCCCATCCGCGCGCCTGATAGGACAGGATTGCGCGGATGGAATAATATGATCCGTTCGTCCTGAGCTTGTCGAAGGACGTCGCGCGTTCTTCGACAAGCTCAGGACGAACGGAGTTTGCTGGACCGACCTAACGTCATCCGGCGCCAACGGCATCCCACGAAAAAGGCCGGTGGATCGCTCCACCGGCCTCTTCATTCCGATATGGAAGGCAGGACTTCTTTGAAGTCGCGATCGAACCGCGGGTGAGCGATGCCCACCCGCTACGATCGCTTTTAGAAGTCCATGCCGCCCATGCCGCCCATGCCGCCGGGCATGCCGGCCGGGGCGGGCTTGTCTTCGGGCAGTTCCGAGATGGCGGCTTCGGTGGTGATCAGCAGACCAGCAACCGAGGCAGCGTTCTGGAGCGCGGTGCGCACGACCTTGGTCGGGTCGATGACGCCAGCGGCGACGAGGTTTTCATAGGTGTCGGTCGCAGCGTTGAAGCCGAACGAGGTGTCGTCCTGATCGAGCAGCTTGCCCGACACGACGGCGCCGTCCTGACCGGCGTTGCTGGCGATCTGGCGAACCAGAGCGGTCAGCGACTTGCGGACGATGTCGATGCCGCGGGTCTGGTCGTCGTTGATGCCGGTGACGCCGTCGAGAACCTTGGTCGCATACAGCAGCGCGGTGCCGCCACCGGGGACGATGCCTTCTTCGACGGCTGCGCGCGTGGCGTGCAGGGCGTCGTCAACGCGGTCCTTGCGTTCCTTGACTTCGACTTCCGTCGCGCCGCCAACCTTGATGACGGCCACGCCGCCAGCGAGCTTCGCCAGACGTTCCTGAAGCTTTTCACGGTCATAGTCCGAAGTGGTAACTTCGATCTGTGCACGGATCTGCTCGGTACGGCCCTTGATCGAGTCGGCTTCACCGGCGCCATCGACGATGGTGGTGTTGTCCTTGTCGATGGTGACGCGCTTGGCGGTGCCCAGCATGCCCAGGGTCACGGATTCCAGCTTGATGCCGAGGTCTTCCGAGATCACTTCGCCCTTGGTCAGGACGGCGATGTCTTCCAGCATGGCCTTGCGCCGGTCGCCGAAGCCAGGCGCCTTGACCGCAGCAACCTTCAGGCCGCCGCGCAGCTTGTTGACGACCAGGGTCGCCAGCGCTTCGCCTTCGATGTCTTCCGCGATGATCAGCAGCGGACGGCCCGACTGAACGACGGCTTCCAGGATGGGAAGGATCGACTGAAGGTTCGACAGCTTCTTTTCGTGGATCAGGATGTACGGATCAGCCAGCTCGACGGCCATCTTTTCCGGGTTGGTGATGAAGTAGGGCGACAGGTAGCCGCGGTCGAACTGCATGCCTTCCACGACGTCCAGTTCGAAGTCGAGACCCTTGGCCTCTTCCACGGTGATGACGCCTTCCTTGCCGACCTTTTCCATGGCTTCGGCGATCTTTTCGCCGACTTCACGGTCGCCGTTGGCGGAGATGATGCCGACCTGAGCGACTTCGGCCGAACCCGAAACCGGCTTCGAACGCGACTTGATGTCTTCGACGACCTTGACGACGGCGAGGTCGATACCACGCTTCAGGTCCATCGGGTTCATGCCGGCGGCAACCGACTTCATGCCTTCGCGCACGATGGCCTGGGCCAGAACGGTCGCGGTGGTGGTGCCGTCACCGGCGATGTCGTTGGTCTTCGAAGCAACTTCGCGGACCATCTGGGCGCCCATATTCTCGAACTTGTCCTTCAGTTCGATTTCCTTGGCGACCGAAACACCGTCCTTGGTGATGCGGGGCGCGCCGAAGCTCTTGTCGATGACGACGTTGCGGCCCTTGGGGCCCAAAGTCACCTTGACCGCGTCGGCCAGAATGTCGACGCCGCGCAGGATGCGCTCACGAGCGTCACGCGAAAACTTTACGTCCTTCGCTGCCATGATCTAATTCCTCTGTCTTGAGAATTGCAAAATTTGCGAAGTTCACACCGTTGCAGGTGTCGGAATTCCGCCAGAAACTGAAATCGATACCCGGTTCGCAGCTTTACGCGACGATGCCGAGGATATCGCTTTCCTTCATGATCAGCAGGTCTTCACCGTCGACCTTGACTTCGGTGCCGGACCACTTGCCGAACAGCACGCGATCGCCGGCCTTGACGTCCAGCGGCGTGACCTTGCCATCTTCGGCCTTCGAGCCGGTGCCGACGGAGACAATTTCGCCTTCCTGCGGCTTTTCCTTGGCGGTGTCGGGGATGATGATGCCACCGGCCGTCTTCGCTTCCGCTTCAATGCGGCGAACGAGAACGCGGTCGTGCAACGGACGAAATGCCATGTTGATTGCCTTTCCCTAGCGTCTGGGGAGGGGGTGGGCGCACGGGAACCGGGGTCGCGCCCCGAAATGCCCTGTCCGCCTGTCCGTCTCCCGATGAACTCTTCTTTGTTAGCACTCATCGGATGAGAGTGCTAGCGGCATGCATATGGAAAAGTCGTTCCGCCGGTCAAGGGCCTGAGCGCGGAAAAATTTTCGCCGGGCCGGGGCGACCATCCGTCGCGCGCCGCCATAGGCCCCCTGCCCCCACCCGTCCTCGCCAACGCGATGGATTGCGCGGATATTGCGGTTGTTCCTTATATATGTCGCTTCGGGAATCTTTCATGACAGGCGCATCGCCCGCGCGCGAGGCGGGTTGATCCGGCATAATCGATACAGGAGCCAAGAGGATGCCCTACGCCACGATCATCGCCGCCGTCGACGTCAACAGCCCCGATCTGGCCCGTGCCGCCATCGCTGCGGCAGCGCAGGCCGCCGGGACGCAGGCGGTCGTCCATATCCTCTATGTCCGCTATTATTTGCCGACCCGCTATTCAGACTTGCTGGCCAGCGATTTCGACGAGCGGGAGGAAGAGGATGCCCTGTCCGACATGCAGACATGGGCGAAGGAAGCGGGGCTGGAACCGGCCCGCACCCAGATATTCACCCGGCGCGGGCGGGTGCGCGACGAAGTGCTGATCGAGGCGGAACGGCGCAAGGCCGACCTGATCGTGCTGGCGTCGCACCAGCCTTCGCTCACGTCGCGGCTGCTCGGCTCCAATGCATCGGCCATCGTGCATATGGCGCCGGTCAGCGTGCTGGTCGTCAGGGTGGATGGGAAATAATCATGGATCGATAAGCGCTGCTCGGTTGCGGGTGGATGCCCCCTTTCCTACCTGCGGGGGCATCCATTCTTACATCGGAGCCAGCCTGCATGACCGAAGCCTATACCCCGCCCAAAGTCTGGACATGGGACAAGGAGAATGGCGGCCCCTTCGCCAATATCAACCGGCCGATCGCCGGCGCGACCCATGACAAGGTCTTGCCGGTGGGCGAGCATCCGCTCCAGCTCTATTCGCTCGCCACGCCCAACGGGCAGAAGGTGACGATCCTGCTGGAGGAATTGCTGGAAGCGGGCGTGCGCGCGGCGGACTATGACGCCTGGCTGATCAAGATCGGCGATGGCAACCAGTTCGGCAGCGGCTTTGTCGAGGTCAATCCGAACAGCAAGATCCCCGCTCTGCTCGACCGCAGCGTATCGCCGCCGCAGCGCGTGTTCGAATCCGGATCGATCCTGCTCTATCTGGCGGAGAAGTTCGGCAAGTTCCTGCCCACCGACCCGGCGGGGCGGACCGAGACGCTGAACTGGCTGTTCTGGCAGATGGGCGCCGGGCCGCTGCTGGGCGGCGGTTTCGGCCATTTCTTCGCCTATGCGCCGGAGAAATATGAATATCCGATCAACCGCTACACGATGGAAGTGAAGCGGCAACTGGACCTGCTGGACAAGCGTCTGGCGGACAATGAGTATGTGGCGGGCGCGGAATATACGATCGCCGATATCGCGATCTGGCCCTGGTATGGCGGGCTGGTGCTGGGCCGGGCCTATGGCGCGGCGGAGTTTCTGGATGCGGGAAGCTACACCAACCTGCTGCGCTGGGCGAAGCAGATCGACGCCCGCCCGGCGGTGAAGCGCGGCCGTATCGTCAACAAGGTGAACGGGCCGCTGGAAGAGCAATTGCACGAACGGCATGATGCGAGCGACTTCGAGACGAAGACGCAGGATAAGCTGGAAGGGGCGGCGTAAGGCCGCCTCTCGCCCTCTCCCGCCTTCGCGGGAGAGGCAACGGAGACTTGGCAGCTTGCTGCCTAGTCGCAGTCGGTGAGGGTCTTTCTTCTTTCTGGACCAGCACTTTCCGCCAGTAAGAAGAAAGACCCTCACCCAACCCTCTCCCGTGAAGACGGGAGAGGGCTAATAGGCTCAATACCCAACGGTAAACCGTGCCTTGCTGTGCTGCGGCGTTTCGATCTCATCCACCAGTGCGATGGCATAGTCGGCGTAGGAGATGCTGCTATTGCCGTCCGCGTCGACCAGCAGTGCGTCCTTGCCCAGACGGAATCTGCCCTTGCGGTCGCCGACGAAGAAATAGGCGGACGGCGACAGGAAGGCCCAGTCGATGTCGTCCACGCCGCGCAGATAGGTCAGGAAATCCGCACCCTTGCCGGCTTCAGCCTTATAGGCTTCGGGGAATTCCGGGGTGGTGATGAGCGGCACGCCCGGCGCGACCTCCAGACTGCCCGCGCCGCCGACAACCAGATAGCGCGGCACGCCGGATGCCCGCACCACGCCGACGAGTGACACGGGGTCAGTGTCGGAGAACATGACCGCGCTGACCACCGCATCATGACCGCGCAATGTTTCGGCAAGCGCTGCCGTATCGTTGACATCGCCCGCGACTGCCGTGACGCCTTCGGCCTCGACCGCATTTTCGGGATGGCGCGAAATCGCCGTCACCTGATGCCCGCGGCGGGCCAGTTCCGCGCTGATTTCCCGTCCGGCCCGGCCGCTGCCGCCGATGATCGCTACCTTCATGTTCTTATCTCCATCATGGTTACTGATGGAAACCAGATAGCGATTAGGATATCATAGTCGCAAGAAGGCACTTTGCCATCACCTGGTTACGCCGAGGATACCGACCATGACCGATCCCCTGCCCCTTCGCCCGGGCGACGCCTATAATCCCGACTGCCCGACCCGGCAGGTGCTGGACCGGATCGGCGACAAATGGGCGGTGCTGGTGCTGCTGAGCCTGAAGGACGGCCCGGTGCGCTTCAACGATCTGCGGCGGCGGATCGGCGCCATTTCGCAGAAGATGCTGTCCCAGACGCTCAAGAGCCTGGAGCGGGACGGACTGGTCAGCCGCGCCGCCTTCCCGACGGTGCCGGTGACGGTGGAATATGCGCTGACCCCGCTGGCGGACGGGCTGATCGGCATATTGGACCAGATCACCCGCTGGGCGGAGGCGCATGTGGGCGAGATCATGGCATCACGCCGCGCGCTGGACCGGGCCGACGCGATGGCGGCCTGACGCCGACCAAGATAGTTCAGCTTCCATGCGATGAAGAGTTTCGCGATGGACCGATGGCGCCCGTCCGACCAAGAGCCACTTGTCAGGCTGTGTGCCGCACGACAAAAAGGCGGCAAGCGCAAATAAGTTAGGGGGAGGAGACGGTGTGAAGATCGGTGCACCCAGAGAAGTCGCCAGGGATGAGGCGCGTGTCGCGCTGACACCCGACAGCGCGCTGCAATTGCAAAAGCTGGGCCATGCGTGCCTTGTCGAAAGTGGCGCAGGGATCGCCGCCGGTTTCGGCGACGATGCCTATCGCGCCGCCGGTGTGACGGTAATGCCGAGCGCGGCGGCGCTGTGGGCCGAAGCGGACGTGGTGGTGAAGGTGCGACCGCCCGAAGCGGACGAGGCAGCTCGGCTGACGCCGGGCAAGACGCTGATTTCCTTTTTCTATCCCGGCCAGCGTGGCGAAGAACTGGCGGCGATCAGCGCGACCGGCGCCAATGTGCTGGCGATGGACATGGTGCCCCGCATTTCGCGCGCGCAGAAGATGGACGCGCTGTCGTCCATGGCGAATATCGCGGGCTATCGCGCGGTGATCGAGGCGGGCGCCAATTTCGGGCGCTTCTTCACCGGACAGGTGACGGCGGCGGGCAAGGTGCCGCCGGCCAGAGTGCTGGTGATCGGCGCGGGTGTCGCCGGTCTGGCGGCGATCGGCGCGGCGACATCGCTCGGCGCGATCACGCTGGCCTTCGACGTGCGGCCCGAAGTCGCCGAGCAGATCGAATCGATGGGCGCGCAGTTCGTCTATCTCGACTTTGCCGAGGAACAGCAGGATGGGGCGACGACCGGCGGCTATGCCGCGCCGTCCAGCCCGGAATTCCGCGAAGCGCAGCTCAAGAAATTCCGCGAACTGGCGCCCAATGTCGACATCGTCATTTCAACCGCGCTGATCCCCGGCCGGGACGCGCCCGTGCTGTGGACGAAGGACATGGTCGAGGCGATGCGCCCCGGATCGGTCATCGTCGATCTGGCGGCGGAACGCGGCGGCAATTGCGAACTGACGGTCGCCGACCAGAAGATCGTGTCGCCTAATGGCGTGACGATCATCGGCTACACCGATTTCCCCAGCCGCATGGCGACCCAGTCCAGCACGCTTTATGCCAGCAATATCCGCCACATGCTGGCGGACCTGACGCCGGGCAAGGATGGCGCGATCGTCCATGACATGGAGGATGACGTGATCCGGGGTGCGACCATCGCCTTTGAAGGCGCGGTCAGCTTCCCCCCGCCCCCGCCCAAGATCAAGGCGATCGCGGCCCAGAAACCCAAGCCCAAGGCCGAGGAGCTGACGCCCGAACAGAAGCGCGCGAAAGATATCGCGGCGTTCAAGGCGCAGACCCGGTCGCAGGTGACGACGCTGATCGTCGCGGCCGTGCTGCTGATTGCGGTCGGCGCGGTGGCGCCCGCCAGCTTCATGGCGCATTTCACGGTGTTCGTGCTGGCATGCTTCGTCGGTTTTCAGGTGATCTGGAATGTCAGCCATGCGCTGCACACGCCGCTGATGGCGGTGACCAATGCGATTTCGGGCATCATCGTCGTGGGGGCAATGCTTCAGGTGGGATCGTCCAACAGCATCGTGCTGGCGCTGGCGACGATCTCCATCCTGATCGCATCGATCAATATCGTTGGCGGTTTTCTGGTCACGCGCCGGATGCTGGCCATGTTCCAGCGGTCCTAAAGGGGGGCGATCCATGTTTGATACTGGTGTGGTATCCGCCGCCTATATTTCGGCCGCGGTTCTTTTCATATTGTCGCTGGGCGGCCTGTCCAATCAGGAAAGCGCCAAGCGCGCCGTCTGGTATGGCATCGCTGGTATGGCGCTGGCCGTCGTGGCGACGCTGTTCGGCCCGGGTGCGGCCAATCTGCCGATCGTGCTGGGCAGCTTTGCCGTGGCCGCCGTGATCGGCTGGATCGTGGCGGTTCGGGTCCAGATGACCGAAATGCCGCAGTTGGTCGCTGCGCTGCACAGCTTCGTTGGCCTCGCCGCCGTGTTCATCGGCTTCAACGCGCATTTCGAGCTGGAAACGGTGCAAGCGCTCGATCCCGCCGCGCGCGAGGCGTTGACCGGCTTTGCCGCAATCCTGGCGCACAAGACCCCGGTCGAGATCAACATCCTGAAGGTCGAGGAATTTCTGGGCATCTTCATCGGCGCGGTGACGTTCACCGGGTCGATCGTCGCCTTCGGCAAGCTGGCCGGGAAGCTGGACGGCAAGGCGAAGAAGCTGCCGGGCGGGCATCTGCTCAACGCCAGCGCAGCGATCGCGTCGCTGGTGCTGCTGGTGATGTATGTCGGCAATATCGGGGTCGAGGGCCGCGAACTGACCGTGCTGATCGCCATGGCGGTGCTGGCGCTGTTCATCGGTTTCCATCTGGTGATGGGCATCGGCGGCGCGGACATGCCCGTCGTCGTGTCGATGCTGAACAGCTATTCGGGCTGGGCGGCCGCCGCGATCGGCTTCACGCTGGGCAACGACCTGCTGATCGTGACCGGCGCGCTGGTCGGTTCATCGGGCGCGATCCTGAGCTACATCATGTGCAAGGCGATGAACCGCAGCTTCGTGTCGGTGATTCTGGGCGGCTTTGGCGGCACCAGCGGCCCGGCGGCGGAGATTGAAGGCGAGCAGGTGGCGATCGACGCCGATGGCGTGGCG
The DNA here is from genome assembly GCF_900111125.1 of Sphingobium sp. YR768. Classification (GTDB taxonomy): domain Bacteria; phylum Pseudomonadota; class Alphaproteobacteria; order Sphingomonadales; family Sphingomonadaceae; genus Sphingobium. The sequence continues at coordinate 419,434 of NZ_FOGE01000002.1, forward strand.
GCTGCGCTCAACGATGCGGACAGCATCATCATCGTGCCGGGCTATGGCATGGCGGTGGCGCAGGCGCAGCAGAGCGTGAGCGAACTGACCCGGAAGCTGCGCGCGGCGGGCAAAAATGTCCGCTTCGCCATCCACCCGGTCGCGGGGCGCCTGCCCGGTCATATGAACGTGCTGCTGGCCGAGGCCAAGGTGCCCTATGACATCGTGCTGGAAATGGACGAGATCAACGAGGACTTTCCCTCGACCGACGTGGTGATCGTGATCGGCTCCAACGACATCGTGAATCCGGCGGCGCAGGACGATCCCAACTCCCCGATCGCCGGCATGCCGGTGCTGGAAGTGTGGAAGGCCAAGCAGGTGTTCGTGTCGAAGCGCGGCCAGGGCACCGGCTATTCGGGCATCGAGAATCCGCTCTTCTACAAGGAGAATACGCGGATGTTCTATGGCGACGCCAAGGTCGCGGTGGACAGCCTGCTCGGCAAGATCGGCTGATCAGGGCGGCGGGCGGACTGTTTCCGCCCGCCCCGCATCATCCCTGGCGACCCGGCCCGCGCCATGTGCGGGTCGGGTCGTTTTGTTACGCGCCATGGGGCTGGAATATCGGGCAGATTCGCGCTGCGAGGCGCAAGGTTTGCGACAGCAAGTTGGACAGTTGTGTCATGAACGCGCCATTGCCGTTACGGCAGGGCCGGTTGCGATAATCTCTTGCAATAGACGCTTGCACTTTACGTAAACGTAAATACATTCCTCTCCACATTCGAAGCGCCAAAACGGCCCCCCACGGAGAGGGAATGAACATGGAAGCCTATATTTACGACGCCGTCAGGACGCCCCGTGGCCGGGGCAAGGCCGACGGGTCGCTGCACGAAATCACCCCGATCCAGTTGGCGACGCAGGTGCTGGAAGCCGTGCGCGACCGCAGCCAGATCGACACGGCCGATGTCGATGACGTCATTCTGGGCTGCGTCAGCCCCGTGGGGGAACAGGGCGCGGATATTGCCCGCGTCGCCGTGCTGAACGCCGATTATGCGCAGACCGTGCCGGGCGTGCAGATCAACCGCTTCTGCGCCTCGGGGCTGGAGGCGGTGAACATGGCGGCGGCCAAGGTCTATTCGGGCGAGGCGATGTTTGCGATCGGCGGCGGCGTCGAGTCGATGAGCCGCGTGCCGATGGCGTCGGACGGCGGCGCCTGGGCGATGGACCCGGCGGTCGCCTACAAAACCTATTTCGCGCCGCAGGGCATCGGCGCCGACGTGATCGCCACCAAATTCGGCATCAGCCGCGATGACGCGGACGCCTATGCGGTCGAGAGCCAGAAGCGCGCGAAGGCAGCCTGGGACGAAGGCCGGTTCAAAAAGTCGATCGTGCCGGTGAAGGATGTGATCGGCGGCATCGTGCTGGATCATGACGAACATATGCGCCCCGATGCGACGATGCAGTCGCTGGGCGCATTGAAGGCCAGCTTCACCGCGCTGGGCGAGGAAATGCCCGGCTTCGATACCGTCGCGTTGCTGCGCTATCCCGAACTGGAGAAGGTCAACCATATCCACCATGCCGGCAACAGCAGCGGCATCGTGGACGGCGCCGCCGCCGTGCTGGTCGGCAACAAGGATATGGGCGAGAAATATGGGCTGAAGCCGCGCGCCCGGATCAAGGCGATGGCCTCGATCGGGTCGGAGCCGCTTATCATGCTGACCGGGCCGGAGTTCGTCGCGGGCAAGCTGCTGGCGCGTGCGGGCATGAGCGCCGCCGACATCGATCTGTGGGAACTGAACGAGGCCTTCGCCTCGGTCGTGCTGCGTTACATGCAGGCGATGAACCTCGACCACAGCAAGATCAACGTGAATGGCGGCGCGATCGCCATGGGCCATCCGCTGGGCGCGACCGGCGCGATGGTGCTGGGCACGGCGCTGGATGAACTGGAACGGTCTGGCAAGGGCACGGCGCTCATCAACCTGTGCGTCGGTGCGGGCATGGGCACCGGCATCATTATCGAGCGCGTTTGAAACAAATATAAAGCACCGTTCGGGCTGAGCCTGTCGAAGCCCTGTTCTTCTTCAAAAAGAAAAGTGCGGCCCTTCGACAAGCTCAGGGCGAACGGGATTGAGAGGTAGCTTCATCATGCAGACCATCACATTCGACATCGACGCCGACGGCATCGCGACCCTGACGATCGACGTGCCCGGCCAGTCGATGAACGTCATCGGCCCCGACTTCCTGTCCGATCTGGATGCCGCGATCACGCGCATCGCGTCGGAAGAGGGCATCAAGGGCGCGGTCATCGCGTCGGGCAAGGACAGCGGCTTCATGGCCGGGATGGACCTGAAATATTTCGGGTCGATGCTGGCAAGCGAAAGCGGCGATCGCCCTGCCCCGGCCGCGATTTTTGACAAGCTGTTCGTGCTGAACGGCCTGTTCCGCCGCCTTGAAACCAGCGGCAAGCCGATCGCCTGCGCCATCGAGGGCACCTGCGTCGGCGGCGGGTTCGAACTGGCGCTGGCCTGTCATCGTCGTTTTGTCGGCGACAGCAGCAAGACGCAGCTTGGCCTGCCCGAAATCCTGATCGGCCTGTTCCCCGGCGGTGGCGGGTCGCAACGCCTGCCGCGCATCATGGGCGTGCAGGCCGCGCTGATGTACATGCTTCAGGGCAAGCTGTTCCGCCCGGCCGAAGCCGCGATGCTGAAGGTCGTGGACGGCGTCGTGCCGCAGGGCACCGCCGTTCAGGCCGCGCGCGATTGGGTGAAGGCCAATCCGAGCGCCAATACGCAACCCTGGGACGTGAAGGGCTATAAGGTTCCGGGTGGCGCAGGCGGCTTCAATCCCGCCTTCGTCCAGACCATGGCTGGCGCGCTGCCGATGACGCTGAAGCAGACCCAGCGCAACATGAACGCGCCGATCGCTTTGCTGTCCGCCGTCTATGAAGGCATCACTTTGCCGATGGACCGGGCGATCCGGATCGAGAGCAAATATTTCGCCAAGGTCGCCGCCGATCCGCAGGCGTCGAACATGATCCGCACCCTCTTCGTCAACAAGCAGGCGGCCGAGCGTGGTGCGCGCCGTCCCAAGGATCAGCCCAAGGCGCCGACGACGAAGCTGGCCATGCTGGGTGCCGGCATGATGGGCGCGGGCATCGCCACCGTCGCGGCGCAGGCGGGGATCGAGGTCATGCTGTTCGACCGCGACCTGGCCTATGCGCAAAAGGGCAAGGCGCATGTCGAGGAGGTGCTCAAGAAGCGGCTTGGCAAGGGCATGACGCCCGAAAAGCTGGCGGAGACGCTGGCCCGCGTGACGCCGACCACCGACTATGCCGCGCTCGCCGGGGCCGATTTCGTGATCGAGGCGGTGTTTGAGGATGTCGGCATCAAGGCGGAAGTGACGAAACAGGTCGAAGCCGTGCTGGGCGCGGACACCATCTTCGGCTCCAACACCTCGACCCTGCCCATCACCAAGCTGGCGCAGGCCTGGACCAAGCCGGAGAATTTCATCGGCGTCCATTTCTTCTCGCCGGTCGAGAAGATGCCGCTGGTGGAGATCATCCTGGGTGAAAAGACCGGCCCGGCCGCTATCGCCAAGGCGCTGGATTTCGTGGCGCAGATCAGGAAGACGCCGATCGTCGTGCATGACAGCCGTGGTTTCTACACCTCGCGCAGCTTCGGCACCTATGTGCAGGAAGGCGCGGAACTGGTCGGCGAAGGCGTCAATCCGGCGCTGATCGAAAATGCCGGCAAGCAGCTTGGCATGCCGACCGGTCCTCTGGCCGTCAGCGATGAGGTCTCGATCGAGCTGGGCTGGAAGATCATGACGGCGGCGAAGAAGGAACTGGGCGACGCCTATGTACCCCAGGGTTCGGACGACATCATGGTGAAGATGGTCGAGGCCGGCCGTCTGGGCCGCAAGAATGGCAAGGGCTGGTACGACTATCCCGAAGGCGCGAAGAAGCATCTGTCGCCGGTACTCGGCGAGATGTTCCCGCGCGCCGCCGAGCAGCCCGATGTCGAGGCGGTGAAGGAGCGCCTGCTCTATCGCCAGCTGATCGAATGCGCCCGCTGTTTCGAGGAAGGCGTGCTGGAAACGCCGGAAGATGGCGATATCGGCGCGATCTTCGGCTGGGGCTTTGCGCCCTATACCGGCGGGCCGTTCAGCCATATGGACACGGTCGGCATCGCCCATGTCGTGGCCGTGCTGGATCGACTGGCGGCGGCCCATGGCCCGCGCTTTACGCCGACGCAGCAGTTGCGGGACATGGCGGCCAGCGGCGCGACCTTCTATCGCCCGCTTCCGTCCCGCGCTGCGGCATAAAAGACTGTAAATCGTAACGAGGCTGGTTTAGGTCTCCCCGGCACATCCGGGGAGACCTTATTTTATGAGCGAAAAGCCGACGGTTCTGGTCACGGGGGGCGCCGGTTATATCGGCAGCCATGCGGTCCTGGCGCTGCGCGATGCGGGCTACCGCGTTGCGGTGATCGACAATCTGACCACCGGCTTCCGCTGGGCCATCCCCGAAGACGTGCATTTCACGCAAGGCGACATTGCCGACCAGCCGCTGGTCGAAGCGCTGCTGAAAGAGCAGAATATCGGCGCGATCATGCATTTCGCAGGCTCCATCATTGTCCCGGAATCGGTCGAGAACCCGCTCAAATATTATCACAATAACAGCGCCAAAAGCCGCAACCTGATCGAGAGCGCGGTGCGGGTCGGCGTGCCGCACTTCATCTTCTCCTCCACCGCCGCCACCTATGGCACGCCGGAGGAAAGCCCGGTGCGCGAGGACAGCCCCAAGCTGCCGATCAACCCCTATGGCATGTCGAAGCTGATGACGGAGATCATGCTGGCCGACGTGGCGGCGGCACATCCGATCAATTTCTGCGTGCTGCGTTACTTCAACGTCGCGGGCGCCGATCCGCAGGGCCGGACCGGCCAGTCGACCGCCGGCGCGACCCACCTGATCAAGGTCGCTGTCGAGGCCGCGCTGGGCAAGCGCAGCCATGTCGCGATGTTCGGCAGCGATTTCGACACGCCCGACGGGACCGGCGTGCGTGACTATATCCATGTCAGCGATCTGGCCAACGCCCATGTGCTGGCCCTCGATGCGTTGCAGGCCGACAAGACGAAGAATTACACGCTCAATTGCGGCTATGGCCGGGGCTTTTCGGTGATGGAAGTGCTGGACGCGGTGGACCGCGTGACCAACATGACGATCGATCGCCGGGTCGAGGGACGCCGCGCCGGCGACCCCGCTTCGCTGATTTCCGACAATCGCAAGATCATGGCGGAATTCCCCTGGCAGCCGCAACATGCCGATCTGGACAAGATCGTGCAGCATGCCCTCGCCTGGGAACGCAAGCTGGGCGATATTCGCGGCGAATGAGCGACGCCAGCGTCCGCGCCTGGTTCGCCGCCCATGCGCCCGATGTGACGATCATCGATCAGGGCGTCAGCACCGCGACGGTGATCGAGGCGGCGTCCGCGCTGGGTGTCGAGCCCGCGCGGATCGCCAAGACGCTGTCGCTTCGCGTGGGCGAAACGGTGGTGCTGGTCTGCGCGCGGGGCGACGCACGGTTGCACAATGCCAAGTCCAAGGCGGCGCTGGGCGCCAAGCCGCGCATGCTGGGCGGGCATGAGGTGGAGGAACTGACCGGCCATCCGGTCGGTGGCGTCTGCCCCTTCGGCCTCGCCCAGTCGCTGCCCGTCTATTGCGACGTGTCGCTCAGGGATTTCGCCACCGTCTTTCCGGCGGCCGGATCGCGGACCAGTTCGGTCGAACTGACGCCCGATCGGCTGGCGGCCTTGACCGGGGCGACCTGGGTGGACATTTGCACGCTTCCAGACGCGATCGCGGAGTAAGCCCCATGCCGACCGAACATCTTTTTGCCACCGGCGCGGACGCCGCCGCCGATATCGCCACGCGCATCGCCGCGATCCTGTCCGACGCTATCGCCGCGCGCGGGGTCGCCAGCATCGCAGTGTCGGGCGGACGATCGCCCCGACCGGTGCTGGAGGCGCTGAGCGCGACCGATCTCGACTGGAGCAAGGTGGTCGTGACGCTGGTGGACGAGCGCTGGGTTTCGCCTGACAGCGGCGACAGCAATGAGCGGCTGGTGCGGGAAACCTTGTTGCAGGGCGCGGCGGCCAGCGCGCGCTTCGTACCGATGAAGAATGACGCGGCTGACGCCTATGCCGGGCAGCCGGCGGTCGAGGCGGCCTTTGCAGCATTGCCCTGGCCGCTGGACATCGTGTTGCTGGGCATGGGGGATGACGGGCATACCGCGTCGCTCTTCCCCGAGGGCGCGGAACTGGCCGAAGGGCTGGCGAGCAAGGCGCTGACCATCGCGGCGACCCCGCCGGTCGCCCCGCACCAGCGTATGTCGCTGACCGCGCATGGGGTTTTGCAGAGCCGCTTCCTCTTCCTTCAGATCAGCGGCGCGGGCAAGAAAGCGGTCTATGATCGCGCGCTGGCGGGTGGCGCGGTCGAGGAATTGCCGATCCGGCTGGCGCTGTTGCAGGATGACGTGCCGGTCGAGGTGTGGATCGCGGAGGCCTAAAAAATCCTCCCCTGAAAGGGGAGGTGGCGCGCGCGAAGCGCGTGACGGAGGGGTATGGCGCGCTGGCCAGAGGTTGCGCGATTACCCCTCCACCATTCGCTTCGCGAACGGTCCCCCTCCCCTTGAGGGGAGGAATTAGTTTCGCACTTCATGCCTTGAAATCAGATAGCGCCACACGCCCAGCGCGTTGATGGCCAGCATGGCGACATTCTGCCAGCCTATCCCTTCGCTATCCTTGTCGAGAAAGCCCCAGCCGATCAGGGCGATGGAGGATGTGACGAACAGGACGAACGCCCATCCCGTCACCCGCCGCCCCAGATTGAGCGAGACGATCAAAGCCGCGACCGTCGCGGCCCCGGCGCCATAATATTGCAAGGCGGTGAGCAGCGTCTGGTCCATGCCGGTGGAAACGCGCCGGCCATGGACATGGTTGCCCGGTCATAATAGGCACGCCCCATGGTAGCCGAGATCGACCCTTTCCACGCCATCGCCATCAGCCGCGAAGCCCATGCCCTCGAAGCCGCGGGCCGTTCCATCCTGCATATGGAGTTCGGCCAGCCATCGACCGGCGCGCCGGCCGAGGCGATCGCGGTGGCGCATCAGGTGCTGGACACCGACCCGATGGGCTATTGGGAAAGCCCGGCGCTCAAGGAACGGATCGCCCGCCATTATGGGGAACGGCATGGCGTTGCGGTCGACCCCGAACAGATCATCCTGACCTGCGGCGCGTCACCGGGGCTGGTGCTGGCGCTGACCTGCCTGTTCCGCCCCGGCGCACGGGTCGCCACGGCGCGGCCGGGCTATGTCGCCTATCGCAACAATCTCAAAGCGCTCTATCTGGAACCGGTGGAGGTCCCCTGCGGCCCGGCCGAGCGCTACCAGATCAGCGCCGATGCGCTCGCCGCGCTCGATCCCGCGCCGGACGGCCTGGTCCTCGCCAGCCCGGCCAATCCCACCGGCACGATCATCCCGGCGGAGGAACTGGAACGGATCGCGGCGGTCTGCGCGGAGCGGGGCATCCGCATCATCTCCGACGAAATCTATCATGGATTGAGCTTCGGCGAGCCGGCCCATTCGATGCTGGAATATGCGCCCGACGCGATCATCGTGAACAGTTTCTCCAAATATTACAGCATGGCCGGCTGGCGGCTGGGCTGGATCGTGGTGCCGGCCGACCTGATCGGCGTGGCGCGGGCGCGGATGGGCAATCTGTTCCTGACGCCGCCGGTGCTGGCGCAACGCGCGGGTCTGACCGCCTTCGACTGCACCGATGAACTGGAGCGGCATGTCGAGGGCTATCGCCGCAACCGGCAATTGCTGCTGGATGCCCTCCCCGCGCTCGGCCTGGCGCAGATCGCCCCGCCGGACGGCGCCTTCTACATCTATGCCGATATCAGCCACCTGACCAATGACAGCCTCAGCTTCTGCCAGAAGCTGTTGCGCGAAACCGGCGTGGCGACTGCGCCGGGGATCGATTTCGATCCGGTCGACGGCCACCGCTTCATCCGCTTCAGCTTCGCCGTGTCGACCGATCGGGTCGAGGATGCAATCACGCGGATGGTGCCCTGGTTTCAGGCGCAGGGCGGTCGATAGGGTAGCTCTGTGACCGGCATGGGTGCTTGGGGAGGAAGTAAGAAAGTCCGCTTCCGGTCGCTTCGTGTTCACATCGCCGTCCTGCCTTCCTGAATTCTACGCCCCCTTATCCTGCGAGTTTCCGCGCCCTGTCCCGCCAGGCTTCCGCCAATACCGGCATGTCGGCCAGCGCACGGACGGCGGCGGGGTCGGCCTTGTGGCTGCCGCCGATCAGCAGGTGAAAGACGCGGGCGATCGGCCAGTCGGGGAGCGGCCGGTCGAGCAGGTCCATGCGGGTGCCGGCTTGCGCCTCCCCTTCGCGAATGACGCGGAAATAGAGGCCGCTGCGGGCGGTCTTGACGATGGTCGCCATCACGTCGCGCGCGGCGAAGCGGTGGTCGAGCTTCCAGCAGGGCTGGCGGCCATGGCTGACCTCCACGATCGCGCTGCCCAGCGAAAACCGATCGCCCAGGCAAATCTCCGCCTCCGTCATGCCGCGCGAGGCGATATTCTCGCCAAAAGCGCCCGGCGCGTCGAGCAGGGGCTGGCCGGGCTTGCGATCGCGCCACCAGCCATAATGATCCTGCGGATAGAGATGGATCGCCTTGTCCCAGCCGCCATGATGGACGGTGTCGGCAACCTGATCGCCCTCGAACCCCGCCCAGCCGATGCGCACGGGATCGCGCGTCGGCTGCTTGGCGATGGCGCTATAGTCTTCGCCGCGAAAGGGCACGGGTTTGCCGATCAGAAGGGCGTCGATGATCATATGGGGCGTGGTCATCGCGCGCTTATGCCATGGGTGCAGGCATGCGGCGATGGCCGATCGCGTGGGAATGGATTGTGAGGTGGCATGGACATGTTCGAGCGTGGTTGGATGGCGGATTTGGGTACGGAGCAAACATAAATGATACTGCTTAGTCAGATGCCCGAATTACCGCTTCCTTGAGGGTGAACGTGACGTTTCCTTGCTCAAAGGAGACGATCCCAATGCATGTGCAGCGAGGCACCTTGCCGACTGCACCCGCAATCCAAGTCTGAGATGAGAGCTTCGCTAGTTCTGGAAAGCCGTCGAGCCGAGAACCGGTAGGCAGTGCAATATCAAGCAGGCCCGTTCCGTCAACGGGGTCAACACATCCGTAGTCTTGAAGAAAATAGCCATATTCGAAGTCGTAGTGAGCGGCCGCCGTGATACTAACGAAGTAAGTGCCGTGACGACCATGTGCAGCCATAGTCTTTAACTCGCATACGGTTCTCGTCGTCGGTGCCGTCTCTGCCGTGCCCGCTGGCGTAGCTGTCGCGCCGATCAGGAGCGGAAAGGATGCAAAGAGCGCGATGAGCCTCATACCACATCTTTGCTGAAGTGGCGAACGGCAGCAAGTAGTCGTGGACAGACTTTCTTATCGTCATGCCAGCGAAGGCTGGCATCTCAGGCGGAGGCGCGTCACGATAGGGCATGGCGCGTGGCGGCTACACCTATATCATGACGAACAAGGCAAGAGGCGTTCTTTACATCGGCGTCACGGCCGATCTGGTCGCACGCCTATTACAGCACCGGAACGGCACAGGTTCGATCTTCTGCAAGAAATACGGCCTTACGCAGCTCGTTCTTGCGGAACATCATGACGACATCAGCTTTGCCATTGCTCGCGAAAAGGCTCTCAAGGCGTGGAAGCGCGAATGGAAAATACGGCTCATCGAAGAAAGCAATCCCGATTGGCGCGATATTTCAGACCTTATCCTCTGACCGCCTGAGACCCCAGCTTTCGCTGGGGTGACGAGAAAGGGAAGTTGTTCCTGCATCAGCATGAAGTTCCACCATCCACCGCCTAAACAGCGCTGAGTTCGGAGCGCAGTTTAAGGACTTCGCCGCCGCTGTCGACATGGATCAGATAGGCGGGGTCGGCGGGCGTTCCGTTGCGGCGGACCAGCGTGCCTTCGATCGTGCGTTCGACATGGCGGTCGAATCGCTCGGTGATCCGTCCACGGCCGACGCCTTGCCCCCAATTCCACCTGACCCGCATTCCTTTACGGAAAATCCTGGTCATCGGGGCATCCTCTCCTTTTTGCGGGGCAACTGCATCGGCCGGCTTTCCGAGCCTGCAAATGCCAAATTCCCAAGCACTTATATGGTTCCCTTGGGTTTTCGCGCGTCTTGGGCTAAGGGGCGCCGATGGATGCATCCGGCCTTCGCGTCGCCCTGTTCAGTGGCAACTATAATTATGTGCGTGACGGCGCCAATCAGGCGCTCAACCGCTTCGTCACCTATCTGCTCAAGCAGGGGGCGACCGTGCGCGTCTATTCGCCGACCACCGACACCCCGGCTTTCGAGCCTGCGGGCGATCTGGTGAGCGCGCCTTCCTTTGCCGTGCCGGGGCGCAAGGAATATCGCGTGCCGCATCGGTTGTCGGCCAAACTGCGCCGCGATCTCAAGGCGTTCCAGCCCAATCTGGTCCATGTGTCCAGCCCCGATCCGCTGGGCCATCGCGCGGTCAGCTGGGCGCGGGACCATGGCCTGCCGGCCGTGGCGTCCGTGCATACCCGGTTCGAAACCTATCCGCGCTATTATGGGCTGGCCTTTCTGGAGCCGCTGATCCTGTCCATCCTGCGTCGCTTCTATCGCCGCTGCGACGCGATCGTCGCGCCGTCCGAATCGATGGCGCAACTGCTGCGCGACCAGCGGATGAATTATGATGTCGGCATCTGGACGCGCGGCATCGACCGGGAGATTTTCAATCCGGACCGCCGCGACATGGAATGGCGGCGATCGCTGGGAATCGGCGACGATGCGCCAACGATCGGCTTTATCGGCCGGCTGGTGATGGAAAAGGGGCTGGACGTATTTTCCGACACGATCGACCAGCTCGGCGCGCGGCAGGTGCAGCATAAGGTGCTGATCGTGGGCGAAGGCCCGGCGCGCGAATGGTTCCAGAACCGTTTGCCCAATGCGGTCTTCACCGGCTTCCAGAAAGGCCCCGATCTGGGCCGCGCGGTCGCCAGCATGGACATGTTGTTCAACCCGTCGGTGACCGAGACGTTCGGCAATGTGACGCTGGAGGCGATGGCGTGCGGCCTGCCGACCGTGGCGGCGCGGGCGACCGGCAGCGAGAGCCTTGTCACCGAAGGCGTGACCGGCCGGCTGATCCGCCCCGGCGCGATCGGCGATTTTGCCGATGCGCTTGAGGCCTATTGTCTGGATGGCGATGCCCGGCACGCGGCGGGACAGGCGGCACAGCGGCGCGCGGAACGCAATGGATGGGATCAGGTCAATCAGGCGCTGGTCGACACCTATCTGCGCGTCATCCGCCAGCGCGCGCAGGGCCTGTCGCCGCGATCCAGCCCTGTTCCATAATTCAGCCTATTCCCTATATTCCGTTCGGGCTGAGCCTGTCGAAGCCCCGCATTTTTTCCACAGAAAGAACGGCCCTTCGACAGGCTCAGGGCGAACGGTGAGAGAATGAGCGATCTGTTCGCAGACCAGCAGCAGCCGGAGACTATCGAAGCCGCCCCTCTTGCCGACCGGCTGCGCCCGCGCACCCTGGCCGATGTGGTCGGGCAGGAGCATCTGACCGGGCCGGAGGGGGCTATCGGCCGGATGGTGGCGGCGGGGCGGCTGTCCTCCATCATCTTCTGGGGGCCGCCGGGCACGGGCAAGACGACGATATCGCGCCTGCTGGCCGATGCGGTGGGGATGCGCTTCGCGCCGATCTCCGCCGTCTTTTCCGGTGTCGCCGACCTCAAGAAAGTATTCGCCGCCGCGAAGGACCATGCCCGGCTGGGCGAAAAGACCCTGCTGTTCGTGGACGAAATCCATCGCTTCAACCGAGCGCAACAGGACGGCTTCCTGCCCTTCGTCGAGGACGGCACGGTCACGCTGGTCGGAGCAACCACCGAAAATCCCAGTTTCGAGCTGAACGCGGCGCTGTTGTCACGCGCGCAGGTGCTGATCCTGCGGCGGCTGGATGCGAGCGCGCTGGAGCAATTGCTGGACCGGGCGGAGGCGCTGACGGGCAGGCCCCTGCCGCTCGATCCCGCCGCGCGGGAAGCCTTGCTGGCCAGCGCGGACGGCGACGGGCGCTTCCTGCTCAATCAGGTCGAGACGCTCTATTCGATCGATATCCCCGCGCCGCTCGATCCGGCGGGCCTGTCCGCCCTGCTGCACCGCCGGGTCGCGGTGTATGACAAGGATCGGGAGGGACATTATAACCTGATCTCCGCGCTGCATAAATCGTTGCGCGGGTCCGATCCGCAGGCGGCGCTCTATTATATGGCGCGGATGCTGACGGCGGGGGAAGAGCCGTTGTATGTGCTGCGGCGGCTGGTGCGCTTTGCGACCGAGGATATTGGCCTCGCCGATCCGCAGGCGGTGGTGCAATGTCTGGCGGCCAAGGATGCTTATGAATTTCTGGGATCGCCGGAGGGGGAATTGGCGATCGTGCAGGCCTGCCTCTATTGCGCGACGGCGCCCAAATCGAACGCGGCCTATATGGCGATGAAGGCGTCGTTCAAATCGGCGCGCGAGACCGGATCGCTGATGCCGCCGATGAACATCGTCAACGCGCCCACCAAGCTGATGAAGCAGGTCGGCTATGGCACGGGCTATCAATATGACCATGATGCCGAGGGCGGTTTTTCCGGCGCCAATTACTGGCCGGAGGAGATGAGCCCGCAGACCTTTTATGCGCCGTCCGATCGCGGGTTCGAGGCGCGGATTGCCGAGCGCATCGCCTATTGGAACAAGCTGCGGGCGGAGCGCGGCGCGGCGTGACGCCGGGCTTTGCGCGCTTCGCCGCGATCGACTGGTCCGGCGCGAAGGGCGCACGACACAAGGGGGTCGCAGTCGCGCTGTGCGAGGCGGGGGATGCGCTGCCCCGGCTGGTGTCCCCGCCCGATCGCCTCTGGTCGCGGCAGGCGGTGGCCGACTGGCTGATCGATATGGCGGGCGAGGCTCCTACCCTGTTCGGCTTCGACTTCAGCTTCGCCCCGCCCTTCATCGCGCGGGGCAGCTATCTGCCCGGCGATGCTGTGCCGCAGGATGGGCCGGGCTTCTGGGCCTATGTCGATGCGATTTGCGACGATGTGGATCTGGGCGCGGCCAGCCTGCTGGAGGTCGCGCATCGGCGCCATTTCTATTTCGGCAAGGCGGATGGGGTGAAGGCGGCCTTCATGCACAACCGGGCGTGCGAGGCGCTGTATAATGCGGGCGGCGGGGGGAAGCCCTCCACCGTCTACGATGCGATCGGCGCGGCGCAGGTGGCCAAGGCGAGCTTTGCGGGCATGCGCATGCTGCACCATGTGCGGCCGCATGTGCCGGTCTGGCCATTCGATCCGGTGCCGGATGCGGGATCGCTGGTGGTGGAAATCTATACCAGCATCGCCGCGCGGGCCGCCGGTCGGCCTAGGGGACGCAGCAAGATGCGGGATCTGACGGCGCTCAATGATGCGCTGACGGCGCTGGGATCGGCGCCGCATGAAGGCGCGATGCCCGATGATCATGGCGCGGATGCGATCGTCACCGCCGCGTGGATGCGGCGCGCGGCGGCGCAGGCGGATCATTGGGCGCCCGGCGCGATGACCGCGCAGATCGCGCGCAGCGAAGGCTGGACCTTCGGCGTCACCTGAAGCCGGGCAAGGGTTTTCGGCCCATTATGCACCCGCCATATTTTGACGGGGCAATTCGTTGACTGGACCTGAACGCCGCTCTATGTGCGGCCTTCAGGCCGGCTTAGCTCAGTTGGTAGAGCACCTGATTTGTAATCAGGGGGTCAGGGGTTCGAGCCCTCTAGCCGGCACCATTGTTTTTTGGCCTCAAGCGCCGGCGCGGGCCGGGAACAGGCGGCGCCAGCCGATCGTCACGCCGCTGATCGAAATGATCAGGCCAGCGCCGGACAATATCCACACCAGAATATGCCGCAGCGGCGGCCACCGGAGCAGCCAGGGAAAGTCCAGGCTGTGCAGGGCGTTGAACAGCCAGCGATAGCTGCGCCCGCCCGACCCGACCTGCCCCAGCAGCGCGCCGGTCGCCGGATCGATATGCAGCCAGCTCTGCGCCGCATCGTCGAACTTCAGCCGCAGGACGGGCAGCGGACGATCATCGTCGCGCGGATCGCCAGTAGAGTACCAGTAACGGTCCGGCTGCTCCAGCAGATCGACGCCGGTAAGCGCCGCGCGCGGCATCGCATGGCGCGCCATGGTGAGGATGCGATCCCGGCTGAGCATCATCGGTTGGGCGGTTACGCCATCGATCAGGCGCGGTCGTCCCCTGCCCCACAGGGTAATGATCGGTTGCCCACCCAGCCAGCCGAAGCGGACTTCGCGCATGCCCCTCCCCGCCTGCGCCAGAGCGGCCAGATCGGTCGCGGGATAGTCGGGCCGCGCACCGGCATAGAGGCTGGCGACATCGCCCCGCCCCTTGTCCCGCAATCCGCCCCAGGGGCTCATCGACAGCCAGCCGCTCGCTATCCAGGTGACGAGGAACAGGCCGCCGACAAGACCGGCGACATGATGCCATTTCATCCAGCCGCGATAGGGGCTGACCGATCCCGATTTGTAGCGGCGCCTGAACCGCGCCCGCAGCAGGCCGATCCATATCCCCGCCAGCGCGCCCAGCAACCCTATGCCGGACGTCCACAATACGGTCTGACGCCATGGCTCCTGAAACACGCGAAGCGCTTCGAAATAGATCCAGTGCGGCACTGCGCCCAGCCAGTTCCAGAAGCGTTCATGCGCGGTGGTGTTTTGCACCACCTCCCCGGTTTGCTGGCTGACATAGATGTCGGACGATGCCGCATCAGCCGTGCGCACCCGCCAGAAGGGCGCCATCGCCTTATAGGCGCGGGTGACGACCCATTGATCATGATCGACCGGATCGACCGACAGAGCGGGCGCGCCCGTGAGGGTGGAGGCGATCGTAGCGGCGCGGGCGGCATCGACCGCGCGGATTTCGGCGCCGGTGCGCGCGGATAGGGCGCGCCGCCCATCCGGCATGACGATGCGATAGACCGGTTCCCCGCCGGTCACGCCGAGGCGCATTTCGGTGGGGGCGCCCGCCTCACCCAGCACCGCCAGCGCCCGGTCGGGCCCGACACGCACCTGTCGCCAGTCGATCGGCGCTGCGGTCGCCACCCGCTCCGCCGCGCGGAAGGAGGGGAAGGACACATAGAGCATCACCAGTCCCGACAGGAACCAGATGGCGAAGAACAGGCACAGGATGATGCCGGTCCAGCGGTGGAAAATATAGAGCCAGCGCTTCGTCGCCTTCCACAGCGCGGCGGGAACCGATGGTCCCCGCCACACCACACCGATCGCTTCAGAGCGCGACATGGAGTGTCGCCTCCACCGTGCGCGGATCGCCCAGCACCCATTGGGTGCTGCCATAGGTGGCGCGCGCATAGGTCGTATCGAAGATATTGCGGACACGCAGAGCAACGCTTGCCCCGTCCACGAACTGCCAGCGCAGCCCTGCGTCGGTCAGCGTATAAGCCGGGACGACACGACTGTTCGCCGCATCCTGATAACGTTTGCCGACATAGCTGACGCCGCCGTCCAGCACCCAGCCCTTCATGAATTCCCAACTGACAAAGGCATTGGCCGTTTTCGTCGCGACATTGGTGGGGCGATTGCCGGCCCGCTGGAACAGAACGCCGCCCACGGATTCGGCGAAATCATCATAGCGGGCGCGCAGCAGCGATCCGTTCAGCGTGACGCTGAGATGATCGACCGGCTCCAGGAAGAGCGAGGCTTCTACCCCGCGCGAGCTTTGCTGGCCGACCTGCACCTGAATGGTCGGGATCAGCGGATCGGATGTCAGCAGCTTGCGCTTGACGATGTCATAGACGGCCAGCGTCCACTGGCCGCGCGATCCCCAGAAGATATGCTTGATCCCCGCTTCATATTGGCGACCGGTCGACAGGTCGAAATCGCTTTGCGCGACACTGGTGGACACCAGCGCGCCAACCGGATCGGCCGCGGTCGCATATTGGCCATAGAGCGCCAGCGACGGGACGGGATTATAGACCGCGCCGACCCGCCATGTGACCGCGTCGGGCGTAGAGGTAAAATTATTCGCCGCATTCACATAGTCGGTCTTGGTGATTTCCGGCCGGTCATGGCGCAGGCCACCGACCAGCGAGAAGCGATCGCTGAACTTCAGCCGGTCTTCGGCAAAGATCGAATATTGGCGGATGCGGTTGGTGTAGCGGGCCTTCGTCGTCGCCGTGGACTGGTGGATGAACAGGCCCGGATCGGGATCGGCGGCGTCGACCAGTCGGGTCGCATTATTGCCGCTGTTGCTGACATTCTTGTAGCTGATGCGGTTGATGTCGAAGCCGACGACGAGGCTGTTTTCCAGTCCCCCCAGATCATGGTTCAGATTGGCGGTCGTTCGGTTCCCGGTCTGTTTCTGGATATGGTAGAGTTCCAGGAAACTGGATTGGCGCACCTGCGCCGCGCTGCCCTGCGTCGCGGCGACATAGGTCAGGCTTTCGGCATTCTTCCAATATTTATTGGCCCATAGATGGTAGAAAGTGCTGCGGATGGTCAGCGCATCGGACGGCGTCCATTCCACCTTCGCCTGGCTCCAATTGTCGCGGAAGCGCAGCCGGGCATCGGCCACATTATAATTGTTGCGGGCGATCGATCGGTCCAGGCTGCCGTTGACCAGCGGCATGCCGAACCATGTGCGCGGATTTTGCACGCTATGGTCATGGGACAGGGTGATGGACAGGTCGGTGGCAGGCTTGAACCGGATTGCGCCGGACAAAGCCAGCGCATCGGAATCGCCCCGGTCCATCCAGCCTTCCGACCGGCGATAGCTGGCGTCCGCGCGAAAGGCGATGCCTTCGCTGATCGGGCCACCGGCACCGGCCGCCACGTTGAAACTGTCATAGGAAGAGACGCCGACCCGGCCGCTCACCTCCATCTGGTCGGACGGCTGTTTCCGCACGACATTGACGGCGCCGCCGATCGCGCCCTCGCCATAGAGAACCGAGGCGGGACCGCGCAAAATCTCCACGCTCTGCGCCATCCACGGGTCGGCCGGGAAGGTCAACGTGTTGTTGTACATGCGCATGCCATCATAGAGCGTCATCACCGAATTCTGGCCGGTGAAGCCGCGCGCCGACAGGCCATAGCCGAACACGCCCGAGGTGTTGACGATACCGGTCGCGCGGGCGGCGGCGTCCTGAATGGTCAGGTCGCCGCGCAGGCGGATGGCATCGCCATCCAGCGTCTCGACGCTGGCGGGCATTTCCAGCGCGGTCAGGCCAAGGCGGCTGGCCCCTTCCGCCTTCATGGTGAGGCGCAGCGGATCGACCACGCCGGTCACGATGATCGCCGGATCATTCCCATTATCTTCGGCAGGCTGGGCAAAGGCGCTGGGCGCAGCAAGAGAGAAGGCCGCAAGCGCAGCCGGTGTGAACTTCAACATATCTATCCCCCCGTCGGCGTCGCACGACAAAATGGGCGGGGGCGTGCCGTTCACGAACGGTCGGCAACCGGCATCGGCCGGACGCCAGGGGCGACCGACACACAGCGTCCGATGCGGCCCCTGCCGCTCGTTCGTCGCTCAGACGGAGTATACCGTGCCGCGGCCATCCCCTGGACCAGGGCAAGAGCGACCAGACGCCGGCAGGTCTCCTGGCTCGCGGGTCATCGCTTGATATACGGCCTTCCCAGGCCTCGCAGGATTTAGCGTCCGGCCCAGTGGCTGGCGGATCGGTCCTACTGCCGTCCGCTCCTGTATATCGCGCTCGCCACTTACAGTTGCAGGGACAGCCTCGGATTTGGACAGCTTGCGCCATCCTCACCGCGTTCCCATTTTAATCCCCGTCTCCGGGGAACCGACGCGATCTTTGCCCCCCTGCCGCCCAAGGGCAGCCGAAAGGCGATGGCTGTCTATGTCGCCCGTGCGGGTTGCGCAAGAGGGCTTAGAGCGGGATGACTTCACATTGAATCGTCATTGCAAGCGCAGCGGGCCGAAGGCGGGCAAAGCCCAACCAATCCATGAGTGCGTCAGTGGATTGCTTCGCTCCGCTCGCAATGACGGCGTGGATCAAACCAATCTCATCTCACTCTAGATATGGCGGAGGATTGAGCGGACCACGGAAGCCATGCGGGCACGTCGCCCTTGCAAACAGCCCCACAACGCAAAATGGGGGCCGGCATTGCTGCCGGTCCCCACTTCCGTCGGGTCATGCGATCCGCGTCCCGCAAGGGGGTGCGATCATCGGCCCTTCATGTCCTTCGCATCATCCTCAGGGCGAGAATGTTGCTCCGGTGTGCGGCGCGGTCCGGCTGAAAGCCTTCATCGCGTCGCTGGTCATTCGTCCCCGTGCCCGACGTTCACTTTCGCGCGTACCCGGCAGCGGCTTCGATCGACCTGTGCCACCTATCCACATCATCCTTTCGGTCGATGCCTTTCAGCGACTATCGGAATATTTAAATGTCTGATTTCTCATCCATTTTCTGATCCGGATCGCTCCGTTTCATCCCTTCCGATACACAGATGCTCTCACCAACCGTGAGTCGTTCAAAGCGAAATCGGTCGGATTTTTGACAGCCGCCGATCAAAGCTGTGGATAAGTGTGGATAAGTTTTCCGGGCCGATCATCCAGGCGGCGACCAGTCCGGCGGCGCGAGCGTGAAACCAGCAAAATCGAAGCCGGGGGTGACGGTGCAACTGACCAGCGTCCAGCCCCCTTGCGGCGTCGACGCCTGCCAGTAATGGGCCGGCACCCGCCCCTGCGGCACCTGCCCCGCCATGATGTCCGGGCCGAGCAGCAGATGCTGTGCCGGCTCCCCCTCGGCCGCGACGGACAGGATCAGTGGCGCGCCTGCATGCCAGAACCAATGTTCCTCGCCATCGACCCGGTGCCAGTGCGAGCGCTCATGCGCCTCCAGCAGGAAATAGATCGCGGTGCCGGTCGCGCGTCCATCGGCCGTTGCAGGGCCGCGCCAAGTCTCCCGATACCAGCCGCCTTCCGGATGCGGCGCCAGATCGAGCGCAGTGATAAGGGCGTGTCCATCCCGATCATCGTCTGCACGCATCGCTTCACCTCAAAATTTATGTCTTTGGAAACAGTGCTTTGCCT
Organism: Sphingobium sp. YR768; assembly: GCF_900111125.1. Classification (GTDB taxonomy): domain Bacteria; phylum Pseudomonadota; class Alphaproteobacteria; order Sphingomonadales; family Sphingomonadaceae; genus Sphingobium. The sequence goes on from NZ_FOGE01000002.1 coordinate 438,635, forward strand.
CGTTGCCTGACGTTCATGCAACTTAGATCAAGGTGCAGGGGTTCAAGCGCCAAATCACTTAATACCCATACGCTAATGGAGGAGATACATATGCGTAAAGCCCTGCTCGCCCTGGTCGCCATTTCGCTGGCCGTCCCGGTTTCCATGGCCGTGCCCACCGATGGTGCACAGGCCCGCAAACATTATCGCTACAAGGAATGGCGTGGTCGCGACGGCCGCACCTATTGCCGCAAGTCGAACGGCACGACCGGCCTGATCGTCGGCGGCGTCGGCGGTGCGCTGGTCGGCCGTGCGATCGATACGCGAGGTGATCGTGCCACCGGCACCATCCTGGGTGCGGCCGGCGGCGCGCTGCTCGGCAAGTCGATCGACAGCAAGCGCACCTGTCGCTGAGCGGTTTGGGCCGCTGACGGATCAGTCGGCGCCTTCCGGAGCGGGCGCCGGCTTCCGATTGAAATAAGCATGAAAAAAGGGACGGCATCCCGTCGGATGCCGTCCCTAACTTTTCAAGCGCTCAAGGCTTATTCCGAAGCGGCGCCGCGCGCGTCTTCGACCTTGAAGGCGACCTGCTGGCCACCCGACACGCCCGACACCTTCCCATTCTTGACGGCCAAGTTGAAAGCGACGGCGTCGGGGAAACGACGGCCCGAAATCACCTTGCCAGCCTTGGTGTCCTTCACCTGGTAGACATAGGTATAGCCTTCGTGCGTGAAGCGCTGCTTGGGAGCGGCTTCTTCGGCATAGGCGGCGGTGGCGACGGTAGCGCTAACAACGCCAGCAACAATGAACTTGGACAGCATTCGCATGGGTAAACTCCTTGTGAATGCCGATCAAACACCTCTTATATTCTTGTTCTGTTGAAGCCTGTTTATGGTGCGGCGCGGCAAAGCGACAATCGCAAAATAGGGCAGTATGATTGCACCAAATGCAATCATGCCAGCATCAAGTCATTAAGCCTTTGACATAGCGACAATATGGTCGAACTGCGCCTTCGTCAGCGGCGACACGGAAAGGCGCGATTGGCGCAACATGACCATATCGGCCAGCGCCGAATCGGCCTTCATCGCCTTCAGCGTGACTGGCTTTTCCAGCTTTTCATGCGGGGCGACATGGACCGCGATCCACTTGCCGGTGTCGTCGGTGCTATCGGGCGCGGCTTCTTCGGCGATCGTCATGATGCCGACCGCCTCGACCCCGATATTGCTATGATAGAAGAGCGACAGGTCGCCCTTGCGCATCGCGCGCATATGCCCCTGCGCTGCATGGTTGCGCACGCCGTCCCATTCGGCCTTCCCCTTGGCGACCAAGTCGTCATAGGAAAAGACGTCGGGTTCCGATTTCATCAGCCAGTAATTCATTTTGCCTCCTTGCAACAGCGGCCCGCCGCGATCAAGGATGCGTCCATGCGCGGGCGACCCCATATAGGCGGTGCGCCCCTTTCGATTTTTTGGAGATAAGACGTGTCGCAATCGGTGCTGGAGCAGGTGCCCGTCCTGTCCTTGGCAGACATGGCCAAGGCGGATTTCGCTGAGGCTTTCGGTCAATCCTTCCAACGCTTCGGCTTCGCCATGGTCAAGGATCATGGCATGGACATGGCGCTGATCGATCAGGCCTGGGCCATGGCCCATCGCTTCTTCGCCCTGCCCGTGGCGGTGAAGGAGGAATATAATGCGAAGTTCAATGGCGGGCAGCGCGGCTATACTGCGTTCGGCACGGAAATCGCCAAAGGCGCGACCGAAAATGACCTGAAAGAATTCTGGCATGTCGGCCGCGACCTGCCCGAAGGCGATCCGCTGGCGGAAACGATGCCGCCCAATGTGTGGCCCGCCGAAATGCCGGAATTCAAGCCGCTCTTCGCGAAACTCTATAGCGAGTTCGACCGGGTCGGGGCGGAATTGCTGTCGGCCATCGCGCTCTATCTGGGCCTGCCCGAACGCTGGTTCGACGGCCCCATCGAAAATGGCAATTCGATCCTGCGCCTGCTCCATTATCCGCCGGTGTCGCCGCAGGCGCCGGGCGTGCGCGCGGGCGCGCATGAGGATATCAACCTGATCACCCTGCTATTGGGCGCCGAGGAAGGCGGGCTGGAGCTGAAGGATCGGGATGGCAACTGGTTGCCGGTGGTGCCGCCGCCGGGCGCGCTGGCGATCAATGTCGGCGACATGCTGCAACGGCTGACCAACCATGTGCTGCCGTCGACCAGCCACCGGGTTGTCAATCCGCCGCCGGAACGACGCGGCCATTCGCGCTATTCCATGCCCTTCTTCCTGCATCTGCGCCCCGACTTCATGATCGACGCGCTGCCGCAATGCGTGAGCGAGGACAATCCGCGCCGGGAAGCGCCGATCAGCGCGCATGACTATCTGACCGAGCGACTGATCGAGATCGGGCTGATCAAGAAGGGATGATGCCCGTCATTGCGAGCGGAGCGAAGCAATCCACCGGCGCGCCATAGATTGCTTCGCTGCGCTCGCAATGACGAATAGTCGCTTACTTCCGCCCGCGCCCCAGGGTGATGCCGATTTCCTCGCCGCGCTCGCTCAGCGCCAGCTTGACGATCTTCACCTCGACATGGCTGACCTTGTCGTCCTGCCCGAAGATAGTGTCGATGATATGGTCGGCCACCGCTTCGATCAGGGTGAAATGCACGCCTTCGGGCAGCGCGGTCGAGGCCGCGTGCTTCAGGTCCATATAGTTTTTGGAATGGCCGAGCGGCGTCGACGGCTCATAATGATCGGCGATTCGCAGGCGCGCGCGAATGGAAATGCGCAGCGGCTGGGGGAGATGCGTCTCCTCCGAATAGATGCCGGTCAGCACGTCGACGTGCAGGTTGTTCACCTCCAGCGTCAGAAAATCGTCAAATCCTGTCTGCATAGCCTTGCCATATATGGTCCCACTCCTGCCGGCAGGCGGGGCCTATTTAGTCTTTCCTTTTGCGAGGCGGGCGCTAAAGCCCCCGCTTCCGGCGCTGCCCCATGCGCCATAGTAGGCGGAACGGCAAGTCGTGTCTCACATTGTGCCCTTGGATAGTCAGTCTGACGCAGCGATCGAGCAACTGCTCGACGCGGCCTTCGGTCCTGATCGCCATGGCCGAACCGCCTACAAGATCCGCGACGGCATGGCCTGGCTCCCGGCCCTGTCCTTCGCCATGGTCGATGCGGACGGCGCGCTGATCGGATCGCTGCAAAGCTGGCCGGTGGCGCTGACGCTGGCGGATGGCGGCCAGTTGCCGCTGATCATGGTCGGCCCGGTCGCGGTCGAACCGGCGCATCAGAAGGGCGGCCATGGCCGCGCGCTGATGGACGCGGTGGTCGCCGCCGCCCGCGCGATGCGCTGCGAACCGCTGATGATGATCGGCGATCCGGAATATTATGGCCGCTTCTGGGGCTTCACCGATGAAGGCACCAACGGATGGGACGCGCCCGGCCCGTTCGAGAAGCGCCGCCTGCTGGCCCTGTCGGTCGATGGCGCCGCGATCGGCGGCACGGGCATGCTCGCGCCGCGAATTGCGGTCACCGCCTGAATTACCCCTTTGCCTTCGGGCAGGCGCGCTCCTATCTCCGCCCCATGCCCATGGAACCCCTGCCCGATCTGTCCACCCTGTCGCTGGCCGATATTGCGCGGCTGATGGCGGAAAAGCGCCTGCCGCCGGTGGACCAATGGAACCCCGCCCATTGCGGCGACAGCGAAATGCGGATCGCGCGCGACGGCACCTGGTATCATCAGGGATCGCCGATCGGCCGTGAAACGATGGTGCGGCTCTTCTCCACCATATTGCGTCGCGAACCCGATGGCAGCCATGTGCTGGTGACGCCGGTCGAGAAGCTGGATATCGCGGTCGAGGATGCGCCTTTCGTCGCGGTGGAACTGAGGACCGAGGGGGAAGGCCGGGCGCGGACTTTGGCTTTCCGCCTGAACAGCGGCGATCTGGTCACGGCCGGACCGGACCATATGCTCAGCCTGCGCGAGACGGTGGATGGCCCCCACCCCTATCTGCATGTGCGCGGCGGGCTGGAAGCGCTGGTCGCGCGCAGCGTCTATTATGAGCTGATGAACCTGGCGCTGGAGGAAGAGGGCGAGCGCGTCGGCCTGTGGAGCGAGGGCGCCTTCTTCCCGCTGGACGGCGCTGCATGAGCCTGACGGAAAGGCTGCGCGCCGCACTGGAGGAGGGGCATCGGCGCGAAGAACTGCCTTTGTCCGATGTGCGTGACCCGCGCATCGTGGAGGAGATCGTGCTGGCGCCCGCCGCCGTGCTGGTGGCGATCACCGACCGGCCCGAACCGGGCCTGATCCTGACCGAGCGCGCCACGACGTTGCGCAAACATGCCGGGCAGATCGCCTTTCCCGGCGGCCGGGTCGATCCGGGCGATGTGGACGAGATTGCCGGCGCCCTGCGGGAAGCGCAGGAGGAGATCGCCCTGCCCCCGGCCGCGGTGCAGGTGATCGGCACATCGGACCGCTATTGCACCTTCACCGGGTTCGACATCGTGCCGGTGCTGGGCGTCATTCCGCCAGACCTGCCGTTGCGCGCGCAGGCGGGGGAAGTAGCAAGCTGGTTCGAACTGCCGCTCGCCTACGCGCTGGACCCCGCCAACCGCATCCGGCGCGAGGTGGAATATGCCGGGGCGATGCGGGCCTATTATGAGATTTTCTGGCAGGACCGCCGCATCTGGGGGATCACCGCCGCCATTCTTGCCAATCTTTCCCGAAGGCTGGGTCATGACCGTCTTGTTGCCTGACGCCGACTGGCGTCATCGTCCCGGCCTCGATGGCCTGCTTGTCGCGCTGCACGCAGCGGCGGGCAAGGCCCGTTATGTCGGCGGCGCGGTGCGCGACGCGCTGCTGGGGCTGCCGGTCAATGATCTGGACATCGCGACCAGCCTCGACCCGCATGATGTGGTCGACCGGCTGAAGGCGGCGGGGATCAAGGCGGTGCCGACCGGCATCGACCATGGCACGATCACCGCCGTCCTGCCCGATGGCCCGGTGGAGATCACGACGCTGCGCCGCGACGTGAGCACCGACGGGCGCCGCGCGACCATCGCCTATACCGACGACTGGCGCGAGGATGCGGCCCGCCGCGACTTCACCATCAACGCCCTCTATGCCGATCCGCTGAGCGGCGAGATCAGCGACTTTTTCGGCGGCCTTGCCGATCTGGAGGCGCGGAAGTTGCGCTTCATCGGCGATGCGACCGCGCGGATCGCCGAAGATCATCTGCGCATCCTGCGCTATTTCCGCTTCCTGGCGCGCTATGGCGACAATGAAGTGGACAGCATCGCCTATGACGCCTGCGTTGCCGCCGCCAACAGCCTGATGGCTCTTTCGCGCGAACGAATCGCGGACGAATTGCTGAAATTGCTGGGCGTGGCGGCGCCGGTGCATGCGCTGCGGCTGATGGTCGAGGGCGGCATATTGGTGCCGGTCCTGCCAGAAGTGGTGATGGCGGGCGTCGACCGGGTCGAGAGGCTGATGGCGCGCGAAGCGGAGAGCGGTGTCGGCGGATCGGCGCTGCGTCGCCTGGCCGTGCTGTTGCCGCATGATCCGGCGCTGGCGGACCAGATCGGCGCGCGGCTCAAATTGTCGAACAAGGCGCGCAAACGGCTGATGACGGCGCTGGAGCCGGGCGTGGATGGGGAAACGCCGCGCGCGCTGGCCTATCGGGTCGGGGTGGAAGGCGCGATCGACCGGTTGCTGATCGATGCCGGCCAGCCGCTGGATGCGCTGGCGGACGTAATCGGCTGGACACCGCCCAGCCTGCCGATCGGCGGCGGTGCCCTGATCGCGCGGGGGCTTCAGCCCGGACCGGACGTGGCGAAGGCCCTGCATGAAGTGCAAAGGCTCTGGGTAGCGGAAGATTTCCCCGACGCTGCGCGCGTCGGCGAACTGGCGGATCAGACCGTTTCGAAATTCCAGCGCGCGCGCCAATAATCATAGGCATCAGCCTCGGACATGGCCTTGGCGAAATAATAGCCCTGCCCCTGCCAGCAGCCCATCTTCTGAAGGGCATGGGCCAGACCCTGCGTCTCGATCCCTTCGGCCGTGACCTTCAGGTTCAGCGATTCGGCGAGCGACAATATGGTGCGGACGATGATCGTTTTGTCGCGATCTTCCAGCATGGTGGACACGAAGCTGCGATCGATCTTCAAGATATCGATCGGCAGGCTGTGCAGGCTGGCGAGGTTGGAAAAACCGGTGCCGAAATCGTCCATCGCGATCGGCATCTGCAAATCCTTGAGTGCGACCAGCAACTTACGCGCCTTGTCGGGATCGGCGATGATCGCGCTTTCGGTAAGTTCGGCGGTCAGGCGGCTGCCGGCGATGCCGGAATAGCGCAGCGCTTCCTCGAACATCGACGCCACATCGTCCCGCGCCATCTGGATGGGCGAGAGGTTGACGTTGACGCCGACCGGCAGCGCCTGCCCGAACTTCGCATCCCAGCGGGAGAGCGCCTGCGCCGCTTCATAGGCGGCCCAGCGGCCGAGCGGCGTGATCAGCCCGCTCTCTTCGGCCACGGCGATGAACTCCACCGGCGATACCGGTCCCAGTTCCTCGTCATCCCAGCGGGCCAGCGCTTCGAACCCGGTAATCTCGCCGGTCTGGAGATGGATCAGCGGCTGATAGGCCAGCGTCAGCCCACCCTGCGCCAGCGCATCGCGCAGACGACTTTCGATCGAGAAGCGGCGCTGCGCTTCCTTGAGCACGCCGTTGCGATAGATTTCGACCTTGCCGCTGCGCTTGGCGATCTTCACCGCCGCCTGCGCCTTGCGCACGATATCGTCCGGGTCATCGTCCAGGTTGATCGACAGGGCGCAACCGATGGCGCAATCGACGCGGATCTGGAGATCGCTCAGGCGGATCGGCGAACTCAGCGCCTCCTTGATCCTCTGAACGATATGAAGAGCATCGGACAAGCCATTGTTTAGACGCGCAAAGATCGCAAAATCATTGCCACCGATGCGGGCCAGCACATCGCCCTGACGCAGGCTGGACTTGAGCCGCTTGGCGACCGTGATCAGCAATTCGTCCCCGGCCATCGGGCCGAGCGATTCATTGACGCGGCTGAAACGGCTAAGGTCGATCGCGATGATGCCGAACTGGGCATTGTCGGGCCAGACCGAATTGGCCAGCCTATCGTCAATCTCTTCGCCAAAGCCGGTGCGGTTGGGCAATGCGGTCAGCCCGTCCGACAAAAGCTCCCGGCGCAGATTCTTTTCGATCGCCCGTTCGCTGGTGCGGTCGATCGCGGTGAACAGAAAATGTTCGGGACGATCCTCAGCCGCAGGCAGACGCCCCACGGTGCACATGAAATATTCCGGCCCCAGCTTGCCGTCGCGGCGAATCTCGAAACTGTCCGAATCGCGTTCGGAATGGATGAAAGCGATGACCCGCTCCCGCCATTCGCCCGCTGCGCGAGCGTGGCTGGCGCCGCCTTCCAAATTTGCCTGGAAGGCTGCGTTGAACCGCACATTGCCTTCGATTAGCTTTATCTGTTTGTCTTCAAACGAAAATATGGCGGCGACCTGCGGCAAGGCAGACAGCCACTGCGTCATCCCGACGCTGTACAACGGATGCGCGACACCCTCCCCCTCTGAAGGGGTGCCGCTGGTCTCGACGACCGGCAAATTGCGCACCGAAATGGATTCCATATGTCCGCTGTATCGCGCAGGGGTAAATTTTCAGGAAACGTTATTCACCTTTGCGGCGGCTGCCCGAAAAAAAGGAGAAACGCCCGGTTTAGAAGCGGTTGTCACGCGGGAAACCCGTGGGGGGCATCCGGCCGGCAGCGCCACGCGCCACTTTCCAGGGCATCATGTCGCTTTCCGTCCGGGTCCGCCCCGACTCGCCGCCCATGGTCCAGCTAAGGCCATCGGACAGCGTGAAGGCGATCGCATCGGACAGGCCGCCATCCCGGTAACGCTGCATTTGCACGCCCTGCCCGCGCGCCATTTTCGGCATTTCCGTAAGGGCAAAAACCAGCAATTTGCGATTCTCACCGATCACGGCAATGCTGTCCGCCTCGGCCGGGACAGGGCGGATGACGCTGAGCTTCGCGCCTGCCCGGACATTCACCACCTGCTTGCCCTTGCGCGTTTCGGCGATCAGATCGCCGACCGCCGCCACGAAACCACGACCGTCGGAGGAGGCCAGCAACAGGTCGCTGCCGATCCGCGCCGGCATCAGGGCGATGATCGCCCCTTCATTATCCATGTCGACCAGCGACCGCACCGGATCGCCGAAGCCACGCCCGCCCGGCAATTTGTCCGACGCCAGCGTATAAACACGACCCGTCGCCGTCGCCATCAGTAGCTTATCGGTGGTGTAAGCGTGGAAGGCGAATTGCGGGCCATCGCCTTCCTTGAATTTGAGCGTATCGGCGGCGGCCAGATCGCGATGGCCGCTCATCGCCCTGATCCAGCCGCGTTCGGACAGGATCACGGTGATCGGCTCACGCTCGATCATCGCCTCCAGCGGGATTTCCCGCGCGGGCGCGGCTTCCTCCACCAGCGAGCGGCGGCGGCCCAGATCGGTTTCCGGGCCATAGCGCTTGCGCAGCGCGGCCAGATCCTTCTTCAGGCGGGTGCGCTGGCGGGCCGGGCTTTCGACCAGCTTTTCCAGTTCGTCCTTTTCCTTGAGCAGTTCGCTATGCTCGCGGCGCAGTTCCATCTCCTCCAGCCGACGCAGCGAACGCAGCCGCATGTTGAGGATCGCTTCGGCCTGCCGGTCATTGAGGCCGAATTCGGCCATCATCACCTCTTTGGGTTCATCCTCGGTCCGGATGATCTCGATCACCCGGTCGAGATTGAGATAGGCGATGATATAGCCGTCGAGCAGTTCCAGCCGATTGGCGATCTTGTCCAGCCGATGCTGGGCACGGCGGACCAGCACGTCGATCTGATGCTTGAGCCATTCCACCAGCAGCGGCTTTAACCCCAGCACGCGCGGCGTGCGGGTGGAATCGAGCACGTTGAGGTTCAGCGGGAAGCGATTTTCCAGATCGGTCAGCCGGAACAGACTGTCCATCAGCATCTGCGGTTCGACCGTGCGGGCGCGCGGTTCGATGACGATGCGGATTTCCGCGTCGGATTCATCGCGCACATCGGCCAGGATCGGCAGCTTCCTGTCGTTGATCAGCGCCGCGATCTGCTCGATCAGCTTGGACTTCTGGACCTGATAGGGAATTTGCGTGACGACCGCGATCCAGCTGCCGCGCCCTTCCTCCTCCTTATGCCAGCGCGCCCGCGTGCGGAAAGCGCCGCGCCCGGTGGCATAGGCTTCGGAGATGATCGCCGGGCTGTCCACCAGCACACCGCCAGTCGGGAAGTCGGGGCCCTTCACGATCTGCATCAACGCGGCATGATCGGCATCGGGATTTTCGATCAGCAGGCCGGCCGCGTCGATCAGTTCGGTGACATTGTGCGGCGGGATGCTGGTCGCCATGCCGACCGCGATGCCGCTGGCGCCGTTGGCCAGCAGATTGGGAAAGAGGCCGGGGAAAACCTCCGGCTCCTCATCCTCGCCATTATAGGTGGGGCGGAAATCGACCGTGCCTTCGTCCAGCCCGGACATGAGGTCAGCCGCCGCCTGCGTCAGGCGCGCTTCGGTATAACGCATCGCCGCCGCATTATCGCCGTCGATATTGCCGAAATTGCCCTGCCCGTCGACCAGCGGTGTACGCAGCGAGAAATCCTGCGCCAGACGCACCATCGCGTCATAGACTGACGCGTCGCCATGCGGGTGATATTTACCGATGACGTCGCCGACGACACGGGCGCATTTTTTGTAGCTGGTGGTGTTCCGCGCCGGATTGGCGACGAGGATATCGGGGTTCGCCCCGCCCGGCTCCATCTTCAGCAGCCGCATCGCCCAGAGCAGGCGCCGATGCACCGGCTTCAGCCCGTCGCGCAGATCCGGCAGCGACCGCGCCGTGATGGTCGACAGCGCATAGACGAGATAGCGCTGCGAGAGCGCATCATCGAACGGGTGATCCTTGATAGCGTCGAACGGGTCGCGAAAATCGGTCATCGGGGACGGCTTAGCAGGCAGAAGAGAAGAACGGAACGGGAATTGCGCAGAGTCAGAAACCCGTCAACAGGATGTCTATTGCACGCATAATGGCGGCGTGATGGTCGTCCAAAATCGTAACCGGCTGTTTCAACAATCGCGAATGCACCGCGCCAGCCAAATGGGTCGCCATCATCAACCGCTCGCCTTCTATGACGAAGCTGGGATGCAAAGCCGGCAATGCGGCGGGCATGTCAGCGGGCGGCAATAGCGGCACCACCAGTCGCGTTCCCAGATGATCGACATGATCGCTCTGACAATCGAGCACCAGACCGCCGCCAGACAGCCGGTACACCCCGAAACGCATCAGAACTGCCGATATTTGTCGAGCGGCAATTCGTTATTTTCGGCCCAGTCATTCCAGGCAGCAATCGCGTCCTTATTTTCCTCCTGCCACCGCCGCCCGCGCTCGGCGGAAATCTCCTTCCGAAGCGCGTCCTCGCACGCACGGGACAGGTTGATCCCCAGATCGCGCGCATCCGCGACAAGATCGGCATCCAGCGACAGGTTGGTCGCCTTGCGCGTTCCGATACGTTCCTGCTTGGTCATGGCGGCCCTCACTGAATATGCGCATGAACATACGCATGACGCATCACCGCGGCAAGTAGCGCCCGTCCGGATCGGCCGCGATCTCGCTGGCGAATTCGGCGCTGATCCAGTCGCGAAAGGCCTTGATCTTGGGCGCGTTGCGGGCGTGGGGCGGGTAGACGATCCAGTAGCTCGCCTTGTCGCGCACATAGGATGGCACCGCCTCCACCAACAGCCCGGCCTCCACCTCGGCTCGCCAGAACATATGGGTCAGAATGGCGATGCCCTGCCCGGCCATGGCTGCCCGCCCCTCCATCACCTGACTGTCGAGCGCGATGGCGGGCGGCCCGTCATGATCGCTCGCCTCCACGCCCATCGCCGCCAGCCAGTCATGCCACCAGCTATCCTCCGGCGAGAGCCGGGGCAAGGCGAGCAAGGCGGCGGCATCCGCGATCGGGCTATGCCGCGCGAGCCAGTCGGGGCTGCACATGGGCACAAGGCGGCTGTGCGTGAGCAGCTTCGCTTCCAGCCCCGGCCACTCCCCCTTGCCCCCGCGAATGGCGAGGTCGACGCCATCGCGGGCCAGATCGACAATGGCGTCATTGGACTGGATGCGAACCGCCAGATGCGGGTGGCGCATCTGAAAGGCGCCGATCCTGGGCGCCAGCCACAGATGGGCGAAGCTGTTGGTGCAACTGATCGTCAGCACCGCCGAATGATCCTGCGTCAGCGCGGTAAAGCCATCGCGCATCAGGTCGAACGCGCGGGTCAGGACCGGTGCAATCTCCCGCCCCTTGTCGGTCAGCGCCACCTTGCGCCCGACCCGCCGGAACAGGCTGAGGCCCAGCCGCTCTTCCAACAACTTCACCTGATAGCTGACCGCCGCCTGGGTCATACCCAGTTCCTGCGCGGCGGCGGTAAAATTCTCCAGCCGGGCGGCGGCTTCGAACACACGAATGGCGGAGAGCGGCGGCAGGCTGGACATGGCCAGAACCATAAGCTGTCCTTATTTAAGACGTCCAGCCTTTTGTTGGCGGGAATCGCGCATATCCGGCAATTGCCGGCCTGCGGACAATCGCACCGCGCTAACCACCGACTCATAGAAAAGGACCGCGTCATGCGCGACGAATATGACGACCGGCTGTGGAATGACGGCCGCGAACACACCAATCAGGGCATCGACCGGTTGATCGCCGGGATCATGCAGGCGTTTCGGGCGCTGCACCGGATCCAGTGGACATCGCCCTGGACCGATAACAGGACCAGCGACCCCGCCTGCCGATCTTAGAGACTGCGCCGGATGGCGCATTCTCAAACGGATTCTTAGGAAATTGCTGCGATTGCGAGATGAGGGGTTGCGGTTTTGGCCTGAGACGCCACTCTTAAAGGCGTGACCGACACCCTTCTCTCCCCCATCGCCCTGCCCGCCCCGCCGATCGGCCTGCTGACCGGCGCTGCGCTTTTCCTCGATTTTGACGGCACGCTGGCGCCGCTGGCCGACACGCCCGATGCCGTTGTGGTCGATGCCGATCTGCTGGCGACCCTGGCAGAGCTGCGCGATCGGCTGGGCGGACGGCTCGCGATCGTCAGCGGACGCTCCGTGGCAACCTTGTGCGATCTGGGCTTTGGCGATTTCCTCCTGTCGGGCACGCATGGGCTGGAGTTCGCCCGGCCCGGCGAAGCGGTGGACACGCCGCCGCGCCTGCCCGCCATCGATGCGGTCGAAACCGCCTTCAACGCCTTTGCCAGCGACAAGCCCGGCGTGCTGGTCGAACGCAAATCGATCAGCGTCGGCCTGCATTTTCGCGGCGCGCCGCAGTGGCAGGAGGATGCCGCCGACCTTGCCAAGCATCTGGCGCGCCAGCATGGCCTGACCGTGCAGCAAGGCAAGATGCTGTACGAACTGCGCCCCGGCGGCGCGGACAAGGGCAGCGCGCTCAAGGCGCTGATGCAATCCGCGCCCATGGCCGGCGGCGTTCCCATCTTCATCGGCGACGACGTCACCGACGAGGAAGGCTTTGCCGTAGCGGTCGAACTGGGTGGTGCTGGAATCCTCGTCGGATCGCCCCGCCCCACATTGGCGACATTCTCTTTGGAACAGGTTGGGGCCGTCAGGCATTATCTGACGCAGGGGATCACCGGCTGAATTGTCGGTGCCCTTCATCCTGACCAGCGAAGGGGCAGAGCAATCCAAGCAGCAAATCCTTCCATCCACGCCGGGAACGAGCGCAATCTCGACCTCTGGCCTATCGGCAATTGCCAGGCTTCCGCGCTGATCGATCGCGCAGGCCGTATGGTGTGGGCCTGCGTGCCCCGCGTCGACGGCGACCCGGTCTTTTCCGCTTTGCTGGACCATAAGGACTGGGACGACAGCCAGTCGCGCGGCTTCTGGGCGATCGAGCTGGAAAATTGCGTCGCGGTCGAACAACAGTATATCCGAAACACGCCCATATTGGTCACGCGCCAGAGCGATGCGCAGGGCAATGCGATCGAAACCTATGATTTCTGCCCGCGCCATAAGCATCAGGGCCGCATGTATCGCCCGGTGGCCTTCATCCGCATCGTCCGCCCGGTGGCGGGCAGCCCGCGCATCCGGGTGAAATTGCGCCCGACCACCAACTGGAATGGCGACAAGGTGCCGGTCAATTACGGCTCCAACCATATCCGCATGGTCCTGTCCTATATGGCGATGCGCGTGTCGACCAATGCGCCCATCGGCCTGATCGCGCAGGAAAGCTGGTTCCGGCTGGAATCCGACATGCATTTCTTCATGGGCCCGGACGAAGGTTTCTCCGACGCGCTGCGCCCCGCGATCGAGCGGATGCTGGACGATACGATATTGGAATGGCAGCTATGGGTGCGCGGCCTCGCCATCCCGGCCGAATGGCAGGAAGCGGTGATCCGATCCGCCATTACGCTGAAACTCTGCCAGCATGAGGAAACCGGCGCGATCGTCGCGGCGCTGACCACCTCCATTCCCGAACATGCCGACAGCGGCCGCAACTGGGACTATCGCTACTGCTGGGTGCGCGACGCCTATTATACGGTGGAGGCGCTGAACCGGCTGGGCGCGCTCGACGTGCTGGAAACCTATCTCGTCTATCTGCGCAACATCGTGGACGGGGCGAAGGGCGGGCATATTCAGCCGCTCTATGATGTGCGCGGCAATGCCACGCTGCATGAATGGGAGGCCGAAAGCCTGCCGGGCTACCGCGGCATGGGGCCTGTGCGCGTGGGCAATGCCGCCTATGAACAGATACAGCATGATGCCTATGGCCAGATCGTCCTGTCCTCGGTTCAGGGCTTTATCGACCAGCGATTGCTGCGCATGGCCGGTCATGCCGATTTCGAGGCGCTGGAGGCGGTGGGCGAGCGCGCCTGGGCCGTCTATGATCAGCCGGACGCAGGCCTGTGGGAATTGCGCACCCGCGCCCATGTCCACAGTTATAGCGCGGTAATGTGCTGGGCGGCGTGCGATCGCCTTGCCCATGCCGCTGCCGCACTCGACCTGCCGCTGCGCGCCGCCCACTGGCAAAATCGCGCCGAAACCATGAAGGCGCGCATCGTGGAGGCCGCCTGGCGGGAAGACACCAAGGCCATCTCCGCCAATTTCGAGGATGATGCGCGCGACGCATCTTTGCTCCAGTTGCTGGACCTGCGCTTCCTGAGTGCCGACGATCCGATGTTCGTCGGCACGCTCGCCGCGTTGGAGGCGGATCTGCGCCGGGGCAATGACATGCTGCGCTACAGCGCCCCCGATGATTTCGGCGAACCCGTCACCGCCTTCAACGTCTGCACCTTCTGGCTGATCGAGGCGCTGCATCGTACCGGCCGCACGGAAGAGGCCCGGTCCCTGTTCGAGGAGATGCTGTCCCGCCGCACCGCCGCCGGGCTGTTGTCCGAAGATATCGACCCCGCGACCGGGGAATTGTGGGGGAACTATCCCCAGACCTACTCATTGGTCGGCATCATCAACTGCGCCGTCTTGCTGAGCAAACCATGGAGCGCAATGCGTTGAGCCGTCTTATCGTCATATCCAACCGGGTCAGTAGGCCCAGCAAGACCGGCAATCAGGGCGGTCTTGCTGTCGCGCTGTCGCAGGCGCTGCGCGAAAGCCGGGGCATCTGGGTCGGCTGGTCGGGGGAAGTCACCGACAATTTCACCGGCCATATCGGCTTTGCCGAGGATGACGGCGTCAAGACGGCGACGATCGATCTGGAAGAACAGGATGTCGACGAATATTATAATGGCTATGCCAACAAGACGCTGTGGCCGCTCTTCCATTTCCGCATCGACCTGGCCGAATATGCCCGCGATTTCGAGGGCGGCTATAACCGCGTCAACCTGCGCTTCGCCGACACCGCCACCCCGCTGATCGAACCCGAAGACATCATCTGGGTCCATGATTATCACATGATCCCGCTGGGCCAGATGCTGCGCGACAAGGGGCTGAAGAACCGCATGGGCTTCTTCCTGCACATCCCCTGGCCGCCCACCCGACTGCTGGTGTCGCTGCCGCACCATACCAAGCTGGTCAGCACCCTGTTCGCCTATGACGTCATCGGCTTCCATACCGAGGAGTGGCTGGAATCCTTCCGCCATTATGTGGAGCGGGAAATGGGCGGAACGGTCGATGGCGACTTCGTCACCGTCGGCGATCGCACCATTCAGGCGGTCGCCTGCCCGATCGGCATCAATGCCCAGGAATTTGCCGAAGCCGCCACCAGCGACGCCGCCAACGAGATGAGTACGCTGGTCCGCGCCTCCTTGCAGGACCGCACGATGATCGTGGGCGTCGACCGGCTGGATTACAGCAAGGGACTGGAGGAGCGGTTCGGCGGCTACGCCCGTTTCCTCAAGGATCATCCCGAACAGCATCGCAAGGTGGTGCTGACGCAGATCGCGCCGCCATCGCGCGGGGAGGTGGAAAGCTATCAGCAGATCCGCGCCACGCTCGATTCCCTCGCCGGGCGGATCAACGGCGAATATAGCGATGTAGACTGGACCCCGATCCGCTACGTCAATCAGGGCTATCCCCGCGACAAGCTGGCGGGCATCTATCGCGGCGCCAAGATCGGGCTGGTGACGCCATTGCGCGACGGCATGAATCTGGTCGCCAAGGAATATGTCGCGGCGCAGGACCCGGAAGATCCCGGCGTGCTGATCCTGTCGCGCTTTGCCGGCGCCGCGATCCAGTTGAAGGATGCGCTGCTGATCAACCCCTATAGCCCGGAGGAAATGTCCGACGCCATCACCCGCGCGATCGCCATGCCCCGCGATGAGCGCAAGCGGCGCTGGCGGGCGATGATGGACAGTGTGGAACAGCAGGATATCAGTTGGTGGCGCCAATGCTTCACCGGTCGACTGATGGCCAGTCGGCGCGACCCAGCCCCGGCAGAGGCCGAGGGATAGGCGCGGACGCGATGCTGGCGGCGCGCTCGATCGATATCGCTATCCGCGCGCCGCTGACGCAGGCCTATGGCTTTGCCAGCCAGCCGGAGAATTTCCCGCGCTGGGCGGCGGGCCTTTCTTCCTCGCTCCATCGGCAGGGCGATGACTGGATCGCCGAAACGCCGGAGGGCCGGGCGATCGTCCTCTTCTCCCCGCCCAATGATGTCGGCATTCTCGACCATCATGTCCGCCTGCCCGGCAAGCCGGACATCCATATCCCGTTGCGCATGATCGCGAATGGCGAAGGCACGCTGGTCGTCTTCACCCTGTTCGGCCAGCCGGACATGGACGATGCCGCTTTCGATCGGGATGCGGAACTGGTGGCGAAAGACCTTCACGCACTCAAGGCGCTGCTGGAAAACCTCTACCCGGCTTGAGCGTGGCGGTATCCCCCGCTACGCCAGCGGAATGCAGACCCATGATGAAGACGAACCGACCGGCCTTTGGCCCGCCATCCGCGCCCGATCCGGCGTGATACTGGCCGCGATCGGCCTGATCGCCTGGTGCGCGATGATCTGGTTCATGTTCGGGGACGTGCTATAGGCGTAATCGGCGAATGAAGGGCGCGTAACCCTCCCCGCCTGCGGGGAGGAAGAATTGCACCCCCGCCCATATTGCTCTATGGGCCGCGTTGAACAGCCCCGGCACCCGCTGATCCTTTCCGATTCGCGTTTGCCGGGGCGCATTGTTTTTGTGATAAAAAGACAGGAACGCGCATGGCCCGTCGCCGCCAGATTTACGAAGGCAAGGCAAAGATCCTTTATGAAGGCCCCGAACCGGGCACGATCATCCAATATTTCAAGGATGACGCCACCGCCTTCAACGCGCAGAAGAAGGGCACGATTTCCGGCAAGGGCGTGCTCAACAACCGCATCTCCGAGCATATCTTCACCCTGCTCGGCCAGATCGGCGTGCCGACCCACTTCATCCGCCGCCTCAACATGCGCGAACAGCTCGTCCGCCAGGTCGAGATCGTGCCGATCGAAGTCGTCGTGCGCAATGTCGCCGCCGGATCGCTCAGCAAGAAGCTGGGCATCGAGGAAGGGACGCAGCTTCCCCGCACGCTGATCGAATATTGCTACAAGGATGATGCGCTGGGCGACCCGCTGATCTCCGAAGAGCATATCGCCTGCTTCGGCTGGGCCACGCAGGAAGAGATGCACGACATTGCCGACATGGCGATCCGCATCAACGACTTCATGTGCGGCCTGTTCGCGGGCATCGGCATCCGCCTGATCGACTTCAAGCTGGAATTCGGCCGCCTTTATGACGGCGATTACAGCCGTGTGATCCTGGCCGACGAGATCAGCCCCGATGGCTGCCGCCTGTGGGACATGGCGACCAACGAGAAGCTGGACAAGGATCGCTTCCGTCGCGATCTGGGCGGCGAAGTCGAAGCCTATCAGGAAGTGGCGCGCCGCCTGGGCCTGCTGCCCGATGGCCTAGACACCACCGTCCTCGACCTCGACACGCATCGCAAGAAGCGCGAGAAGGACTAAGCATTTTCGAAGCAGATGGCATCATCTGCTGACTCGGAAAATGCGAAAAACAAAAGATAAATATAGAAAGGCCGGCCACAGCGCCGGCCTTTTTTTTGGCCTATTCCCCTCTCCAACTCCGTTCGCCCTGAGTAGGGACTGAGCCCTTCGACTGCCTGCCAAGGCAGTCGCTCAGGATAAACTTCACCAAAGGTGAAGTCGAAGGCCCATATCGAAGGGGCTGGCGTGCCCCATCCTTCGATATGCCGCTTCGACAAGCTCAGCGGCTACTCAGGACGAACGGATGGGGGTTCAGGGCAAACGGTCGGTAGCTACGCCATCAGCGCATCGACCAGCAGCTTGAGCCCCAGCAGCACCATCAGCACATAGATGAGCGTGTAGAAACGCGCCGCATCGACCCGACGGACCAGCGCCACCCCGGCAAAGGTCGCCACGATCGCCACCGGCGCCAGCATCGCCGTCGCCATCAGATTGGCGCGGGTAAATTGCCCCAGCGCGGCATAGGCCGGCACCTTCATCCAGTTCATCGCGGCAAAGGCGACGGCGGTCGTCCCAACCAGCATGTCGCGCGGCAGCTTGCGGGGCAGCACCCACATCTGGAAGGGCGGCGACCCCGCATGGGCGATCTGGCTGGTAAAGCCGCTGCCGATGCCGAACAGGAAGCCCACCCAGTCGGGCGAAGTGGACGGCAGCACGATCGCCCCGCCCCGCTCGATCCACAGCCGTTGCAGCCCGAACAGCATGGAAATGACGCCCAGCGCCCCCAGGACCGTGGTTTCGGGCACCTGCGCCGCGAACAGATAGCCCAGCCCCACGCCCACCGCCATGCCGGGCAGCATGACCAGCAGCACATGCCCGTCCCAGCTTTTGCGGAACGCCCAGACGCTGACGACATCCTGAAGAATGAGGATAGGCAACAAGATAGCCGCCCCGCGCACGGGATCGACGCCCAGCGCCATGATCGGCATGGCCAGCGCCCCCACACCCGCAAAGCCGCCCTTGGCAAGGCCGGAGATGACGACCGCGATAACCGCGCAGAGGATGTAGAGAAGGTCCGGATGCATGGCGAGCACTTAGGGGATGCGCGGGTGGGTGGGAATGGGGGAGTTGGGGTAGTTAGCCGTCGTTCCCTCGTTCGGGAATAAGCCGGATTTTCGCTTGACCGATCATCCATTCAACGAGCGTAAGCGGCAGGTCGGAAAGATATCCGGTGAAGGTCATCGTATCGTCCTGATCACTATAAAACACCTCGGCGACCACGGCCCCACCTTCGTTCCAAGCCTCCAAATACATGCCGTCTCGTTGAATGTCGCTGCCAACGATAACCTCGTAGCTATGCCCTGCTATCTCGACCATGTGCACATCATGCCGCGATCGTCCAATTTCCGCAATTGGTGGCGAACAGACCTTTAACTGTCATGCCAGCGAAAGCTGGCATCTCAGGCGAAGGCGCGAAACGGTAGAGCTTGGCGTTTGTCCGAGCTTATCGCGCCATCGCCTGAGACCCAAGCGTTGGCCTTTGGCCGCCCTTCGGGTCGCTGGGGTGACGAAAATGGGAGGATGCTTTCGGCCATCATTACAATCCGTTTGCCCTGTCCATTTCTGATCGCCTTGCACTGAAGGCCCATAATATGTTCGCGCAGAGAACGCAGAGTGAGGATAGCAATCGTCTCTGCGCTCTCTGCGCCTCTGCGCGAAATCCTTCTTCATTCTGGTTCACGCGGAGGCGCGGAGACGCAGAGGCGTTGCGCACCTCCTCCGCGTCTCCGCGCCTCCGCGTGAACTACATATATTGCCTGCGGCGCTGCGCCGACACGGCTTCGCCCCCACCCTGTCCTATCCTCCCCTTTTACCCCCATAATCCCGCCCGGCTCTTTCCACCGTCCGATGTCCCCACTTTCCGATAGGATCACGTCCGCGCAACGAAATGTCGCATTCCACGGGACATATGCGAAGTTAAGCGGCGCAAATCCTGTTTCCTTGCCCCGCCAGCATCGCCGCAAACTCCGCCCCGCCCCTCGCCCGATTATCGCCCAACGCCTCCCACCGTCATAATGGCTTGCCTCCGCGCGCCGCCGCGCCTAGGGGGTGCGGCAACTGCATCATCCCGCGCATCAGGCGCGGCATCTGGCGATTCCAAGGAGTCCACGCCCATGAAAGCCCGCATTTTCGTCACCCTCAAGGGCGGTGTTCTCGATCCGCAGGGTCGGGCGATCCAGCATGCGCTGGGCGGTCTGGGCTTTGACGGCGTCAATGACGTGCGCGCCGGCAAGCTCATCGAACTGGATCTGGCCGACGGCACCAGCGACGAGGATATCGACGCCATGTGCCGCAAGCTGCTGGCCAACACGGTGATCGAAAATTATCGCATCGAGAAGGTCGCCTGAGATGAAGAGCGCCGTCATCGTCTTTCCGGGCAGCAATTGCGACCGCGACCTGGCGGTGGCGTTCGAGGCTGCGACCGGAGCCAAGCCCGCCATGATCTGGCACCGGGACACCGAATTGCCCGACGACATCGACCTGATCGGCGTGCCGGGCGGCTTTTCCTATGGCGACTATCTGCGCTCCGGCGCGATGGCCGCGCGCTCGCCGGTGATGCAGGCGGTGGCCAGGGCCGCCGACCGTGGCGCCTATGTGCTGGGCATCTGCAACGGCTTTCAGGTGCTGACCGAAAGCGGCCTGCTGCCCGGCGCGCTGCTGCGCAACGCCGGCGGCCATTTCGTGTGCCGCGACGTCGCCCTGACGGTCGAGAACGCCCAGAGCGCGTTCACCAGCCGCTATGAAGCGGGCGAGGCGATCCGCTATCCGGTCGCGCATCATGACGGCAATTATTTCGCCGACGATACGACGCTGGACCGGCTGGAAGGCGAAGGCCGCGTCGCGCTGCGCTATGCGGAAAACGTCAACGGGTCCGCCCGCAACATCGCCGGCATCCTCAATGAAGCGGGCAATGTGCTGGGCATGATGCCGCACCCCGAGCGCGTGATCGAAGCCGCCCATGGCGCGACCGACGGCAAGCGCCTGTTCGAGGGGCTGGTGGAAGGCCTGCTGGCGCGGGCCTGATCCAATCCGCCGATACGGCACAAAAAGAGCGCCCCCGGATCGGATGGCGCTCTTTTTTTGTGCCTGTTCGTCATTGCGAGCGAAGCGAAGCAATCCATCGTAGTGCCTTGGATTGCTTCGCTTCGCTCGCAATGACGAAGATCGTTTTAGCTATCCTCACCCGCCCCGATGATAGTCATAGTCGAAGGCGCGGCCCTGTTGCTTGGTGAGGATGGCGCCGATGATGACGCCGCCTGCCCGGCGCAGCCGCTCGACCGAAGCGCGCAGGCCGCCATGATGGTTGCGGCCCCATTCGACCACCAGCAGGTTCGCCTGCGCCCGCGCGCCCAGCAGGCTGGCGTCGCCCAGCCCCAGGATCGGCGGCGCGTCGATCAGGATCGTGTCATAATCATCGCGCACCGACGCCAGCAGCGTATCGAGCGCCGGGGTGGCCAGCAATTCCGTGGGGTTGGGCGGCACCGCGCCACAGGGGAGTAGCGATATGCCCTCCACTCCGGTCGGGATGATGGCGTCGGCGGGCCTGGCCTGTCCGGTCAGCACTTCGCTAATGCCCTTGCCCGGCGCGACGCGGAACAGGGCGTGCTGCACCGGCCGGCGCATGTCGCCATCGACCACCAGCACTTTCTTGCCGAGGCCCGCCAGCGCCAGCGCCAGCGCGTTGAGGGTCAGGGACTTGCCTTCCCCCTCCTGCGCGCTGGTGACGAGGATGGAGCGCGGCAGACCGCCGGTCGACGCCAATAGCAACGACCGCGCGATCGGGATGAAGATTTCGGGCGGCTGGGGACTATCGCCCGTCACCGGCACCGCGCCCAGCAGCGGCAGCCCGACCCGCTCCGCCAGCGTATCGGCCGACGTCACCGCATCGTCGAATATGTGGCGCGCCGCCACCAGCAACAGCCCCAGCGCCAGCCCACCCAGCGCAGCGAGGAGGAGAGTTTCCCCAACCTTGGGCGAGAAGGGCCGCGCCGGCACCGCCGCCCGGTCGAGCGGCTGGATGCGCCCGGCCTGGAACCCGGCCTGCGACGCCATGTCGCGATAGCGCTGCAACAGGCTGTCATGCAGCATGCGATAGGTATCGACCGATCGTTCGTAGATACCCATCTGCACATCGCGGCCACGCGCGGCCTGCGCATCGCGCTCCAGAGCGGTAATTTCCGATCCGATCTGCTTTTCGCCATGGACGGCGACGTCATATTGTTCCTTGAGCGAAGCGCGGATGCGGTTCGCCATCTCGTCGGCCTGATCGTCCAGCGCGGCGAGGCGGGCGCGCGCCTCGCGCATTTCGGGATGGGCATCCTTGCGGAACTGCCGCTCCTCGACCAGCGCGGCGCGGGCCTGCGCCCGTTCCGTCATCAATTGCTGCATCGCGCCGTTGTTCAGCACTTCCGGCAGCGTTTCGGCGCTGGCGCGGCGGGCGCTTTCCCAGCGCTTTTGCGCGGCGATCCGATCGGATACCGCCTGCGCCCGGAAACCGTTGAGCTGCGCCAGACGGCTTTCGATCGATCCTTCGGACGGCGCGAATTTGGGTTCGGCAGGCTTTGCCTTGGTGGCATCACCCTGCGCGCTCTGATCCGGCTCCACCGGGGCGCCGCCGCTGCGGGCGGCATAGACGGCCAGTTCGCGTTCCGCGCGCGACAGGTCAGTGCGGGCGCCATCCAGCTCGCCCAGCAGGAAACGGCGCGCCTGCACGCCCGATTCAAAGCCGCGCTTCAGGTCCGACCGGATCAGGCTGTCAGCATAGGCATTGGCGACCCGGGCGGACAATGTCGGATCGGCACTGACGAAGCTGATGCGCATGACCCGCGACTTGCCGGGCAGTTCGACTTCCAGCTTCTGCCGCAACAGGGTGACGACCCGCTCCTGCTCCACCTGCCGCTGGCTGAGGCCGACCGATCCCTCCTTGGGGCGGCTGACCCCCATGCCATCGAAGAAGGTCGACGTGCCGACCAGCGCCAGACTGCGCGCGACCTCCTCGGCCAGCGCGCGGCTGCGCAGCACTTCCAATTCGGTCTGCATCACCGTTTCGGTGTCATCACTGGTGGGTCGGGGCGTGCCGGTCCCTGCCGCACCGGCAGGCAGATCCTCCACCTCGACCGAAGCGGTCGCACGATAATAAGGCGTCGACAACAAGATGTAGAGCAAGGCCGCCAGCAGACAGAGCGCCATGGTGACGAACAGGATGACGCGGTGACGCCGCAGCACCGTCCAATAGGCGCGCGTCCGCCGCGCCAGCCGGGCGCCTGCGCCCTCGCCTTCGGGCATGTCGGTCGGATCGATCAGGGTCGCGGCCATCAATGCTCTCCGTCCAGCGCGATGAAGCCCGCCGCGACGGCCGGCACCGCGATCAGCGCGCCGCCCAATATCGCCTTGGCGCGCGACAGGCCGACGATCACCTGATCGCCGGGCAGAATTTCAGGGTCGGGCGCCTTGCCCTTGCGGATGGCGCCAAGGTCGAACATCGCCGCCTGACGCTGGCCATCCATCTGGCGCACAACCACGATCTGGCTTAGGCCAGCGAGGCGGGTCGGTCCTTTGGCGAGAGCCACCGCCTGCAACAGGGTCAGTCGCCCGTCGACCGGGTACAGGCCGGGTTCGCGCACTTCCCCGTCCAGCGTGATGCGGCGGCCCACCGCCTTCTTCACGAACAGGGTCACTTGCGGCGACACCAGATAGCGCTCCAGCCGCCCGGCGACAACGTCGGCCGCCTCGCTGGCGGTCAGGCCCGCGACCGATATGTCGCCGACCAGCGGCATCCGCATCATGCCCGCCGCCGTCACCTGCGCATCTTCCAGCGACAGATCGGGTTCATGATAGACCTGAATGCGCAGCACATCGTCGGGACTGATGCGATAGTCCATGCCGACGGCAGGCGCAGGCGGGATCGCGACGTAGGCGGCTTCGCCTCGCGGCGCATCCTCGACAGTGGTGCAACCGGCAAGCGCGGTGCAGATCACCGCAACGGCAATGGATCGGCTGATGCTGTTCCGATGCTTCATCCGCCCTGTAACCCCATCATAGCCCGTATGAGGGCGGGGGTTAGCGGCGTGACAGGGCGATGGCAACCGCGTCCGGGACGGGTCGAGCCCGGCGATGCCGCCTCAGACGGCGACTCGGCCGGGCGTGGGCTGCGCCACGCGGCGCGGCTGATCGGGCCAGATTCCCCGCGTGTCATAGACGGCCTTGCCGGCGCGTTCGTCGACGGGGACAGATTTGAACATGTCATGATCGACAAGAATGACGAACAGGCCGCATTGTTCCAGAGCCGTATCGAGATCGATCAATTCCGCGCCCGTCCCGGCAAACTCCATCGGCAGTTCCTGCGCATAGGGCTCTACCAGCTTGATCCGCCGACCATAGCGGCGGGCAAGGCGCGCGGCGACCTTCACCGCCGGGCTTTCCCGGAAATCATCGATATTCGCCTTGAAGGCGAGGCCGAGGCACGCGACGTCCTCACCGGCGAACTCGTCGATCATGTCGGAAGCCTTGGCGACGACATAGTCGGTCTTGCCGTCATTCACTTCGCGCGCGGTGCGGATGATGCGGGCATTTTCCGGATCGCCATGGACGATGAACCAGGGATCGACGGCGATGCAATGACCGCCCACGCCCGGACCGGGCGACAGGATGTTGACGCGCGGATGCCGATTGGCGAGGCGGATCACCTCCCAAACGTCGATGTCCATATTCTCCGCAATCACCGACAATTCGTTGGCGAAGGCGATATTGACGTCACGGAAGCTGTTTTCGACCAGCTTCACCATCTCGGCCGCGCGGGCGGTGGTGGTGATGCAGGCGCCACGCACGAACTGACGATAAAAACCCAGCGCCTTGCGCGCGCAGCGCGGCGTAATGCCGCCGATGCAGCGATCATTGTCGATCAGTTCGACGAGGATGCGGCCGGGCAGAACCCGTTCCGGGCAATAGGCGATGGCGATATCGCCCTGCACGCCCTTGCCGGGCATCTTCAGGTCGGGGCGCAGTTCCGCCATGACATCGCGCATCGCTTCGGTCGTGCCGACGGGCGATGTGGATTCAAGGATCACCGTGTCGCCGGCCTTCAGCACAGGGGCGACTGTCTTGGCGGCCTTCAGCACATAACTGATATCCGGCGCGCGATCTTCCGCCACCGGAGTCGGCACGGCGATGATGAAGACGTCGCTTTCCTCGACCTCCAGCGACGCCCGCAGATTGCCGCGCGACACCACGCCCTGCACCAGACCGTCGAGATCGACTTCCTCGATATGGACGCGGCCCGAATTGACGGTGTCCACCACATGGGCGGACACGTCCACGCCCACCACCCTGGCGCCGCCACGCGCGATCAGGGCGGCGGTCGGCAGGCCGATATAGCCGAGGCCGATGACGGAAACCTTCTGCTTGGCGTCGACGGGCATGGGTCGGGACAGTCCTTCAGCGGTGAATTTGGCCGTTGTTCTGCCCCGAAATGCTGAAGATTTCGGTAATAGTGAAGAGGGAACGGGGAAAAATACCCTTATGCCTACCGATAGCGGGGGCTTGGCTGGCGGGCGATATGGGCGGAGGAGCGCGTCACCGGAGTCGTGATGATCTTGGTCTTCAGCAGTTCGCGGATGCGGTCGGCGCCGAGCGGGTTGAGCAGCACGACGCGCGTTCCCCCGGCGGGCAGCGCCTCGATCGTGGAGATGGCGATGGCGTGGCGGGCGCACAGTGTGGTGACGTCCTCGACCGAGGTCGTGACGTTGATCGCGCGGCTCATATGCGGTTTTCCGTCATGAAAGACAGGCGCAGCGGAGAAAAATAAGACATGAAAGACGCTCCTTGCGTAGCAAGCGGGAGCGCGATTGTCTCTCTGTCGGGGCGCGTGCTTGCAGGCAGGATCGCGGCGATGCGGCCTGATAGCAGTCCCCTCGCCCTGCGTCGCGCCCTTTCTGGCGCAATCGGTCAGCCGGCCGCGATCACTACCGCGATCCGCTCCGCCGCGCCCCCGTCGCCAAAGGGATTATGCGCGCGGGCCATGGCGTCATAAGCGTCCTGATCGTCCAGCAGCGCCAGCACTTCGCGCACGATCAGCGCGCGATCGGTGCCGACCAGCTTCGCCGTGCCGGCCTCCACCCCCTCGGGACGCTCGGTCGTTTCGCGCATCACCAGCACCGGCTTGCCGAGCGATGGCGCCTCCTCCTGAACGCCGCCGCTGTCGGTCAGGACGAGGTGACATAGATCGAGCAACCGCACGAAATGGGGATAGTCGAGCGGTTCGATCATCGCAACATTGGGCAAGTCGCCCAGCACGGCGTCCATGACCGGGCGGACATTGGGATTGGGATGGACCGGGAAGATCACCGCCACGTCCGGTCGGGCGGCGATATCGGCGATGGAGCGGGCGATCGCCTCCATGCCGCCCCCGAAATTCTCGCGCCGATGGCTGGTGACGGCGACGATCCGCTTGCCCGCAAAGCGCGCGGCCAGATCATCCAGACCGCTGGCCAGCGACGCATCGGCCACCACCCGGTCGCGCGTAGCCAGCAACGCATCGATGACGGTGTTGCCGGTGATGTGGATACCAGCGGCATCGCGATTTTCCCGCAGCAGCGCATCGGCCGCCGCCTGCGTCGGGGCGAAATTCATGTCGGCAATACAGGCGACGACTCGCCGGTTCACTTCCTCCGGCCAGGGATGATGAATGTCACCGCTGCGGAGTCCCGCTTCGACATGGGCAACCGGAATCTTGCGATAATAAGCGGCCAGACTGGCGACCATAGTTGTCAGCGTATCGCCGTGAACCACGATGCGATCGGGCTTTTCCGCGTCGAAGGCCTTGCCCAGTTCGACGATCAGTTTGGCCGTCAGCCCGTCCAGCGTCTGATTGGGCACCATGACGTCCAGATCGATATCGGGCACGATGCCGGCAATCTCCAGCACCTGATCCAGCAGTCCGCGATGCTGCGCCGTCACGATGACGCGCGTTTCCACGCCCGGCTGCGCGCGCAGCGCATGGACCACGGGGAACATCTTGATCGCTTCGGGACGGGTCCCGAACACCAAAGCCACTTTCACCCTGCTATCCCTTTCGCTCGTCGAGAATGTGCTTCGCACATTCTGCCGCACCGGCCCGCTCCCCCACCCGGCCACCCAACGGCAGTATCATATGGGTGGCCGGGTGGGGGAGCGGGCCGGTGCGGATTCAAAATGCGCTCTTTCGCGCATTTTCAAACAAAGCCCGACTTGGCAGAAAATGGTAACCAGTCGTTAAACGATCTTCAAAATTCGTCGCTGCATTGCAGCGAATTGTAATGGCCTGCGACTATGCTAGAGCCGTGACATAATCATCTCTTCTTGCGGGGCTGGAGCAGATTCATGAAAATCACGATGATCGGCACGGGTTATGTTGGGCTTGTGTCCGGGGCCTGTTTTGCGGACTTTGGCCATGACGTGGTGTGCGTGGACAAGG
>NZ_FOGE01000003.1 GCF_900111125.1 Sphingobium sp. YR768
AGCAACATGGCGCCGCATCGGATCGCTGCTCGATGCTTTCAGTCCCGCAGAATGCCGCAAATATCTCATCAATTCCGGATACGGATCAATCTGATGTCATCCGACTCTAGAAGCCGCAATCCCGCCCGTCAGGGCGCAATGCTTGACGCTGCATCGCACCATCCATAGCATGATGGACAGACTTATACGGCATAGGGAGGCCCGCCATGGAAGACAGCGCCCATGAGCGGCCGGCGGGATATCGCTATTCGCGCCGCGGCACGATGCCGCTGATCCGCCAGCTTTCCGTCATTCCCAATATACGCAATGCGCTGCTGCTCGTCTTTCAGTGGGCAGTGATGATCGGCGCTTGCGTGGTCGCGATCCGGGCCGACAGCCTGCCCGTCTATCTGCTGGCCGGCTTCGTCATCGGCACCCGCATCCAGTGTCTGGCGGTGATGATGCATGAAGCCTGCCACAATATGCTGTTCAGCAATCGCCGGGCCAATGATCTGATCGGCGACCTGTTCGTCGCCTACCCGCTGGCGTTCAGCGTCGACCTGTATCGCGTGGCGCATATGGTGCATCACCGCCATACCAACACGCCGCGCGACTATGACTATCGGGTCCAGCGCAAGGACCCGGACCAGCATTTCCCCAAGGATGGCGCGGGCATGGTCGTGCTGTTCCTGCGCAGCCTGTTCGGCCTCAACTATTATCGCGTCGCCCGCGCCGCGCGGGTCTGGTCACCGCTCGCCAATTTCCACAATCCCCGCCGCTTCGGCTTCGATTATCGGCTGGCGCTGCGCATCCGCTATATTGTGTGGGCGGTGGTGGTCTACGGCCTCGTCCTCTGGTCGCCCTGGCGCTGGCAGATATTGGGGCTGTTCCTGATCCCCCAATATCTATGGGCCAATATCTTCAACCGCATCCGGGCGATGGCCGAACATAATGGCGTCGCCGACACCAGCGAACTGAACGGCACCCGCACCATCCTCCCCACGCTGGTCGACCGCGTCCTGATCGGGCCGCTCAATGTCAGCTATCATCTGGAACATCATCTGTTCCCCTCCGTCCCCTGGCACAATCTGCGCCGCCTGCATGGGCATATGATGCAGGACCCCGCCTATGCCGCAGACGCGCATGTGACGCGGGGCTATTGGGGGGTGATACGGGAGTTGATGCCGGTGAAGGGGGATGGAGTTGGGGTGGCTTCCGGGGTGAAGCGGTGAATTCGGTAGCGCAGATATCATTCATGACGTCATAACATCTTTGCAGATGACGCTTTTGTACCAGCCCCCGCCGTTTGACAGCGATTTTCCTGCTCCGGGAAGCGGACATTGGGATCGTGACGTGGCTTGGGACACCGCATCATTGATCTAGGGCACCTCGCGCATGGTGCGAAGTCGCCAGGGCGCTTCAATGCAGGATGGTGATGCTGCGTCTCGCATAAGGCATCTGTGCCGGAATCAGTCTGGAACAGCAGTGAAGTTTCGCTAATGTAAGGCGCTGTTGCGCTATCCGAAAGGGGCAGAGATTGGGACGGTTCGACCTTAACGAGATCGATACGGAAGAAAAACGCACCTCCCTCGATAATATCGTGAATGGTGACCGGTTGTGCGACATTCCCTATCTCGACATGCTGCGCGAAGAATCGCGGGCAGAAGTACGGACTTTCGCTGATGATCTTTTCGATCGCTTCAACCTTATTTCGGATGTGAGTGAGAAGAAGTCTGCGACCGCCCTGGAAAAATGCGCCCGGCCCGTCCTTTTGCAGCGTTACCCCTGGTTTCGGTTATGCCACATTCGCGATTATCTTCGCTTTCGTACACATTTGCGGCTCATGGACGATTTTAAGACTGTTTTGCGCTATTTTAGCGAAATGCAGGACAAAGGGCTGATCAGCATCGTCAAGATTGACTATGATAAACTAAAAAGACCGGGAATATTTGGATGGCGCATGGTAGCAACCGACATCCGAGTGCGCAAAACCGGCCTTCTTGTCGAGCATTATATGACGTTCAGCGACATGATCTCGATCAATGAGGACTGGTTGCACAAGGTCTATGAAACTTGGCGTTCGCGAGATACCGATGATTTGAGCATGCCAGAACTAACCCGGATGAACCGGGACGTGGAGTTCAGCCGCTCCTCCTACAGGCAGTTACTGAACGCAGGCATCATCTCCAGCACAGGGGCTGCGCGCCCAATAGCCAAGACACAGAAATCCGCCGACGAGAGCTTATTGCGCCTCTTGCATACTCATCTCAACCTAACACCATAGCGGCTTCCATGGCTGCCAATGGGTCATCGGCCTCCGATGCGGCAATTTTCTTTGCCTTGCCCGCTTTCCGACTTTTGACCTTTGAATAATGCTGGTTCACGAGCTTGCGAAGACTGGCAACGGTGGTCGCGCCAGAGCCGATTTCGGTTCTGAACCGCTTCGAATAAAATCTGGAAAAATTTATGCCGGCGTCCAGAAATGCACCGTGCCCAGGGACGATCTGGCCAAGTTCGGACAAATCTTCGATGGCAAAGAAATTTTCATTGAGGTCTGCAACTTTGGGGACCGCGATGCGAACTTTGGTCGTAGTCAGGTCAAGCACAACGGGAACCGAAAGACCAATGGCCGGCTCGTAAAGAAATACCTGGTCGTGCGCCTTGCTGACTGCCAACATATTCTAGCGTCTCCTGGACTCCATAATACGCCAAGATCATGAATAGAGTCTTGCTCTGGCGCATGATGGTCGATGAGACCTCCCCCAACTGACTCAGGAACATAGGAGCAACCTGGGCAAAGGGCAACCCCTCACGCCAGCTGGGAAAATGCTCTCATCTTCTACCTGCAAATCCGGAGAAGCGCATAAGTTTCATGGCAGCCCGGACGATTGTCGGTACGACGGAAAAATGAGCGCTTACGTCGGCTTCATGGCACCAGCTATTCAGCCGGAGCCAACGCCGTGCAAGCCTCTGCTATCCGCACGCCGGGTTTCCGGACCGGACATTCCGCAATCGGTCATAATCCCCCTTCCAATGTAGGATTTTGTTTGATCTATCCTGATGGATGGAACAGCCGCCCTCTTCTCCACGCCCCGTCATCGCGTGCCCAACGCGCCGGTCACGCGCCCACATCGCGTCACTCTGGCCACCCGTGTCGCGTCACCGTGACCCAAGTGGCGCGTCGGAGATGCTTCGGCGGCGCGTTACAGGCGCTTCGCGGACGCTTCGGGCCGAAAAAGCCCGACAACAGTGTGAACTTCGGCCGCACCGTCGCGTTGCCCCTCCGCCGGACGCCCCTGCCCGAAACGCCACCCCCTTGCTTATCGAAAACTTTACCAGCCTTCCGCTAGACCCTTGCCAGTTTTGACAGTCAGGCCCCACCGATGCGCTTTCCTCTTGCCCTGCCCTTCCTCGCCGCGCTGGCGCTGCCCCGGCCTGCCTTTGCGCAGGTGGCGGTGGCCGATAGCGGCGATACCGGGTGGATGATCCTGTGCGCGCTGCTGGTGCTGCTGGCGGCATTGCCGGGGCTGATGCTGCGCTATGCCGGCGGGGTGAATGTGCGCAGCGCGCTGTCGGTGATGGCGCAGGGCGCGGGGATCGTGGCGACGGCGTCGCTGACATGGGCGATTGCGGGCTACAGCCTGACCTATGCGCCCGGTGGCGACTGGCTGGGCGGCGGCGCCAACCTGCTGCTCGCCAATCTGGGCCAGTTGCGCGACGCGCTGACCATCCCCGAATCGGCTTTCGTGCTGTTTCAGCTTGGCCTTGCGCTGCTGGCCGCCTGCCTGATGGTGGGCGCGGTGGCGGAGCGGACGCCGATCGGCTGGTGGATCGGCTTCACGCCGCTCTGGCTGCTGCTGGTCTATGTGCCGGTCGCCCATGCGGCCTGGGGCGGCGGCTGGCTCGCTAACCTTGGCGTCATGGATTTTGCCGGCGGGCTGGTGGTGCATGGGCTGGCGGGCTTTTCCGCGCTGGCGCTGGCGCTGATCGTGGGGGCGCGGCGCGACGCGACGGCGACGGGCCATGCGCCGGTGCTGAGTATGGCAGGCGGCGCGCTGCTGTGGGTCGGCCTGTCCGGCGTGGTCGGCGGCTGGGCGCTCGGCGCGACGGATGATGCCGCGACCGCCATTCTCAACCATCATTTCGCCGCCTGCGCCGCCGCGCTGACCTGGGCCTTGCTGGACAAGATCATGGGCGCGCGCAGCAGCGCGACCGGCATCATGTCGGGCGCGCTGGCGGGGATCGCCGCCATATCGGCCTCGGCGGCGCTGGTCGGCACCGGGGGCGCGATGCTGATCGGCCTGATCGCCGCCCTTATATGCCGATTGGGTTATGCGATTATCGGCCGCCGCATCGATGACGGCGCGGGCGTCTTCGTCATCCACGGGCTGGGCGGCATCACCGGCGCGCTGTTGCTGCCGGTCTTCGTCCTGCCGCTGCTGGGCGGAGTCGGGTTCGACGCGAATATCAGTCTGACCGGCGCGCTGGTCAGCCAGGTCATCGGCGTGGTCGTGGTGGCGCTGTGGGCTATGGTCGGCAGCGCGATCGCGGCGCTGATCGTCTCCGTCATCATCCCGATGCGGGTCAGCCCGCAGGATGAGGCCGACGGGCTGGACGGCGTGCAGCATGGCCAGCAGGGCTGGGACTTCCGCTAAGGCCATGGTCGCCGCGCCCCTGCCTCCTGCCTCCGTCGCCGTGGCGATCTTCGCCCATCAGGAGGAGCGCCGGATCGCCCTCTGCCTCGCCTCGCTGCCGCTCGACCGGGCAGACACCGTCTTTCATGTGCTGGTGAACGGCACCACCGACGCGACCGTCGAACGGGCCAGGGCGGCGGCGGGCGACCGGACGAACATCATCGTCCATGACATCCTACAGGGCGGCAAGTCGCGGACCTGGAATCATTTCGTCCATCATCTGCTCACTGGGACCGAAGCGGCCGTGATCTTCATGGATGGCGACGCGGAAATCATGCCCGGCTCCTTCGACGCGCTGGTGGCCGATCTGGCCGCGCACCCGCAGGCGAACGCCGTTGCGGGCATGCCGATGAACGGCCGCATGGCGCAGGCCTATCGGGAGGGATTGCGGGCCGAAGGCGGGCTGTTCGGCGATCTCTATGCGCTGTCCGGCCGCTTCGTCGCGGCGATACGGCGGCGCGGACTGCGCCTGCCCGACGATCTTATCGGCGATGACGGGTTGGTCGCCGCCTGGGCGCATACAGATCTGAAGGATGACAGCCATTGGGTGCATAACCGGGTGAGGCATTGCGACGATGCGGGCTTTCTGGCCGAAATGGTGGGCCTTGCCCGCCCGTCGACATGGACCATGCAATATAAAAGGTTGATCAATTACTCGGTCCGTTTCTACCAGAACCGGATCGTGTCGGACATCATGACGCGCGAGGGACCAGATGGCCTCCCCGCGCGTCTTTCCAGCCTCTATGCGGACTGGCTGCCCCGCTGGCGTCCACGCCCCGGCCTGACCGGATGGTTCGACCGAAAGGCGCTTCAGCGAATGCGGCGCGCGATTTAACGATCGCGCCCGGCCAGTTCCTTGTTGACGTATAGCGCGACCATCGTCGCGACGGCACCGGACAGCAGGTAGATGCCCGAAGCGGCCAGACCGAACTTCACCGACAGCAGCAGGGCCAACAGCGGCGCAAAGCCTGCACCGACCAGCCAGGCAAGGTCGGACGTCAGCGCCGAACTGGTATAGCGCGCTTCCGTCGCAAAGTTGGAAGCCACCACACCCGACGACTGACCGAAGGACAAGCCGAGCAGCATGAAGCCCAAGATCATGAAGGCGACCTCACCCAGTTCCCCGCCATTCAGCAGCAGCGGCGCCATCAGTGCGAAGATCGCAATGCCCAGCGCCGACCAGCCGAGCAGCGAACGACGACCGATCTGGTCGGCGATGAAGCCGGAGACGACGATGGCGAGCAGGCCGACGGACGCACCGATCATCTCGATGATCAGGAAGCGGTCGAGCGGCTGGTCGGTATAGAGCGCGACCCAGCAGAGCGGGAACACCGTCACCATATGGAACAGCGCAAAGCTGGCCAGCGGCGCGAACGCGCCGATGATGATATTGCGCCCTTCCTTCTGAAGGGTCGGCAGCACCGGCGAGGGTTGCAGGTCGCGCTGTTCAAACAGCCGTTCGAATTCATGCGTCACCACGATGCGCAGCCGGGCGAACAGCGCCACGACGTTGATCGCGAATGCCACGAAGAAGGGATAACGCCAGCCCCAGTCGAGGAAGTCGGCTTCGGTCATGTTGAGGATGGAGAAAGCGAACAGGCCGCTCGCCACGATCAAGGCCAGCGGCGCGCCGAGTTGCGGCACCATGGCATACCAGCCACGCTGATGCTGTGGTGCGTTGAGCGACAGGAGCGAGGCCAGACCATCCCAGGTGCCACCCAGCGCGATACCCTGCGCCGCACGCAAAATGATCAGGACGACCGCAGCATAGTGGCCAATCGTCTCATATCCCGGTAGAAAGGCGATCGCGACGGTGGAACTGCCCAGCAGGAAAAGGGCGCCCGTCAGCTTGGTGCCGCGGCCATAGCGCCGGTCGATCGCCATGAAGATCAGCGATCCCAGAGGCCGGGTGACGAACGCGACGGCAAAGATGGCGAAGGAATAGAGGGTGCCGGTCAGGGCATCCACATAGGGAAAGATCAGGTGCGGAAACACGATCACGGAAGCGATCGCGTACACGAAGAAATCGAAAAACTCGGAGGTGCGACCGATGATCACCCCGATGGAAATATCACCCGGCGCGATGGAATGGTCGCGCGCATTGATGTTGCGCGCATCATCCTCAAGTGGCGTGGAGGTGAAGGCAATGGCCCCAGAACTCATAGACATCCGCTCCTTGGCAGGGCCACCGGTGCGGTTGTTGTGTCGTCTGCCAGTGGCCGTGGAATCACAGCATAACAGAAAACACGCAGAGTCTAAGCAGTATCCCACATCCCAAACATTTTTTGCGTTCGCACACAATTGGACAAATTGCCCACTATCCGACTCTGTGCGGAAGGATTAGGCGCGCGCCATGGCTAACCCACTCTCCCCCAACTGGATCAGGCGTTTGCGCTGGTCCGCTCCGATTCTTGCGGCGCCGCTGGCGGGCTGCAACTGGGTCGTGATGAACCCGTCGGGCGACATTGCGGTGCAGCAACGCGATCTGATCCTGATTTCAGTCGCGCTGATGCTCCTCATCGTCATCCCCGTCATGGCGATGGTCGTATGGTTCGCGGTGCGCTATCGCGCCACGAACGACGCGGTCGACAAGGATTATGACCCCGACTGGGATCATAGCACCAAGCTGGAACTGCTGATCTGGTCGGCCCCGCTGCTGATCATCATCGCGCTGGGCGCCGTGACCTGGGTTAGCACGCACAAGCTGGATCCTTATCGTCCGCTCGACCGGATCGACTCGACCACCGCGATCGACCCCAAGGTAAAGCCGCTGACGGTCGAAGTGGTCGCGCTCGACTGGAAATGGCTCTTCATCTATCCTGAACTGGGTATTGCCACGGTCAACGAACTGGCCCTGCCCACCAATGTTCCGGTCCGCTTCGACATCACCGCATCGACCGTGATGAACAGCTTCTACGTTCCCGAACTTGCCGGCCAGATCTATGCGATGCCCGGCATGAAGACGCAGCTTCACGCCGTCGCCAACAAGCCCGTGTCCAGCACCGGCTTCTCCGCCAACTTCTCGGGCGCGGGCTTCACCCATATGCGCTTCGGCTACAAGACCATGGACCGCGCCGGCTTCGACGCCTGGGTGGCCAAGGTGAAGGCCAGCCAGACCCCGCTTGACCGCGCGGCCTATCTGACCCTTGCCAAGCCGACCGAAAAGGCGCCCGTCGCTTATTATGGCACCAGCGAAGCGAAGCTGTTCGATGCCGTGGTCAATATGTGCGTCAAGCCCGGTCAGCGTTGCATGAACGAACTGATGCACATCGACCAGATGGGCGGCGCCGGCAAGGAATCGGCGAAGGAAACGGAAGGTCTGAAATATGACCTGCCCAACAGCCATTCGATCGAGCAGTCCGACGTGAACAACGGGCAGGAAACCGCCCCTGACGCACCGGGTGCGGCTTCGGCTGATCATACCTCTCCCAGCGGCGCTGACGCGCACGCGCAGCATCGGTAAGGCCCATGACAGGCACACTCACAACAACACAGATGATCTTCGGTCGTCTGACATGGGATGCATTCCCATGGCATGAACCCATCGTCGTCGCGACATTCTGCGGCGTGATGCTGGGCGGTGCGGCGCTCGTCGCGGCGCTGACCTATTTCAAGCTCTGGGGCTATCTCTGGAACGAATGGTTCACCAGCGTCGACCACAAGAAAATCGGCATCATGTACATGGTGCTGGGCCTTATCATGTTCCTGCGCGGCTTTGCCGACGCCATCATGATGCGCGGCCAGCAGGCCATGGCCTTCAACGGCAATGAAGGCTATCTGAACGCGCACCATTATGATCAGGTGTTCACCGCCCACGGCGTGATCATGATCTTCTTCGTGGCCATGCCGTTCGTGACGGGTCTGATGAACTACATCGTCCCGCTTCAGATCGGCGCCCGCGACGTCAGCTTCCCCTTCCTGAACAATTTCTCGTTCTGGATGACGGCTGGCGGTGCGGTTCTGGTCATGGCTTCGCTGTTCCTGGGTGAATTTGCGCAGACCGGCTGGCTGGCCTATCCGCCGCTGTCGGGTCTGGCCTACAGCCCCGCGACCGGCGTCGACTATTATATCTGGTCGCTTCAGGTCGCCGGTGTCGGCACCACCCTGTCGGGCATCAACCTGCTCGCCACCATCATCAAGATGCGCGCGCCCGGCATGTCGCTCATGAAGATGCCGGTCTTCACCTGGACCTCGCTCTGCACCAACGTGCTGATCGTGGCCTCCTTCCCCATTCTTACCGCAACCCTGGTCCTGCTCTCGCTGGACCGTTACGCCGGCACCAACTTCTTCACGAACGACTTCGGCGGCAATCCGATGATGTACGTGAACCTGATCTGGATCTGGGGTCACCCCGAAGTCTACATCCTCATCCTGCCGCTCTTCGGCGTGTTCTCGGAAGTCGTCTCGACCTTCTGCGGCAAGCGTCTGTTCGGCTATACGTCGATGGTCTACGCCACCTGCACCATCATGGTGCTGTCCTACCTGGTGTGGCTGCACCACTTCTTCACCATGGGTTCGGGCGCCAGCGTCAACAGCTTCTTCGGCATCACGACGATGATCATCTCGATCCCGACGGGTGCAAAGCTCTTCAACTGGCTCTTCACCATGTATCGCGGCAAGATCCGCTACGAACTGCCGATGATGTGGGCCGTGGCCTTCATGCTGACCTTCACGATCGGCGGCATGACCGGCGTGATGCTGGCGGTTCCCCCTGCCGACTTCGTGCTGCACAACTCGCTGTTCCTGATCGCGCACTTCCATAACGTGATCATCGGCGGCGTGCTGTTCGGCCTGTTCGCGGCAATCAACTACTGGTGGCCCAAGGCGTTCGGCTTCAAGCTCAACCAGTTCTGGGGCCATGTGTCCTTCTGGTGCTGGCAGATCGGCTTCTGGCTCGCCTTCACGCCGCTCTACATCATGGGCCTGATGGGCGTGACCCGCCGCATGCGCGTGTTCGACGACCCGTCGCTCCAGAAGTGGTTCATCATCGCCGCCATCGGCGCCGTGATCATCGCGGCAGGCATTGGTGCGATGCTGGTGCAGTTCGCCGTCTCCATCTGGAAGCGCGACGAATATAAGGTGGAAGGCGATCCGTGGGATGGCCGTACCCTGGAATGGGCGACCAGCTCGCCTCCGCCGGAGTATAATTTCGCCTTCACGCCGGTCATCTACGATGCCGACAGCTGGGCGGACATGAAGAAGCATGGCTATCAGCGTCCGCTGAGCGGCTATGAAGCGATCCACATGCCCAGCGGCACCGGCACTGGCGTCATCCTCGCCGGTCTGGCCACGCTGTGCGGCTTTGCCCTCATCTGGTACATCTGGTGGCTCGCAGGCCTCAGCTTCCTGGGCATGGTCGGTTTCGCGATCTTCCACACCTTCAACTACAAGCGCGATTATTACATCCCCGCGGATGTGGTCACGCGCACCGAGGAAGAGCGCACGCGCATCCTCGCGGCGGGAGTCTGACACCCATGAGCAGCGCAACTGCAAACACGGAACCTCGGGTATATCATTTACCCGAGGAACCGCACCTCCACGAAGGCCACAGCACCATGCTGGGCTTCTGGATGTACCTGATGAGCGACTGTCTCATCTTCGCCATCCTGTTCGCCACCTATGCCGTGCTCGGCGGCAGCTTCGCCGGTGGCCCCGGCCCCAAGGATCTGTTCGACCTGCCGCTCATCGCGCTCAACACCGCGATGCTGCTGTTCTCGTCGATCACCTATGGCTTCGCCATGCTGGCGATGGAAAAGAACAAGGTCAGCGCCACCCAGGCCTGGCTGTTCGTCACGCTGCTGTTCGGCGGGGCGTTCCTGTTCATCGAACTCTACGAATTTTCGCACCTCATCCATGAAGGTGCGGGTCCGTGGCGTTCGGCATTCCTGTCGTCCTTCTTCACGCTGGTCGGCACCCACGGTCTGCACGTCACCTTCGGTTCGATCTGGCTGATCACGCTGATGGTGCAGGTGGCCAAGAAGGGTCTGATCCCGGCCAACAAGCGTCGCCTGATGTGCCTCAGCCTCTTCTGGCACTTCCTCGACGTCATCTGGATCGGCGTCTTCACCTTTGTCTATCTGATGGGAGTCCTGCGGTGAGCGACGCTGTCCATAGCCACGACGCCCACGGCCACGGGCATGACGACCATCATGAAGATGGCGCCCATGGGACCATGGGCAGCTACATGATCGGTTTCGGCCTGTCGGTGATCCTGACGGCCATTCCCTTCTGGCTGGTCATGTCCGGCGTGCTGGGCGATCC
The DNA here is from genome assembly GCF_900111125.1 of Sphingobium sp. YR768. Taxonomy (GTDB): domain Bacteria; phylum Pseudomonadota; class Alphaproteobacteria; order Sphingomonadales; family Sphingomonadaceae; genus Sphingobium. The sequence continues at coordinate 10,935 of NZ_FOGE01000003.1, forward strand.
GAAGCTGACCGGCTTCGTCATCCTGGCCTTCGCCGCCGTCCAGGTGGTCGTCCACATGATCTACTTCCTGCACATGAACACCCGCGTCGAAGGCGGCTGGTCGTTCATGGCGATGATGCTGACAGTCGTGCTGATCGTCATCACTTTGTCGGGTTCGACCTGGGTCATGTATCACCTCAACACCAACATGATGCCGCATGGCGACATGGAAATGTCCGGGACGATGCCGAGCGATCCCACGGGTGAAATGACCCACGACATGGCCGGTCATGACATGAATGCCATGGCGAACATGAGCGACATGCCGTGACAACGGCGAACACCGGGGGGCGTGCAAAGCGCTCCCCGGCTTTCCTGATCGGGCTGACGCTGATCGCCCTGATCCTTTTTTCCGGTTTCTCCGCGCTCGGCATCTGGCAAGTCAAACGCCTCGCCTGGAAGCGCGACCTGATCGCCCGTGTCGATGCCCGCATCCACGCCGCGCCGGTCCCCGCACCCGCGATTGCGACCAAGGACGACGAATATCGCCGCGTCTCGCTGACCGGCACCTTCCTGCATGACAAGACCGCCCTGACGCAGGCCGTTACGGTGCGCGGTCCCGGCTTCTGGGTGATGGCGCCGCTGCGCCGGGAGGACGGCAAGATCACCCTGATCAACCGCGGCTTCGTGCCCGACCGCAAGGTCCGCTATGACCGGCCCGAAGGCAAGGTGCAGGTCGTCGGCCTGCTGCGCCTTACCGAACCGGACGGTGGCTTCCTGCGCAGCAACGATCCGGCTGCCGACCGCTGGTATTCGCGCGATGTCGCCGCCATCGGCCATGCGCGCAAGCTGAACGGTGTCGAAGCCAGCTATTTCATCGATGCAGGCGCTACCCCCTCCCCGTCCGCCCTGCCCGTCGGCGGCCTCACCGTCATTTCCTTCCCCAACAGTCACCTGCAATATGCCATCACATGGTTCGTGCTGGCGGCGATGACCGTGGGGGGCTACATCATCGTGATGCGCCAGTCGGGAAAAGATCGCCAGGGATGAACAGCGAGCCGGTCAAGCGTATCCGCTGGCTCCCCAGCCAGTGGCCCGCCGACGCCGCCGGGCGCCGCAACATGGCCTTGCTGGTGCAATTGCGCTGGATCGCCATCGCCGGACAAATCGCGACGATCCTGGTCGTGCATTTCGGCATGAACATCCATCTGCCGCTGCAATCGATGCTGGTGGTCCCCTGCATCGCGGTGCTGATGAATTTCGGCAGCCTGATGATCCTGCGGCGGCGGGCCGACATCACCCATGCCGAACTGTTTCTGGCGCTACTGTTCGACGTGCTGGCCCTGACTACGCAACTCTATCTGAGCGGTGGCGGGACCAACCCGTTCATCTCGCTCTATCTGCTGCAAGTGGCGCTGGGCGTGGTGCTGTTGCACCGCTGGAGCGTGTGGGGTATCGTGGCGGCCTCCTCCGCCTGTGCGGCGATGCTGACCGTCTTCTATCGACCGCTGGACCTGAGCGACTCGCTGGAAGGCCATTTGTTCGACCTGCATATCATCGGCACATGGGTCTGCGTCACGATGATCGCGGTGCTGCTGGTGCTGTTCATGACCCGCGTGACGCATAATCTGCAACAGCGCGAAGCCTATCTGGCGCGGTTGCGGCAACAGGCGGTGGAAGAGGAGCATATCATCCGCATGGGGCTGCTGGCATCGGGCGCCGCCCATGAGCTGGGCACCCCGCTCGCGCAGCTCGCCGTAGTGCTGGGCGACTGGCGGCATATGCCCCAGATCAAAAAGCATCCCGCTCTGGTCGAGGAAGTGGAAGAAATGGAAGCGGCGGTGAAGCGCTGCAAATCCATATTGACCGGCATCCTGATGTCGGCGGGCGAAGCCCGTGGCGAAGCCCCGCAGGCCACTGACGTCCGCAGCTTCATAGAGATCATCGCCCGCGACTGGCGCGCCGCCAATGCGGGCATGCCGCTGCGCTGCGATTTCGGCCCGCATGATTATCCCCGCATCGTCGCCGATCCGGTGATCCGTCAGGCCGTCACCAACCTGCTGGACAATGCGCGCGAAGCGGGCGCATCCTACATCAACATGATGATCAGCCGGGACAGCCAGTGGCTGCACATCACAGTGCGCGATAATGGCAAGGGGTTCAGCCCGGACATGCTGGCCGATGTCGGCAAGCCCTATCGGTCGAGCAAGGGCCGGCAGGGCGGCGGACTGGGCCTGTTTCTGGTAGTCAATGTCGTGCGCAAGCTGGGCGGCCGGGTCGATGCCAGCAATGGTGCGGATGGCGGGGCGATGATCCAGTTGCGCCTGCCCTTCGCCACGCTGGCGCTGGAGGAGGAAAGCGATGCTGACTGACAAGCAACTCCTGATCGTGGAGGATGACGAAGGCTTTGCCCGTACCCTGAAACGCTCCTTCGAACGGCGCGGCTATGATGTGCTGCTGGCCGACAGTCTGGAGGCCGTCAACGATCTGCTCGCCGCCAACCGGCCCGGCTATGCGGTGGTCGACCTGAAGCTCGGCCCGCAATCCGGGCTGGCCTGCGTTCAGGCGCTCCATGCCCATGATCCCGCGATGCTGATCGTCGTGCTGACTGGCTTTGCCAGCATCGCGACGGCCGTGGATGCGATCAAGCTGGGCGCAACCAACTATCTCGCCAAACCGTCCAACACCGACGATATCGAGGCCGCCTTCGCCCGGTCTGGCGGCGACCCGGATACGCCCCTCGCCCCGCGCCCGACATCGATCAAGACGCTGGAATGGGAGCATATCCACGAAGTCCTCAAGGACAGCGACTTCAATATTTCGGAAGCCGCCCGGCGCCTGGGCATGCATCGCCGCACGCTGGCCCGGAAGCTCGCCAAAAGACAGGTTGGTTGAGATATTTTCGGCCATCCATGAAGCAATAGCCAAATATCTGAATTTACTATCTATTTATTGCCTCAAAGCACTCAATATCGACAGTCGAATATCCGGCGTTTCTTGTTAAAACAGGCAAAATAGTATAAACGCTCCCGTAACAAAGATGAAGCGGGAGTAGGTCATGTCAGGTTCCATCGGATACTGGTTTTCCGTCGATCGCGACTCTAACAGCTTTGACATGCAGGTCGACTATACAGTTGACGGCTATAATGATCCGGAGACGGGCGAATCCTTCTACGAAACAAGCTGGAACTACACTTATTATGACGTGAATTCCGGCATTGGCGGCAGCACCGGCGGCTATGGCTGGGACTCCGAGACGGTGCCCATCTATATCGGCTTTCCCTCCGGTGAGGATGTCGCCGATGCAACATTGACCTTCACCGCGATGAACAATTTCAGCGCGGATTCCGTCAGCATGAGCTGGCACATATTGAATGCCGGTCTGGCCCATGGCGACAAGATACTGACCGGCAGCAGCGATCTGGACATCGTGATCTCGGGCTATGGCGCGGACGAACTCTACGGGCTGGCGGGCGACGATTATCTCGATTCCGGTGACGGCAATGACCGGCTCTATGGCGGAGACGGCAGCGACTGGTTGGATGGCGGGGCCGGTGACGACCAGATGGATGGCGGCGCGGGCGACGATCTCTTCGTCGTGGACTCCCTGTCCGACCAAGTCGTGGAACTGGAAGATGGCGGCTATGACATGGTGATCACGACCACCAGCTACACGCTCGGCGCCTATGTCGAAGCGCTGCTGCTGGACGGGTCGGACGCGATCGATGGCACCGGCAATGATGAGGATAACGACATCGCTGGCAATATGCAGGCCAACGTCCTGATCGGCCTGAACGGCGACGACACACTCTATGGCTATGATGGCGACGACACGCTGCTGGGCGGCGATGGCTATGACATAATGGAAGGCGGCCTGGGCGACGACCATATGGAAGGCGGGCAGGATGACGATATCTATGTCGTGAACAGCCTGGGCGATACGGTGGTCGAAAATGCAGACGAAGGCATGGATCAGGTCGTTGTCTGGGGCCTGCCCGCTGATAAGCTGGGCAACAATGTCGAAATATTGATCAATGTCGATGATACAGCGGATTTCCGCGGCACTGGCAATGCCGCCGACAACATGCTGGCCGGCGCGCTGGCGGACGATACGCTGCTGGGCCGGGCCGGCGATGATCTGCTGATCGGCTGGGATGGCGACGACATATTGCTGGGCGGCGCTGGCGCAGACGAACTGGATGGTGGCTTCGGGCGGGACAGCGCCAGCTATAGCCAGGCCGCCTCTGCGGTCGCCGTCAATCTGGAAACGGGCGTCGGCACGCTGGGCGAGGCGATTGGCGACAGCTTCTTCTCGATCGAAGGGCTAATCGGCAGCGCCCATGATGATCAGTTGACCGGCGACAGCGGCGCCAATCGGCTGTTCGGCCGCGATGGCGACGATATTTTGCGCGGCGGCGACGGGCGGGACATTTTGACCGGCGGCGCGGGCGCGGATGATATGGACGGCGGTGGCGGCGGCGACACGGTCAGCTATGCCGGATCGACCGCCGGCGTTCAGGTCGACCTGCTGACCCAGACCGCGTCGGGCGGCCATGCAGACGGCGACACGCTGGCGAATTTCAGCCATGTCGAGGGCAGCAGCAAGAACGACATTCTGACCGGCAATGGCCAGACCAACCTGCTGATCGGCGGCGCGGGTGACGATCAACTGGATGGCGGCGCGGGCAACGATATGATCCGCGGCGGACTGGGCGCGGACGTGATGGTCGGCGGCCTGGGCACCGATACGCTCGACTATAGCAGTTCCAGCCTTGGCGTTTCCGTCAACCTCGGCACCGGAACCGCGTCGGGCGGGGATGCGCAGGGCGACAGTTTCAGCGGCTTCGAACGGCTGATCGGCAGCGCGCAGGACGACGAACTGGCCGGCGACACCGGCAACAACCGGATCGAGGGCGGCGATGGCGACGACATATTGCGCGGCGGATCGGGCAATGACCTCATCATCGGCGGGCGCGGCGCCGACCGGATGAACGGCGGCGCGGGCATCGACACGATCAGCTATGAAGGGTCTACCCACTGGGTCAGCCTTTATCTGGAAAGCGGCACCGCCTATGGCGCAGACGGAACGGGCGACAAATTCCGCGATTTCGAGAATGCGCGCGGCAGCGAGGTGGGCGACGCCATCTATGGCAGCAGCGGCAATAATGTCCTCTATGGCGGGGGCGGCGACGACTATATCATGGGCGGCGGTGGCAATGACCGCATCTATGGCGGGGACGGCGACGATATTTTCAACGTCTTTGGCGTCGGCGTACAACGGATCATGGACTTCACGGCTGGTGACGGCACGGACGACAGCATCAACGTCGTCGTCGGCGAGGATTATGATAGCTTCATCGAGGTGATGGCGATCGCCGTGCAGGATGGCGATGACACCATTTTCGATTTTGGCGGCGGCAAGGTGCTGATCCTGGACGGGATCGACAAGACCAGCCTCGCCCTGTCGGATTTCGTCTTCACCTGAAGCACTTGACGCACATTCGGCATGCGACAAGCCCCTGCACGCGCGCTAGGCTGACATGTCATCAAAGCTTGTCAGATCGGGGGGCAGCGCGCGCGGATGCGAGTCTGGTTCAATCAATCCTTTTCCATGCGCAACCTTGTGCGCCGTATCGTCGCGGATCGGCCGCATATTCAACTGTGCGTCAGCGCCATCGACCATGATTCGCCGGTGCGGGACGTGTCGCCCCTCTTCTGGACGGAGCCGGGCAAGGGCGAGACGGACTATACCGACTGGCTGATCGACACCGCCACGCAGCGCGGCATAGAAGCACTGGTGCCCCAACGCGGCAAGATCGGCGTGGCAAGAGCGCTGGATCGGTTCGCGGCGAACGGCATTCACGTTCATATCGCGGCCGATGTCGACACGCTGGACCTGCTGGACGACAAGGCGGCGTTCAGCGCTTCGCTGGCCGACGATCCCTATCTGTGCCCCACGACATGGGTGACGACGGCCGCCGCGTTCGAGGCAGCCGTGGATGCGACAACGCGCTATGGCGCATCAGCCTGCGTGAAGCCCAGCCGGGGCGTCTATGGTGCGGGCTATTGGACGCTGGACGCCAACGGGCCGCTGGCGCATCTCGCCGATCCCGATGCACGGCGGATCGCGCCGGAGGTCTATGCCGCCTCGCTCCGCCATGCCGAAGAGGTCGGCGACGGTTTCTCGCTTCTGGTTATGGAGCATCTGCCGGGCCTTGAAGCGTCGGTCGACATCGTCGCCGATCGCGGCACAGTGATGCTGGCAGCCGTGCGGACCAAGCTGGACGCCAACCGGCAACGCATCCAGACCCGGCATGAACTAACCACGCATGCGACGGAACTGGTCCGTCGCCACCGACTGCACGGCGCCGTGAACGTCCAGTATAAGCAAGACCGTCATGGCAACTGGCGCATATTGGAGATCAACGCCCGCGCGGCTGGCGGCGCATCCTATTGCGACGCGGCCGGTGTCCCCTTCTGCGCGACCTGGATCGATGTGGTGACGGGCACGGCGACGCCCTTCGAAGCGGATATCGACACCGAAGTCATCGCCATGGTGCAGGCAGAACCGCGTCAGAAGGGATCGGCAGGCACCAGCCAGGCATAGGGGACCGGATCGGTTTGCAGCGGCGTGCTGCGCCAGCGCCGATGTTCGGTGTGACGGCTGGGCGGCAGTTCACCCGTTTCCGGCATGATGCCGCGCGCAGCCAGCACAGCGACCAGTTCATCGATCACCGCCTGCCGCTCGCGGATGAAGCGGGAGGCGAAACAGCGCCACACCGTCCAGCCAGCACGTTCGATCATGCGTTGGCGCGCCATATCATCCGGCCATTGTTCCGGTCCGTGATAGCGATCGCCATCGCATTCGATCGCCAGACGCCGGTCATCAGCGCCTTCGACCACCAGATCGATCCGCTTGCTGCCGACCGGGACTTGCGTGTCCACGCGATAGCCGCGTTCGACCAGCAGGTCGTACATCTCCTGTTCGAACGGACTTTCACAGCGTGCGCGGCGATCCGCGACAAGCCCCGTCTCGGCGGCGAAGGGCGCATGGAAATGCTCGATCAGACTGCGCCGTAATTTGTCGGACGGGCGCAGATCTTCCATCTCCACCGAACGAACCAGCACCATACGATCGCGTGCACGGGAGGCCGCGACATTGAATCGCTGTTCGAACCCAACGCCGGACAGGCCCGAACTGCCACGATCAGCAACTAGCGACACGAACATGATGTCGCGCTCATCCCCCTGAAAGGCGGCAGGTTCCCCGACGCGAATATCGTGACGCAGCATGATTTCGGCGCCCAGCACCTGCTCGATAGCGGTCAGGATCGCGATCGCCTGCTCCTGCCCCAGCAAGGTGGTGACACCGATCGAGCGGTGCCGCATGGCCGGGTCATCGGCAATCCGCCCGATCGCGTCGACAATGCAGTCGACCTCCGGCGGATTGACCTTGCCCTTGCGATAGCCATCCTCGACCAGAATATCGACTAGAGGCGGATCAAGCCGTTCGGAGGCTGAGGGCAGACGCAACGGCACAAGTTGATGCGCGTAGAACTGCGCCTTCGAATATTCGATGATCGCCCCGACGCAGCGAAAATGCTCCTTCAGCAAGATGGCGCCCCCGGCAAAGACGACGGTGCCAAGATCATAGAGCGATTTCTCTTCGCGCAGGGCAGACCGATAATCGTCAAGCTGGCTACCGAGATGGCGCGCCGCGAGAAGATTCATCCGCGCTTCTTCACGAAAACCGGCATCCGGGCTGACCTGACGATCATCCCCCACAATCAGAACCTGTTTGGCGCGCAGCAGTGCCGGCAGCGCGGCAAGTGTCGATTGCGACGCCTCATCTACGACGACGAGATCGAACAGGCCCAGTTCGGCCGGCAAGGATTCCGACACGCGATAATGCGGCATGATCCAGCAAGGCAGCGCATTTTTCGCGCGATCGGCCGCCGCACGCGCATCCTGCCGATAACGGCCCGCGCGAATACCGGTGCCGCGCCCGATCTTCCGCATCGCCTGGGCATAAGCGGCGAGCGCCGATCGCACCTGATCGCTCGCCTTTTCGGCAAGCCGGCACCAGGTCCGCAGTTCAATCGATTCCTCATAGGCCCGGCGCAGATGCTCTTCATGCTCCGTGCGTTCGCGTCCGAATGTCCGCAACTGGTCGTGCAGATCGATACGGCCAAGCCAGCTATGCATCCGCCGCAAGGTCCAGCGGTCGCGCCAGTCACCAGGCGTCCAGCTATCCTCGACGCCGGTCACCGCTTCCGTGCGCAAGGCCAGCGCCCAGGATGGCGCGCCATTTTCCTCGATCAGCGCGCTCAATTGACGAATATCGGAGAAACAGGGCGCCAGTGACCGCAAATGGGCCACTTCGCCAAGCGCGGCGGACCAGCGCTCTCCCATCAATGCCGCATCGGTTGCGGCCAGGCCCAGTTCAGCACCCAGCACGGATCGGAGCGCATTCCCAACCGCGCCCTCCATATTGGCGGCTATGCCACGCAACCGCTCGCGCGTCTCATGGGCCGCAGACAGGCGGGCGCGAAGCAGATGCCGATCCAGCAACGTCATCAGCGCATCAAGAGCAACGGAATCTCCCGCGATCCTGCCCGACCAATCGGGCAGCAGGCTGCGTAATTCCTGCTGCAAGCGGCGTTCCCCGTTCGCAAGACCGCGCAGGTCAGCCAGATGCTGGAGTTGGCGACGCATCGCCTCTGCAATGGCAGGTTCCTCTCCACCGGCGGGATCGAGTCCCGCCTGCCCGCTGACATTGTTCCAGGCGGCCGCCACCCTCTGCCCCTGATCCAGCGCGGAAAGATAGCGGTCGACATCGGCCCATTCCCCCGCCCCCGAAATCGGACGCCCGGAAAGCCGCACGCTCGCAATCTGGCCCTTCAACTGACGCGCGAACAGATTCTGGATCAGGCCCAGTTCTTCGCCCCGCGCCAGTTTGCCAACGGTCTCCCGGAACGCGGCATCCATTTGTGCGCCATCGGGCAGCGTCACAGGGCGAACCAGAAAATGCCGCTCTTCCCCGGCCAGCGCCCCAACATCGGCGTCCAGCCCGGCAAGGGCGACGAGAATGGCATCGTCAGCATCGGCCCGCCACCGTTGCAATATTGCCCGCGACCAACCGAAGGAGGCTGTTTCAGCGTCGCGCAGTGCATCCTTCAGCGCCGCCGCCTGCTGCCGGGTAGCGGACACCCCCTCGATCGATGCGCCGGGTGCCAGCGCTTCCGCTTTACTCGTCGCCTGCTCGATCCGCTCGACCTCCAGCAAATCCTGATGAAGCGCAATCAGCCCTTCGGCGGTGGGCAATATATCCGACGGCAACGCATCGTTGAGGCAGACCAGCCTGTCTCCCGCCTCTTTGCGCGCGGCCCGCAGGCGAACGATCGTCTCATCGTCAAATGTCGGTTCATGAGAGGCGATGACATCGATGGCATCCGGCAACCACCCGGCAAGATCGGCTTTGGCCACCAGCCGTCGCGCCGCTTCAGCCGGTTCGATCCTTGTGCCATCGAGAATGACGGCGGTCATCGATCCGCGACCGATTTCGTCCACCTGCCGGTCGATCGCCGCAAGGCCGCGATGCAGCGTCTCGATACGAACGTCGAGCGCAGCGATTTGCCGCGCCACTTCGCTAGGGCGCGTGCGATGCAGCCGATCGGCGATGATATCGACCGATTCCTGAAATTGTTTCAGACCGTCCCGATCGCTTTCCACCAGACTGACAGCCAGCGGCCGCACCGCGGCCGGCAATTTTTCCCGCAGCACCTTGAGCGGGGGCGCCTTTTGCGACGTGACGAGCACGCGCTTTCCCTGCGCCAGATAATGGCTGATGATGTTGGCGATCGTATGGGTCTTGCCGGTCCCCGGCGGCCCCTGCACCACGACGCCCGGCCGCGTGGCCAGTCGCTGGATGACCTCCACCTGCTCGCGGTTAAACGGCTTGGGGAAGAATAGATCCTCGCCCGAGCCATCGGATGAGGTGACGCCCGGAATGGTGGAAACGCCGCGATAGTCGGGATAATTGGCCGGAGCAGCGGCATCGGCCGGCGCCTGCAACAGGGTGCGCACAGCCGGCGGAATCTGTTCGACATCGACAATCTGTTCGATTTCGGAGCGAAAACGGCGCAGATCGTCCATCAACTGCGTCGCACGACGGGTCCGTTCGATCAGCACCCAGCGATCATCCACCTGCAACATATCGCCACTTGGCGGTCTGCGTTCGCCAAGATCGGGTAGATAATGGCCGTCCGGATCGAGCAGCGCCACCGCCCGCCGAAGAACCGGCGCAAAACTTTCTGGGGTGAACGGACTGACGCCCTCTCCTTCCGATGCGTCGAGATAGCGTTGCGTCCCGCTGCGCCACTCATTGACCGAAGGCGCCTCCATGGCATCGAGCGGCGCGCTTTCGATGCTCGTCGGCGACTCGCTACGCGGGCGCAGGGTGATGGCATGGCTCTGCTCGTCGAGCGTCAGTTCGACGGGAACACCCAGCAACGGATGATGCAGCTTTGCGCCATGATAGGTCCAGCGCGCGACGCCAATGCCCCAGAGCAGTTCGACGGGTTGCTCCGAAGCGCCATCCAGCGCCTGCCGCAAGGAGAAGAGGCTGTTGTACAGATCGATCGCATGGCGCCGCGGCCGCTCCTCCAGCGCCCAGGGCGACCAGATTTCGCGGACATAGCCAGCCAGCAAAGCCTCCAGATGCGGAAGGTCCGGATGGTCCTGCACCCGCAGCACGGCTTGCAGATCATTCGCGTCCGATGGCGAAGGATCGGGGATTTCGGGCCGCAATGCGGGAGTCGTTCCGACATCGTCGGGCAGTGCGATCCATCTGCGCAGTTCGGCATTTTCGGGCGGCGGCGGCGGGCAGCGCACCAGACGGTCCACGCGCAGCCAGACATGATCATCCCCGTCGCGCACATTGACCAATACGCCCGGCAGCTTGATCACATCTTCGCCGGCACGACGAAAACCGCGATAATCCGCCATATCGAGCACGGTCGACAGGCGATCGCGCTCGGTTGCCTCGACATAGTCGAGCAGCGCCAGCAGCCGCTCCGTTTCGACCATCATCGGTGTTGCGAATCCATTTCAGAAAAGAGTTTGCCCGGCATGATCTTTTGTCAAAAAAATGCCCCGGTCAAACTGCTAAAGAAATGACAGAGTTGTTAAGCAAGTCGATATGTTGAAACCGAAATTTCTTTTCGCTGCTATTGCGGAGCGTGAGCCATTGGCTTTAGGTTCGATGGTTGATCGCAGGTTTGACGGAGGGTGTGCATGGTTAGTCTGCAAAAGGGTCAGTCGGTCCGTCTGGAAAAGTCCGGTGGCGGCAGCCTGACCCGCGTCTCTATGGGTCTGGGCTGGGACGTGCGCAAGGCCAAGGGCTTTTTCGGCAAGCTGGTTGGCGGTAGCGGCGAAATCGATCTGGACGCATCCTGCCTGCTGTTCGACGCACAGGGCAGCTTGCTGGATCAGGTCTGGTTCCGTCAGCTTTCCACCCGTGACGGCAGCATCGTCCATAGCGGGGACAACCGCACCGGCGCGGGCGATGGCGATGATGAAGTGATCCAGGTCGACCTCACCCGCCTGCCCGCGACCGTCCAGACCTTGCTGTTCACGGTCAACAGCTTCCTGGGCGACAGTTTCGACCGGATCGAGAACGCCTATTGCCGGCTGGTCGATTCCACCAACGGCAAGGAAATGGCCCGTTACGACCTGACCGGGGCCGGCTCCCATACCGGGCAGTTGATGGCGAAGCTGACGCGCAATGGCGACGGCTGGGACATGAAGGCGCTGGGCGACCGCACGAGCGGCCGCACCTTCCAGGACATGATGCAGACGATTCGCGCTTCTCTTTAATCGAGGCTCAGATGACCGATCTTCAGCAAGGCGGAAATGCGGCGGTTCCCGGCGACACATTGACCGTCGCGTTCGCATGGACGCCCGCGGCCGGGCGGGACGTGGATGCCGATGCGTCGGCCTATCTGCTGACGGCATCGGGCAAAGTCCGCAGCGATGCGGACATGATCTTCTACAACCAGCCGCAAGGTGGCGGCGGCGGCATTCGCTTCGTCACCGGTTCGGGACGCGGCGCGTTCGAGGTGGATCTTCAGCGCCTGCCCGCCGAAATCGAACGGGTGGTGTTCTGCGTGACCATCCATGAAGCACAGGCGAAGGGGCAGACGCTGGCGTTGATCGACGGGGCGAGCATCAGCGTCGCCCCGGCTGGCGGAAGCACCGCCCTCAACTTCCGCCCGCCCCTTGCCGGTGCGAGCGAAGCGGCCATGACCTTTGGCGAACTGTATCGCCGCAACGGGCAGTGGAAATTCCGCGCCGTGGGTCAGGGCTTCAATGGCGGCCTTGCGCCTCTGGCCCGCTCTTTCGGCATCGATGTCGCGGAGGAAGCGCCTGCTGCGCCGCCCCCTCCTCCACCGCCGGCTCCCCCGCCGGTCAGTCTCAGCAAGGTGTCGCTGGAAAAGCCGGGCCAGACGATCAGCCTGGAAAAGCGCGGCGCCCATTTTGGCGAGATCAGCATCAACCTGAACTGGTCGCGCGGCCGCAAGGGCTTTTTCGGCGGCGGATCGGCGATCGACCTAGACCTTGGCTGCCTGTTCGAGTTGGCGGACGGGCGCAAGGGCGTGGTGCAGGCGCTGGGCAATGTCTTCGGCGCTTTTGCCGAGCCGCCCTATATCGCTTTGTCCGGCGACGATCGCACCGGCGACGTGTCGCAGGGCGAAACCATGCGGATCAACGGCGCCCACTGGAACAGCATCCGGCGGATTGCGGTGTTCGCCAATATTTACGACGGCGTACCAAACTGGCAACAGACGGATGGCGTGGTGCTCGTCACCATGCCGGACCAGCCACCGATCGAGGTGCGCATGACCGAAGGCCGTAATGATCGCCGTCTATGCGGCATCGTGCTGATCGAAAATGATGCCGGCCGCCTGAAGGCGACGCGCATCGTGGATTATGTGCGCGACCAGAAGGTGCTGGACGACAGTCTGGGATGGGGTCTGCGCTGGGTTGCCGGTCGCAAGGATTGAGCCGTTCGCGGCAAAACGGGGGTTATCGTGTTCAAATATTATAAGGGTTCCTTCCTCTTCACCGCCATCTGTCTGGCGCTGGCCGCATGGCTGGGCTGGACGATCACGGGAAGCGTCACCGGCACGCTGGGCATCCTGTGGATCGTCGCGGTGCTGGGCGTGCTGGAAGTCTCGCTTTCCTTCGACAATGCGGTGGTCAACGCCACCGTGCTGCGCGACATGGACGCGGTATGGCGGCGACGCTTCCTGACATGGGGCATATTGATCGCCGTGTTCGGAATGCGCATCGTCTTCCCGCTGGCGATCGTCGCGATCGCGGCGAAGATGGGGCCGATCGACGCGATCACCATGGCGGCCAGTGACCCGGTTCGGTACGAACAGATCATCACCGGCGCACATGTCGGCATTTCGGGCTTTGGCGGCGCCTTCCTGGCGATGGTGGGCCTCACCTTCTTCCTGGACGAGGATAAAGACGTTCACTGGATCGGCCCGATCGAGCGGCCCTTCGTCAACCTGTCGCGCATTTCAGGTCTGGCGATCGGCATCGTCCTGCTGGCGCTCTACGGCATTTCGCGTCTGATCCACCCGGAAGAGGCGATGACCTTCATCACCTCGGGCATTTTCGGCCTGATCACCTATATCGGCGTGCAATCGATCGGCGCGCTGCTGGAGCAGGAAGAACATGGCGACGCCGCAACCGGCGCGGTGGTGAAGTCGGGCCTTGCCGGCTTCCTCTATCTCGAAGTACTCGACGCCTCCTTCTCGTTCGACGGCGTGATCGGCGCTTTCGCCCTGTCCAACAACCTGTTCATCATCGCGCTGGGCCTTGGCATCGGGGCAATGTTCGTCCGCTCCATGACGGTGATGCTGGTCGACAAGGGCACGCTGGCCGAATATCGCTATCTGGAACATGGCGCTTTCTATGCGATCGTCGCGCTGGCCGCGATCATGCTGCTGTCGGTCCGGTTCGAAATCCCCGAAACCGTCACCGGCCTGATCGGCGCGGCGCTGATCGGCATCGCCTTCTACGATTCGCTGCGGAACAACCGCAAGGACGCCTCCCCGGTCAGCGGCACCGGCGAGCATCTGGACCACCCATAAGCAGGAGAGAAAAGCATGTCGGTAAGCCTGTCCAAAGGCGGCAATGTCAGCCTGTCCAAGGAAGAGCCCAATCTGTCGAAGATCCTGATCGGTCTGGGTTGGGACACGCGCACCACCGATGGCGCCGATTTCGATCTGGATGCCAGCGCCTTCCTGCTGGCGTCCGGCGACAAGGTGCGCGGCGACAGCGATTTCATCTTTTACAATAATCTGCGGTCTTCGGACGGTTCGGTCGAGCATACCGGCGACAACCGCACCGGCGAGGGCGACGGCGACGATGAAGCGCTGAAGGTCGAACTGACGCGCGTTCCCGCCGATGTGCAGAAGATCGCGATCGCCGTGACCATCCATGACGGCGAAGGCCGTCGCCAGAGCTTCGGCATGGTGTCAAACGCCTTCATCCGCATCGTCAATGATGCGACCGGGCGGGAAATTTCGCGCTATGATCTGGCCGAAGACGCTTCGACCGAAACGGCGATGATCTTCGGCGAAGTCTATCGCCATAATGGCGAGTGGAAATTCCGCGCGGTCGGCCAGGGATATAAGGGCGGCCTTGCCCCGCTGGCGCGCAACTATGGTGTCAATGTCGGCTAAGGCCGGCGAGAAGGAGAATAGTTATGGCAGTTTCGCTTTCCAAGGGCGGCAATGTCAGCCTCAGCAAGGAAGCGCCGGGCCTGAAGGCCGTGCATGTCGGTCTGGGCTGGGACACCCGCGTCACCGATGGCAGCGCGTTCGACCTCGACGCCAGCGTGTTCCTGTTGAATGACGGCGGCAAGGTGCGCTCGGACGCCGACTTCGTCTTCTACAACAACAAAAATGGCGGCAACGGATCGGTCGTGCATCAGGGTGACAATCTGACCGGCGAAGGCAGCGGCGACGATGAAGTCGTGGCCGTCTCGCTCGATCAGGTGCCGGCCGATGTGACCAAGCTCAGCTTCGCCGTCACCATTCACGAAGCCGATGGCCGTCGCCAGAATTTCGGCATGGTGTCCAACGCTTTCATCCGCGTGCTGAACGCCGATGGCGGCGCGGAAATCGCCCGTTACGACCTGTCGGAAGACGCTTCGACCGAAACCGCGATGATCTTCGGCGACCTGTATCGTCACAATGGCGAATGGAAGTTCAAGGCGATCGGTCAGGGCTTTGCCGGTGGTCTGGGACCGCTGGCCTCTTCCTTCGGCGTCAACGTCTGACCTGTTCCGCGCGCGCCTATGCGTGACCTGGTCGCGGGCGAACGGACGCCAATCTCCGGCGAGCGCCTCTTCGCGTTCGCCGGCGGTGGCAGCCATAACCTCGCGCTGGCGCTGATCGCACTGGGGACGGACCGCAAGGCCTCTCCTGCCTTCCCACCGCTCGACAGTGTCACCCGCGAAATGCGCCCGGCGGCGCGGTTCGAGGATAGCGATAGGCTGTCCCTCTCCCTCGACGCCGTACCGGCGGAAGTGGACCGGCTGCAACTGATCGCCTTCGATCGCGAGACTCAGCCGATCGCACGGCGGCTGACGGTCGAAACCGGCGACCTGCGCTTTGGCGTGGACCTGCATGACCGCCCCGACGCGGCGGTGATTCTGATCGAATGCTATCGCCATCAGGGGGCATGGCGCATGGCCGCCAATGGGCAGGGCTTCGCCATGGGGCTGGGCGCCATCGCCGGCGCGCATGGCATCGACCATGGCTGGGTCCAGCGCCTGATCCCCCGGCTTCGTCCGCCCGATCGGGAGGTGGACCATGGCGGCCATGATCGCCCACGCGGCGGCACCTCTTCGGGCAGCGGGGTGGCGATCGATCGCCACCATATCCTGACCAACGCGCATGTCGTGGAGGACGCCCGTATCGTCACCGTCCATGCCGCCGGTCGGCCGATCGACGCCGTGACCGTGTTCGCCGATCCACGCAACGACCTCGCTTTGCTGCGGGTCGAGGCGCCCTTGCCCGCCACGGCGCAGTTCCGGTCGCAGGTCGGCCTGCATCTGGGCGAGGATATCGTCGCACTGGGCTTTCCGTTACAAGGTCTGCTGGGCACCGGGCCACAGGCCAGCGCCGGCAATATCGCGGCGCTGTGCGGCATCGGCAATGACAGCACGGTCTTCCAGTTCACCGCGCCGATCGCCAGCGGCAATAGCGGCGGACCGATATTGGACATGGCGGGTCATCTGGTCGGACTCGTTAGCTCATCACTGAACCTCGATCGCATCCGCCAGTCGGGCGCCAGCGCGGAAAATATCAACTTCGGCATAAAAGGGGCCATCATCCTGAGTTTCCTCGACTCCTTCGGCATAGAACCGCCCTTTGCCCGTCCCGATCAGGCAATCATCGGCCGGGCCGCCGTGGTCCGGCAGGCACGCGACACGATCGCCCGGATTAGCTGCACATGCTGACCCGGTCCGAAACCGCCCGGTCCATCACCCTGCCGACCGGCCAACTCGACATAGAGGTGGAGGAAGCCGTCTGGCCGCTCGACGCGCTGTGCGATTTCGCCGCGCGCGAGAACCCCCGGCGCGGCTTTCTGGTCGTGTCGCGCGTGCTGGGGCGACATATCCCGGCCGCGCCGCAGGTCATGCGCCGCAGCGTTCATGATCTGGCGGCACGCATTCCCGCCGACCTGCCCGGACCGGTCATGGTCATCGGCCTCGCCGAAACCGCCGTGTGTCTGGGCCAGACGATCCATGAGGAACTGCGTCTGGCGACCGGCCGCGACGACATTTACTTCATCCACTCGACCCGCCAGCAGATCGACCATCCCCTGCTCTGCCGGTTCGAGGAGCCGCACAGCCATGCTTCGGCCCATCTCGTCTATCGCCCGGACCTTCCAGTGCTCAGCCCGAAAGACCCCCGGTCGCTGGTGATCGTGGACGATGAAGTGTCGACCGGCACGACCCTGTGCAATCTGGCAACCGCCTTTGTCGAGGCATGGCCGGCGGTCGAGGCGATCGTGGTGGCCACGCTGACCAACTGGTCGGTCGGCAAGGACTGGCCGACCCGCATGCCCCGCCCGACGCAGATCGCAGCCTTGCTTTCCGGCCGTATGGAATGGACGCAGGGCGAGGTCGCCACCGCAAACGCCGCCTTCGATGTCGCCGCTGCCTCTCTCGGTCGCCTGCGCACCCACCGCAATTTCGGCAGGCTGGGGCTGGATGCGCCGATCGCCCTGCCCCCGATCACCCCGCTGCCGCCGGTCGAAGGCCCGCTGCGCATCGTGGGCACCGGCGAGTTCACCTACCTCCCCTTCCGCCTTGCCGAGAAAATGGCGCAGGAAGGCCATGATGTGGTGGTACAGGCGACCAGTCGCAGCCCCGCGCGCCTCGCCGCCGCGATGAAGGCCAAGTTCTGCTTCGCCGATAACTATGACACCGGCGTCCCCAACTATCTCTACAATGCCGATCCGGCCGACCAGCGCACCACATGGATCGCCCATGAAACCGGCACCGGCACGGTAGATCCGGCGCTGGTCCGGGCGCTGGACGCAGACCTGATCGGGTGGAACGCCTGATGCGCGCCATCACCCTGGTCGATCTGGACGACACCCTGTTCCAGACGCTGCGCAAATGCCCGGCGGATGTGCCGCATGACCGGCTGACCCCGCTGGGCTTTGCGGCCGACGGCGCCCCACTCAGCTATGCGACCCCGCGCCAGATGCAGTTCATCCAGTGGCTGGCGGAGACGAGCCATATGGTCCCCGTCACCGCCCGGAGTCTGGATGCTTTGCGGCGGGCGCATATTCCCTTCAAGGCGGCAGTCTGTGCCCATGGCGGTGTCGTGCTGGATGAAAACAGCGAAGTAGACATAATATGGGCAGCGATCATCGCCGAAAAGGCAGCCCGCCACGCGACCGAACTGGCCGCCCTGTCCGACGCCATCGCCATGGAGGCACAGGCCCGCAGCATCGCCATCCGCGCGCGTGTGCTGATGGAGGGCGACCTGCCTCTCTACACGCTGGCCAAACATGCCGATGCCGATCATGCGGCGCTGTTCGCCGTGGTGGACGCTGCCGTGCCCGCGCTGCCACCCGGCTGGACCGATCACCGTAACGGCAATAATGTCGCGCTGATGCCGCCCTATCTGGGCAAGGAACATGCAGTCGCCCACATATTGCCCGCCCTGCGCGCGCAATATCCCGATGCGCCGGTCATCGGCATAGGCGACAGCCTGACCGATGCGCCGTTCATGAGCCTGTGCGACTATGCGATGATGCCGCCGCGCTCCCAACTGGCGGGAGCCATGTTCCATGCGCATTGATGCCGACGCCAGCCCCGTCTTTTCCGGCAGCTATGATCCGCAGGACGTGACCTTCCTGCTGAAACCGGTATCGATGGCGGCCACCGATGTCGCGGCGAAGGAAGCCGCGATCCAGTCGGGACGTCGCCATTATTCCGAAATGATCGCGCCGGAATCCATCCCCGACGATCGCTATCTCGGCCTCTATCATGCCGCGCTGGCCCGCAATGGCGCCCGGCTGGCGCAGGATGTCGCCAGCCTTGCCGCCGGGCTTGTCGAGCGCAGGCCCGGCCGGGAGATCGTTCTGGTGTCGCTTGCAAGGGCGGGCACGCCGATCGGCGTGCTGCTGGCGCGGACGCTGCGCGCATGGGGGCATCGCGCCAGCCATTATTCGATCAGCATCATCCGCGATCGCGGGATCGATCCGGTGGCGCTGGCGCATATCGCCGACCGGCACGATCCCCGCGATGCGATCTTCATCGACGGCTGGACCGGCAAGGGCGCCATCGCCCAGGAATTGCGCCGGTCGCTGGCCGCCTGCCCCCATGGCTTTGCGCCGGAACTGGCAGTCATCGCCGACCCGGCGGGGCAAGCCGATATCGCCGCGAGCGACGATGACTATCTGATCGCGTCCGGCCTGTTGAACGGTATCGTGTCGGGCCTCGTCAGCCGTTCCATCCTGAACACGGACGTCGTCGGCCCCGGCGATTTTCATGCCTGCGTCACCTACCCGCATTATGCGCATGCGGACATGTCCCATGCCTTTATCGCCGCGATTGCCCCGCTGGCGGCCGCCGCCACGCCCCGGTCAATAGCCGGTCATACCGCGCGCCGTGCGATTCTGGGGCAGGCCTGCGAAACGATGGTGGAAGCGCTGCTGGCCGGGACCGGATCGCGCGATCGCAACCGGATCAAGCCCGGTATTGCCGAAGCCACCCGCGCGCTGCTGCGCCGCATGCCCGAACGCCTGCTGGTCCGCGACCGCGAGGATGCGGATGTCGCGCATCTGCTGCACCTTGCGGCCGGTCACGGCATCCCGATCGAACCATTGGGCGCCGACTCCCATTATCGCGCCGTCGCCATCATCCGCAGCCTGGGGAATGACAGATGACCGTCACGACACCGATTTCCCCCGTTGCTCTGGGGGCAACGCTCTACATTCCCTGCATGCGCGGCGACCTGTTTACGGCAGTGCTCGGCCCGCGTCGCCCGGCAGGGTTGCGATCGGCCGTCCTGTGTCTGGAAGATTCGGTGCGGGAGGAAGACCTGCCCACCGCCCTCACCCATCTGGCGACCTTCCTGCGGGCGCTCGTCACGCGGGAGGCGGCGCCCACCGACCCGCTGCTGTTCATCCGGCCACGGTCGGCCGCGATGCTGGAACATATATTGTGCATGCCGGGGATCGAGCATATCGACGGCTTCGTCGTGCCAAAGGCGCATGCGGACACGATGCCGGCCTATCTGTCCTTGCCGTTGCACGACCGGCACCGGCTGATGCCGACGCTGGAGACGCGCGAAGCCTGTGATCCGCAGGAAATGCGCCGCTTTCGCGATCAGTTGCTGGCGGTGCAGGACCGCATATTGGTGCTGCGGATCGGCGGCAACGACCTGTTGCAGGCGATGGGCCTGCGCCGCCCGGCCAATCGCACCGCTTATGAGGGGCCGCTAGGCGGCCTGATCGGCCAGTTGGTGGCCGGCTTCGCGCCATGGGGCTTTGCCTTGAGCGCACCCGTGCTGGAACGCTATGCCGACGCGGCGCTGCTGCGCGAAGAGGTGCTGCGCGATATCGAACATGGGCTGCTGACCAAGACCGCCATCCACCCCGCCCAGATCGCCGTGATCCAGAATGCTCTGGCCGTCCCGGCAGACGAGGAAGAGGAAGCGCGACTGGTTCTGGCGGAGGGCAGCCCGGCCGTGTTCGGCCGCGACGGCGTGATGTGCGAACCGGCCACTCATCGCGGCTGGGCCGAACGTCTGCTGCAACGTGCGTCGCTATTCGGCATAGCCGATCCGCGCGCCCTGCGGGCTTGATCCAGAGAGAGGAGGCAGGGATGAGCGCCTATCGCAGCAAGATCGATGAGCAGGCCAGCGCCGGGGTTCGCTTCGAACTCTATGAATTTGCGCGCAAGAGCCACATATTGGGCGGGCCGGTGCATGTCCCCAATGCGACACCGAACGGCACGGCGGCCACCATCCATCTTCATGCCCCGCATGGCGTGACCGCGCGGCAGGTGCGCATCATGCTGGATGGCGGCGCAGCCCTGCTGGAACCGGGCGCGCTGCAATATGCCCATGGCAAGCTACAGGTCGAGGTGCAGAAGAATGCCGGCGCCGGTGGCTTCCTGAAGCGCGCGATCACCTCCGCCGGGACCGGCGAAAGCGCCTTTGCCACGCGCTATTCGGGATGGGGCGAGGTCTGGACCGAAGCCACGACCAAATATTTCATCCTTGCCTCCATGGAAGGCCCAGATGATTCGCTGATCCTAGACGATGGCGCCTTCTACGCCTGCGACGCCAATATCGAACTGTCGACGCATATCCACCGGTCGGTGCAGGGCATATTATCGGGCAACGGCCTGATGCAGCCCAAGCTGACCGGTCGGGGCGCCTTCGTGGTCGAAGCACCGGTGCCGGTCGAAGAGATCGAAGTGGTCGAACTGGACGGTCAGAAGGAACTGATCGTCGATGGTGACCTGATGCTGATGTTTTCGGCCGGGCTTCAGGTGGAATTGCGGCCATTGGTGCGCGGCCTGCGCAATGCGATGCGCAGCGGCGAAGGGCTGGTCTATATGTTCCGGGGACGTGGGACGGTGTGGCTGACGCCGACGGTCCGGCTGGGTTGAGGGTTTGTTTGGAAATGCGCTCTTTCGCGCATTTCCAAACAAACTATCAGCGCAGCGGATCATCCTCGCCATAGCGGTGGTCGATGAAGCGCAGATTGTCGGCGAAACTGTCCAGATCCTCCTGCGCCAGCGAGTGCGACAGAGTCTCCAGCCGGGCGATCATCTTTTCGAACCCCTGATTGAGATTATAGCTGGCCGAGCGCCCCGTCTGGCGGAAAATTTCCGCCCGGTGCGACGCCGGAATATCGGCATAGCTGGCGATCAGGCGCGGCAAATGGCTGTCACGCATCTGGCGTACCTCCGTCAGGGCGGACACCATCAGCCCGTCATCCTGCGTCCGTGCCTCGATATCGGCGATCAGCGACAGCATCCGCGCCACCAGCGTACGCGACGCATCGGGCAAGCGCGGATCATCCGACGCTATGCTGGGGGCTGCGGGCTCTTGCTCTACCCGTGCAGGGGGCACGGGCGCGGCCCTTCCCCCCATCCAACCCGTCAATTTGTCCAGAAAACCAGCCACACAGCCATCCTAGGCGAGGGGAATGCGCAACGCTAGAGGGGCCGCGCGGATAGATTTGCCGCATCGATGGCCCGGCGCACCTGATCGACCGCATCGGCCACCGCCCGATCGACGTCCCGGTCAGCCGCCCCCGTCCCGCGCGCCGCGTCCATCGTGCGATCCAGCGCATCGGCCTGTTGCAACAGGTCGCGACTGCCATCGACGGCCTGCCTTGCCGCCATGGCGGTCCGCAATGCAGCCACGCTGGTTTCACGCGCCCGATCGATCGCCTGCCCCAGAGCCCGCTGCCCGTCCGACACCAGTTGAAGCGCCAGCACGCCCTGCCGCGTCACCGCCAACTGGGTCAGCACATCCTGTTCCCGCGCCAGCAATCGAGGGGCAATGCCATCGCGCAGAAACCCGGCCCGCTCCGGTCGATCCCCCGCCAGTTCCCGTGCCGCTGCCTCGATCGCAACCGCGCAGGCGCGGATCAACTGGATGGCCTCCTCCAGACCGGCCTCGCTATCCTGCAATCTGGACCGATCCGTGTCGATGGTGATCAGGCCATGCGCGACATTGTCCCGCTCACGTTCGAGCTTTGCGACCAGGGCATTGAGATCGGGCCGGACGGGACGCTCCGCCTGCGCCCGGGGAAAAAGCCGCAGGCGCCTGCGCGGCGGTTCGGACGGCGCATAGGCCTCGGCCAGTTTCTGCAATTCATGCAGCACGCCATCGGCCGACGCCGCCATGGCGGTTCCCCTGTCCAACCGCTCGGCGGCCTGCGCAGCGGCGCGGATGGCACTGCGTCCCAGAGCATCCACCGAAGACAGGGCCTCGGCCTCGCTTGATCCCAACCATTGCCGCAAAAGCTGTCGCGCGGCCGGCCTGACATCCTGTTGCTTCGCCGCTCCGCTCACAAATTCCACAACCCCGATCAGATCCGATGCCTGCTTCTTAGCGAAAATGGCGGGCGCAACTCAAGCCGGGACGCAGACCAGTCATGGTCGGTCCACTATCTAAACGCTATTTCCGGGAGTTGGAGCGGGTGAGGGGAATCGAACCCCCGTCGTCAGCTTGGGAAGCTGCTGCTCTACCATTGAGCTACACCCGCATCGTGGAGCGTCCATGGCATAGCGACCCGAACGGGTCAACGGCCCCTTACAGGTCGATGAAGACTGCTCCCCATTTTTCAAGGATTGACCCGCCCCGCCTGATCACGGATCAGCCGGCGATCATGACCATCGCCCCCGCTCCCAACGCGCCCGTGCGGCGTGCCCTCGTCGCGACCAACCACCTGAAGAATATCGCCGGATCGGAAGTGGTCGCGCTGGAAATGACCGATCATCTTCACCGGTCGGGCTATGCCGTGACCGTCTATGCCAGCATCGCCGAACCGCCCATGTCCTCGCTGATCGCCGATGCCGGGGGCCATATCATCACCGACCCGGCGCTGATCCACCCCTTCGCCTTCGATGTCGTCTATGCCCAGCATCAGCTTCTGGGTCTGTTCGACTATGCGCCTTCGCAGGATGACCGGGAAGCGACGCTGATCCTGCTCGGTCGCCTGTCACGCAAATCCTATATGGAAAGCGGCGGCTGGCTGCATGACCGGCTGCTGGCCGACATGATACTCGCCAATTCGGAGATGACGGCGGGCCATTTGCAGGAAATCGGCCAGACCGGACCGATCCACTGCTTCCACAATGCCGCCCCCGCCGCCTTCTTCGCGCCTGCTCGCGCGCTGCCGACCCGCCCTGCCCGCATCCTGACCATCAGCAGCCATCGTGACCCCGATCTGATGGGCGCGCTTGATCTGTTGCGACAGGCATGCAGCGTTCAGCATATCGGCCGCAGCGGTGACAAAGAGGAACTGGTGACACCGGCGATGATCGCACAGGCGGATCTGGTGATCTCCATCGGCAAGAGCATTCCCTATGCCCTCGCCAGCCGCACGCCCGTCTATGTCTATGATCATTTCGGCGGGCCGGGCTATCTGCACGAAGGCAACCGCGATGCAGCGGCCCGGTTCAATTTCACCGGTCGCTGTCAGGAGCGCCGCTTGTCCGCCGCATCGCTGGCGGCCGACATCATGGACAATTATGCGACCGGTGTCGCCTTCGCCCATTCCACGTCGGATGCATGGCTGACGCGCTATCTGTTGCCGCACCATCTGGATCAGGCACTCGCCGTTGCGCCGCAAAGCAACGCCGCCCGCCGCGTGCGCATGGCGGCCGAGCCCTTCCTCGCGCAGGAACGGATGCTGGCCGCCCATATCCATGCCAATGTGCTGAAACAGCGCCAACTGGAACGTCAGATTCGCACCTTGAAGCGGGATCTGAACCGCGCGACCGCAGCAACGGTCCCGCAACCGGCCTGATCAATAAGGCGCGTCGGCATCCTTCGCGGGGATAGCGCCGCGCCGGCCGATATTCCAACCGGCAAGCCGGTGGCCGGCCAGTGCGGCATCCGCCACGCTAGCCCCTGCCAACCGGGCATGGAGATAACCGCCGTTGAAGGCATCCCCCGCACCGCTCGAATCGATCACGGTCAACTTCTGCGGGATCGGCACGACCACGCCCTCGACCATGCAGCCGTCGCCGCCCAGCTTCACCACGATCTCCCGGCCCTCGCCCGCGCCCCAGCGCGCCGCCGCATCTGCCACGTCATCCGCCTCGCCCATCTCGACTTCATCCGCCAGCGTCGGCAGGCCGATGTCGCACAAGGCAATGGCCCGGTCGCGCCAGTGACAGGCCGTGGCCGCATCGCTCCACAGGCGGGGCCGATAATTGCCGTCGAAAGCGACCTTGCCGCCCCGTTCCTTCACCTTCCTCGCCAGTGTCAGCAAGGCCTCCCGCCCCGCATCAGGCAGGATGGCAAGCGTGATCAGCGAGAAATAGAGCAGGTCCGATTGCGCCGCCTGCGCGACCATGGCCGCGCTTTCGGGCAGATCGAACATGCGCCGCGCGGCCGCTTCGCTGCGCCAATAATGGAAGCTGCGTTCTCCGGTCGCATCGGTTTCGATCGCATAGAGGCCCGGAAGCTGTCCCTGCGCCGCGATCAACAGACTGGTGTCGACGCCTTCCGCTTCCCACTGGCTGCGCAACTGCGCGCTCATCGGGTCGGCGCCCAGCGCACTGGCCAGGCGCACATGATCCCCCGAACGCGCCAGATGGACCGCCGTATTGATGACGTCACCGCCATAACGCAGGTTCCAGCCGTCGCCTTCGCCACGGCTCAATTCCAGCATCGCTTCCCCAATGACCGTGATCGTCGCCTTTTCCACCATGCCATCCTGTCCTAAGTCTGGCGTCGTGGTGGGCAGCCGGGCGATTCAAGTCAAGACCCTGACCGCCACGACAGGGGCTGGAAATGTCGTCAACAGGGCCTATCGTGGAACGTTCGTTGCCATACCGTGTTTTGCCGAAGGCAAAGGACGCCGTAAGGGCGGCGCAACCGGGGACTCCATGATCACTGCCTCTCTTGAACAGGCCGGCAACCGTTTCGAACTGCTTGTGCAGAGCGTGACCGACTATGCCATCTTCATGCTCGATCCGGGTGGCGTCGTCATCAGTTGGAACGCGGGCGCGCGCCGCTTCAAGGGCTATGAGGCGGACGAGATTATCGGCCAGCATTTTTCCCGCTTCTACATGCCGGAGGATCAGGCCAGCGGCATTCCCGCGCTGGCGCTGTACACGGCGGACCATGACGGCCGGTTCGAAGCGGAAGGCTGGCGCGTTCGCAAGGACGGTTCGCAATTCTGGGCCAATGTCGTCATCGATCCCATTCGCGATCCGGCCGGGCATCTGCTGGGCTTTGCCAAGGTCACGCGCGACCTGACCGAGCGGCGCGCCGCGCAGGAAGCTCTGCGGGAAAGCGAGGAACGGTTTCGCCTGCTGGTGCAGAGCGTCACCGATTATGCCATCTATATGCTCGATCCGGTCGGCACGGTGACGAGTTGGAACCCCGGTGCGGAACGCGCCAAGGGCTATCGCGCCGAAGAGATAATGGGCCAGAATTTCTCCCGCTTCTACAGCGAGGAAGACCGGCTGGCCGGCCTGCCGTCCCGCGCGCTGCACACCGCCGAACGCGAAGGCCGGTTCGAGGCGGAAGGCTGGCGCATCCGCAAGGACGGGTCGCGCTTCTGGGCCAATGTCGTGATCGATCCTATCCGCGATCCGCACGGGCGACTGCTGGGCTTTGCCAAGATCACCCGCGACCTGACCGAGCGGCGCGAAACGCAAAAGGCGCTGGACGAAGCGCGCGATGCCATCGTTCAAACGCAGAAGATGGAAGCGATCGGCAAGCTGACCGGCGGCGTCGCGCATGACTTCAACAATCTGCTCGCGGTGATCGTCGGCAGTCTGGATCTGGCGCGGCAGCGACTGGCCCATGGCGGCGACATTTCGCGCTATCTGGACAATGCGATGACCGCTGCCGAGCGCGGCGCGACCCTGACCCAGCGGATGCTGGCCTTTGCCCGCAAGCAGGAATTGAAGTTGCAGGGCGTCGACTGCATCGCGCTGGTGCAGGGCATGGCCGAATTGCTGCGCACCACGCTGGGCACGACGGCCAGCATCGAAACCCATTTCCCCCTGACGCTGCGCACGGCCCATGCCGATCCGGCGCAACTGGAACTGGCCCTGCTCAATCTGGCGGTGAATGCGCGCGACGCCATGCCGGGTGGCGGGAAGATCGTGATCGACGCCAGCGAAATCGCCGTGGCCTCAGGCGAACGGCCCGATCTCACCGAAGGCAGCTATGTCCGCCTGTCCGTGATCGACAATGGCGAAGGCATGGACGCCGCCACGATCGAGCGGGCGCGCGAACCCTTTTTCACGACCAAGGGCGTCGGCAAGGGCACCGGGCTGGGCCTGTCGATGGTCCATGGCTTTGCCCAGCAATGCGGCGGATCGCTGACCATCTCCAGCCAACCCGGCCATGGCACCACCGTATCCTTATGGCTGCCGGTCACGCAGGGCGATGATGACTGGACCGCCCCCGCCCAGCCGATCGAAGAGATGATCGGCGAACACGCGCCGCTGGTGATATTGGCGGTCGATGACGACGATCTGGTGCTGATGAACACGGCGGGCATGCTGGAAGAACTGGGGCACACCGTGTTTCAGGCGTCCTCGGCGCAGGAAGCGCTGCACATGCTGGAACGCGGCACGGTTGATCTGGTGGTGACGGACCATGCCATGCCGGGCATGACCGGTGCGCAACTGGCCGATTCGATCGAACAATTGCGTCCTGGCCTGCCGGTCATCATCATCACCGGCTTTGCCGAACTGCCGCCGCATGTTTCCGGCCGGTTGCGGCTCGACAAACCGTTCCGGCAGGCCGACCTCGCAAGGGCGGTTGCCTCGGTCAATCACAGCCTGTCGAGCCGCACGGCAGCAGAAACAACCGGCGATATACTTCCCCAGCGTTGAATTCATTTTCGAACTGTGCGATTGAAATAATTATAAATATAGGATTTTCATCGCTCCTTGCTTGCAAGGGCGACAGACATCGCCAAAGGGGAGGTCATCGACTTTCGTCTCTAGCTTGCAGGATCGCATGGATATTCCGACCGTGCCTACGCCCACGTCGCATTTCTTCACGTCGTTGCGCACGCGGCTTCATTATCTCGACTGGGGCAATCCATCTGCGCCCACGCTGATCCTGCTGCATGGCGGGTTCGACCATGCGCGCAGCTGGGACTGGACGGCGCGGGCGCTGGCGCGCGACTATCATGTGATCGCACCCGATCTGCGCGGCCATGGCGACAGCGCCTGGTCGCCCGACGGCTCCTATATGATGAGCAATTTCGTCTATGATCTGGCCCAGCTTGTCGACCTGCTGGACCGGGCGCCGGTGACGATCGTGGGCCACTCGCTCGGCGGGGCGATCAGCCTTCGCTATGCCGGCCTCTTCCCCGAAAAGCTGCGCCGGATCGTCGCGATCGAAGGCCTCGGCCTGTCGCCCGAACGTGTCCGGCAGCAAGCCGAGCAGGAGACGACCGACGTCTGGCGCCAGTGGATTGCGGGACGGCGCGCCAGCGCCGGGCGCACGCCGCGCCGCTACCCCACGATCGAAGCCGCCGTTGGCCGCATGCGGGAACGCAATGAACATCTGTCGGTGGAACAGGCGCTGCATCTGACCGCCCACGGCGTCAACCGCAATGAAGATGGCAGCTATGGCTGGAAATTCGATCCCTATCTGAATGCCCAGACGCCGCAGGCCGGCACCGACAGTGACCTCCCCGCCTTCTGGTCGCAGATCAGCAGCCCCACCCTCCTCTGCCTCGGCAAGGATAGCTGGGCGTCCAACCCGGTCCGGGACGGGCGCATCCGTCATTTCCAGAATGCACGACTGGTCGAGTTCGGCAATGCCGGCCACTGGCTGCACCATGACCAGTTCGACCATTTCATCACCGAAGTGCGCGGTTTTCTTCAGGAAGAAAGCAGCGTGGCGGATCGCGCCGCCCGCTAAGCGCGGCACCAGCGCACCACTGTATTGATAATATAATACAGTGGTGCTATTCTGCGATCCTGGACAGTTCCGGGAGCAGGACCGATGTATAGCGAGAGCGATCTTCAGGATGCGGTGACAGCAGGCGTCATTCCCGCCACGGCCGCACAGGCGTTGCGCGATCATGTGGCGCAATTGCGCGCCAGTCCGGTCGTGGATGAAGAACATTTTCGACTGCTCACCGGCTTCAATGACATCTTCGTCGCCATCGCCAGCATCATCCTGCTGGTCGCGGTCGGCTGGCTCGGCAACAGCGTCCGTTTGGGTGCTTCCCCGCATGAACCGGCCTTCATGTCGGGCCTGCTGGTCGCGGCGGCCAGTTGGGGTCTGGCCGAATATTTCACCCGTCGACGCCGCATGGCCCTCCCGTCAATCCTGCTGCTGGCGGGTTTCGTGGGCGGCACCGGCTTTGCGCTGTTCGCGCTGGCGATCCGCATCTTCCCCCATGCCGGCGACAGTCTGGCGTCGCTGATCTTCGCAGCCGTCGCGGCGATGAGCGGCCTGGCCGCCTTCGCCCACTGGCGCCGCTTCCACGTGCCGATCACCGTGGCAGCCGGGTCCGCAGCCGCCGCCGGGGTGATCGCCGGCCTCATCATGGCGGCTACCCCGGATAGCAAAGCCCTGCCCTTCCTGCTCCTGCTGGTATCGGGGCTGGCGATCTTCGCCCTCGCCATGTGGTGGGACATGAGCGATCGTAGCCGGACCACGCGCCGGTCCGATGTCGCCTTCTGGCTCCATCTGGCCGCCGCGCCGATGATCGCCCATGCGCTGTTCCACCTGCTCGGCGTGCTGAACGGGGACGAGATCAGCGTGGGCCGCGCCATATTGGTGATCGCGCTTTATGTCGCCTTCGGTCTGGTGGCACTGGCGATCGACAGGCGGGCGCTGCTGGTGTCCAGCCTCGCCTATGTGCTGTTCGCGCTCTACGCGCTGTTCAAACAGGCCGGCGCCGTCGAACTGTCCTGGGCGCTGACCAGTCTGGTGATCGGCTCCGCCCTGCTGCTGCTGTCGGCGCTATGGCACCATGCCCGCGCGCTAATCGTCCATGGCCTGCCGCCGATGGTGACGGATCGCCTGCCCTATCTGGACCGGGCGACCGTCTGACCATCAGCACTCGCTCAATCCTCGACGATGCGCAGCAATTTCCGTTCGACCGGGGCCAGTACGCCCTGCAATTCCTGACCACGCTTGAGTATCTGACCGCTTTCACCGACCAGCGACCACATGCCCTGCCGATGACGCAGCGCCGGGCGTTTTTCGATGCGATATTCGGGACGTTCTGCACTACGGCGAAAGGCGCTGAAGATCGCTGCCTCCCGCCCCATGTCCATCGCATAGTCACGCCAGTGACCGGCCGACACCATCCGGCCGTACAAGTCCATGATCCGCTGCAATTCCAGCCGGTCGAACCCGACCTGACCCGCACCATTGACAGGAAACGGCGTCACATTGGTCATCAGGCCCGGCCGCGCTCCTTGAACAGCGGCGCGTCATCGCCCGGCAGAACCGGTGTCTGCCGTTCGGCCATTAGTTCGGCGAGTCGCTTCTGAAGCTGCTCGACTTCGCACTGGAGCATTTCCAGCTTCTGCTTTTCCGGATCGAAACAATCGCTGCACGGCGTGCCGTAGGGCAGGAATTCGCGCTGATAAGCGGTGACATCCACCAGCATCGGCCGCGCGGGGATGCCAACCATGGTTGCCGCTTCGGCCACATCCTTCGTCACGACGGCATTGGCGCCGACCCGCGCGCGCGGGCCGACCTGAATCGGCCCCAGAACCTGCGCGCCCGAACCCACGATCACCCCGTCATGCAAAGTCGGGTGCCGCTTGCCCGCGATGCCATTGGCCGGATCGGTGCCGCCCAGCGTCACATTCTGATATAGGGTGACGTCGTCGCCAATCTCCGCCGTCTCGCCGATCACGGTGAAGCCATGGTCGATGAAGAAGCGCTTGCCGATCTTCGCGCCGGGATGAATGTCATTCCCGGTCAAGAAGCGCGACATATGGTTGACCGCACGGGCGAGAAAAAACAGATCGGACTGATACAGCCGATGCGCCACCCGGTGGAAGGCCAGCGACCAGACGCCGGGATAAAGCAGAATTTCCGCGCGGGATCGCGGCGCAGGATCACGGGCTTTCACCGAATCCAGATAAGCAATGAGGTTGCGCACCATCCCGTCGTCCCTGACCGTTTCCCAACATCTTATGAGCAACGCATATAAGCGAACCGGCCGATCATTTCCAGATGCTGCCCCAATCAGCCTTTGCGGCAATAAATAGAAACTTGCTTGGCGTAAGGATATATTCCAATCATGGAGGTAGACAATATCGCCAGGGGGTAATGGATGATCGACACTTTCGTCGCCAATTTTGACGACATCTGGCCTTTCATCCTGGTCGGTTTCGGGGCGCAGATCATCGATGGCGCACTGGGCATGGCCTATGGCGTGATTTCCAGCACGCTGCTGCTGACGCTCGGCGTACCGCCCAGCCGCGCCTCCGCCAGCGTCCATGTCGCCGAAACATTCACCACCGGCGTATCGGCGATCAGTCACATCCTGCACCGCAATGTAGACTGGAAACTATTTGCCAAACTCATCATCCCCGGCGTGATCGGCGGCGTAACCGGCGCCTATATCCTGTCCAGCATCGACGGCGCGTTCATCAAGCCCTTCGTTCAGGTCTATCTTGCCTCGATCGGCCTCTATCTGATCTGGCGCGGATTCCACCTGCCGCCCAAGCCGCGCGACCCGAAATGGGTAACGCCGCTGGGTCTGATCGGCGGCTTCATGGATGCGTCAGGCGGCGGCGGCTGGGGTCCGGTCGTAACGTCCAACCTGCTGATTCAGGGGTCCAGCCCGCGCCATACGATCGGCACGGTCAATACGGTCGAATTCATCCTGACCACCGCGATCAGCCTGACCTTCATCTTCCATCTGGGCTGGGAAACCTTCACCACCTACACGCTGGGCCTGCTGGTCGGCGGTGTCGTCGCCGCCCCCTTCGGCGCCATGCTGGCCCGCCATGTCGCGCCGCGGGTGCTGTTCACGGCGGTCGGCATCATCCTGACGCTGACATCGCTGTTCGGAGTCGCCAAATATCTTGGATATATCGGCTGAACCGCTTATATTCGGCTTTCTGATCGAGGAAGCCGATAAATGTCCAGTTACCTGCCGACGCTCAAACAGCTCCAATATCTGGTGGCGCTGAAGGAACAGGGCCATTTCGGCAAGGCGGCAGATAGTTGCTTCGTCACCCAGTCGACCCTGTCGGCGGGCATCCGCGAACTGGAATCTTTGATCGGCGTCACGCTGGTCGAACGGACCCGGCGCGTGGTGCGCTTTACGGCGCTGGGCGACCGGATCGTCGAAAAGGCGCACCGCGTCCTGCGCGAAGCGGAAGAGCTGGCCGCCATCGCCGAAGCCTCCGGCAAGCCGCTGACCGGCGAATTGCGCATGAGCGTGATCCCGACCATCGCTCCCTTCCTGCTGCCGCGATTGCTGCCCCGGCTGCGCGCCGAACGGCCGGAACTCAAACTCTATCTGCGTGAGGAGACGAGCCAGGCGGCGATCGAGTCGCTGCGCCACGGCAATGTCGATTGCGTGCTACTCGCCCTGCCCTTCCCGATGGGGGATATGGAAAGCGAAATCCTGTTTCAGGACCGGCTCTATGTCGCCTTTCCCAAGGACGAACCGAGCAATCCGCCCGAATGGATCAAGCCGGGCATGATCGATGAGAGCAAGCTGCTGCTGCTGGAAGACGGCCATTGCCTGAAGGACCATGCGCTGGCGGCATGCAACCGTCCGGAGTTGCGGGCCAGCGCGACGATGATGGGCACATCGCTGCACACGCTGATCCAGATGGTCGACAATGGGCTGGGCGTGACGATGATCCCGGAAATGGCGATCGCCGGCGGGATATTGGAGCATACCAAGATCATCGCGCGACCGCTGGAATCGGAGCGCTCCTCCCGCGATATCGCGCTGGTCTGGCGCCGCAACAGCCCGCGCGAGAAGGAATTCCACATGCTGGCCGAAATTTTGCGCGACGCAGCGGCGGCGCAAAATTGCCGGTTGCCGGAGGCGGCGTGAGACATGGGGAGGTTCGCTACTTCTGGGTGAGGTTTTAATGGCCAGAATGGATGGAAAGAGAATGAACACGCCCCCTTTCCAAACCGTCATCCCCGCGCAGACGGGGATCCATCTCTCGGCTTTCCCCTTTATTGACAAATGAGGAGATGGGTTGCCGCGTTGGGCTGCGGCCGCCCTTCGGATCGCGAGAATGACGGACAAGGGTGGATTGGGGACGGTCCGATTTGGAGGAGATAATCGACCATACAGGACGCTGCGCGAAGAAAAATCATTCGGCATTAATCGTCCAATTACGGTCACTGCGGCACAGGTAGGCCGCGTATCTCTCGCCAGTATTCGTCACGCACATCGGTATCCACTTCGATTGGCATCGTGCTGCTCGGGTAGAGCCGATCAGCACCATCTTTTCGCGGCCCCGAAATCCAGTACTCCTCACCCGTCGCCACGTCGAAGTAGTTGGACTTCAATCCACCACCACCGCCGCCAAGCCGTTGAAACGTGCGCTCTTGGTAGTGAACAGACTGACCCGACTGCGAGATCGTGACGCGGCCAATCCGAGCTGGACCGTTGAGGCCGCCCGACTTATCCTCAATATACATGATCCGAGTTCGTCTAGCGTTCATTGCAAGGCCTCCGCAGCCAGCGATAGCAAAGTCGATGGCCAACCGGAACGGCTGCTTTCCACCAGATTTGGTCATACCAGCCGATTGGATGTGCGGCCGGTTTCAGGAAATGCAAATGATCTGATCGAGTGACCACCTTTGGTCGCTTTGCACCGACGGTGCATATTATATGCGCGCAGAGGCGCGGAGAACGCAGGGCAAGCATGGCAATTTCCTCTGCGCTCTCTGCGCCTCTGCGCGAAATCTTTCTTTAATTTGGTTCACGCGGAGGCGCGAAGACGCGGAGAGTTTGCGCATTCTCTCCGCGTCTTCGCGCGAACAACATATATAGCCTGCGACGCCACTCCAGCGACCTGTCTGTTCAAGCCGATACAACGATCGCCTCAGGCCCCAGCTTTCGCGGAAAAGGGGGATGATTTCGGGCATCATCACAGCATGCTTCCTGCGTCCATTTCTGGTCAAAACCCGCCCGACTGGCTCCTGTCCTACAGACCCCAAGTCAGCTACAGCATTACCTGCTCTCTTTCCATTGTCGATGCCTGTCGCCGCCCTGCGCTCGTCAAAAACGACATAAGGCGACAAAAACACGCGCGTTTTGCGGTTCTTTTGTCACTTTATGGTGGAAATCAGGCGATCAACCGCCCCAGCCTTTCGCCTTCGCGTCATCCTCCGCGCGCGCCTCGACCCATGCGGTTGCGCCGTCGCCGAAATGTTCCTTCTTCCAGAAGGGCGCGTGCGATTTCAGCCAGTCGATCAGGAAGGCGCAACTTTCCAGCGCCGCAGTGCGATGGCGGGATGCCGTGCCAACGAAGACGATGCGCGCGCCCGGTTCCAGCCGCCCGAAGCGATGGATGACGCTGACGCCCAGCAGCGGCCAGCGGCCCAGCGCATCCTCCACGATCCGGTCGACCTGCGCCTGCGTCATCGCCGGATAATGTTCCAGCTCCAGCGCGATGAGGCCGCCCTCCCCACGCACCACGCCGGTAAAGCTCGCCACGCCGCCACCGCCCAGCGCCTCCAGCGCCGCCAGTTCGGCGGCAATGTCGAAGTCCTGCGGCTGGATCGAAACGCGCTTCATCCGCCCGTTACCGGCGGGAAAAGGGCCAGTTCGCGCGCCTCGCCGATCACGGTCTCCAGCGGCACGAAGCGCTGGTCGAGCGCGGCGCGCAATTTGGTGGCATCGCCCAGCGCCTGCGCATAGCCGCCGCCCCGCGCCGCCAGTGCCGCGACCAGATCGGCGACCGTAATGTCAGACGATGGACGATCGATCCGCTCCTCATCCCGGCCCACGTCTTCGCGCACCCAGGCGAAATAGACGATGGTCAGCGTCGGCTCCGCCATGGCTCAGTCCATATGCTTGATGCCGACACGCAGATAATCCCATCCGGTGATCAGCGTCAGAATGGCGGCCGCCCAGAGCGTGAGGATGCCCACCGTCTGGACGAAGGGGAAATGCGGCACCGCACCGGCCAGGATCAGCGCGCCCAGCGCGATGATCTGGAAGGTCGTCTTCCACTTGGCGAGGCGTGACACCGGCACCGACACCTGCAATCCGGCTAGGAATTCGCGCAGGCCCGACACCGCGATTTCCCGCAGCAGGATGATCATCGCGGCGATGATATGCATGCCGGCAATGTCGCGGGTCGCCGCCAGCATCAGGATCACTGCCCCGACCATGATCTTGTCGGCGATGGGATCAAGGAAGATGCCCAGTTTCGACACCGCGCCCTGCGCGCGGGCCAGATAGCCGTCGAAATAATCGGTGATGCCCATTAGGCAATAAAGGCCGAAGGCAAAAGCATAGCCGGTCGTCCAGCGCGCACCGACCTCCGCCGGCCACAGCAAAGCGACCAGCAAGGGTACTGTCAGGATGCGCGAAAGCGTCAGCAAATTGGGCAGCGTCAGCATTCGGGCGACCTGCCACAGACTGGGACGCGGCACAAGCGAGGCCATGCAGGTTGGCACTGTGCAGGCGCTTGGCATTGGACAGGGACGCCGCCACCCGCTAGACCCCGCCCCGGTCGCTAACGGGAAAGAAGACGCCCAATAATATGCAAGCCTCACTCAGGCTCCTGAACAAGCGCCGTTTTCTGCCGCTTTTCATCACCCAACTGCTGGGTGCTTTCAACGATAACCTGTTCAAGAACGCCATGGTGCTGTTCGTCGTGTATCAGGTTTACAATGACGAACGGTCGGAAACCTGGTTCAGCGCGCTGGCGACGGGCATCTTCATCCTGCCCTTCTTCCTGCTGTCGGCGCTGTCGGGCCAATTGGCGGACCAGCGCGACAAGGCGATGATCATCCGCTGGGTGAAAGCTGCGGAAATCGGCATCATGGGCATCGGTGCGGCGGGCCTTGCGCTGATCTGGAGCGGCATTGCGATCCACACGCTGGCGATCCCGCTGCTGCTGGCGGCCCTGTTCGCCATGGGCATCCATTCGACCTTCTTCGGCCCGATCAAATATGCGATTCTGCCCCAGCATCTGGAAGATGACGAGGTTCTGGGCGGCACCGGACTGGTGGAAGCCGGCACCTATATCGCGATTCTGGCGGGCACGATCCTGGCCGGCCTGATCCCGATCGAGGCGGCGGCCGTCGGCATCATCATCACCGCGCTGGTCGGCTATGTCGCCGGGCGCAAGGTGCCGTCGGCGCCGTCCCTGCTGGAAAAGCAGCCGATCGATTTTCATGTCATCCGATCCTCCATCGCGCTGGTGAAGGGTACGATGCACATTCGCCGGCTGTTTCTGGCGATCATGGCGATCAGTCTGTTCTGGGCGGTGGGCTCCATCCTGTTCATCCAGTTCCCGCCGCTGGTGAAGAATGTGCTGACCGCCGACAAGCCGGTCGCCAGCCTGTTCCTGGCGATCTTCTCGATCGGCATCGCGATCGGATCGATCGCCATCAACCGCCTGCTTCAGGGGCATGTGTCGGCCAAATATGCGCCCGCATCGGTGATCGGCATGGGCGTCTGCATCGTCGCCTTCCACATCGTGTGTGATCTGTGGACGCCCGCGCCCGACGGACAGATGCTGTCGCTGGCAGGCTTCCTGGCGCATCCGCTGGCGATTCCGCTGTCCTTCTGTCTGCTGGGCGTTGCGACCTTCGGCGGCATGTTCGTCGTGCCGCTCTACGCATTCCTGACCACGACGGTCGAAAAGTGCGAGGCAGCGCGGACGGTGGCCGCCAATAATATCGTCAATTCCGGGGCGATGGTGGTGGGATCGCTCTGTGCCATAGGCCTCAGCATCGCGGGCGTATCGGTCGTGATGCAACTGCTGCTGGTCGCGATCCTGACCATCCCCTGCGCGGGCATGGCCTGGAAACTGCACAAGGCCTGCGACGGTCCGCT
Organism: Sphingobium sp. YR768; assembly: GCF_900111125.1. Classification (GTDB taxonomy): domain Bacteria; phylum Pseudomonadota; class Alphaproteobacteria; order Sphingomonadales; family Sphingomonadaceae; genus Sphingobium. The sequence continues at coordinate 47,214 of NZ_FOGE01000003.1, forward strand.
ATGTCATTAAGCCGCGCGTGCCGCCCGACGCTTCAGAAGATGAAGCTGTAGAAAGCCGTGAAAAAGGCGCAAAAACTGAGCGCGAATAATTTCCAGTCGCTGTCGTCATCGACCGGACGCTTCTTGCCCGACGGCCCATCATCTCGCACCCGCAACACATGGGCGGGCAGCCTTTGCCGGAAGGGATGGCGGGCCGATTCGGTGGTGAGGACGAGAGGTCGGTTACGCATGGAAATTGGTTAACGCAAAATTTACCATATCTGCCAGCGCTTATTGTGGTTAACTCCGGCCCGTGTCCCGCTGCGGGACAGGCTTGACTGTATGATGCGAACAATACAGTATGAACGAACCGATGACCGACTCTGCCCACGCCGATCCCGCTGCTGCGCCGCCGCGCGAATTTGGCGCCGGTCCGCCCAGTGCTTTTGCGCCGCCCACTCCATGGCGGCGGCGGCTCCAGATTTTCGGATGGGCGGCGGCCGCTGGCCTCGCCGTGCTGATGATCCTGATCGCCTGGCTGGCGGTGACGGCGCCGCTGTCCCGATCCTTGAAGCCCATCGCCCCGCCCGCGATCAGCCTGATGTCGGCCGACGGCCATCTGATCGCGCGACGCGGCGCGGTGATCGACAAGCCCGTTACCGTCGCCGAACTACCGGCCCATGTGCCACAGGCCTTCATGGCGATCGAGGATCGCCGCTTCCAGAGCCATTGGGGCGTAGACCCGCGCGGCATCGCGCGCGCGATGTGGCATAATCTGTGGTCGGACGGATCGTCGCAGGGCGGCAGCACCATCACCCAGCAATTGGCCAAGGGCGTGTTTCTCTCCAGCGACCGCACCTTCGGCCGCAAGGCGCGCGAGGCGCTGATCGCGGTCTGGCTGGAAGCCTGGCTGACCAAGGACCAGATTATGGAGAGATATCTCTCCAACGTCTATTTCGGCGATAATGTCTACGGCCTGCGCGCCGCCGCACGCCATTATTTCAACCGCTCGCCCGATCGCCTCAGCATCCCGCAGGCGGCGATGCTGGCCGGATTGCTCAAGGCCCCCTCCCGCCTCGCCCCCACGTCCAATCTGAAGGGCGCCCGCACCCGCGCCGCGCTGGTGACGCAGGCGATGGTAGATGCCGGCTATATCAGCCAGGCGGAACGCAACGCCCTGCCCCCTGCGCGGCTGGACGTGCATGAGGAGCCAGACCCGACCAGCGGCACCTATTTCGCCGACTGGGTGCTGCCACAGGCGCGCGACCGGGCCGGTGCCGTCTATGGCGAGCAGGAGATCAAGACCACGCTCGACTGGCGCATCCAGCGCCTGGCCGAAGCCGCGATCCGCCGCGCCCCGCTGGGCGGGGCGCAGGCCGCATTGGTAGCGATGAAGCCCGACGGCAGCGTCGTCGCCATGGTCGGCGGCAAGAATTACGACAAGAGCAGCTTCAACCGCGCGGTGCAGGCCAAGCGCCAGCCGGGATCGACCTTCAAGCTGTTCGTCTATCTCGCGGCCTTCCGCGCGGGCATGACGCCGGACGACATGATCGAGGATACGCCGATCACCACCGGCACCTATCGCCCGGCCAATCATAGCGGCAAATATCGCGGTCGCATCACCCTGCGTCAGGCCTTTGCCGCGTCCAGCAATGTGGCGGCCGTGCGCCTGACCCAGAAGGTCGGCGTCGACAATGTCATCAAGGTGGCGCGCGACCTGGGCGTCACCGCACCATTGACCGAAGATCTCAGTCTGGCGCTCGGCACGTCGGAAATCCCGCTGGTCGAACTGGTCGAGGCCTATGCCGCCGTCGCAGCCGGGGCCTATCCGGTCGTCGCCCATGGCCTGCCGCCGGAGGAGCAGGGCTGGTTCGAAAAGCTGATGCAGCGTCAGCGCCATTTTAGCGACGATCAGCTGGAGATGATCCGCGATCTGCTCTCCTCCGCCGCCAATCGCGGCACCGGCAGCGCCGCTGCCCTGCGCACCAGCACTTTCGGCAAGACCGGCACGACGCAGGATAGCCGGGACGCCATCTTCGTGGGCTATGCCGGCGGTCTGGTGACGGCGGTGTGGATCGGCAATGACGATAATACGCCCTTGCCCGGCGGCGCGGCCGGCGGCGGCGTGCCCGCGCGCATCTGGCGCAATTTCATGAGCGGGGCGATCAACGAACCGGTCGAGGATACGTCCGACGCTGAGCAGGACCCCGATCTGGTCAACGCCATCGCCAATATCGCCGTAGAAACCGGCATCGGCAATGTCGGCCTGGGCGTCGACGAAGGCGGCATGACGGTCAATATCGGCCCGAACCAGATCCGCATCCCGACCGACCAGCCCGTCCCGGTTCCGCCGCAAGGCACGCCGCCGCCCCGCGTCGCGCCGACGCAGCCGGAGGGCGAGGATAATGGGCCATGATCCTGGCCTCTCCAGCTTGGTTAATGCCGCATCGTAAATTACATAATCGGATACGCATTCCTCACTTCATCGCGTAAGCCGTTGACGAAGGCCTATTTCGCAACGAAACTGCCTGCATGTCATATGGCGCCAGTTCCAATGCAGAGGTCGCGCGATGAGGGAAGCATCAGACAGCGAGGTTCGCGCCGAACATAAGGCGCTGGCGGCGCGCTGGACCCTGGCAGCCGAAGCGATGGAAGCGCTGGCCGGTGCCCGATCGATCGATGCGATCATCTCCGTCCTGCGTGCCTTTGCCCGCCGCGCGGTCGGTGCCGACGGCATCGCCGTGGTGCTGCGCGACGAGGATAAATGCCATTATGTCGCGGAAGATTCGATGGAGCCGCTCTGGGCGGGCCAGCGCTTCCCGATGCAGCGCTGCGTCTCCGGCTGGGCGATGCTGAACCATCAGACCGCCGTGATCCCCGACGTGTTCATGGACCCCCGCGTGCCGGTGGACGCCTATCGCAGCACCTTCGTCCGTTCGATGATCATGGTGCCGATCGGCCGGGTGGAATCGATCGCGGCGGTCGGCGCCTACTGGTCCGAAGCGGGCGCGCCGACCGATAACCAGATCGCGCTGCTGGAAGCGCTGGCACGCGCCGCATCGACGGCACTGGAAAATGGCCGCCTCTTCGCCTCGCTCGAAGCGCTCAACCTGCAACTGAACGAGCGGGTGCGGGAACGGACCAAGGATCTGGAAAAATCCCAGGACACGCTGCGCCAGATACAGAAGATGGAGATATTGGGCCAGCTTACCGGCCATGTCGCCCATGACTTCAACAATCTGCTGACGCCCATCATCGGCGGGCTGGATCGCATCCTCTCCGGCAGCATCACGCCCGAAGCCATTGCCAGGACGGGATCGATCGCCATGCAGGCGGCCGAAACGGCGCAAACGCTGGTCCAGCGGCTGCTGGCCTTTTCTCGCCGCCAGCCCCTGTTGCCGACGGCGGTGGACCTGACTGATCTGCTCGATGGGATGCAGGCGTTGCTGGCCAGCACATTGGGGCCGCGCATCACCCTGTCGATCGACGTGCCCCATTCCCTGCCACCCGTTCGCGCCGACGGGCATCAACTGGAACTGGCGATCCTGAACCTGGTCGTCAACAGCCGCGACGCCATGCCCGAAGGCGGTATGCTGTCCATCAGCGCCGATATCCGCGAACATGGCCTGCCTAGCCCGCTGGTCGCCCGCCCCTATGTCTGCCTGACCATCGCAGACAGTGGCATGGGCATGACGCCTGCGGTCAAGGCGTCGGCGATGGAGCCCTTCTTCACCACCAAGCCGACCGGCCATGGCACGGGGCTTGGCCTGTCGATGGCGCATGGGCTCGCCGGCCAACTTGGCGGTGCGCTGGAGATCGACAGCGAGTTCGGCAAGGGTACGCAGGTCCAGTTCTGGCTACCGGTAGAGAAAACCGCGCCTGTCCCGTCCCATGACGAGCCGTCCGCAACGGCGCAGGGCGGTTTTCAGGGCAAGGTGTTGCTGGTCGACGATAATGGACTGGTGCGCAACAGCACGCGCGAGATGCTGGCCGACATGGGCTATGACGTGGTCGATATCGACCATGCCGAACTGGCGATCAGCATGATCGAGGCAGGCTATCAGCCCGATATCGTCATCACTGATCATGTCATGCCGGGGATGACGGGCGCGGAACTGGCGCTCCGGCTGCGCGTCGACCATCCGGCCGTCGCGGTAATGATCATTTCGGGCTATCAGGGCATCGACCTGATCGCGCCCGACATCGTCCGCCTGTCCAAACCGTTCCGCCGCACCCACCTGCAAGCCAGCATCAGCGCGGCACGGGCACAGGTCGCCTAGGGCGACAAAATATCAGCCTAAATCGTCATTGCGAGCGCAGCGAAGCAATGACGTCGTGGATCATTGTGAAGTCGTGACAACCTAAAGCGCTTGCCCGGCGGCCCACCCACTGGCCCAGGCCCATTGGAAATTATAGCCGCCCAGCCAGCCGGTGACGTCCACCGCCTCGCCAATGGCATAAAGACCCGGCACCTTCGTCGCTTCCATGGTACGGGATGACAGGCCAGCCGTGGCGATGCCGCCGACGGTGACTTCCGCCTTGGCATAGCCTTCCGTACCCGACGGGACGAACGGCCAGTCCGCCAGCTTCGCCGCCACTTGCCGCAGCGCCTTGTCGGACAGATTGGCCAGTTCGCCCTGCACCCCGATCCGTTCCAGCAATGTATCGGCCAGCCGCTCGGTCAATGCCTGCCCCAGCACGCGGCGCAGATGGGTGCGCGGCCGATCGCGCTTTTCCTCCAGCAGCCAGTCCACCGTCCTGTCCGGCAGGAAATTCACCTGAATCGGCGTGCGATGCTGCCAGTAGCTGCTGATTTGCAGCATCGCCGGGCCGGAGAGCCCACGATGGGTGAACAGCGCCGCTTCGCGAAAGCGGGTCTTGTTCCAGAGCACCTCGACATCCGCCGACACGCCGGAGAGCGACTGGAACAGCGCCTCTTCCAGCCCCAGCGTAAACGGCACCAGCGCGGGGCGCGGCTGGACGATCGTCAGCCCGAATTGCCGGGCGACATCATAGGCAAAGCCGGTCGCGCCCATCTTGGGGATCGATGGCCCGCCGGTCGCCAGCACCAGCGCGCGGGCGCAATGCTCGACCCCGCCGATCGTCACCCGATAGAGGCCGTCCATATGATCGATCGCGCTTATGCCCTGCCCCAGCGCCATGGTCACGCCGCCCCTGGCGCATTCCTCCGCCAGCATGGCGACGATCTGCTTCGCCGAACCATCGCAAAAAAGCTGCCCCAGCGTCTTTTCATGCCAGGCGATACCGTAGCGCTCGACCATCGCGAGGAAATCCTGCGCCGTATAGCGTCCCAGCGCCGACTTGGCGAAATGCGGATTGGAGGACAGATAACGGTCGGCAGCGGTATGGATATTGGTGAAGTTACAACGGCCGCCACCGGAAATCAGGATCTTCTTGCCCGGCGCATCGGCATGGTCGACGAGCAGCACACGCCGCCCCCGCTGCCCGGCGACGCTGGCGCACATCATGCCCGCCGCGCCAGCGCCCAGGATGATCGCGTCATGGTCGGCCATCAGCGGCCCCGCTTCAGACGCATCAGCGCCTCGTCCAACGAAGACAGGAAACGCGAACGATCCGCCTTGGAGAAAGGCGGCGGCCCACCGATCGGATCACCCACCGCGCCCGCGCGCAGGTCCGCCATGATCGCGCGCGTCGCGATGGCCGCGCCGATGGAACTCAGCGTAAAAGGCTTGCCATTGGGCGCGATCACCACCGCGCCCGCCTTCAGGCAGCGGTCCGCGAGCAGGATATCGGCGGTGATGCAGATCGACCGGGCGTCAGCCCGTTCGGCGATCCAGTCGTCGGCCGCATCGAACCCATCGCTCACCACCACCCGGTCGAGCAGCGGATGGACAGGAATGCGGATGGGGCTGTTGCTGACGATGGTGACAGGCACTTCATGCCGCCAGGCGACCTTATACACCTCTTCCTTCACGGGGCAGGCATCGGCATCGACGAGGATCTTCATGGCTTGCGCGATAGGCCGCCGGGCCAGTCGAGACAATGGGCCTGCGATAAATCCTCATCTACGAAGGGCGCCAAGAATGCACCTTCACCTATACGTCATGCTGAACTTGTTTCAGCATCCATTTCGCCACTCGCGCCGAACCATGTGAAGGCGTCGTCCGCCGCAGCAGAGAAATTCGACACCTTCCAACGCCCTCTAGAAATCAACGCGTTCGGCCCGATGGATGCTGAAACAAGTTCAGCATGACGGCGATGGGGATGTGGCCGCTAAATTATGCCCCATTTTCCGCTACAGACGGATTTCTAGTCTATTTTCCCCTAAGACCAATCGCCGCCTTCACCCCGCGCCGCTCCTGCCCTACATGGGTCGGCATGAACGCCCCCCTCAAAGCGCCCCTGTATAACAAGGACATATTGCGGCTCGCCGCCAGCATCCCGCATCACCAGCGCCTGCCCGATCCGCAAGCCACGGTCGAGAAGCGGTCGCCCACCTGCGGATCGCGGGTCACGGCGGACGTGAAGATGGCTGATGGCAGGCTGACCGACATGGGGCTGGACGTGAAGGCCTGCGCGCTGGGGCAGGCATCGGCGGCGCTGATGGCGGCGCAGGCGATCGGCCTGACGGCGCAGGAACTGGCCGATGCGCGCGACCGCCTGACCGCCTATCTGTCCGGCGACAGCGACGATCTGGATTTCTGGCCGGGCCTGGCGGTGCTGGCCCCGGCGCGCGGCTATCCCGCCCGGCATGCATCGATCCGGCTGGGTTTCGAGGCGATCGCCGAAGCCGCCCGCATGGCAGACGCCTGATGGAGGCCCATGCTGCCGTGAGCGCGACCGACGTACTGCTGTCCGAAGGCGTGATCCTGCTGGGCGCGGCCGTCGCCTTCGTCATGCTGTTCCGCCGCTTCGGCCTCGGCGCTGTACTGGGCTATCTGGTCGCGGGCGCGCTGGTAGGGCCGCAGGGGCTGGGCCTTGTCGGCCGCGCCGAATCGAAGCTCGCCATCGCGGAAATCGGCATCGTCCTGCTGCTTTTCCTCGTCGGGCTTGAACTGCATCCCGCCCGGCTGTGGCGGCTGAAGCGCGACATTTTCGCGCTCGGTCTGGCGCAGGTGGTGCTGTGCGGCTGCGCGCTGACCGCGATCATCTTTTACTCGACCGGCTTCAGCTGGGGCGCGGCGATCGCGCTTGGCCTGCCGCTCGCCTTGTCCTCCACGGCGCAGGTGCTGCCGGGCCTCAAATCCAGTGGCCGCATCAACTCCCCCTTCGGCGAGAAGGTCTTTTCGATCCTGCTGTTCCAGGATCTCTCGATCGTTCCGTTGATCACCATCGTCGCCGCCCTGTCGCGCAACCCGGCCGATGCCGGTGGCCCGCCGGGATGGATGATGGCGGGCTATACCGTCGCGGCGATCGCCGGCCTCGTGCTGGCGGGTCGCTTCATCCTGCGCCCGCTGCTGGGGCTGGTCGGGCGGATGGGCGAGCGCGAACTGTTCGTCGTCGTCGGCCTGTTCACCGTGCTGGCCGCCGCCTCGCTGATGCACGCGCTGCATCTGTCGACCGCGCTGGGCGCCTTCGTCGCGGGCGTGATGCTGGCCGATTCGCCCTATCGCCACGAAATCGAATCGGACGTCGAGCCGTTCCGGTCGATCCTGCTCGGCCTCTTCTTCCTGGCGGTCGGCATGGTGCTGGATCTGCGCGCGGTGGCGGCCAACCCGCTCTTCGTCCTGTCCATGGCGGCGATGCTGGTCGTGACGAAGGCCGCGATCATCACCGGCCTCGCCCGCCTGTTCGGGATGCCGGGCAAGCAGGCGCTGGGCGCGGGGCTGCTGCTCAGCCAGGGCGGTGAATTCGGCTTCGTCCTGTTCGCGCAGGCGCAAAGCGCGCTGCTGATCGCGCCACAGGCGGCCAGCCTGTTCAGCGCGATCGTCACCTTCTCCATGGCGACGACCCCCTTCCTGATGCTGTTTGCCCGCCGGTTCGAATTCGCCAAGCCCAAGGATGACGGCAGCCTGCCCGGTCCGGAGGATGCGCCGCGCGGCTCCGCGATCATCGTGGGCTATGGCCGCTTCGGCCAGACGGTGGCGCAGATGCTGATGGGCCATGGCTTTGGCGTCACCCTGATCGACAAGAAGCCGGCGCAGATCGAGGTGTCGAGCCGTTTCGACATGAAGGTCTATTATGGCGACGGCACCCGTATGGACCTGCTCCACCGCGCCGGTGCGGGCGAAGCGCGGCTGATCGCCTTCTGCATCGACGATCCCTCGCTGGACAGCCGCGCGCTCCAGCCGATCGCCGTAGCCTTCCCACAGGCCGCCCTGATGGTTCGCGCCTTCGACCGGCGGCAGGTGCTGGCGCTTCAGGACATGGATCTGGCCGGGGTGGTCCGCGAAGTCTATGAATCCGCCATCTGCATGGGCGTGCAGGCGATGGAAGCGCTGGGCGTGCCGGCCGGGGAAGTGGAAGAGGTCGAGCGCCAGTATCGCGAGAATGATGAACAGCGCATGGCGCTCCAGATCGAACATGGCAATTTGCTGGCGGCGAAGGACTTGATGTATCGGCCCGGCCGCGGCATGCGGCTGCTGAGCCGAGGGGATGGGGAAGAGGCATGATCGCAATACTGGCCTGTCTGTCGGCGGCACTGGCGATCGGCGCCGGGGCCTTCGGCGCCCATGGCGTGGCTGATCCGAAAGCGGCAGAATGGCTGCGCACCGGCGGGATATATCAGTTGATCCATGCCGTGGGCGCGCTGGCGATCATGGGCGTAGCGCGCGGCGCAGCGGCGGTGATGCTGGTCGGCGCAGCGATCTTCGCGATCAGCCTCTATGTCATGGCGCTGGGCGGTCCCAAATGGCTGGGCGCGATCACGCCGATCGGCGGCACGCTGATGATAGCGGGCTGGCTGTGGGCGGCATGGAACTTCAGCCGTCCCTAAAAAGCCCTCCCCTTGCCGGACCCCCCGGCTGCGCATAGATTAGAGACCATGGCCGACCACGATCACCATCATCATCAGGAACCGACCGGCGCGAAGCTGGCCAATGCCGCGCGCGCCACGCTGGAGGCGCAGAACGAGCAATGGACGCCGATGCGCGCCGCCATTTTCGATGCGCTGGCGGCGGAGGAAAAGCCCGCATCCGCCTATGACATTGCCGACAATGTTTCCAAGGCGCGCGGCAAGCGGGTCGCGCCCAACAGCGTCTATCGCATCCTCGACCTGTTCGTGGCGAACAACATCGCCATGCGGGTGGAAAGCGCCAACGCCTATATCGCCAATGCCCATCCGGGCTGTCATCATGACTGCATCTTTCTGGTCTGCGACGAATGCGGACAGGTGACGCATATCGACAATGATCCGATCACCTCCTCGCTGCGCGCCGCCGCCGACAAGGCCGGCTTCACGCCGAAGCGCGCGGTGATCGAGATGCGCGGCACCTGCAACGCCCATTGACGGGGCTTCGCCGCCTGCCATGACCATGATCGAATGGATCGCGGCCGCGCTGGGGCTGATCAACATCATCCTCGTCGCGCGCCGATCGCTGTGGAACTACCCGTTCGCCATCGCCATGGTGACGCTCTATTTCTTCGTCTTCTTCGACGCGAAACTCTATAGCGACGCGCTGCTTCAGATCTTCTTCCTCATCATCAACCTCTATGGCTGGTGGAACTGGGTGCATAGCCGCAAGAGTGGCGATGGCGGCATTGCGGTCGAGCGGCTGAGCACCATGGGGCGCCTGTTCTGGCTGGCCGGCACGGCACTCGTGGCGGTGGCATGGGGCAGCATGATGGCCCGCTTTACCGATGCCGCCGCGCCCTTTGCCGATGCGAGCATCGCGGGCATGAGCGTGGCCGCACAAATCCTCCAGTCGCAGCGGAAGGTCGAAAGCTGGGTTCTGTGGGTCGTGGTCGATGCACTGGCGACCGGCCTGTTCTGGAGCCGGGGCCTGATCGCGACGTCGATCCTCTATGCCCTCTTCTTCGTCATCGCGCTCTGGGGCCTGATGGCATGGCGCCGCACGATGGAGCGCGCCCCGGCATGAGCTTCACCATCGTTCTGCACGGTGTCGAAAGCACCGGAAAGTCGGTGCTGGCGGATCGCCTGGCCCGCCATTTCAACACGATCTGGGTGCCCGAATATGGTCGCACCCATGCCGAGACGCATGGCGTGGAAATGGACGAGGCGGACCTGCTGCTGATCGGCCGCACACAGACGGCCATGATAGAAGAGGCGCGGCCAAAGGCCCACCGCTTTCTCTTTTCCGACACCGATTCGCTGATGACCGCCGCCTGGGCGGAGATGATGATCGGCTATGTCCCGGCTGAACTCCTCTCCCACCCCAAGGCCGATCTTTATCTGCTGATGGAAGCCGATGTCCCCTGGGTGCCCGACGAGGTCCGCGTCTATGGCGAAGATAGCGTGCGCGCCCGTTTCGCCGCGATCTGCCAGACGATGCTGGTGACGACCGGCGTGCGCTGGGCATCGGTCGATGGCGGCTGGGATGCGCGATTCGCCAAAGCCGTGGCACTGATCGAGGCTTTGGCGCCGTCAAAAGCGTCGCAAGGGTTCGACTTGGCGCAGGAAAACGAGTAGGCACCTTCCCATGTCCGAACCTGCTACCCCGTTGCTCGATACCGTTCGCACCCCCGACGACCTGCGCAAGCTCCAGCCCGACCAATTGCGTCAACTGGCCGATGAACTGCGCGCGGAAACCATTGCGGCGGTGGGCGTGACCGGTGGCCATCTGGGGTCGGGCCTTGGCGTGGTGGAACTGACCACCGCCATCCATTATGTGTTCGATACGCCCAACGACAGGCTGGTCTGGGACGTCGGCCATCAATGCTATCCACACAAGATTTTGACCGGGCGGCGCGATCGTATCCGCACCCTGCGTCAGGGTGGTGGCCTGTCCGGCTTCACCAAGCGGGCCGAATCCGAATATGATCCCTTCGGCGCGGCGCACAGTTCCACCTCGATCAGCGCGGCGCTGGGTTTCGCCATCGCCAACAAGATGCAGGACCGTCCGGGCAAGGGCATTGCCGTGATTGGCGACGGGGCGATGTCGGCGGGCATGGCCTATGAGGCGATGAACAATGCCTGCGACGCGGGCAATCGGCTGGTCGTGATCCTGAACGACAATGACATGTCGATCGCGCCGCCGGTCGGGGGCCTTTCCGCCTATCTCGCCCGTCTGGTGTCCAGCCGCGAATTTCTGGGCCTGCGCGACCTGGCCAAGCGGCTGGTGCGCAAGCTGCCCCGACCACTCCACAATGCGGCCCGCAAGACCGATGAATTCGCGCGCGGCATGGCGATGGGCGGCACCCTGTTCGAGGAACTGGGCTTCTATTATGTCGGCCCGGTCGACGGCCATAATCTGGACCAGCTGATCCCGGTGCTGGAAAATGTCCGCGATGCGGCCGAAGGCCCCTGTCTGGTGCATGTCGTGACGCAAAAGGGCAAGGGCTATGGCCCGGCCGAAGCGGCGGCGGACAAATATCATGGCGTGCAGAAGTTCGACATCGTCACCGGTGCGCAGGCCAAAGCGCCTCCCGGCCCGCCCAGCTACACCAATGTCTTCGCCCAGGCCCTGATCGCCGAGGCGCAGCGCGATCCTAAAGTCTGTGCCATCACGGCCGCCATGCCGTCCGGCACCGGTCTCGACAAGTTCGAGCAGGCCTTCCCCGATCGCATCTTCGACGTGGGGATTGCCGAACAGCATGCCGTGACCTTCGCGGCCGGCCTCGCGGCGGAAGGCATGCGCCCCTTCTGCGCCATCTACTCCACCTTCCTGCAACGCGCCTATGATCAGGTCGTGCATGATGTGGCGATCCAGAATCTCCCCGTTCGCTTCGCCATCGACCGCGCCGGTCTGGTCGGTGCCGATGGCTCCACCCATGCCGGCAGCTTCGACGTCACCTATCTCGCCACCCTGCCCAATATGGTGGTGATGGCGGCTGCGGACGAGGCCGAACTGGTCCATATGGTCCACACCTGCGCCGTGCATGACAGCGGGCCGATCGCCGTGCGCTACCCGCGCGGCAATGGCACCGGCGTCGACATGCCAACGGTTCCCGAAGCGCTGGAAATCGGCAAGGGCCGGATCGTGCGCGAAGGGCGTCAGGTCGCCATCCTCTCGCTGGGCACCCGCCTCGAAGAAGCACTGAAAGCCGCCGAAACGCTGGAGGCCAAGGGCCTGTCCACCACCGTCGCCGACCTGCGCTTCGCCAAGCCGCTGGACGAAGCGCTGATCCGCAAGCTGCTGACCACCCATGAGGTCGCCGTGACGATCGAGGAAGGCGCGATCGGCGGCCTTGGCGCCCATGTGCTGACGCTGGCCAGCGACGCCGGGCTGATCGACAATGGCCTGAAACTGCGCACCATGCGCCTGCCCGACCTGTTCCAGGATCAGGACAAGCCAGAAAAACAATATGCCGACGCGCGCCTCGATGCCGACGCGATCGTCGACACAGTGCTGACCGCCCTGCGCCACAACAGCGTGGGCGCGGAGGCGCGGGCCTGACGGTCTTCGCCAAGCTGCTGCTCGGCGCCGCGCTGGGCATGGGCGGCTTGGTCCTGTACGGTCATTTGCGCGCGAAACGTCAGACCAGACGTCTGGCCGCGAAGCGGGATGGCATGGCGCCATGGGCGATGATCGACGGACTGGTCGCATCCGGCATCGCGGAGCCTGTGGCGGAATTCCTATGGGACGCCATCAGCCCCTATTATGGCGAGGGCGATATATTGCCGCACCCCGATGATGATCTGGCAACAGACGCCGGAATCGATTCGGAAGATATCGAAGACATGGTCGCCGATTTTTTCCGGCTGTTTGCGCTGCCTGGAACCGACGGCCCAGTCGCCGGAAACCATTCCCTCGTCCCTCAGCATCGCCGGCTTCGCGCGCTATCTGGACGAACGGCGCATCGCCCTTCAACCCTGATCAGGGCCAGTTTAGCGTGACGCCGATGGTCAATCGCCAGCGATCACCAAAGCCCGCATAGGGATCATGCACGACACGGTTGGCCGACAGATCGACGTTCATCGGCCCATCCTTCACACGGATACCCCCGCCAGACGAGGCAAGGCTGAAGCTGGTCGCGTAGGAAATCAGCCGTTCATTATAGGTCGCACGGGCGCCATCTACATAAGTGTAGAGTTCCACCTGCCGCCCGGCCTTGCCCACAGTTGGCGACCAGGCCAGTTCGGCGCTGCCGGCGATGCCCTTGTCTGCCGTCAGCACCGCCGGTTCGAAACCGCGACCATATTCCGTCCCCCCCAGCGCCAGTGACTCGACGCTCGACAACGCATCGGCGCTATATTGCGCCGTCATGCCCAGCCGCAGCACCAGATTCTGCGTCAAAAGGCGGTGATAGGCGGCGCTCAACCGCAATTTCGTGAAATCCTTGTCGGTCAGCAATATCGTCGCCTGCGCGCCGGGCAGATCGAGCGTGCGCGCGATGGAGAGCGCGGCCGCCGCACGGGACCGCGGCCCGGATCGCGTCCAGTTCACCGTGGCCCGCGCCACCCGTGATCGTTCGGTAATCAGCTGCAGGTCGCCATAATAGATATCGCTCTGCTGCGCATCGAAGGAAGCGGTCGCACTGAACAGCGTGGCCGGCCCGATATGCAGGGGATAGCTGAGGCTGGCCGAGAAATTCAGGCTACGGCCGCGCAGGCCGAAGATCGGCTCCACGCTGCTGCCGCGCACCGCCGACAGCCCGGCTTGCAGTCCGTCAAAGCCGATCGGCATGGCATAGGTGGCGCCCCACGCCTCGCCTCGCCCGCTGATTGATCGGGTATAGAGCATGTCCACCCGATCGCCGCCGGTCAGCAGGCTGCCCATGCTGGCCGATGCGGTCGCCTGCGCCCTGCCCAGCGTCCCATTGCCATTATTGTCGAAGGACAGGGAAAGGCGTGGCGGCGCGGAATCGATGCGGAAACGCAGGATCAGGCCGCCCGGCTGGCGCCCGGCAATCATGTCCGCCTCAACCTTAGCGCCGGATATGTCGCCGATCAGGCGCAAGGCGCGCTGGAGTTCTCCCTTGTGCAAGGGGCCCTCCCCACGCAGCTTTTCGGCGATCCGCCGGACCCGGCGGTCGGCACCGGCCCGCGCTTTCCCTTCGAACTGGAACCCTTCGACATGGCCTTCCACCACGCCGACCTCCAGCACGCCGTCATCGGCCAGCCGGTCGAGCGTGATGGTATAGATGGCGATATCGCTCGCGCCATAGGCCCGGTCCAGCGCGGCGGCAGCCTGTCGCAGGGTCGATTCGCTGGAGGGACGGCCGATCAGGGGTTGCAACGCGGCGGTCAGATCCGGCGCGATGGTCGATCCGCGCACGCGCATCGCCTTCAGGCCGATGGTTGGATTGGGCACCAGTCCGCCGGCTTCCTCGGCCATCGCGATGGTCGATTGCAACAGCGAAGTGGACAGTAAAAGCAGCATGCCAAACAACACGGCGCGAAAGGCGCGCGTCATTGCCCTTGGGCTCTGTCCTCTCCGGCCTGTCCGCTGATGGGGCAGGGCCAATGGCATCCGATGATCGGGCATTCTATCCTACCGATAAAATGCCCCCCTGCCGCCATCATGGCAGTCGCCGGTTTCCGGAGAGGCCAATAGATAGAGTTAATTCAGCATTAGCCATGCTGCCCTTGCATCGACAGGCCTCCCGCTCGATATAAGCAACCAGGAGGTTGCTTATATGTCCGACAGCATCATCAAGACGATCGAAATCGCCGCGCCCGTAGAGAAAGTCTGGGACGCCATCACCGATCATGAAAAATTCGGCGCCTGGTTTCTGGTGGCGCTCGACCAGCCCTTTATCGTGGGCCAGAGCACGACCGGACACATGACCTATCCGGGCTATGAGCATTTCCCCTGGGAATCGCGCACGGTCGCGATCGAGCCGATGACCCGCTTCGCCTTCATATGGCCGGCGATCGGCGGGGATGAGGCGGCGATCCGCAATGGCGTGCCGGAATGGACGCTGGTCGAATTCCTGCTGGAGCCGATCACGGCGGGCACGCGACTGACCGTGGTCGAAAGCGGTTTCGATGCCGTGCCGGAACCGCGCCGGTCGAATATCCTGCGCTCCAATGAAGGCGGCTGGGCGGAGCAGGTCCAGAATATCCGGCGCTATGTCAGCGGCTGAACCGGCCTCGCTCTTTTCCGCATTGGGTGATTCGACCCGGCTGGGGCTGGTCCGGCGCCTGTCCGATGGCCGGGAACGGTCGATCGTACAACTGGGCGACGGACTGCCGATGAGCAGGCAGGCGGTTGCGAAGCATCTGGACGTGCTGCATGGCGCGGGGCTGGTCCATCGCCGCCGCAGCGGGCGGGAGGTGCATTATGCGCTGCGGCGCGACGCGATCGAGGCGGCACGCCACTGGCTGGGCGAAGTGAGCGCCCAGTGGGACGGCACGCTCGCCCGGCTCAAGGCCATGGTGGAGGAAGGGAACCGGCAAGGCCCCCTACCCTGATATTAATTAGTTCGGCGTGGCGGCGCGTGCGTCCTGCCCGTCACCTTCCGGCGCGGCGATGATGTCGCGGGTGGTGCTGCCCTTGTCGACCACTTCGGTCGCCGGATCACCGGCCGAGGAGCGGATGCCGGCAGCCGCATTGGCGCGCCCGGCGGCGGTCAGCGCAGCGGTTTCACCCGCGCTGCGGGCGGCGGGGCCGCCGAACATCGCCTGCATCGCTTCACTGCGCGAATCGACCGCAGCGGCGGCCGGGGTGCCCGGCGCCGGCGGCACGAGCGCGAAATCGGGCGGCACGACCAGCGGTGCCTGACGCGAGACGGCGAATTCATCGGGGCGCGCGCGGTTGAACAGGCCACCGCCGCCGCCACAGGCGGACAGGGATGCAACAAGGCCAGCGGCGAGGATCAGGTTACGCTTCACTTCAAAGTCTCCGTCTTTGCGCTCTTGTCGCGCAGCAGCAGCGCCCGCGCAAGCAGGATCAACACGCCGATCGTGATGGCGGCGTCCGCCAGGTTGAAAATCAGGAAAGGCCGCCATTCGCCGAAATGCAAATCCGCATAATCAACGACATAGCCCAGCCGGATGCGATCCACGATATTGCCGATCGCCCCGCCCAGCACCATGCCCAGCGCCGCGACATCCTGCCGCGCGCGCTCCCGCCACATCCACACGCCCACAAAGGCGGCGATCAGAAAGGTCATGCCGACCAGCGCCCAGCGCGCCATATCGGTATCGGCATGGAAGAAGCCCATGGAAACACCACGATTTTCCAGCCAGCGCAGGCGGAAGATCGGCAATATCTCGATCCCCTCGTCCAGCCGGCTCTTGAGCGCCAGCGGATAGGTGACGGTATATTTGACGAGCTGGTCCAGCGCGAGCGTCACGATCGCGACGGTCAGCCCCAGCGGGCGATGATTGATGGCAGCCATGGAAGATCAGCCCGCAGTCAGGGGAAAGGCGGATGACGCCGTGGAAAGCAAGAACCCGTCGGAAACCGTCATTGTCATCCCGTTCATTCAAGTGCGACCATTTTGCTGCGCTATACCCAAGGGCCTGCGCGCAGGACAGGGAGAAGTTTGCCGGCTACGTGCTCCTGCGACAGCAGGAGCCCAGGGTCGAACGAAATGCCACGCATCCTGGGCTCCTGCCTTCGCAGGAGCACGTCACATCCAGCTACGCCTTCAGCACATCGTCGCAGCGGTTGCAGAGCGTGCCGTCTTCCTCGACCTCCGGCAACAGGCGCCAGCAGCGGCCGCATTTGTGCCAGTCGCTGGGCTTGACGATGATGCCGTCGCCCACGCCCATTTCGATCCGGGCGACGATAGCGATTTCGGCGAAGTTCACACCGTCGCTGGGCAGCATTTCGCCCATGGTGACGTCGGCTTCCAGACTGGAGCGGATCACCTTTTCACGGCGGAACGGTTCGATCGCCTCGTTCACCTGTTCGCGCTGGTAGCGCAGTTCGCCCCATTTGTCGTTCAGATGGCTGTTGATCCAGTGATGATCGACTTCCGGCCATTCGAGGAAATGGACGCTATCCTCGTCATTTGGGAAGCGGCTTTGCCAGACTTCCTCAGCGGTGAAAGGGATGATCGGCGCGACATAGCGGACCAGCGCATGGAACAGCGTATCGAGCAACGTGCGATAGGCGCGACGCTTGGGATCGCTCTTTGCATCGCAATAGAGGCAATCCTTGCGGATATCGAAGAAGAAGGCGCTGAGGTCGCTGTTCGCGAAGTCGAAGATCGCGCGGGTGTAGCGGCTGAATTCCAGCCAGTTCTCGCTCTTCGCCGCCTTGTCCACCACGGCGCGCAGCTCCGCGTCGAGCTGAGCCAGACGGTGGAGCATATAGCGCTCCAGCTCCGGCATGTCGGCATAGGACACCGCTTCCGTCTCTTCATCATAGTCGGAAAGAGCGCCCAGCATGTAGCGGAATGTATTGCGCAATTTGCGATAGGCGTCGGACGATCCGGCGAGCACTTCCTTGCCAATGCGCACGTCATCGAAATAGTCGGTGCTGGCGACCCAGACGCGCAGGATGTCCGCGCCGCTCTCGCTCATGATCTTGAGCGGATCGACGACATTGCCCAGCGACTTGGACATTTTCTTGCCCGTGCCGTCCAGCGCGAAGCCATGGGTCAGCACCGCGCCATAGGGCGCACGGCCGCGCGTGCCGCAGCTTTCCAGCAGCGAGGACTGGAACCAGCCGCGATGCTGGTCCGACCCCTCGATATAGAGGTCGGCGCGCGTCCCTTCGCCATAGCGGCCCTCGACCACGAAGCTGTGGGTCGAACCTGAATCGAACCAGACGTCGAGAATGTCGTTCACGACCTCATAGTCGTTGAGGTCATAATCGGGACCGAGCAGCGCCTGATGATCCGCGCCGAACCATGCGTCCGCACCCGCGCCCCTGAACGCTTCGATGATGCGGGCATTGACTGCCGGATCAACCAGATATTGCCCACTCTTGCGATGGACATAGAGGGCGATCGGTACGCCCCAGGCGCGCTGGCGGCTGATCACCCAGTCGGGGCGGCCTTCCACCATCGAACGGATGCGGTTGGTCGACCGCTCCGGCACCCAGCGGGTCTGCTCGATCGCGTCGAGCGCGATTTCGCGCAGCGTCGGGCCGTTGCCCGTGACGATCGGGGTCGGCATCACGCCGCCATCCACATCGGCCAGCACGGCTTCCTGTGGTTTATCCATCGGGATGAACCATTGCGGGGTGCAGCGATAGATGATGCGCGCCTTCGACCGCCAGCTATGCGGATAGCTATGGCGGAAGTCGCTGGCGCTCAGCAATGCGCCGGCCGCGCGCAGATCGGTGCAGATCGGGCCTTCGGGACCGTTGAACTTGGTGTTGATGACGCTGCCCTGCCCGGCCAGCCAGTCCCAGTCGTCGCGATAGAAGCCCGCATCATTGACCGCGAAGACCGGATCGATGCCCAGCTTCTTGCAGGCGAGGAAATCCTCCTCACCATGGTCGGGCGCCATATGGACGAGGCCGGTGCCCGCATCGGTCGTGACATGATCGGCCGGCAGCAGCGGACGCGGCCTGGCGAAGAAGCCGCCCAGCGCGTGCATCGGGTGACGGGCGATCGCGCCGGCGAGGTCGGTGCCTTTGCCGCGCCATTTAACCACAGGCGTTTCCAACCGCTGACCAAGAAGCCGCGTGAATACGGCATCGTTCAACGAAAGTTCGCTCGCAACGAGGATCGACTTACCGAGTTCGGGAACGTCGAAGAGGACGTAATCAATCTCTTCCCCATAAGCGATCGCCTGATTGACAGGGATCGTCCACGGGGTCGTCGTCCAGATCACCGCATAAGCGCCGACCAGTTCCGGCGCGTTCGGCGCTTCGACAATCTCGAACGCCACGTCGATCTGGGTCGAGGTGACGTCCTCATATTCCACTTCCGCCTCGGCCAGCGCGGTCTTTTCGACCGGGGACCACATGACGGGCTTGGCGCCGCGATAGAGCTGGCCGCTTTCCGCGAACTTCAGCAATTCGCCCACGATCGTCGCTTCGGCATCGAATTTCATGGTCAGATAGGGATCGGCCCAATCACCCATCACGCCCAGACGCTTGAACTGATCCTTCTGCACGCCCACCCATTTGTCGGCATAGGCGCGGCACTGGGCGCGGAATTCGGCGGCGGGCACCTCATCCTTGTTCAGCTTCTTCTTGCGATATTCCTCCTCGATCTTCCATTCGATCGGCAGGCCGTGGCAATCCCAGCCGGGCACGTAAGGCGCATCCTTGCCCAGCAGCGACTGGCTGCGGACGATGATGTCCTTCAACACCTTGTTCATCGCATGGCCCATGTGGATGTCGCCATTGGCGTAGGGCGGGCCATCATGCAGGATAAAGCGTTCGCGGCCGGCACGCTTCTCGCGCAGCTTGCCATAGAGGTCCATCGCCTCCCACTTCGCCGCAATGGCCGGTTCCTTCTGCGCAAGGCCCGCCTTCATCGGGAAGTCGGTGACGGGCAGGAAGACGGTGGATTTATAGTCAGGTGCGTCGGTCATGGGTGTCCGTGCAAGTCTCTATGATCCGTTCGCCCTGAGCGAAGTCGAAGGGCCGGCCCGAGTGGAACGAGGGCTTGCGCAAAGGCCTCGACTTCGCTCGGCCCTGTGTCTCGACTTCGCTCGACACGAACGGGAAATGTGGAAGCGTCGCCCTACGCGAGCCGGGGCGTTCCCGCAAGGATTTGCCGCGCATCCTCGCAATCGCGGGCGATGCCGGCCATCAGCGCGTCGAGCCCGTCATATTTCACCTCGCCATGCAGATAGCGGATCAGCTGCACTTCGATCGCCTGATCATAAAGGCTTTCGGCGAAATCGAAGAAATGCGGCTCCAGCAATTCCTTGGGCGGATCGAAGCTGGGGCGGATGCCCAGGTTCGCGGCCCCATCCAGCACCCGCCCGTTCGGCAGCAACCCGCGCACGACATAAATGCCATAGGCCGGACGCAGATATGGCCCCATATCGATATTGGCGGTCGGGAAACCGATGGTGCGGCCCAGCTTGTCGCCATGCTGCACCATCCCCTCGATCGCGAAGGGGCGGGTCAGCAGGCGCGTGGCCGTGTCGCAATCGCCCGCCTGTAGCGCGGCGCGGATGCGGCTGGAGGAAATCACCCCCTCCCCGTCCATGACCGGGGCGATCGCCTCTGCCGACAGGCCGAACTGGCCGAAGCTGTCGATCGTGCCGCTGCGCCCCTTGCCAAAGGTGAAGTCCTGCCCGGTGACGACGGCAGCGACGCCCATCTGATCTGTGAGCAGCCGGACATAGGCGGCGGCATCCAGCGCGGCCAGCTCCGGCGTGAAGTCGAACACCAGCATGGCGTCCGCCCCGGCGCGGGCGAACAGCGCGGCGCGCTGGTCCAGCGTGGTCAGGCGAAAGCTGGGCGTATCGGGCCGGAACAGGCGCATCGGATGCGGATCGAAGGTGGCGACGATGGCCGGGCGCCCTTCGGCCCGGGCGCGATCGATCGCACGACCGACCACCGCCTGATGGCCCGCATGAAATCCGTCGAAATTGCCCAGCGCCATGACGCTCCCGCGCAGAGGAGCGGGGATCGGGGCGCCGCTAGAAAGCCGCTCCATGGCGCGCCTATAGGGGGGTGGGCCGGGCGTGGCAATGGACCACCGTGCTCCTGCGAAAGCAGGAGCCCAGGCTTCCGGACGCAGCGCTTGCCGCCCTAGGCTCCTGCTTGCGCAGTAGCACGGGATTGCTACTTCCGCTCGAACGTCACGAAGCTATAGGCCGGTCGCCCATCCACCGCCGGATGATCGTCCCGCGCGCTTTCCCGCCAGTCCGCCGGATCGGGATAGGCGATCGCCGCATCCCCCTCCGCATCGACATGCACTTCGGTCAGTTCGATCCGGTCGGCCAGCGGCAGGAACAGGCGATAGATTTCCGCCCCGCCGATCACCATCGCGACCGGCGCGTCGGCCAGTGCGATCGCCCCGGCGATATCCTGCGCGGCCTCCGCCCCCTCGCTCGCCCATGCGGCATCGCGGGTCAGCACGATATGGCGACGGCCGGGCAACAGGCCGGGCAGACTGTCGAACGTCTTGCGCCCCATGATCATGGGGTGTCCGGCGGTGATCGCCTTGAAATGTTTCAGGTCCGCCGGCAACTGCCAGGGCAGGTCGCCATCCTTGCCGATTACGCCATTGTCGGCGCGGGCGAGGACCAGGGTGATTTGCGTGCGGTTCATGCCCTGCCTTTCAAGCGCAGCGTGCTCCTGCGGAAGCAGGAGCCCAGTTGAAACGTTGGAACTGGGCTCCTGCTTCCGCAGGAGCACGAACCTTACAGCACCAACCGCGTCACATGCCCCATCTTGCGGCCGGGACGCGCTTCATGCTTGCCATAAAGGTGCAGATGATTGGCCGGATCGCCCAATATCTCCAGCCATTCATGCCCCTCATCACCGATCAGGTTGCGCATCTCCACGCGCGACGCGGCCAGGCCGGTGTCGCCCAGCGGCAGGCCGCAAATGGCGCGGACATGGTTTTCGAACTGGCTCGTCACCGCGCCCTCGATCGTCCAGTGGCCGCTATTATGGACGCGCGGCGCCATTTCGTTGAACACCGGGCCATCGGCGCTGGCGAAAAATTCGCAGGTCAGGACGCCGACATAATCGAGTGCGTCAGCGATCTGCTTTGCCATCGCGCGGGCCTGCGCCATCTGCCCCTCGATCAGCGGCCCGGCGGGCACGGTCGATGTGGCCAATATGCCTTTCACATGCACATTCGCCGCCGAATCCCAGAAGCGCACTTCGCCATCGGCGCCGCGCACCAATATGACCGAAAATTCCTCGGCAAAGGTGACGAACCCTTCCAGGATCGCGCTCTGGCGGCCGATGGCGTTCCAGGCGCCGACCGCATCGCCCGGATCGGACAGGCGCGCCTGCCCCTTGCCATCATAGCCCATGCGGTTGGTCTTCAGGATGGCGCGGCTGCCGACCTGCTCGATCGCCTCTTCCAGATCGTCGAGGCTTTCGACCGGGGCGAAGGGCGCGGTCAGCCCGCCCAGATCGCAGACGAAGCGCTTTTCGGCGAGCCGGTCCTGCGCCACGCGCAGCGCCTGCGCACCGGGGCGGACGAGGCCGTGGGTAGACAGCACCTCGACCGCGGCCGGATCGATATTCTCGAACTCATAGGTGACGACGTCGACACCATCGGCAAAGGCGGCGAGCGCCTGCGCATCCTCATAGGCGCCGCGCGTCCAGAGCGGCGAAACGTCGGCGGCCGGGCCGCTTTCCTCCGGCGCATAGATGCTGGTGCGATAGCCCAGCTGGGCCGCCGCCATGGCGATCATCCGGCCGAGCTGGCCGCCGCCAAGGATGCCGATGGTGGAGCCGGGCGCGATGGTCGTCATGGGCCTTCTATCTATCAGTCTTCGACGGTTTCGGCGACGGCGTCGGTCTGGCGGGCGCGCCAGGCGTCGAGCCGATCGGCCAGAGCCGCGTCATTGGTGGCAAGGATGGCGGCGGCCAGCAGCCCCGCATTGATCGCGCCGGGCTTGCCGATGGCCAGCGTGGCGACCGGGATGCCGCCGGGCATCTGGACGATGGAGAGCAGCGAATCCATGCCCTTCAACGCTTTGGATTCGACCGGCACGCCCAGCACCGGCAGGCGGGTCATCGATGCGGTCATGCCGGGCAGATGCGCCGCCCCGCCAGCGCCGGCGATGATCACCTTCAGGCCGCGCGAGACCGCGCCGCTGGCATAATCATAAAGGCGCTGCGGGGTGCGGTGGGCGGACACCACCTTGCATTCATGCGCGACGCCCAGCGCGTCCAGCGTTTCGGCGGCGTGGCGCATGGTTTCCCAGTCGGACCGCGAACCCATGATGATGCCGACGTCGATTGCGCTCATGGCCTTGATACTTTCCCCTGATGGCCCGGAAAGCCCTAATATCCCGAAGAACAGGCCCCTTAGCGAGCGGGTCGCCAAGGGGCAATGTTAATCCTCCCCTTTCAGGGGAGGTGGCGCGCGAAGCGCGACGGAGGGGGTAGGCGGCCGGACGCGAGATAGCGTTTGCCGCTCGCCCCCTCCACCATTTGCGATGCAAATGGTCCCCCTCCCCGTTCCGGGGAGGATTTACCGTTCCGACAGATAATAGCGGTCGATGGCGGTCAGATCGTCGGCCAGGTCATAGACGATCGGCTGACCGGTCGGGATTTCCAGTTCGGTGATTTCATCGTCGGGAATGTTCGACAGATGCTTCACCAGCGCGCGCAGCGAATTGCCATGGGCGGAAATGACGACGCGCTTGCCGGCCTTCAGGTCGGGCGCGATGACCGATTCCCAATAGGGCAACACGCGGGCGATCGTGTCCTTCAGGCTTTCGGTCGACGGGATCGGGATGCCGGCATAGCGGCGGTCGGCCGCCAGATCGAATTCGCTGCCCGCTTCCAGCACCGGCGGCGGAATGTCGAAGCTGCGGCGCCAGATCTTCACCTGCGCGTCGCCATGCTTGGCCGCCGTCTCCGCCTTGTTCAGGCCCGTGAGGCCGCCATAATGGCGTTCATTCAGGCGCCAGTCCTTTTCGACCGGCAGCCACAGCCGCCCCATTTCCTCCAGCACCAGATTGAGCGTCTTGATCGCTCGGCTCTGAACCGAGGTATAGCATTGGTCGAAATCCAGCCCCTTTTCCTTCAGCAGGCGGCCGGCGGCGCGCGCCTCTTCCACACCCTTTTCGGTCACATCGACGTCCCACCAGCCGGTGAAGCGGTTTTCCAGATTCCAGGCCGACTGGCCGTGACGGATAAGGACGAGAGTGGGCATAGGGCGCGTCTCCTGCACAAGTGCGGACAATGGGTGCACGACCACTCCTCCCTATCCGTTCGCCCTGAGCCTGTCGAAGGGCGTTGCGCGCGCCCTTCGACAGGCTCAGGGCGAACGGAGCCAGGACGGCTTCGCCATGCATGGCTTCCCATAACGGGCAAAATCCTGCGCGCAAGCCTTGCGAGCGGTCGCGCGACGCCCACATTGCAGTCGATCCGTCGATACGATAGCCGTTGGCAGACGAAGGAAAAGGAAGCAGCAACTTGGCATTTGTGAAGGGCGCATGGCGCATATTGGTCGCGATCAAGGACGGGCTGGCCCTGCTGCTCCTGCTGCTCTTCTTCGGTGCGCTCTACGCCGCCCTCTCCTTCTCCCCCAAGCCCGCGCAAAAGGTCGGCAGCGGCGCGCTGCTGCTGGATCTGGACGGCAGCATCGTCGAGCAACCCGCAGAGGTCAGCGCCATGGCCCTGCTCAGCGGCTCCGGCCCGGAAACCAAGGAATATCGCCTGTCCGACATCGTCGCCGCGCTCAACGCCGCGAAGGATGACGCCAAGGTAAAGGCCGTGGTCCTGAACCTCGACGGCTTTGCCGGCGGCGGTCAGGTGGCGATGGCCCGCGTGGGCAAGGCGCTGGACGGCGTACGCGCCGCCAAGAAGCCGGTGCTGGCCTATGCCACGCTCTACAGCGACGACAGCTATCAACTGGCCGCCCATGCCAGCGAAGTGTGGAGCGATCCGCTGGGCGGCGTTGCGATTCTGGGACGGGGCGGCTCCAACCTCTATTATAAGGGGCTGATCGACAAGCTGGGCGTGAACACCCATGTCTATCGGGTCGGCACCTATAAGAGCTTCGTCGAACCCTATATCCGGTCCGAACAGTCGCCCGAAGCCAAGCAGGCCAATCAGGCGCTGGCCGGCGCCCTGTGGCAGAACTGGCAGGATGATGTCGCCAAAGCGCGACCCAAGGCGAAGATCGCCGCCTATGCCGCCGATCCGCTGAGCGCCGCACGCGCCACCGGCGGCGACATTGCCAAGGCCGCGCTGGCGGCGGGGCTGGTCGACAAGCTGGGCGACGAAGCCGCCTTTGGCGCGCGCGTGGCGCAGGTCGCGGGCGACTCCAGCAGCGACAAGGCGGGCAGTTTCGCTAGCATCGACCTGGCCGCCTATGTGAAGGCGCACAAGCCCTCCGGCGATGGCCAGATCGGCGTGCTGACGGTCGCGGGCGATATCGTGGACGGCGAAGGCGGCCCCGGCACGGCGGCGGGCGACACGATTTCCGACCTGTTGCTGACCGCGCTCGATGAAAAGGATCTCAAGGCCCTCGTCGTCCGCGTCGATTCGCCGGGCGGATCGGTGATGGCGTCGGAAAAGATTCGCGGCGCGATCCTGCAAGCCAAGGCGGCCGGGCTGCCGGTGGTCGTCTCCATGGCCAATGTCGCGGCCAGCGGCGGCTATTGGGTGTCGACGCCGGGCGACGTGATCTTTGCCGAACCGGACACCATCACCGGGTCGATCGGCGTGTTCGGCATCATCCCCAGCTTTGAGGGCACGCTGGCCAAGATGGGCATCACCACGGACGGCGTGCGCACCACGCCGCTGTCGGGCCAGCCCGATGTCGTGGGCGGCACCACCCCGGAATTCGACCAGATCATGCAACTGGGCGTCGAGGATATTTATCGCCGCTTCGTGGGGCTGGTCGCCCGCTCGCGCCACAAGACACCGCAGCAGATCGACGCCATCGCGCAGGGTCGCGTCTGGGACGGCGGCACCGCGCGCCAGATCGGGCTGGTCGACCGGTTCGGCGGCCTGGAAGACGCGATCGCCGAAGCCGCCCGCCGCGCCAAACTCGATCCCGCCAAGGCGCGCGCCTATGCGATCGAGAAGAAGCCCGATCCCTTCACCGAATTCGTCCAGTCGATCGCGCAGCGCGAACAGGAAGATGCCACCGCGCCCCGCGACATGCTGGCGATGCAGGCAGCGGCGCAGCGCGGCTGGGCGATGCAGGCGGTGTCGGATGTGAAAGCGCTGGTCACGGGCGCCGGCATCCGGGCCGACTGCCTCGAATGCCGCGGCTATGGCGCGCCCAAGCAGCAAAGCGCTGCGGATGGACGCGGGGTGATGGCTATGCTGGCTGGATTGTGGCGGTGATCTGACCGGCTGCGTCGCTCCCCTCCCCGTAACCGGGAGGAGAACGGGACTTATGCGCGCAGCGGGTCAGCCGCAATGGGATGACCGAAGGCACGGACGACCATTATGACCGCATTATCCAGATTTATGCGATCCCGATTGCAGACATTGGCATGATCACCGATAATCGGAACATGCGAGCATTCAGAATCCGCTTGTTACTTCTGATCGCTTTCAGCCCCATGTTGCTTTGGGCAGCAATGACAGCCTTTGACAGTGGGCTTCTTGGGCTTTGGAAGGCAATAACCGCCCTGCCCAATTGGACTAACGTCCACACTGGCCCCTTCATTCCCGCGCTTGCCTCCGCCTTTCTGCTTGTTCTCGGCGTCATAAGCGTAGCCATATGGTTCCTGCTAAAATATGTTCAGAGACCGTTTGAAAAATGCGCGAAAGAGCGCATTTTTGTAGCCGCACCGGCCCTCACCCCCACCCGGCCGCCCAACAGGGTACCATATGTGGGCGGTCGGGTGGGGGTGAGGGCCGGTGCGGATGCGCCAAAGGCGCATTCCCAAACAGACTCTCACAAGCGAGAGCGGGCAGACTGAAATTCCACCCGACGCCGCTATCTCAGTCGATCCATTGATACATTTTCCGACAATTGCGGCCTTAGCCCGGCACAATCCTGCGACATCGCTCTCCTAATGCCTTTTCATACCGCCACCTCGGCGCGTGGAAGGAGCAAGTTCCATGAAGACCATCGCCCTCAGCATAGCCAGCAGCGCGCTGGTCCTCAGCCTTGGCCTGACCGCACTGGCGGCGGCGCCGCTCGCGCAGCAGGCGCCGATCGTGGAGGGCAAGGGTAAGCCGATCCTGCTCCAGCGCATGGTGGTGACGGCGACGCCGCTGCCCAACTGATCAGCCCAACCCTGTCATCCCAAAAGCCTCGCAGTCCGCTGCGGGGCTTTTTTGTTCGCGCGGAGGCGCAGGGATATGCCGCAAGGCAGCGCACCCAATCTCATTCCATGGCTTGGATTGAAATGAAGTCGGCTTGATCCGCCGCGTCATTGCAAGCGGAGCATGTCGGAGGCGGGCAACACCCAACCAATCCACCTGTGCACTCATGGGTTGGTTGGGCTTCGCCCGCCTTCGGCCCGCTCCGCTCGCAATGACGATTCAAGATGAAATCATCCCGCTGCAAAAATCCTCCGCGCCTCCGGGTGAGCCATAAGCGCCTGTTATTCGACCATTTCTGAACACCCGTTCAGGTTAAATCGCCACTTGATACAATTCCCGACAAACTGGCCCGCTTCCCGGCACAGCCTTGCGACAAGTGCCGCCTATCTCTGTCTTCGACGCCACGGAATGGCGCCCGGAAACAAGGTAAGGAGCAAGACATGTTCAAGAAGATCATCATGGCCCTGGCCACCACCACCCTGGTCGCCAGCCCCATCGTCACCGCACAGGCGCAGGCCGCGCCCTATCATGGCGGGCAGCAGCGTCAGGAAGTCAGCCGCACCACCGTCCACCACAAGGCGAATGGCCGGACCGTCGTCAAGAAGCAGACCGTCGTGCGCAAGAACACCAACCCGCGCTGGGCCAAGGGTCAGCGTTTCGACCGCAGCCGGGCCAGCAATTATCGCGTGGTGAACAATTATCGCGATTATCGCCTGTCCGCTCCGCCGCGCGGCTACCAGTGGGTCCGCTCGGGCAATGACGCGGTGCTGATCGCGATCACCAGCGGCATCATCGGCGCGGTCGTCGGCAGCGCGATCCGCTAAAAGCCACCCGCCATACCGATAAGGCGCCCCGGAGTTCTCTCCCTCCGGGGCGCCTTTGCGTTCATCTCTTCTCCATCCCTTCGCGTTGCGTTAAGACTGCCGGAAAGACGAGAAAATGGGAGTGGGTGATGCGGGGAATTCGGGCGTTGATCGCCATTGCGCTGCTGGTCGGTGCGCCTGCGGCATGGGCCGCGCCGGTGATCGATTGTCCCATGCGGGACGCTCCCTTTTCCATCCAGTCGCCCATCGTCGATATCCTGCTGAATACCGATGCGAAGGCGTTGGTCGAGACGCAGGCGGGCGACCTGCTCAAAACGCTCCCGCCGCGCTTCTTTTCGACCACGGCGCCGACCTTCGCCGCGATCCTGACGATGGAAAAACTGGCGGCGATGAAGGGCACCGGTGCAACCGATCTGTCGGCGCTGGACGCCGCGTTGCGCAAAATACCGGTAACGCCAGGCGACAGAATCGCGCGCTGCGCGCGGTATGACAATGATCGCCCCGCATTGACTTTGCCTGCCGGCAGGCCGCGCCTGTTGCTGTTCGAAAAGATGACCGGATTTCGCGACGGTCCATCGGTCGATGCCGCACGGGCAGCTTTTCAGGCGATGGCCAAGCGCAATGGCTGGGCGCTGGTCGTCACGGACAAGGGCGGCGCGATGCGCCCGTCCGTCCTGCGCCGGTTCGATGCCGTCATCTGGAACAATGTCAGCGGCGATGTGCTGACATTGTCCCAACGCAAGGCGTTCCGCGCCTATCTGGAGAGCGGTGGCGGTTTCATTGGCGTGCATGGATCGGCTGGCGACCCGGCAACCTTCTGGAACTGGTATGTCGATAACCTGATCGGCGCCCGCTTTGCCGGTCATCCGATGAACCCGCAATTTCAGGATGCCCGCATCGCGCTGAGCGACGCAAAATCGCCGCTGGCCAGCGGTCTGCCCAGCGAATGGGTGATGAACGACGAATGGTATTCCTTCACGGCCAATCCGCGGGCTACCGGCGCCGACATCATCGCGACCTTGGATGAATCGACCTACTCGCCGGTCGGTATGGACGGCATGCAATTGCGGATGGGCGATCATCCGATCGCTTGGTCCCGCTGCGTCGGGAAGGGGCGGATGTTCTATTCGGCGATCGGCCACAGGCCCGAAACCTATGGCGCGGCCCCCTATGTGCGGATGCTGGAAAATGCGATCCGCTGGACCGGAACCAAGTCCGCCTGTCAGACCAGACCCGTCAGATAATAGAGCGCGATCACCACGAAGACGGTCAGCGTCTTGATCAGGGTCAGCGCGAAGATATCCTTATAGGCCTGCCGATGGGTCAGGCCCGTCACCGCCAGCAGGGTGATGACCGCGCCATTATGCGGCAGGCTGTCCATGCCGCCCGAAGCCATGGAGGCGACCCGGTGCAGCACTTCGCGCGGGATGCCGGCCGCATCGCCCGCCGCCATGAACTGTTCCGCCATCGCCGCCAGCGCGATCGACAGCCCGCCCGATGCCGAACCGGTGATGCCGGCGAGCGAGGTGACGGTGATCGCTTCATTGACCAGCGGGTTGGGAATGGCGCGCAGCGCCTCCTTGACGATCAGGAAGCCAGGCAGCGCAGCGATGACCGCGCCGAACCCATATTCGACCGCCGTGTTCATCCCCGCCAGCAGCGCGCCGCCGACCGCCGCCTTCGATCCTTCGGCAAAACGCCGCGCCACGGTGCGAAAGGCGAAGAGCAGGATCGTGCCGATCCCCAGCAGCAGCGCGCCCTCCACCGCCCAGAGCGCGGACATTTGCGCCACCTTCACGCTGACCGGTTCGGCCATCCCCGGCAGCGACAAAGTGACCGCTTCTGCCTGCACCCAGTACGGGATCGCCAGCGTCAGCAACAGATTGCCCACGCCCACCACCAGCAAGGGTAGCAGCGCGATCAGCGGGTGGATGCGTGCCTCCTCCCCATGCTGCTCCGGTTCGTTCACCAGCGTTTCGGGCGCGCCATAGCCTTCGCCCGCCGCCATCAGGCGTCGCCGCCGCCAGGCCAGATAGGTCAGCCCCATGGCGGCGATGCAGGCCGACCCGATCGTCCCCAGCACGGGCGCGGCCCAGGTGGTGGTGCCAAAAAAACTGGTCGGAATGATATTCTGAATCTGCGGCGTGCCCGGCAGCGCATCCATGGTGAAGGTGATGGCCCCTAGCCCTATGGTGGCGGGCACCAGTCGCTTGGGAATGTCGGCGCGGCGAAACATCTCCGCCGCAAAGGGATAGACGGCGAACACCGCGACGAACACCGATACCCCGCCATAGGTAAGCAGGGCCGTGACGATCATGATCGCGGGGATAGCCCGCCCCGCGCCGACCAGACCGATCACCGCCGTCACGATCGCGCGGGAAAAGCCGGATATCTCCACCAGCTTGCCGAACAGCGCGCCCAGCAGGAACACCGGGAAATAGAGCTTCAGGAAACTTGCCACCTTCTCCATGAA
Organism: Sphingobium sp. YR768; assembly: GCF_900111125.1. Taxonomy (GTDB): domain Bacteria; phylum Pseudomonadota; class Alphaproteobacteria; order Sphingomonadales; family Sphingomonadaceae; genus Sphingobium. The sequence goes on from NZ_FOGE01000003.1 coordinate 77,327, forward strand.
CAGGCCCGAAAAGGCGGCGGGCACGGCGGCAGGATCAGTCAGGAACACGGCCAGCATCGCGAGCAAAGGCGCCATCAGGATGACGCTCATCCCGCGATAGGCCGCGATCATCAGCAATATCAGCGACAGCGCGGCGATCGCGACGGCCATAAACTCTCCTGATCTCTTTTCTGCCGATGGATTTAAAAGGAAAAACAGGCCTGCTACAAGCATATGCGGGTCGGCAGCTTTGCGGCAGTGCCATGCGTCAATGCGGCCTTGCCTTTCCTGCACTTTTCCGTCATAGGCGCGCCTTCGCTCGGCCCCAGATTCGGACGTCGGACGATTTCGAATGCTTGAGACGACAGCCGGAGGGGCGTTCCACATGGGGTGGGCGTCAGCGATCGGCCAACATGATGAGGCTTACCCATGGCTCTTTACGAGCATGTGTTCCTTGCGCGCCAGGATCTGGCACAGGCGCAGGTGGACGCTCTGGCGGAAACCGCCACCAAGATCGTCGAGGAAAATGAAGGCAAGGTGACCAAGGTTGAGACCTGGGGCCTGCGTTCGCTCGCGTACAAGATCGCCAAGAACCGCAAGGCGCACTATGTGATGCTGAACATCGATGCCCCCGCCGGCGTCGTTGCGGAACTGGAGCGCCAGACGCAGATCAACGAAGACATCATCCGCTACATGACCGTCAAGGTCGATGAGCTGGAAGCCGGCCCGTCGGTGATGATGCGCAAGCAGGAACGCTCCGAGCGTGGTGACCGTGGTCCCCGCGGCGATCGTGGCCCCCGTGGTGATCGCGAAGATCGTGGCCCGCGCCGCGACCGCGAAGAAGCCGCCCCGGCTGCTGAATAAGGAGATCTGACAAATGGCACGCCCGTTTTTCCGCCGCCGCAAGAGCTGCCCCTTCGCCGCCAAGGATGCGCCGAAGATCGATTATAAGGACGTTCGTCTGCTTCAGGGCTTCGTGTCCGAACGCGGCAAGATCGTCCCGAGCCGCATCACGGCCGTTTCGGCCAAGAAGCAGCGTGAACTGGCTTCGGCCATCAAGCGCGCCCGTCACCTGGGCCTGCTGCCCTACATCGTGAAGTAAGGGGAAAGACCCATGGAAATCATTCTCCTCGAACGCATCGAGAAGCTGGGCGCAATCGGCGACATCGTCACCGTGAAGGACGGCTATGCCCGTAACTTCCTGCTGCCCAACAAGAAGGCGCTGCGCTCCAACAACGCCAACAAGCGCGTTTTCGAAGCCAACCGTGCGAAGATCGAAGCCGACAACGCGGCCCGTCGTACGGACGCTCAGGCGGCTGCCGAAGGCGTCAACGGCAAGCAGATCGTCCTGATCCGCCAGTCGTCGAACGCTGGTCACCTGTACGGCTCGGTTGCCGTTCGTGACGTCGTCGAAGCGCTGCACGCCGATGGCGTGACCATCGTTTCCAAGGCGATGGTCGTGCTGGAACGCCCGATCAAGACCCTGGGCGTGTTCGACGTCAAGGTTGCTCTGCACCCCGAAGTCGCCGTGACGATCACCGTCAACGTCGCCCGTTCGCCGGAAGAAGCCGAGCTTCAGTCGCAGGGCGTCGACGTGATGGCCGACCTGTTCGAAAAGGACGAGGCTGGCTTCACCGAAGATTATGATCCCAACGCGGAACCCGGCGAAATCGCCGTGGATGCCGACGAAGCCCCGGCCGAAGAAGCCTGAGCCTTCCGACAGGATCAAATGAAGAAGCCGCCCTGCAAGGGGCGGCTTTTTTGTTGGCTGGAGAAAAGCGAGGCAGGCCTGCCCTACCGGATGTCGAGCAACGCGCTTTAAATATAATCCGTTCAGGCTGAGCCTGTCGAAGCCCTGCTCTTTTCTTGAGACAATTCAATGCAGTGCGGCCCTTCGACAGGCTCAGGGCGAACGGATTGAGAGGCCATTCCGACACTCCATGTCAATCTGAAGCACTCCATCAAGGCGCCCCGCCCCCTTCAGCGGCGCCCCATGACCACATGCTTGTCCTCGCGACGGCGGCCCACCATCATGCCGCGTTCCAGCCGGGCGCACAAAGCGGCATAATAATCCGAAAGGAAGGCGTAATCGTCGCCATCGTCGGGCAGGCCCGCCTTGCGCCGGATCGTCGCGGCGACGGTGACGATCGCCTCCTCCTGTCCATTGCGCAGGACATTTTCCAGCGTCTGCAATTCATAGATGCCGTAAAGATCGAGCGCGGCGTCGCTGAAGACACGGCGTGGCTGCTCGGCTCGGGCGGCTACCAGATCGGTGCCCAGCTTGGCGCGGATCGTGTTCACGACCCATGTGCCCGCCAGCAAATCCCCGACCCGTAACCGATCGCGGTTGAAGAGCGGGAAGAAGAGGAAAATGCCGGTCCACAGCAGCGCGAAGATGGTCAGGAAGCCGTCGGCCGCGCCTTCCGCAGCCTGCACCCCCAGAAAGGAAAGCGGCAGGAAAATCTCGATCTCGCGCATCGCGTTGCGGGCGATCACCGCGCCGCCGGTCAGCCGTCCGCCATCGCGCGCGACCACGCGCAGGCCCAGCAGCCGCTTGCCCGGCGTAGCCCCTCGTCCGCCCATTTCGAACAGGATGAACCAGCCGTTGCGCAGCACGAAGGCGCCGATCAGCCAGAGGATCATGAAGGCCTCGCCGCCCGCCCCGGCCACGCCCAGCAGGCCGATCGCCGTGGTCGCCAGGATCATGCTGATCAACAGGATGACCATGTCGAGAATATAGGCCGAAGCGCGCGTGCCCGCGCTGCCCAGTTCCAGCCGCAGATCCACGCCTTCGGGCGTGACGAAGGTGCGGCGCAGCGACGCGACCGATCTTGGCCCGCGATTACGCCGCCAGCGCATGATCGCCCTCCCGCCGCCGGGGCAGATAATAATAGGCCAGCCAGCCGGCCAGCGCGGCCAGGCCAATGCCGTACCGCATCGCATCCGCCTGTACCGTCTGCCGCCCGATCCCTTCCAGCAGGCCGGCGACCATCAGCATCAGCACCACACCGACCATCGCGACCGACGCGCTCCGCCCGGCGCGCACGGCCGCTTCGGTGCGTTCGTCGCGGCCGGGAAAGGCGACGGCGGTGCCGATCTTCATGCCAGCCGCGCCCGCCAGGATGATGGCGAACATCTCGGTCGACCCATGGATGGTCAGCCAGCCGAGGAAATTGAGGCCCAGCCCCTTTTTCGCGAACAGGCACAGCATCGCGCCCAGAGACAGACCATTATAGACCAGCAGCAGCACGGTCGGCACGGTGAAGGCGAAGCCCAGTGCAAAGGCAAAGATCGCGACCTGGCTGTTATGGGTGAAGAGATAGGCGGCGAAGGTCGCAAGGCCGCCATCGCCATTCTCCGCGCCATAGATGGTGGCGCGCAGCGTTTCGGCGCTGGCCGCCGGATCGCGGCCGCCCGCCATCGCATCGGGAATGATGCTGTAATACCAGCTTGGATCAGTGGACACGAGCCACCAGCCCGCGAGCACGCCCGCCAGCGTCAGCAGGAACGACACCAGCGTTTCGCGCCACAGCGCCTGAACCGCCATCGGCCAGTCCCGCGCCAGAAAGCGCCCGAACTGGCGCAGCGCCGTATCGGGCACGCCGTAAAGCTGGAAATAGGCGCGGGTGCAAAGCTGTTCCAGATAGATGACGAGCGATCGGTCGAGCGAGGTTTCGCGCGCCACCGACAAAGACGACAGCGCCGATCGATAGAGCAGCGGCAAGGCAAGGATATCGTCATCGGGCAGAGCGCGCACCGACCGCTTTTCCATTCGGGTGACGAGTTGGTCCAGCCTTTCCCATTCGGCTTCATGGGCGGCGCGAAAGCGGCTGGCGTTGACCAGCGGCGCGGCGACGGTGTCGACGAAGGCGCTCACAACAGGTTCCTCCGCTTGAGGTCGACATAGCCCTGCACCAGCCGGTCGGCGACGCGATCATGCTCCGCCTCGATCACATGCGCGCCCAGATGGCGCAGGCGGGTCAGCGCCATCATCCGGTCGCGCAGCAGGGCGGCGGCCGTCACCGCACGGGTCACGTCGTCCGCGCTTTCCGGGCGGCGATCGAGGATCGCTTCCAGTTCCTCGTCGTGCAGCACCACGACCATCAGCAAATGCGTCTCCACCATCCGGGCGGCGGCGCGCACCAGAAACTCGGCGGACGTGAGATCGGTAAATTCGGTGAAGAGGACGATCATCGACCGCCGCGTCAGCCGCGTGGCGAGCGTGGTCAGGGCGTGGGTATAGTTGGTTTCCTCGCCGCTATAGTCGATCTGTGCCGCGAGCCGCTGCAATTCGCCAAAGGCCGCGGCGCCCGACACCAGACCACCGGCGATGCGCGGGCGGGAATCGAAGGCGTGGAGCGCGACCCGATCGCCCAGCTTCAGCGCGACCCAGGCGGTCAGCAGCATCGCCGACACGACCCGATCGAGCCGGCTCAGCCCCGCCACCGGTTCGCTCATCTGGCGGCCGGCATCGATCGCGAAGACGATCTGGTTGTTGCGTTCGGTGCGAAATTCCTTGGCGTGCAGCTTGCTGTGGCGGGCCGACTGCTTCCAGTCGATCGCCCGCCGGTCCATGCCGGATCGGAACTCGACCAGCGCATCGAAATCGGCGCCGTCACCGCGATCGGCCTGCGCCATCAGGCCCTGAAGCGCGTGGCGCTGGAAAATCTGCGCGCCGCGTTCATGGACCGGGCGGATATCCGGCAGGATCGCCATGCTGACGTCCAGCGGCACGATCCGCTGTTTCCACACCAGCCCCAACGACCCCTTCCACCGCAGCCAGACGCGTGGCACACGCGCCGTCCCGCGCCGGGCGGCGCGCAGCGGCACGATGCCTGCGCCCTTGCCGTTGACCAGATCGATCCACAGCCCCTCGTCCGCCTGCTCCAGCAGCGGTCCGGCCTCCAGCATGATCTCGACACGAGACGGCGCTGCGCCGGACAGGGTGACGGTCGCCCTGCCCTCCACCTCCGCGCCGACGCTGGCGGTCTTCGGCAGGTCGAGCGACAATCTCGCCTGCGACGGCCCCGATCCCCGCAGCGCATCGGCCAGACTGGCCAGCAGCACGGCGACCGGCCAGGCAAGCGCCGCATACCAGCGGCCCGGCAGCAGCAGCGCGACGATCAATGTCGCCGGTGCGCCGGCCGCCGCCGTCCAGATCGCGGTGCGGGTGGGATAGATCATCGGTTCAGCGCGGCGCCTCGATCGTGTCGATGATGCCGGTGACGACATCCTCGATCCGGCGGCCATCGATTTCGGCGGCGGGGGACAGGATCAGGCGATGCCGCAACAGCGCCGGCGCCAGCGCCTTCACATCGTCGGGGATCACGAAATCGCGACCGTCCAGCGCCGCGCGGGCGCGGGCCGCGCCCGCCAGCATAGCACCGGCGCGGGGCGATGCGCCGCTTTCCAGATCGGCGACGTCGCGCGTGCCGCGAATGAGGGCCAGAATATAGTCGACCACCTCGTCCACCAGCCGCACGTCATTCACCGTCGCGATCGCATCGGCAATAGCGGCGGCGTCGGCGACCGGAGTGACGCCCCACTCCTGCGGCGTCATCGCATGGGTGCGCGCGCCATGGGTGGCGACGATCTTGCGCTCTTCCGCCGCGCTCGGATAATCGACGCTCTGCTTGAAGAGGAAGCGATCGAGTTGCGCTTCGGGCAAGGGATAGACGCCCTGCTGCTCGATCGGGTTCTGCGTCGCGACGACCATGAACCGGTCGCTCAGCGCCAGACTTTCGCCATCGATGGTGACGGTGCGTTCCTGCATCGCCTCCAGCAGGGCCGCCTGCGTCTTGGGCGGGGTGCGGTTGATTTCGTCGGCCAGCAGCATTTCGGTGAAGATCGGGCCGCGCGTCAGGGTGAACTGGCTGGTCTGGAAATTGAACAGATTGGCGCCGATGATATCGCCGGGCATCAGGTCCGGCGTGAACTGAATGCGACCGAAATCCAGCCCCAGCGCCCGCGCGAAACTATGTGCGATCAGCGTCTTGGCGGTGCCCGGCGGTCCTTCCAGCAGGATATGCCCGCCGGAAAAGAGCGCGACGAGCATCAGGTCGACCGTGCCCTCCTGCCCCACGACGGCGCGCGCCACCTGTTGTTTGATGGCCTGGCCAAGGGCCTGAACCGCTTCCACATTCATCTGCTCTTGTCCCCTTGCCAATCATGGAGCGCCTGCGCCGCATCGAGCAGGCTGTGCCGGTCCGAAGCCGCATCCGCCGCCTGCATCAGGTCGGTGAAACGCTGCTTGCCCTTCAAACTATCGAGATACTGGTCGAGCGCGCCGTCCCGCAGCCGGGCGGGCGCGCCGAAGAAGCGGGCGGCCCGCTCGCGAATCGCCGCGGCATAGCGGCCGCCCAGCCGCGCTTCCCGCCCCGCCTTGCGGATCAGCAAAGCACTATTATCGACCAGCGCCGCCTTGCCGAACGCCACTGCCCGTGCCCGCGCACGCGGCGGGCCGAAACGCCCAAAGGCATGGATGCCCGCCAGCAGCAGCGCGACGACGATCGCCAGCGTCATCGCCAAAAAGGGCGGCTCGAACAGCAATTTGAGCGGACTGCGCGAATGACCAAAGCCATTGCTCGACACGTCGAAGGCAATGCCGTCCGCATCGGTGCTGTTCATCCAGTCGAGCAGCGCCAGCGCGGACCGGGCCTGCGACAGCTCCTTCATCCCGCGATTGTTGAGCAGGTCCGGATCGGCCAGCACATAAAGCGGCCCATCGCCGATCTGCGCCAGCACGATCCCGCCCTTGCCATCGTCGATCAACGGGGTGAGCTTGCGCCACCGATCCTGCTGCCGCTTGTTTTTCTGATCGATGCCGGTGATCACCTGGATCGGGCGCGGCGCCCAGAAACGCCCCGGCACGCCATGCGTCGCCAGCACGCCGCCGCCGCTGCGATATTGGCGCATGGTGAAATTCACGCCCGGCGCCAGCACGCCGATCGGCTCATAAAGCCCGATCAGCCCCTGATAGCGCGCCCAGCCGGGATGATCCGCATCCGCCGCCATCTGCCATTTGGGCAGGACGAACAGGGTCGGCCGGGTCGCGCGCTGGATCAGCGCCTCGCTGATATTCGTCCGCCCTTCCTCCGGCGTGACGATCAGCAGGTCTTCGGTATCGAAGGCGTGGGTGCTGCGGACGATGCGCGGATTGCGCCCGGTTGCCTGCGCCAGTTGCACCAGCCCGGCATAGCCGGTCACGGCGTTGGACAGCGCATGCGCGCCGCCATTGCGGCCCGACCGCAAATCCGGCGCATAGGCGCCCAGCACCAGCATGCCAGCAAAACCGGCAATGCCGATCGCCAGCATCAGCGCCACCGTCCGCCCCCGGAACAGCGCGCCATCGGCCGCCTTCGGGCTGATCGCAATATCGCTCACGCAGCCCAGTTCCGCGTTTGCGCGAAATCGGCATAGGCATGGCGGCAGCGCCCCCATTCTTCGGCATCGATCGAGCGACCGCCGAACAGGCTACGCTCCACCACGGCGGCGATTTCGGAAAAGAGCCGGCGCGGCGCCGACGGAATGCCCTGCGCCCCGGCCAGATCGCGGCTGGTAAGCGCCGGGCGGACGATCTGCGGCCGACGACGCGCCAGATCCTCGACACTGCGCAGCAGGAGGTGATGCACCGCCTCGCCATAGCGCCCCTTCGCCGCCAGTGCGTCCGCCTCCTCCAGCCAGGCACGGGCCGGCGCGGCGGCGGGCGTCCAGTCCTCCTCTTCCGTTGCGGCCACGCCCTGCGCCGAACGGCGACGGCGCCATTGCGGAAGCCGCCAGACGCCATGACGCACCCGGTCCACCACGATCCACAGGATCAGCAGCGCCAGCGCGCCGATCATCGTCCACAGGAAGATGCGGGCATAGGGCGCATCGGGCATGAAACTGCCGATCCAGTTCAGGAACCGGCCAACCGGCGCCAGCACCTTCTCCAGCCATTCGCCCAATGCCTTGAGCCAGGCCGGCGGCGGCGGACGGCCGGGCGCGGCGACCATGTCGAACTGCACGTCGCCACCCGCCCGCAACGCACGATGCGCAGCGGCCAGTTGATCGTCCGACATTGCTGGTCCGGCCATGCCCATACCCCCGTAGCGGATGATCCTAACGACTGGGGGCGATGGCGCAAGCTATTCAAAGGATGACAAAGTCCGTAAGATGGGACAGCATCGTCGCCGGGTTCATTATAGGGGGTATCAGCATGGCGACGCATGCGATTTCAGGCGAGGAGCGATCCTTTTCCATCGGCACGGTATTGAGCCGCACCTTCGGCACGCTGGGCAACAATCCGATTGCCACATTCGGCATCGCCTTTCTGTTCGGCGCACTGCCGCAGGCGCTCTACAGCTATTTCATCGGCTCGACGCTGACCATGGCCGACCGGCAGAGCACTTTCGGGGTGATCGCCGTGTCGATCGCTTCCGGCGTCATCTACATGCTGCTGTCCATGCTGGTGCAGGGCGCCCTGGTGCGCGCCACGCTGGCCCATGCCGAAGGAAAGCGCGCCAGTTTCGGCGAATGCGTCGGCACCGGTCTGTCGATGGCGGTGCCGCTGATCGGCCTGACCATCCTGCTGATGCTGGGGATCATGGCCGGCTTCATGCTGCTGGTGATACCGGGCGTCATCCTTTACATGATGTGGTCGGTCGCCGTGCCCGCGCTGGTTGCGGAGAAAAGCGGCATCTTCAACGCTTTCTCGCGCAGCCGATTCCTGACCAAGGGCGTGCGGTGGAAGATTTTCGGGCTGCAACTGCTGCTGATGGTGGTCGTGCTGCTGCTGTCTTCGCTTTTGGGCGTCATCATGGTGGCTGGCGGAATGTTGCCCCGGGTGAATGGCGGCACATTGGCCTTCTCCCCCGTCTATCTGGCCATCTCGGCCGTCAGCAATATGCTGATCATCGCCGTCTGGAGCACGGCGCAAGCCAGCCTCTACACGGCGCTGCACAACTGGAAGGACGGCCCGCAGTCGCGCGATCTTGCGGATATTTTTGCTTAGAATCAGATGACATTGAGTCGATCAAACAATCGCCGTTCGTTTCGAGCGAAGTCGAGAAACACTCGCGCTGCGCTATCCGCTTCTCGACTTCGCTCGAAGCGAACGGATCAAAGTCAACTTTTCACGCTCTAGGATCGGTGATGCCGACGACGGACAGGACCGCCGCCGAACGTCCCACGGCGCTGGCTGAATAGAAAAGCGCCCCGGATCATCATCCGGAGCGCTTTTCCTGTTCAGTCAGCTAAAGGGTCAGGCCGCGCGGCGGGCCTTGGTCAGCTTCTTCATCAGCATGTCCCGCTTCAGGCGCGACAGATGGTCGATGAAGAGAATGCCTTCCAGATGATCCAGTTCATGTTGCAGGCAGGTGGCGAGCAGACCTTCCAGTTGCTCTTCATGGATGCGGCCTTCCCGGTCCATCCAGCTTGCACGGATCACCGCCGGGCGCTCCACCTCGGCATATTGATCGGGGACGGACAGGCAGCCTTCCTGATAGACCGACAGGTCTTCCGATCCCTTGAGAATTTCCGGATTGATGAACACCATCGGCCTCTTGACCGAAGGCGCATCCTCCGCATCCGATTCGGGTTCCTGAAGGTCGATCACCAGCACCCGCTTGGGCACGCCCACCTGGATCGCGGCCAGACCGATGCCCGGCGCGTCATACATGGTGTCGAACATATCATCGATCAGCGTTTGCAGATCATCATCGATAGCCTCGACAGGGGTCGAGATGGTGCGCAGGCGCGGATCGGGCGCTTCAAGAATGGGACGGATTGCCATAGGCCGAACATAGGCGGAACGGTGGGAAATATCAAGCCGAGGGGATGTCCGGGAGGCGAGCAGAAGAGTGGACGACCTCAATCCCTTTCCCTTCTGGTCAGGAATATGTCGTCAGCACTTGCGACTATCTCTCTCGCATGATGAGATCAGACATGCATCGACAGCAAATTCTGGCGACCATGTTCCTTCTGGTTGCGCCTGCCCCAGTCCATTCGCAACCGGCCGCCCTCAAAATCCCTGCTCCATGCATGGATGTGTCGACCGTTGACGCAAAGCTGACCATCACGGGCAAGCTCACCCGCGCAACCTTTCGGGATGACGATTATAGCAAGACCGAGCACGCGTTCATCGTCCAGCTTCCCTCGGCAATTTGCATCGATGATGGCGGTGATTTTGCCGATGCCAGCCAGCATTTTACGAATGTCCATGTTGCCGGAAGGGATAGACTGATGATGGCCAGACTGCAAAAATATGTTGGTCGGACTGTGGCCGTCGCCGGCAATGGATTTGCCGCTCATACACGACATCATCGGGCTCCTTTGGTCGTGCTGATCGATACGTTGGACGCTCGCTAACCCTGCTCATCCCGATAGCCCGGCAATCCCAGCCCGCGCCAGATCGCCACCGCGCGCAGTCCGAATCCCAGCAGCGCCGCGATCACGCCGGCGACCGGCACGTCCAGCCCGATCCAGCGCAACGCCACGAACAGCCCTGACGCAAAGGCCGCCGCCGTCACATAGAGTTCCGGCCGCAGCAGGATCGACGGCTCGCCCGCCAGCAGATCGCGCATGATGCCGCCGACGCAGCCAGTAACCACGCCCATCATCCCCGCGACGAAGGGCGGCACGCCGAAGCTCATCGCCTTGGCCGCGCCGAATACGGCAAAGGCGGCCAGACCGATCGCATCCAGCCAGTCGAGCGCACGATCGCTCCACCAGCGGCGCGGACTGAACCAGACGACGAGCGCCGCGAGCATACAGGCGATCGCCGGCACCGCATCCACGACCCAGAAGACCGGCGCGCCGATCAGCAGGTCGCGCACCGTGCCGCCGCCCACACCCGTCACCAGCGCGAAGAAGGCGAAGGTGACGAGCGTCTGCCGCAACCGCGCCGCCGCCAGCGCCCCGGACGCGGCGAAGACGAAGGTGCCGACAATGCTCAATGTTTCGAGCACAGGACCGATCGAGGTGACAAGCAAGGGGGTGGGTGGGAGCATGCCCTCGTCTAACCGCTAACATGCTCCTGCGAAAGCAGGAGCCCAGGGCGTCGGTGCAGTGCCAGAGCATTACGCGCTAACAAATCCGTTCGTCCTGAGCTTGTCGAAGGACGTTGCGCGCGTCCTTCGACAAGCTCAGGACGAACGGATCATATTGAAAGCGCGCTGTTCCAATCGTCCGGTGTTCCTGCTTTCGCAGGAGCACCGGGGTTTCGTTACTTCCGCCCCTTTTCCGCCGACAGCCGGGTCATCAGCAGGGCGGCGCGCTTGGCCTGGCGCTTCATGGTGGACAGGTCCGCCTTTTCCGCCGGGCTGTGATCGCCGCTGGAGGCAAGGCCAAGGCCCACCAACCCGTCCGTATCCGCCGCGACGAAGGCGATATCGCCCGCCCCACGCTTCAGCGGATCGAGCGCGGGCATTTCGGGCAGGCCAAGGTCGCGGTTGATGCCGTTCAGCTTCACCAGCAGCGCCTTGTTTCCCTCGGTCGGCGCCATCGACGGATAGCCAAGGTCAAAGGCGATGCTGGCCGATGTGCCATTCAGATGGCCGCTGTCGACGATCGCCTGCATCCTGGCCTGCACCCGCTTCGTCTGCTCTTCGCTCAACGTGCGGAAGTCGCCCTTCGCCACCGCGATCGGCGGGATGATGTTGGTCTTGCCCGTCACCGCGATGCGCACGCCATCCTTGTCGACATCGGCGCTCTGGCCGCCGCCGATCAGGCCGACATTGAAGGTCAGATTGGGTTCGGGCAATTCCTTGCGAAACGCCACGATGATCCGCGCCAGTTCATAAATGGCGCCATCGCCCGCCTTTTCGGAGAAGATGCCCGAACTATGGCCGGACTTGCCCGTGGTCGTCAGCGTCCAGCTGTTGGAGGAGCGGCGGGCGATCGAGCCCATATCCTTGCCATTTTCCTGGCTCAGCCCTTCGAAATCGAGCGCCACATCGGCCCGCTTGCCAGCCGCGACCAGATCGGCGCGCGAGATGGAAACGGGATCGCCCGCATCCTCCTCGTCCCCGGTCAGCACGACTTCGATATTGGCGTTCTTCAGCGTGCCGGCCGCCTGCATGGCCTTGAGCGCCAGGATCATCGTCGCCACGCCGCCCTTGTCATCCGACACGCCGGGGCCGGAAGCGAAATCGCCATCCCGCTTGAACGTCTGGAACGGAGAATCCGGTTCGAACACCGTGTCCAGATGGCCGATCAGCAGCATCTTCGTGCTGCCAGCCTTGCCCTTGTGCACCGCGACCAGATGACCCGCGCGCTTGGCGGCGTCCATCGGCACCCAGCTTACTGTGAAGCCCAGAGCCTCATATTCCGGGCGCAGCATGTCGGCGACCGCCTTCACCCCCGCCAGATTCATCGATCCGCTATTCTGGTTGACGATCTTTTCCAGCAGCGCGACGGCGGGTTCATAGCCCGCCTCGACCGTGCTGCTGATCTTCTGTTCCGCCGGGCTGAGCGCAGCATGGGCCATGGGTGCGCCACCCAGCAGCAGCGCGGTCGCGATGATCGACCGCATCACTTGGCCAGTTCCGCTTCGATCGCGGCGACCAGCGCGGCGTCATCGGGCGCGGTGGTCGGCGCAAAGCGCGCGGCGACGCTGCCATCCTTTGCAATGACGAACTTTTCGAAATTCCACAGGACTTCGGGCACCGGATTCGGCGTCATGCCAAAGCCTTTCAGCTTTTCGCGAAAGGCATCGCCCTCTCCCTGCGCTTCGGGCAGGGCGGTGGTCAGCGCGGCATAGAGCGGGTGCTTGTCCGGTCCGGTGACGACGATCTTTTCGAACATCGGGAAGTCGACGCCGAAATTGGTGGTGCAGAAAGTCGCGATCTCCGCATTGTCGCCCGGCTCCTGACCCGCGAAATCATTGGCGGGGAAGCCGGCGACGACCAGCCCCTTGTCCTTGTAATCGGCATAGAGCTTTTCCAGCCCTTCATATTGCGGCGTCAGCCCGCATTTGGAGGCGACATTGACCGCCAGTACCACCTTGCCCGCATAATCGCCCAGGCTGGCATCGGCGCCCTTGATGGTCTTGAGCGGAATCTGCTGGATATCGGTCATTTGTCGTCTCCCTTGAAAGCCTTGCGCGCGGACCTTTGCATCATATCACCGCGCCGAAAAGATGCCCTGCCCCCGCCGTCACAGTCATCGCCAGCACGCCCCAGAACAGGGTGCGGACGATCGATCGCGATGGCTTTGCCCCGCCCAGTCTGGCTCCGACATGGCCGAGCAACGCCAGGCAAAGGAGGCAGGCGCCCACGATCGCGACTATGGCATGGCCAGCCGGCGCGAGGGCGGCGGCCAGCACCGGCGGCGCCGCGCCCACGGCGAAGCTGGCCGCCGATGCCATCGCCGCCTGCACCGGGCGCGCCGTTGCCAGATCGGAAATACCCAGTTCATCGCGCGCATGCGCGCCCAGCGCATCGGCCGCCATCAACTGTTCCGCCACTTGCCCCGCCAGATCGGGTGCCAGGCCGCGTTCGACATAGATGTCGCGCAACTCCACCCATTCGGCATGGGGCTGGTTGCGCAGCGCCTTCGCTTCCTTGGCGAGGTCCGCGCGCTCAGTGTCGGACTGCGCACTGACGGAGACATATTCCCCCGCCGCCATCGACATGGCGCCCGCCACCAGAGCGGCCACGCCGGACAACAGGATCGACTGCGCCGAAGCGCCCGATGCGGCGATGCCGGTCATCAGGCTGGCGGTCGACACGATCCCGTCATTGGCCCCCAGCACCGCCGCGCGCAGCCAGCCGACCCGGTTGACATAATGGACGGCATGATGAGGAATTTGCGCGCTGTCGGTCATCCGTCCTGTTCCTGCATTCCGTTCCGACGAGCGGCAATATGCATGGTCAGGAAACGTCCATGCCGCTCCATATCCACTATCGCCTGCCCGAAACCGCGTTGCTGCATCATCGCGAAGATCGCGGACACCGGATATTCGTTCATCTGCATCATCGGTTCGTCCGAAGGCTTGCCGCGCAGCCAGTGGACCAGCTTCTGGAAACCGGGAATGCGGGTCCGCGCCTTGTAGAAAGCCGCGCGCCAGGGCGTATCCCCCCGGCGCAGCGCGACATGGATGCTGGCAATGCCGCCGACCGCCACCCGGTCCAGCAGCAGCCCGATCAGCGGCAGGCCACGGGCGACCGGAACATGCTGGAACACGATATAGCTATGCACGAAATCATAATGGCCATCCGCCGCGCTCAGCGCATCGTCGGACAGGGCAAAGCGCGCATTGCCTGCATCCTGCCGCTGCTTCAGCCGCTCCGCCTCCGCCAGCATCGCTGGCGCGACGTCCAGCCCGACCACCTCACCGAACAGCATCGCCATCGGCAGGGCGATCCGACCCACCCCGCATCCGAAATCGAGCGCGCGCCGCCGGGCAATCACACCCAGTTGCTGTTCCAGCATCGCCAGACGCTGCACGATATAGGCCTCGCCCGTGTAGAGAAAGGCGTCGATATCGACCCGATCGCGGCGGAATTCCGGCGCGGCGGCCACGCTATAATAGGGGTCGGTTTCCGCCCATTTGCGCCAGTCGCGATCGGTGTCCGCCATGATTTTACCCGGCCAGCCCTTCCGCCTTCTCCGCCAGTTCCAGCCAGCGTTCCTCGGCCGCATCCTTCTCCGCCCGCGCTTTTTCGATTGCGCCGGTCAGGGCGGCGAACTTCTTGGGATCCTTGGTATAGAGCGCCGGATCGGCCAAGGTCTCTTCATCCCGCGCGATCGCCGTTTCCAGTTCCTCGATCCGCTTGGGCAGCAGGTCCAGATCGCGCTGATCCTTGTATGTCAGCTTGGCGGAAACCGGCTTGGGCGGCGGGGGCGGCGCGGCCTCCTTCTTCTCGATCTTCGCGGCCTTGCGTGGATCGCGCTTGGCGATCCAGTCGGCATAGCCGCCGACGATCACATCCACGACCCCGGTGCCATCCAGCCCCAAGGTCACCGTGACCGTGCGATCCAGAAAGTCACGGTCATGGCTGACGATCAGCACCGTGCCGTCATAATCGGCGATCACTTCCTGCAACAGGTCGAGCGTTTCGAGGTCGAGATCGTTGGTCGGTTCGTCCAGCACCAGCAGGTTGGATTCCCGCGCAAATTCGCGCGCGAACAGCAAACGCGACCGTTCGCCACCCGACAGCGTGCCAACCTTCGCCTCGGCCAGCGAAGGATCGAACAGAAAGTCCTTCAGATAGCCATGGATATGCTTGCGCACACCGCGCACGTCGATCCAGTCGCCGCCTTCAGCCAGCACATCGCGCACGCTCTTGTCGCCCTGCATCAGGCTGCGCTGCTGGTCGATGAAGATCATGTCCAGCGTCTTGGCCAGCGTCACGCTGCCCATGTCCGGTTCCAGCGCGCCGGTCAGCAGCTTGAGCAGCGTCGATTTGCCCGCGCCATTGCCACCGACGATACCGATCCGATCGCCACGCTGTACGCGCAACGACAGGTTGTCGATGATCGTGCGCTGATTCTCTCCGGCCCCGAATTTCTTCGTGACATGTTCCGCCTTGATGACGCTCTTGGTCTTGCTGTCGTCGCTCGCCACCGCGATCTTGGCGGTGCCCTGCGGCCCCTGCATCGCGGCGCGCTGTTCGCGCATTTCCCACAGCTTCGACAGGCGGCCCTGATTGCGCTTGCGCCGCGCGGTGACGCCACGCTCCAGCCAGTGCGCCTCGATCTTCAGCTTTGCGTCCAACTTCTCCGCCGCCCGCGCCTCTTCGGCATAGACCGCTTCCATCCACTGTTCGAAGCCGCCGAAGCCGATCTCGTTCCGCCGCATCTGCCCCCGGTCCAGCCACAGGGTCTGTCGCGTCAGCCGCGTCAGGAAGGCGCGGTCATGGCTGATAACGATGAAGGCGCCATTGTAGCGCGCCATCCAGTTTTCGATCCAGTCGATCGCGGCGATATCCAGATGGTTGGTCGGCTCGTCCAGCAGCAGCAAGTCCGGCTCGCTCGCCAGCGCACGGGCGATGGCGGCACGACGGCGCTCGCCCCCACTTGCGGTCTTCGCTTCGCGGCTCAGGTCAATGCCCAGTTGATCGGCGATCGCCTCCACCTCATGCGCGGGCGGCGCAAACTCACCCGCCAGCGCAAAATCATGCAGCGTTTTGAAAGGCGTGACGTCCGGGTCCTGCTCCAGCGTAATGACCCGCGCGCCCGGCTGCACCGACCGCACGCCCTCGTCCGCCTCAATCTGTCCGCCCAGCAATTTGAGCAAGGTCGTCTTGCCCACGCCGTTGCGACCGATCAGCGCCAGCCGATCCCGCGCCCCGACGGCGATGTTAAGGCCACGGAAAAGCCAGTGCGAACCCTGTGAGAGGCCAAGATTTTCGAACGAGAGAATAGGAGCTGCCATGAAGGTGCAGCTAAGCGCTGTCACTCTTCAGGGCAAGACCGGAACCGGAAAGCTTTCAGACGGCTTTCAACGCTGCACAGCGTCCGTTCATCGCACCCGGGCCAAATATGGGTGCAAGGACATATAGAGGAGAAACGTCCATGAAATCCGCTCTCGCCCTGATGGCGCTCGGCGCCGCCACGCTTCCCGTGGCCGCTATCGCGCAGACCAGCGTCACCATCGCAGAGACGGCGCCGATCGTGACATTGAACGTCACGGAAAGCGTCGAAGCCGCGCCCGATATCGCCACCGTCGGCACTGGCGTCCAGACCCGCGCCATGACCGCGCAGGCCGCCATGCAGGATAATGCCGCCAAGACCGAAAAGCTGATCGCCGCCCTCGCCAAGGCCGGGATCGCCAAGAAGGACATCCAGACCAGCGGCATCAACCTGTCCGCCCAATATGATTACAGCAATCAGAACGGCCAACCAGAAGGACCGCGTTTCATCGGCTATGAAGCGTCGAACCAACTGACGGTGAAGCTGCGCGACATCAAGAAGGTCGGCGCTTCGCTCGACGCCTTCGTCGCGGCTGGGGCGACCAACATCAACGGGCCGACCTTCTCGATCGACGACCCATCGCCCCTGATCGTGCAGGCGCGTGGCACCGCGATCAAGAGCGCCAAGGCGCAGGCCGATTTCTATGCGCAGGCGGCGGGCTATCGCTCGGCTCGACTGGTGGCGATCAGCGAAAGCAACAGCGGTGGCCAGCCGCCCATGCCGATGGCGATGACCGCCCGCTTCAAGGCGGATGCCGCCCCCGTCACCCCGGTCGAACCCGGTCAGGTCAGCGCATCGGTCACGCTGACGGTGCAATACGCGCTGGAGAAGTAAGCGCTTTCACTGCGTCGCTCCTGCAACGCGAGGGGAAACGCAGGCTAAAAGCGGGGATCATTCCCCAGCGGACGAATGTGCCGTTGGGGGATGGCCCATCATCATACACCGCCGCCATAACCACCTTGCCATCCCCCTCCGCAGCTGCGAAGCAATAGCATAGGCGGTCGCATCATGCCCTGCCCGAACAGGAGCAGCATGCGGCGGCATCTTTATCTTATCGCGGGTTTCGCTTCGATCGCGCTGGGGACGATCGGCGCCTTCCTGCCGCTGTTGCCGACCGTGCCGTTCATGATCCTGGCCGCCTTCTGCTTCGCCCGGTCCAGCCCCCGGCTTGAAGCCAAACTGCTGGATCATAAGCATTTCGGCCCGCATATCCGCAACTGGCGGGAGCGCGGCGCGATCAGTCGCAAGGGCAAGAAGGCGGCGCTGGCCGCCTTCGCGTTCAGCGCGATACTGGCCCTGCTCTTTTCCCCCTGGCCCTGGTTCCTCGTCCCCTTCGCCGCGGCGGCGATCGGCGGAAGCTGGATCTGGACCCGGCCGGAGGGTTGAAGGCGATGCTGCCCCAGGCGATAATCCAGACATGATCGATCCCGATTCCGCGCCCCTGCCACCGCTGACCGCCATCCCGGCCGATATCCACACCCTGGCGGACTATGAGCGGCATGCCGGGGGTCATATCGCCCCGGCGACATGGGCGCATATCCAGTCGGGCGCCGGCGCCGAACAGTCGCTGGCCGACAACCGAACACAATTTGATCGCTTCTTCCTGATGCCCCGCGCCCTGCGCGACCTGTCCGAAGCCAGCACCCGCACGCCCCTGTTCGGCCATGCCCATGCCGCCCCGATCCTGCTGGCGCCGATCGCCTATCACCGACTGGTGCATGTGGAGGGCGAACTGGCCACCATGGGCGCGGCGACGGCGCTCGATAGCAGCATGATCGTCAGCACCCTGTCCAGCGTGCCGCTGGAACAGATTGCCGAGGCCGCCTTTGCCGCCACGCAGGCGCTGGGGCGGGCCGAAACGCCGCCACTCTGGTTCCAGCTCTATTTTCAGCCCAGCCGGGACCATACATTGGAACTGGTCAGGCGCGCCGAAGCGGCCGGCTATCAGATCCTCGTCGTCACCGTCGACGCGGCGATCAAGCGATCGGAATTCACCCTGCCCGATGGCGTCGACGCGGCCAATCTGCGCGCCATGCCGAAGATGCGCCATGCCAGCAGCGCGACCGGCGGTCATATCGTCTTCGGCACGCCGCTGGCGCAGGCAGCCCCGACATGGGCTGATATCGACTGGCTGCGCAGCCAGACCAGCCTGCCGATCGTCATCAAGGGGCTATTGTCCCCGGACGACGCCGCCATGGCGCTCGATCACGGCGCGGATGGCCTGATCGTCTCCAACCATGGCGGGCGGGTGATGGATGGCCTGCTTCCTCCGATGGAGGCGCTGCCCGCCATCGCCGCGCGGGTCGACGGACGATGCCCGATCCTGCTGGACAGCGGCGTTCGCACCGGCACCGACGTCCTCAAAGCCATCGCGCTGGGGGCCAGTGCCGTGCTGGTCGGCCGCCCGCAACTTCATGCGCTGGCCGTGGCAGGGGTGGCCGGTGTCGCCCATATGATCCATATGCTGCGCGCCGAGCTGGAACTGGCCATGGCGCAGGTCGGCGCAGCATCGATCGCCGATATCGACGCCTCATTGCTCGTGCGGCGCAATTAAACGCGCCGCACGTCCTGATATGCCTCAATAAGCGAAGCGCACGCTGATCAGCACCGTCGCCGGATCGGCATAATTTTTATAATAGACCCCGGTCGATGGAATATAGGTCGAACTCACCGGCTTGTTCGCGCCCAGGATATTCTTGCCGGTCAACGCCAGTTGGAACCGGTCGTCCGGCAATATCCATGTGACCGATCCGTTGACGAAGGTCTGGCTGGGCACCCGATCCTGCGGCCGGGCCAGCGCATTGGAATAGAAGCTGCTCTGATATTGGGCATTGGCCGACAGCCGCACATGGCTGCCGCTCGCGCCCAGTGGCAGGTCATAGGTGGCGCCGCCCGACAGCGAATATTTGGGCGCGTTGGTCAGCGGATTGCCATCGGCATCCACGCCATTGCCGCCCGCGCCCTTATAATCGTCATAGACCGCCTTCAGATAGCCGCCCGACGCCTGCACGCTGAACCTGTCGCTCAGCCGCAGGTCATTTTCCAGTTCCACACCCCAGCTATGCGCCTTGCCCGCATTGCCGCGCCGGCTGCCGACATAGGCCGGGTCGTAGAAGGACACCTGCAAATCCTTATAATCATTATAGAAGACCGCCAGATTGCTGCGCAGCGCCCGGCCGAACAGCGTGGCCTTCAAGCCCCCTTCATAGGTGCTTACCTTCTCCGGATTGAAGGGCAAAGTCGCCAGATCGAGCCGGGTCGCGCGATTGTCGAACCCGCCGGATTTGAAGCCGCGCGACCAGGTCAGATAGTTGAGCAGATTGGGCGTCCATTGCGCCTGTACGGAGATTTTGGGTGTCAGCGCCTTCCACGTCTTTTCCGCTTCCCCGGCGATGGATTGCGACACGACATTGCGGTCATTGTCGATCACCTTGTTATCGAACACGAACCGCTTCTTCTCGATCGTACCGCGAATACCGGCGGTCAGGCTGAAGATATCATTCGCCTTCCACGTGCCCTCGCCGAACACGGCATAGGCATCGGTATAGGTGATATTATGCGCGCGCAGCTTGTTGACCGATGCCGTGGCGGAGGTGCCGGTGCGGCTGAACCCGTCGCGCTCCACGAAGAAGCGTTCATGCAGATAGAATAGCCCACTGGTGAAACTCACATCGCCCAGATCGCCATTCAGTTGCACCTCCTGACTGATGAACTTGTCATTATAATGGATCAGATTCTTCTGGATCAGCGCCGCTTCCCCGTCATTCTCATAATAGACGGGGTTGAGGTTGAAGCCGCCCGCCGCCGTGATCGACTTGATCGAAAGCTGCGGCGACAGGGTATAGATCAGGCGCAATGATCCGTTCAGCGCATTGAGATGCTGGAGCGGTTCGACCTCCGAATAGGATCGGCGGCGGCTGAATGTTCCGCCCGGCTGGTTGACCGGAATATAGGAACGGCTGTCGCTGCGATCGCGGATCACATTGACCGTCAGTTGCGCATCCAGATCATCGATGCCGGTAAAGCGCAGCTTGCCGCGCCATCCGTCCAGATCGATGCGGTTCACATCATGGCCCAGCGTCGGATTATAGGTCACGCCATCGCGCGTCCGGTGGATATAGGAGACGCTGGCCGACAGCACATCCTTGACGATCGGACCACTCACCAGCGCGCGGACCTGCACATCATTATAGCTGCCATAGCCCGCCTCGGCGGTGACATGCGTCGTATCGTCAGGATCGCGGGTAATCAGGCGCAGCGCACCCGCGCTGCTGTTGCGGCCATAGAGCGTCCCCTGCGGCCCGCGCAGCAACTCCATCCGCTCCAGATCGACAAATTCGCTCATCGATCCGATCTGGCGGGGCACATAGACGTCATCGACATAGACGGCCAGCACCGGCTCCTGGATCGGATCGCTTTCGCCTACGCCGCGCAGCGAGAAGGTCTGGGTGGTGTGGCTGATCGACGTGCGCGCCACGAACAGATTGGGCACCTGCCCGGCCAGATCGCGCACGCTGGTTATGTTGCGCTGTTCCAGCAATTCGGGCGTGAAGGCGGAGATGGCGATCGCGGTTTTCTGAAGATCGGTCGCCCGGCGCTCCGCCGTGACGATGATCTCGCCCCCGCCAGCATCGGCATCATCCGGCGATGTGGTTTGCGCCTGCGCCGACTGAACAAGCACCAGAGCCAGCGCGAAGGAGGTAACATGCAGCGGCAATTTATAAGACACTATCATCGATCTTTTCTTCAAAAGCGCCGCCCCCGCGGCTTTCGATAATGTCTACTAATTTTATAGATAATATCCGCAATCGAGTTATCGTCGCGATCGATGAGCAGTGCTGAAGGCTGGGCGGACACGCAAAAGGAAGCACCAAGGCTCTGGAGCAACACGCCTTAAACGATCCGTTCGTCCTGAGCTTGTCGAAGGACGCGCGCAACGTCCTTCGACAAGCTCAGGACGAACGGAGATCGGATGATCCCAATTTTAGCGCAACAAGCCTAATAATACGGACCCCTCTTACCCCCGGCCGATAAACGGCATGTTCGTCGCCATCAGGGTCATGAACTGCACATTCGCGCCCAGCGGCAGGCTGTCCATATAGGCGATGGCTTCCCCCACCTGCGCTACGTCCATGACCGGTTCCGCCATCAACGCGCCATGCGCCTGTCGCACGCCGCGCTGCATCCGGTCGCCCATCGCGCTGCTCGCATTGCCGATATCGATCTGGCAGCAGGCGATGCCATAGGGGCGGCCATCCAGCGCCGTGGACTTGGTCAGGCCCGTCACCGCATGTTTGCTGGCGGTATAGGCGATCGAATCCGGCCGGGGGCTATGGGCGGAAATCGATCCATTGTTGATGATCCGCCCACCCTGCGGCGATTGTGCCTTCATCACGCGAAACGCTGCCTGAAGGCACAGGAAGGCGCCGGTCAGATTGGTGTCGATGATATGGCGCCAGTCCGCTTCCGCCAGCTCGTCTATCGCCACGTCGGGCACATTGACCCCGGCATTGTTGAACAGCAGGTCGACCCGGCCGAACGCCGCGACACTCTGGTCGAACAGCGCCCGCACGCTGGCCGCATCGGTCACGTCTGTCGGGATCAGCAGCGCCTCGACATCGGCGCCCAGCAAGGCCCTGCTTTCCTCCAGGGCCTCCATCCGCCGCCCGGCCAGCGCCAGACGATAGCCGCGCTGCGCCAGCGCAATCGCCGCCGCGCGCCCGATCCCGCTACCCGCGCCGGTGATGACCGCGACCCGCCCCGTCATTATAGCGCGCTCGGCAAGGGCTGCCCGTCCAGCAGCGCATCCACATTGGCCAGCACCAGATCGGCCATCGCCTTGCGCGTTTCCGCCGTCGCGCTGGCGATATGCGGAGCCAGCACGGTGCGATCACTGGTGATCAGACCGGCGGGCACTGAAGGTTCGTCCACGAACACGTCGAGCGCCGCCCCGGCAATCGCTCCGCTCGCCAATGCCTGCACCAGCGCCTCCTGATCCACCACGCTGCCGCGCGCGACATTGACCAGATAGCCTTCGCGTCCCAGCGCATCCAGCACGGCCCCGTCGATCAGGTTGCGCGTCTCCTCCGTCGCGGCGCAGGCCAGCAGCAGCACATCGCTGTCCCGCGCCAGCGCCAGCAAGTCCGGCTCGAACCGATAGGGCGCATCCTTGGCCATGCGGCCATGATAGGCGACCGGACCGAAGGGCGCCAGCCGGTCGGCAATGGCGCGCCCGATATGCCCCAGCCCGACGATGCCGAAACGCCGCCCGGACATTTTGCGCTTCAGCGGAAACCCGTCCTCCAGCCAGCGCCCGTCCCGCACGAAACGATCCGCCGCAGGCAGCCCCCGCAACAGGCCGATGGTCAGACCGATCGCCAGATCGGCGACATCATCGGTCAGGACGCCCGGCGTGGTACTGACCGCTACGCCCCGTTCCCGCGCAAAGGGAATGTCGACCTTGTCATAGCCCACGCCATTGATGGCGATCAGACCCAGCGCAGGCAGCGCCGCCCTGATTTGCCGCCATCGAGTGGACCGATTGGTTTGTTAGTGGATTAAGCCCATCGCCGCCATATCCGGACGGAGGTGGAGCGAAGCGGAACCGGAGGCCGGATATGGCGGTGTCGCCGTTTCCGGCGCCGGTGGTCGGTAGCCCAAGCTGCTGTGAGGGCGAACGGTGTTGTAATACCGCCGCCATGCTTCGATCAGCACCTTAGCCTCTGCGAGGCTGTAGAAGATCTCGCCGTTGAGCAGTTCGTCGCGAAGCGACCCGTTGGGCCGTAGGCGGGCGCAGCCCAACCTTTCGTTATAACCATTCTCCCATGGTGATCCCGGCGTGATATAGAGCGTCTTCACGCCGATCTGCCCCAGCCAATGCTGGACGGCGGTCGCGATAAATTCGCTGCCATTATCAGACCGTATATGTGCGGGCGGACCGCGCGCGATGAACAGGTCGGCCAGGGCCGCCAGAACATCCTCATGCTTGAGTTGCCGTGCAACGATGAGCGCCAGGCATTCTCTGCTGGCCTCGTCGATGATCGTGAGGATGCGGAACTTGCGGCCATCATGCGTCCGCCCCTCGACGAAATCGTAGGCCCAGACATGTCCCGGATATTCGGGTCGTAGCCGGATGCATGAACCGTCATTGAGCCACAGGCGTCCCCGCTTTGGCTGGCGCAGCGGAACCTTCAGCCCCTCACGCCGCCAGATCCGCTCAACCCGTTTATGGTTCACCGTCCATCCTGCATGGCACAGCAATGCCGTCACCCGGCGATAGCCATAACGACCATATTGCTTCGCCAAAGCGATGATATCCTCTGTCAGTGCCTGTTCGTCATCCGCCCCGCGCGGCACCTTGCGCTGTGTCGATCGATGCTGACCCAGCACCCGGCATATCCGTCGCTCGGACACCGGAAGCTCTCGTCGCAAATGATCGATACAGCGCCGCCGCCGCGCAGGGCTCAGAACTTTAGCTGCGCTGGCCTTCGGCTCCCTTGGCAGCCTCCTGCAGAATCAGCTTGTCCAGCGTCAGGTCCGAGATCGCCCGGCGAAGACGCTGGTTCTCTTTCTCCAAATCCTTCATCCGCCGCGCTTGGTCGGTCTTCAGGCCGCCATATTCCTTCCGCCAGCGATAATAGGTCTGCTCGCTGACCGCGATCCGGCGGCAGGCTTCGGCCGTGCTCGCTCCCTGTGCCAGCACAATCTCAACTTCACGCAGCTTGCCGATAATCTCTTCCGGCTTGTGCTTCTTGCTCGGCATTCATCGTCCCTTTCGTGGTCCAGACTATCATAGTCTCTGGGCCACTCAGCGGGGGGCAGATCACATTCCGCAACTGGTTTCGCACTACCAGGCGGGTCAGTTTCCCTTCGACAAGCTGATCCGCTTCTACCCCTTCGCCGCCATCAACGATGCGTTCCGGGATTCGGAAAACGGGACGGCGATCAAGCCGGTCCTTCTCTTCTGAATAGCAAAATGCCCGGCGCTCAAAGAGCGCCGGGCATCAATAGGTGGGGCAGATCACCCCGTCAGCCTAGAGAGCCAGATCAGGCCGCCTTGGGCGGCGCGAACTTGGTCAGGTCGATACCGGCCACGGCGCTCTTATATTCGTCCATATTCGGCGTGCGGCCAAGAATGGTCGACAGCACCACGAGTGGGGTCGAGGCGAGGAGCGATTCCCCCTTCTTCTCAGCCGTGTCTTCCACCACGCGTCCCTGGAACAGGCGGGTCGAGGTGGCGAGGACGGTGTCGCCCTTCGCGGCCTTTTCCTGATTGCCCATGCACAGGTTGCAGCCCGGACGCTCCAGATAGAGGGTGTTCTCATATTCGGTGCGGGCGGTGTTCTTGGGGTGGCTGTCGTCGAATTCGAAGCCGGCATATTTCTTGAGCACGTCCCAGTCGCCTTCGGCCTTCAACTCGTCGACGATATTATAGGTCGGCGGGGCGACGACCAGCGGCGCCTTGAACTCGACCTTGCCTTCGGTGGCTTCGATATTCTTCAACATCTGGGCCAGGATCTTCATGTCGCCCTTGTGAACCATGCACGACCCGATGAAGCCCAGATCGACCTTCTTGGTGCCGCCATAGTAGGAAACCGGGCGGATGGTGTCGTGAGTGTAGCGCTTCGACACGTCGGCATTGTTGACGTCCGGGTCGGCGATCATCGGTTCGTCGATCTGGTCGAGGTCGACGACGACTTCGGCATAATATTTGGCGTTGGCGTCGGGCGACAAAGCGGGCTTCTCGCCCGAGCGGATCTCGGCGATGCGCTTGTCGGCCAGGGCGATCAGGCCCTTCAGCGTACCGGCGGCATTTTCCATGCCCTTGTCGATCATGATCTGGATGCGCGACTTGGCGATTTCCAGCGACTCGATCAGCGTTTCGTCTTCGGAAATGCAGATCGACGCCTTCGCCTTCATCTCGGCGGTCCAGTCGGTGAAGGTAAAGGCCTGATCGGCCAGCAGCGTGCCGATATGGACTTCGATGATACGGCCCTGGAAGACATTCTCGCCACCGAACTGGTGGAGCATCTGCGCCTGGGTCGCGTGGACGACGTCGCGGAAGTCCATATAGGGCGCCATCTGCCCCTTGAAGGTGACCTTGACCGACTGCGGGATCGGCATGGTGGCTTCACCGGTGGCCAGCGCCAGCGCGACGGTGCCCGAGTCCGCACCGAAGGCAACGCCCTTCGACATGCGAGTGTGGCTGTCGCCGCCGATGATGATTGCCCAATCGTCCACGGTGATGTCGTTCAGCACCTTGTGGATCACGTCCGTCATCGCATGATAGACGCCCTTGGGGTCGCGCGCGGTGATCAGGCCGAAATTGTTCATGAAGGACATCAGCTTGGGGATGTTGGCCTGGGCCTTCTTGTCCCACACCGATGCCGTGTGGCAGCCCGACTGATAGGCGCCGTCGACCAGCGGCGAAATGACCGTGGCGGCCATCGCTTCCAGTTCCTGCGAGGTCATCAGACCGGTCGTGTCCTGAGATCCGACGATGTTGACGATCACGCGCACGTCGGAACCGGCATGCAGCACCTTGCCCGGCGTCACGCCCACAGCATTGCGGTTGAAGATCTTCTCCACGGCGGTCAGGCCCTGACCCTCTACCGTAATTTCCTTGTTCGGCGCGAACACCATAGGTGCTTCGATGCCCAGCGTCTCGGCAGCAAAGGTCTGAAGCTTCTTGCCAAAGACGATGGCATAGCTGCTGCCCGCCTTCATGAATTCCATCTTCTGCGGCGTGAAGGCAGAAGCGACGTCGACCAGTTCGTTACCGGCTTCATCGGTCAGCTTCATATTCTTGACGTCGATCTTCAGGACCGTGCCGGTTTCGACAGAGAATTTCTCCTCCAGAACCGGATTGCCGTCATTGTTGAGGATCGCCTTGCCATCCGGGCCGGTCATCTTGGCCCAGTTTTTCAGGTTGATGCCGATACCGCCGGTCACGTCCACGGTGGTCGCGAAGATCGGCGAAATGCCGTTGGTGCCCGCAACGACCGGCGCATAGTTGACGAAGGGAACATAGGGGCTGGACTGCTTGCCGGTCCACAGCGCCACATTGTTGACGCCCGACATGCGCGACGAACCGACGCCCATCGTGCCCTTTTCGGCGATCAGCATCACCCGCTTGTCGGGATGCTGCGCCTTCAGCGCGACGATTTCCTGCTGCGCTTCCGGCGTCATCATGCACAGGCCGTGCAGTTCGCGGTCAGAGCGCGAGTGCGCCTGATTGCCCGGCGACAGGAGATCGGTCGAAATATCGCCTTCGCCAGCGATATAGGTGACGACCTTGATCTCGTCCTCGATCTCTGGGAGCTTGGTGAAGAATTCCGCCTTAGCGTAGCTTTCCAGCACATCCTTCGCCACCGCATTGCCCGCCGCGAACGCATCGCGCAGGCGGAACATGTCGGCGTCGTAGAGGAAGACCTGAGTCTTGAGCACGTCGCCCGCCTGCTTGGCGATCGCGGCGTCATCACCCAGTGCAAGGTCGAGCAGCACCTTGATTGAAGGTCCACCCTTCATGTGCGACAGCAGTTCCAGCGCGAAAGTCGGCGTGATTTCCGCGACGGTCACATTCCCCAGCACGATCTGCTTCAGGAAGTCAGCCTTCACGCCCGCCGCACTCGTGGTGCCGGGCAACGTATTATAGATGAAGAATTTCAGCGCGTCGGCGCGATATTCGCTGCCTGCGTCCTGTATTAGCGCAATAATCTCACTGACGAGCGCGCCATCATCGATGGGCTTGGGCGCTAACCCCTGCGTTTCTCTGCTCTTGATTTCGGCCAAATAGTCGGAGTAAACGCTCATCTTGATCCCAACGTCATGAAGTGCACGGAGCTGAACGCAGCGCCACCGGCCGGCATGACGACCGAACCGCGGTCTGCTGGCTCCCGGTACGCCAACAACAGCTGACTCGCAAGGCACCAAGTTGGGTCAGATCGGGCTTTCTTTTGCCGACAAACACGCGCCGTGCCGGGACAAGATAATCATGGTCCATCGTCACTCCCGTTTCATAGCCGAACAATGTCGCTCCTTCCGATTCGCGCGGCCAGGTCATGATAATGTCCGCGCCAGCCTCCGGCCTGCCTCAGCGCCTCGGCCAGATATCTGGCCCCTCCCTCCGGCACGCACCAGCTAGGAACAACGGCCCATTTTCAGTTCCCCAAAGTCGGAATCGCGTAGCGTGCAGGCCATCCACAGATCGTCTAACTCTAACTGCACATTTTCTCACATCACCAATGGGACATCAGAGTTAAATCGGGATTTGGCCCCGACACGTCATTCAACGCCTATGATTTGATGTCCATCGCTCATTCCAAACGACCCAGAGCCTTATGCCCACCCGTTCGGAGTCATAGAAATTTGTATGTCGGTCAGACGTAGACGCAACTGCAAAATGGAAGGTCCATCTTTACAGATCGCCCTCCGCATAACTCCTGACCAGTTGATACAGGAAGCGGCGGCCATCCATGATCACGCTCACCCGATAGCGTTCGTTCAGCCCGTGGACGCCATTGCCGTCCGGCTCGCGGAACATGCCCGACACGCCGATGGTAGGGATGCCGGCCGCGTTCAACGTGCGCCCGTCGGTGCCGGCCGTGGTCATGAACGGCACGACCGGCGTTCCGCCCAACTGATCCTTCGACGCCTTCTCGATCGGTCCCATGATCTGCGGCGTGATCTTCGGGAAAACCGGCGATGGCCCCTGCTCCGGCTTGATCAGCGTCAGTTCCGGATCGGCGATCGCCTTCAGCAGCATGGCGTTGGCATTGTCGATCGTATCGCCCGGCAACAAACGGCAGTTGATGGTCAGCCGCACGCTCTGCGGCAGGGCATTGGCGGCATGGCCGCCCTCGATCATCGTGGGGACACAGGTGGTGCGCAGCATGCCGTGCCATAGCGGCGACTGGCTGACGATCCGGTCCGCATCCGCATCCTTGGGGTTGGCGACCAGCCGCGCCATCGCCGCGCCCGTCTCGCCCCCGACGATCGGCGCCATGCGGGTGAAGAAGCCCTTGCTGGATTCGTTGAACGTCACCGGAAATTCCAGCTTGCTCAGCCGGTCCATCGCCCGCCCCATGCTGTAAAGCGCATTGTCCGGCCGGGGGCGCGAGGAATGGCCGCCCGGATTGGTCGCCTCCAGTATGAAATTGCCGCCGCCCTTTTCCGCCACCAGCACCGACACGACGACCCGCTTGCCATCTTGCGTCATCTCGCCATTGCCGCCTTCGTTCAGGCCCAGCTTCGCGTCTATCAGGTCGCGATGATTGTCGACCAGCCATTTCGCGCCATTGACCCGGCCGCCGCCTTCCTCGCCACAGGTCAGCGCCATCTTCACCGTATGTTTGGGCTTCAGCCCTTCCTTGTTGAAGCGCAGCAGCGTGTCGATCCAGGCCGCGGCCTGCGACTTCATGTCGGCGACGCCGCGCCCGTACAGAACGCCATTTTCCTCGATCAGGGTGAAGGGGTCGCGCTTCCAGTCGGCCCGCTTGGCGTTCACCGTATCGATATGGCCCAGCAACAGCAGCGCATCGGGCTGGCGCCCTGGCAGGATCGCGACCAGATTGCCCGCCTTGGTGTCATCGGGCGGCACCAGCAACTGGATATTCTCCGCCGGGAAACCCGCTCCCTTCATCCGCGCCGCGACCTTTTCGACAAGGGTCGTGCAATTGCCGGTCGCGCCGGTGCTGTCGGTTTCGACCAGTTCCTTCAATATCGCGCGATACTGCACCTCGCCCGGATCGGCTGTCGCGGCGAAGGCACCAGCAGGTGTCAGCAGGGCAAGGGCGAAGGCGATCTTGGCATAAGGCATCAGCGGCTCTCCCCGGAGCGGATCATGGGAACAACATGCTTCACTGCCGGATCATAGCGCCGCGCAGGTGAAGCTCGCGGCGGCCTTATATCCCCGTCCTGATAGCGCGGCAGCAACGACCAGACGCCCGGATCGCTCCTTGCCCGCCCGGCTCATTTAAGCGTTTCGGGCGGCGACGGCTTGGCCAGCGGTACGGGGACATGGCGGGGCATATAGACCTGCCCGTCCTTGATCACGATATTGCCGTTGCGCACCACCATCTCGACCTTGGCCAGATCGTCCAGATTCTGGTCCGGATTGCCCGCCACGACGATGACATCGGCCAGCTTGCCCGGCTCCAGCGTGCCCAGCTTGTCCCCCATATCCATGATCTGCGCATTGACGCGGGTTGCCGCCATCAGCGCCTTGGCCGGGGAATAGCCCGCCTTTTGGAGGAATTTGAGGTCGGCGATGTAGATGTTGGGCGTGTTGTAGAAGGAACCGCCGATATTGTCGGTGCCGACACCAATGGTGATCCCGGCGGCGATCATCTTCTTGAGGATATCATAATTGGCCTGCGCCGCCATGGAGAAACGGCGCGACGCCGTGCCCGCATAGACGCCACGGGAATCGAACAGCCCCTGATAGACCTGCATGGTGGGGATGGAGGCCGTACCCTTCTGCGCCATCAGTTTGATCGTCTCGTCGGTGCGCGGCAGCGGATGCTCGATGGAGTCCACCCCGGCATCGACCGCCATCTGGGTGTAGATGGTCTCGCAGTCGCAGGTGACTTTCAGGCCCAGCCGATGCGCCTCCGCCACGCCTGCCTTCACCTCGTCCGGGGCGAAATGGCTAGCAATCTTGATATGGCTGGCGCCCATCTTGTAGGTTTCGCGTACTGCCTTCACCCAGTCATCCGCACCATTGGCTTCGCGCGTATAGGCGGCGCTGTGGATCGGGGTCAGCGGCCGGTCGGCGGCATGGCCGCCCGTGCCGGTGATGATATGCCCGGCGGCAAAGACGCGTGGCCCCGGCGCCATATCCTTTTCCAACCATTCGCTAATGATATAGGGCGCGTTCAGCGGCCCGCTCATGTCACGGACCGACGTGATCCCATTTTCCAGCAGCATTTGCAGGCTGCGCAACGCGCGCAGCGTGGCATGGCCTTCACTGTCGGTCATGTCCGCCGGGGTTTCAGGCGTCGGATAGGTCGAATGGACATGCATGTCGATCAGGCCGGGCATCACCGTCTTGCCGGTGACGTCGACGATCTTCGCATCGGCCGGCCAGGCGGTCGAACCGGCTGCCAGCACCGCCACGATCTTGTTCTGCTGGATCACGACCGATCCGGGATAGGCCGCGCTCTTGACGGAATCGAAGATGCGCCCGCCGGTCAGCACCAATGTCCCGTCGAAACCCTGCTTGCGGGGAATGGCCGGGGTGCGCTGCGGATTGTCGGCCGTCACCTGATCGGGATATTGCACCTTGCGCCGGTCGTTGAAATCCTGCGCCAGCGCGGTGCCGCCCAGCAGCAGCGCCAGCGGCAGGATGCGCTTTGCCCCCTGCAAGGCGCGGCGCGCTTCATTCCGCGCGAAATCCTGAATGCTGTCCCTCTTCACCTGACGCCCCCCGGTCTGAACCTGTCTGCCCCTAAAGACGCAGGCCGGATGGATAGCCTCCCGATAAAATAGGCCTCCGGCGGCATTTGCGTCGAAAAGCCGATCGCGCGGATACCGGAAAAGTCGGTTTCGTCCGTTGTGGAGGAAAGGAACCGTGCGGGGTGAGGCAGGTCGATCTTGGCAGAGCGGGGAAGGACTTTCAGACAGTCGTTCGCGCATGTCGGGATCATCGGCCCGGCATCGCTTGGCCTGCTCGCTTTATCCTGCCCGGCAAAGGCCGGTTCGGTTGGACCGACCAGCATTGCCGTGCCGCAGCAGCGGCTGGAAAAGGCGATCCAGCAACTGGCCGTGCAGACACGTCGGCAGGTCATTTTCGCCCCCTCCCCCCTGACCCGGAAACTGTCCGCGCCGATCAACGGCTATCTGACATTCGAAGACGCGCTGCGTCGTCTGCTCAAGGGCACAGGTCTGACATTCCGGCAAAGCGTCAACGGCGTCATCTCGATCGAACCGGAGCGAGAGGAAGCGCCTCCCCCCGCAACGCCTGCCGAACCGATCGCCGCGCCGCCCAATCCGCAGGCGCTGGTCGTCATCGGCACGCATATCTTCGAACCCGTGACCTTTGCCGGCGACATCCAGTTGCGCCCCGCCAGCTTTTCGCTCGACGCCCTGCTGGATGATGGCGCCGGCCCCAACGCCCAGCCGGGCAGTTCGGGGCAGCAGGGTATCGTCGTGCGCGGCATCGGAATGGCGGGGGAAGCCACGACCGCCGTCTATTTCGGTGACGTCGCCATCACCGGCCCGTCCGGCACCGGGAGCGATGCCGCACGCACCACCATGGACCTGGCGCTGGTCGACATCTACAGCGTCAGCACGGTGCGCACGGCGCGCAACACCGAACATGGCGTCGGCGCGCTGGCCGGCGAAGTGGAGGTGGAGCCGGAACCCGCCAAACTCGGCAAATGGGAAGGCAAGTCGACACTCGGCTTTTCGCTGCTGGAGGGCGGCGATCCGGGCTATCAGGTCGCGGGAACGGTCAACGCGCCGGTCGGTGAAAATGCCGCTGTCCGGCTGACCGGCTATGCCAACCGACAGGGCGGCTTCGTCGACAATATCCGCACCGGCGACGATAATGTGAACGGCGATGCGATGCAGGGCGTCCGCCTGATCACCCGCTATGCCCCCCATGCCGATCTCGACATATCGGCGCTGCTCACATGGCAGCATCGGCGCATATCGGACAGCGGCGCCTGGAGCCGCGCGCTGCGGCGCTATAATATGGACCGGCAATTCCTGGCCCCGACGACCCATGACTTTCTGCTGGGACGGCTGAAGGCGGCGTACCAGATGGACGCGATCCGCCTCACCAGCATTTCGGCCTATTATCGCTGGAAGCTCGACCGGAAATTCGACCGCACCAATCCCACTTTGCTTCAGGCGTCGGACCCGGCCGCCTGCCAGCGCTATTTCGCCCTCGGCACCAATGCCATGTGCGACACGGAACAGGTCGACGCCTTCACCGACCATGTGGAGAGCCTGACCCCCGCCCTGCTCCACATTCCCATCACCCTGCGCCGCATGTCGCAGGAAGTCCGTCTGGAAAACCGTCCCGGCGCCCCGATCGACTGGACCGCAGGGCTGATGCTGGACCACCGGTCGGAACATTTCAGCAGCGGCCTCTCCGTCTATACTGATGATGACGCGCCGACCGACTATTTCGGCCTGCGCGAGATGGCGATCAGCCGGACACAGGCCGCCATTTTCGGCGACGTCGCCTATCATGGTGAAGGCGGCTGGCTGGCGTCGCTCGGCCTGCGTTATGACTGGCATCGCGTATCGTCCCGCAACGATGTGCTCGTCCCGAACATCATCAGCGGGTCGATCGATTCCTGGCCGTTGACGGTCAAGCGATCGCAGGGCCTCTATGCGCGGGCGCATCTGGACCTGCCGGTCGACGATCATGTGACGCTGCACTGGCAGGCGACCCGCAGCTTCCGTCCGGCGGGGGTGAACACGGCCTCGGTCCTCGTCCCCAACCAGCGAACCTTCGAAGCGGATAGCCTGCTGGGCGCGGAATTCGGCCTGAAGGCGCGATGGAACCCGGCCCTGTCCTTCACGCTGATGGGCTATCTGAACCTGTGGCAGGATATGCAATATCGCGCCTTGTCGGAAAACCGCTCCCACGCCTATATCGTCAATGTCGGCAATGCCGCGATCGCCGGCACGGAAATGGAAATGACGGTCACGCCGTCCGACCGCACCACCATCCGCCTGTCGAGCAGCATCATCCTGAGCCAGATCGAACGGATAGCGCCGGGTGCCGCCGCCGTGGGCGTCGTGGAGAAGGGCGATCCGATCCCCTTCGCCTCCACCTTTCGCGCCAGCCTCAGCCTGATGCAGCGCTGGCCCCTGGAGGACGGACGGGCCATCAGCGCCAAAGCCCATTGGCAATATCAGTCCGGATTCCACTCCACCTTCAGCCGGAACGACCCGGATTATCTGGCGACGAAGGGCTTCCTGCTGCTTAATACGGACGCCGCCTATAACTGGCGCAATGCGTCCATTTCGGTGTCCGTCAAAAATCTTTTCAATGTTCGTGCAGATTTACGCGCTTTGAATAATGGATTCGGGGCGGGTCAAACGTTCAGCTACAGGCCACGGGAATTTTCGTTGGTCTGGACAAGACGATGGTAACATCGCCGGATCGCGATACCGACAGGCCAATAGGGGGACGTGGAGAGGAACGGAGCTATTTGACAGGGGAATAGGCATCCGATGGACCAGTATCGCGGTACGCAATTAAGTCTCGCTCCGTCCCATCCGCTGCATCAGCGGGACCTGATCCCGTTCATCCCTGCCCTGCGCAGCTATTTCGTCCGGAAAACCGGCAATCTGAACATCGTGGACGATCTGGTGCAGGACGTGATGCTGCGCATCCTGGCGCGGCGATCGACCGACCAGATCGATAATCC
This sequence comes from Sphingobium sp. YR768, assembly GCF_900111125.1. Lineage (GTDB taxonomy): Bacteria > Pseudomonadota > Alphaproteobacteria > Sphingomonadales > Sphingomonadaceae > Sphingobium. Next base: position 111,088 of record NZ_FOGE01000003.1, read on the forward strand.
CGAAGCCTATCTGTTCCGCACCGCCGCCAATGTGCTGCGCGACAAGGCCCGCCGCGACAGCGTTCGCAAGGTCGAGATGCAAAAAAATCTGACCGAAAGCGATCATCCTGTTGAGGAATGTTCGCCAGACCGCGTCATAGTTGCAAGAGAAGAGATATTGCGGGTCGCGGCGGCGTTGCAGGAACTGCCCGAACGAACACGGGACATATTCCTGATGAAGCGGTTCGAAGGTTTGTCCCATGCGGAAATCGCGGCAAGGGTCGGCCTTTCGGTCAGTGGTATTGAAAAGCAGATCGCAAAAGCGGTAGCGCATCTCGCCCGGCGAATGTCGAAGTGAAAGGTTAAGGCGCAACCATGGCTGATCGGTTTGATGTTGCCGCTGCATATCTGGCGCGCATGCTTTCGCGTCGGGATTCTCCGGCCATGCAGTCCGAAATGGACAAATGGGAAGAGGCCGCGCCGGAAAATCGCAAAGCGATGGAAGATGTGTTCGCCGCCTGGGATGTCGCCGGATCGACCCAGGACAGCCCCGAAATTCAGCAGATGCTGGCCGACATGCGTGAACGCACCCAGCCGAAGCGCGAAAGCTGGCTGCGTTCCGGCACCGGGAAATGGGCCATCGCCGCCGGGCTGGTCGCCATGGTGTCCGCCTCTGCCATCGTCTGGTTCGGCAAGAGCGGTTCGACGCCCGGCGCCAGTGAGCAGGCGCAGATCGCGGCCGCCGCGAACGATCCCCAGATTCTGACCAGCGGCAAGGAACGACGCACCATCCGCCTGCCGGATGGATCGCGCATCACGCTGGATCGCGACAGCAGCATCAGGTTGGCCTATTCCGACAATCAGCGCGGCGTCACACTGCGAAATGGCCGCGCCCATTTCGCAGTGCACAAGGATGCGAGCCGCCCCTTCATCGTCTCGGCCGGCCGGCTGACCGCCACGGCCGTCGGCACCGCCTTCGACGTCAGCCTCTCGCCCAAGGGCGAAGGCGTGATGATATCGGAAGGCACCGTCCGCGTCGTCACCCAGTTGTCCGCAGAGCATGGCGGCCATACGACCCTGCTCAATGCGGGCATGAAGCTGGTGCAATATGCCGGTTCGGTCGAACTGATCCCGGTCGACATCATGCAGGAATCCGCCTGGACCGACGGCAAGATCATCTTTTCATCGCATTGCCTGACCGACGTCGCGCGTCAGATGAACCCCTATGCCGGCGATGCCCTGCTGGTCGACAGGGACGCCGCGCGCATCGCAATCAGCGGCGTGTTCGACCTGAATAATGCGGAAGGGCTGGCCCATGCGCTGGAGCAACAGGGGCTGGCAACCGTGCGCCATCAAAGTGGCAAGATCATCATCTCCCGCCTTCCGGCAGCCGGTTCAACCGACTGCCGGAGCATGAGTTGAAGTCGCACCCTATCAGGGTTTCGCCGACGGCCCGTAGAGCAGCGCGTTGAACAGGAATTTGAATGTGCCATAGGCCTGCGCGCGGTGCGCCACTTCGGGCGCCATGACGAACAGCTTCCCCTTGCCGACATCGATGTCCGCAACGGCGATCGTCCCCGCCAGCTTCTCCTGCCCCACGGCCCAGCCACTGCGCAGCAGATCGCGCCCGTCGAACCAGGATATGCTCTTATAGCCCGCACCACCGGCAACCGGGGTGAAGCTCTGCGCCTGATTGAAGAAGACATCGACCTGATCGGGCAGGCCAAAGGCCAGCGGCTGACGATTGTCGACGCGCGCGCGCAGAATCGCGCCGGGGATATAGAAATTCTTGATATCCAGCGCCTTGGCCGCGCCATCCACTTCCCGCGTCAGGGCGGGCTTGAGCGGTGTGGAAAACAGGTCGACGAAACGGGCGGAACTGCCGATCGCGACGACGCTGCCGCCATTGCGGGCGAAGGCAGCGATGGCCGGCACCGTCTTGGCATCCGTCACCTTGCCCAGCATCGCGCGATATTGAGCGGGCGTGTCGTTCAGGTCCGGCTGGCGGCTCGGCCGGTCGGAGCCCCATGCCCCCTCGGGCGGGAGCGCATCGTCGGCGAACAGCAGGACATCATAATCCTTTTCCAGATTGCCCGCGTCCAGCCGCTGCGGGAAAACCTGTTCGAACGGGAATTCGAACCGTTCCAGCAGCCAGCGCGTCCATCCCGCCGTGATCAGCCCGCCATAGCGATCGACCAGCCCGATCCGCACGGGTTTGAGCGCGATCATCTCGCCCTGCGGCTTTGCGGCCACCGCCTGGGCGACGATCCCCAGTTCGCTCGTTGCCTTCGCAACGATGCTCTTCGCCTGCGCTGACGCCGGTATCCAGATCGCGCCGGGCTGCATCGCCTTGCCATTCACGCTCGTCGCCTGCCGGACCCAGGCCGGACGGACACCGGCCTTGAGCAGGCGATTGGTCAGGATGAAGCCGTTATTGCTGGCATGGCTGACGATCCAGCCGGCATCGCCCTGCCCCTCGATCCGGCCGGGCGGCGGCGCCAAAGGCTCTGACAGGATGTCAAAGCCTTCGGGCATCGGGGCCAGGATGCGGTCGAACGCGACCCCCATCTGATAGGCCAGCGTATAGCCGGTAATGTCATAGGGCGCCTTGGGCGGACCACCGGGATAATCGGTGTCGTGCGGATGATCCTGCGGCTCGAACATATCCAATATATGCGGGCGATAGGCCTGCGCCGTGCGCACGATATAGGAACCGGCGGCATAGCTTTTGCCCCCAGCCGTGAAGGGTGCGTCGGCCCGCTCGACATCGACGCCATTCTTGATCAGCGCGTTGAGGAAGGTGACGGCGGTCGGCAGATCGGGCTGATCGGCAGGAATGACATAGGCGCGCGGATCGCGTTCCGCGGGCGGCTGCATCAGCGTGCCATACAGCTTGGGATCGATCTTCTTCGGTCCGCTGGCCATGGGACGATTATATTCGTCCTTGCCCTCCACCTTCAACGGCGCGGCATTGACCAGCCGGTCGACCTTGGCAGGCGTCACGGTCCAGCTATCGCGGCTGCCCTTCTCTATGCTGTTCATGCCCATCCGCCAGATGTTGAACAGCAACCGCTCCCGATTGCGGGAGGCATAGTCGATCACGGCGCGATTGAGCGTCCATTGATAATCGAGCGAATCCTGCAAATGCCAGTCGCGCGGCGCGATCGGCATCATCTCGTCCCCGCGCGGCAATTGCGTGCCGGGCACCAGCGGGATCTTCGCGGGCGTGGGACCGCCGATAATCTCGGTCAGCAGGCCGATGCTGTTGTGGAAATAGGCGACCGACCGTTCCATGCCATTATGCCAGGTGGAATAGCGCGCCGCGCTGCGCGTGCCCGATCCCGCCTTGCCCTCGGCAATCAGGCGGGAATGCATGGAAAAGCCCACCTCGTTGAGCTGCGACATGACGATCGGATCATAGTTGAAGTTGAACGGATCGCGGAAGGGCGGGACGAACACCACCATGCCTTCCGGCCCGGTCTGATGCTGGTTGTAGATGATCTGCGGATACCATGTGCGGAACAACTGCCGGTTGACATTTTCCGTCTCCGGCATCGCCATCATATAGCTGTCGCGGTTATTATCATGGCCGATATATTTCTGGTACAGCACCGGCAGCGTCGCAAATTCCCGCGCCTTGGGATCGGCATGGCGCATGTACCAGTTGGCGACCAGTTCCATCCCGTCCGGATTATCCTGCGCGAACAGGATGATGCAATCGTCCAGCATCCGCATCGTTTCCGGGTCGGACTGGGTCAGCATCCGGTGGAGCACCTGAATCTGCCCCTGCGCGGTCACCGTCTCGGTCGCGTGCATGCCCGCGTCGATCCAGACGATCGCCTTGCCCTGCGCCGACAGGCGCTGCGCCTCCTTCTCGTCCACGCCCTTGGCGCGCGCCAGCTTCTGCGCAATGTCGCGATAGTGATCCAGTTTCGCCAGATTGGCGGGGGACGAGACGATCGCCATCCATTGCGTCCGCCCTTCTGCCGTCTTGCCCATGTCGACCAGCTTCATCCGGTCGCTCTCACCGGCCAGCTTCTTCAGATAGGCTTCATATTCGCTATAATTGGCCAGATAATAATCCGTGCCCGGCTTCTGCTTGAAAAAGGCCTCCGGCGCGGTCTGCGCGGTCAGGGAAACGGATTGCGCCAGCATGCCGGCGGTCAGCAACAGCCAATGGGGTTTCATCATGGCTCCATGGAATCAGATATTTAGGATGGTGGGTGTAGTCCGGTCCGGGCAATCCGTCAGTAGAAGCGGATATTATCCACCTGCATCCACAGATGCTTGCCCGCCGGGCGGCTGCCGCCGATTTCCACCTGGATGATGCCATCGGGCTTGAACGCCGGCGCCGCCTGTCCGCGCGTGACGACTGGCGTGAACTGGCTGAAGGGCAGGTCCACGCTGCCCCAGGCGGGCGTGCCGGTCACGGTCGTTTCCCAGCTTCCGTTCAGTCCGTTGATCCGCACGATATAGGCCCCATCGCCCTTCACCTCAAAACGCACGCCCTGATAGCCGTCCAGCCTGACTGGCGTGACCGACCCGCGCGTCAGCGGCACGACGAAGCCGGCATAGGCATTATCCTTGGTCGACATGCGGGCCGACAGCGCCAGCGCCTTGCCCCCGCCGTCGCGCGGCACGATCTGCGTGATCTCCACCGTCCGGTCGAGACCGCCGTCGGGCGATTCCAGCCGCAGCGTATCGAGCGAGGAGCGCTGGTCAGCCCGTTCGAAATCATCCAGCAGCGCCGGCACGGTGACGGACGCCAGCCGGGTCGCCTGATTGGCGGCGGGCAGCGGCGGCGCACCGGCCCCGCTGACCAGACGGCCGTCCATCATAACCTGCGATATCTTGTAGACGTCCATGATGTTCGCCCAGGGCGCACCGTCGATGATCGCGATGTCCGCCCGCTTGCCCACGGCAATAGTCCCGCGATCGGCATCAATACGCAGCACCTTCGCGCTGTTCTTCGTGCCGGACTCCAGCGCCTGCGCCGGGGTCAGTCCGGCCTTCACCAGCAACTCCATCTCGCGCAGCGTCGATCGGCCATGCGGCGTGCCGGGCATCCCGGCATCGGTGCCGACCGCGATGATCACACCTGCATCATGCAGCGCTTTCACATTGCCCAGAGCATAACCGAAATTGATCAGCGATCTTTTGTAGCGCGGATCGTCGGTCGTCACCGGTCCCTGACGGGGCTTTTCCGGATCATAGACGGCCAGCGTCGGCGCCATCGCCATGCCGGTCGCCTTGATCGCGGCCACTTCCTGCGCCGTGATCGCGCGATCCTGCATACCATGGGCCAGCGAATCCACCTCGCCCCGCGCCGCGACCAGACCACGCTCGACCGTGACCGTATGGGTCAGGACGGGCCAGCCATTCTTGTGCGCCGTCTGCGACAAGGCCCGCAGCGTCCATTCGTCCATGCTGGTATTGTCGGGCGAACTGCCATAGCGCCAGCCGTCGGTGAAGGCCTTGATCAGGTCCGGCTGATAGGCTTCCAGCGTCTTGATCGCCGCCTTCGCGCCTTCGGGCGTGTTGATGGGGATGGTCGTGTTCCGATCGCCCCAGTCCGCGCCATGGCCGCCCGGCGTGCTGACCCGCGCGGCGAAGGCGACATGTGGCGTCGCCAGCGTCTTCAGCCAGGCGCGGCGTGGGGCGTAGGATTCGGGCTGCTCATGAAAGTCCGTGACCGTGGTGATGCCCGACTGGACATAGGCGGTGGCGATCTGCGGGATGGTGGCGGGCGATCCGCCCGGCGTCCAGTGCGTATGCACATCGATGAAGCCCGGCAGAACCGCCTTCCCCTTCGCATCGATGATCTTCGCGCCGCGCGGCACGGTCACGTCGCTGCCCACGGCAATGATCCGGTCGCCTTCGATCAGCACGGTCGCGGGCTTTGCCGCCGTGCCCGTCCCGTCGAACACCATGCCGCCGACGATCGCGGTGACGCCCTTGCCGGTTTGCGCCGGGACGGACGCCGCCGTCAGAACCAGACCCGCAATCACCGGTGCCATCAGAAGATATGTGCGCAAGATATGCCCCTTATTGCCTGCCGCCCGCCAGCCCAAGGCCCGGACGAATAGTCTCTCTGCCCCCTAAGACGCAGCGCACGCGCCTATCCTCCCAAATCAGCGCCAAACATTGCGACGGCTTATTCTGTGGGGGTTTGTCGCCCGGCCGCGTCTATATTTCGGACCAGTAACGAGGGGACATATATCCATGGGGAAAATAGCACTGACACTCGCCCTGACGACGGCGCTTTCGATGGGCGGCATGGCGGTACCGATCGCCCATGCCGCGCCAGCCGATGGCGAACCGGCCTTCCGCGCGCTCTACAAGGAGATGGTGGAAACCGACAGCAGCTTCGACACCGGTGACTGTACCGCCGTGACCAACAAGGTGGCGGAACGGATGAAGGCGGCGGGCTTCCCGGCGGAAAATCTCCACCTCTTCGTGCCCGAAGGCCATCCCAAGGCGGGGGCGCTGGTCGCCGTCTATCCGGGCCGCGATCCCAAGGCCAAGGCGATCCTGATGCTGGGCCATATCGACGTGGTGAACGCCCGCCGCGCCGACTGGACCCGCGATCCCTTCACCATGATCGAGGAAGACGGCTATTTCTACGGTCGCGGCACCTCCGACATGAAGGCGCAAAGCGCGATCTGGGCGGATAATATGATCCGTTTCAACCAGGAGAAGTACAAGCCGCTGCGCACCATCAAGATGGCGCTGACCTGCGGCGAGGAAGGCCTGTATCTGAACGGCGCCAAATGGCTGACGGACAATCAGCGAGACCTGATCGACGCCGAATTCGCTCTGAATGAAGGCGGCGCAGGCGAACTGGACGCCAGCGGCAAGCCGGTGGCGCAGACCCTTCAGGCCGCGCAGAAGGTGGTGATGAACTTCGCGGTGGAGGCAACCAACCCCGGTGGTCACTCGTCCGTCCCGCGCCCCGACAATGCGATCTACAGCCTGGCCCGCGCGCTCGATCGGTTGGGTCAATTTGATTTCCCGGTCCAGTTCATCGACGCCAACAAGGGCTATTTCACCCGCATGGCCAAGGTGGTGGGCGGCGAAACCGGCGCCGCGATGACCGCCATCGTCGCCAATCCCAATGACGCGGCCGCCAATGCGATCCTGAACAAGTCGCCCATGTATCATTCGATGCTGCGCACCACCTGTGTCGCAACGATGCTGTCGGCCGGTCACGCCGCCAACGCCCTGCCGCAGCGCGCCACCGCCACGGTCAATTGCCGCGTGATGCCCGGTGTATCGACGGACGAAGTGTTGGCGACGCTGACCAAGGTGGTCAACGATCCCGAAGTCAAGGTCACATCGCAGCGCGCCTATCGCCCGTCCAATCCGGCCCCCGTCACGCCGAAGATTTTGGGTACTGCCGAGGAGGTGTCGGCATCGATCTGGCCGGGCGTTCCGGTCGTGCCGCACATGGCGACCGGCGCGACCGACGCGGTTTCGCTGAATGCGGCGGGCATTCCGACCTATGGCATTTCCGGCCTGTTCCGCGACACCGACGGCAATGGCGTTCATGGCCTGAACGAACGCATCCGGGTCAAATCGGTGATGGACGGACGGGTGTTCCTCTATCAACTGGTGAAGGCCTACGCCGACCAGAAGAATTGATGAAAAAGGGGCCGGTCATCCCAGCGGATGACCGGCCCTTCCTCGCCCTCCCTGACCTCGCCAAGCCTTAATAGCCCACGCCATAGCCCATGCGGCGCGGGTCCGATCCGCCCATGCGAGCGCCCGACGGATCGGCCAATATCCCCTGAATGCTGCCGATGGCGTAGGGACCGACCTTCTCGATCCGATGCCCCATCGCGCCCAGCGATGCGACGATATTCTCGGAATAGCGCCCTTCCATCTGCACGCTCATCGCCGCGCCGGGCTTGTAGAAATTGGGATCGGGGTCCAGCGCGAAGCGCGGCGCTTCGATCGCCGCCTGAATGGGCATGCCCCGGTCGACCACATTGACCAGAAACTGATATTGCGTCTGGCCGATGGTTTCGCCGCCCGGCGATCCGAACACCATCTTGAACCGCCCCTTGTCCAGCACGATCGTCGGGCCATTGCCCAGCAGCGCGCGCTTGCCCGGCGCGATCTTGTTCGGATGCCCCGCATAGGGCGCGGACGATCCCAGCCGCAGCCCGTTATTACACAGCAGCCCGGTGTCCCCCATCACCATGAAGGTGCCGAAACCGCCGCCGACGGTCGTCGTCACGGCGATGGCATTGCCGTCCTGATCGACGATCGACAGGCTGGTCGTATCGCCACCGCGCGTATGATCGTCGCCGTTCGCCGCGAAAATCTGTGGCGGCTGCGCCAACGAGGTGCGGCCATTATAGCGGATCGCGTCTCCCCCTTCGGGATAGGCGATCGCCCGCTTGATATCGATCAGACGGCGGCGCTCGGCGGCAAATTGCTTGGACAGCAGGCCATGGACCGGCGTCTCGCTAAATTTCGGGTCGGCCGCATATTTATAGACGTCCGCCTTGGCGACCTTGATCGTTTCGATCAGCAGGTGGGTCAGTTCCGGCCCGTCTGCGGGCAGTGCGGAAATATCCCACCCCTCCAGCAGATTGAGCTGCTCGCACAATTCCAGACCGGTGCGCGACGTCAGCGGACTGGAATAGACGTCCAGCCCGCGATAATTGGTGCTGACCGGCTTGTCCCATTGCGGACGATAGGCCGCCATATCGTCCAGCCGCAGCCAGCCGCCGGTCTGCTGCGAAAAGCGTGCAAATTCCTGTGCGATCGGCCCGGAATAGAAATAGTCATAAGCGGCCTGCAACGCCTTGCCATGATCGGCCCCGCCCTTGCGCGCCTTTGTATCGGCGTCGGCCAGTGCCTGAAGCGTGCGCGCCAGCGGTTCGTTGCGGAAGGTCGCGCGCGGCGCCGGTGGTTGCCCGTCGGGCAGGAAGATCGCCGCACTGGTCGGATAGAGTTTCAGCGTCGCCTGCGCCCGGCGAATGAACATCGCGATTGACGGGTCGAGCGGATGGCCGTCCCGCGCATAGCCGATCGCCGGTTCCAGCAGCGTCGCCAGCGGCAGCTTGCCGAAGCGGCGCGCCAATTCGATCCAGCCGCCGAACGCGCCGGGCACCGCCACCGCCTTTGGCCCATGGTCCAGTTCCTTGGGATCGCCATCGGGATCGAGCAGACGGGGCGCGCCGCCGGTGAACGCCAGCGAGGAAACCTCCCCGCTCTTACGGTCGAAACAGGTGGCAAAGCCATTGCCCGCCGCGCTCGATGCCCAGGGTTCGACCACGTTCATCACCGCCATCGCGGCCACCGCCGCATCGGCTGCCGATCCGCCCTGCATCAGCATGCGGACCCCGGCCATCGACGCCAGCGGATGGCCAGCCGCGACACCGCCATGCGGCATCGGCACCTCGATCCGGTGGGCGGCGACGCTCGCCTCGCCCGATCGCGGCGCGTCGGGCGCCCGCGCGCCGGACTGGGCCAGCGCCCTCAGCGGCAGGGCGGACATCGCCACCCCGGCCAGGCTGGCGCTGATCATGGCGCGCCGGTCCATCCGGGCAGGCGATGTTTCGGGAGGAGTGCTGCTCATGCCATTCTCATTTTTTCATGTAAGGACTTGGGCGTGCGAAAAACAGGAATGCCCGGCCCCGCAAAGGATATCTCTCCTCCGCAGGACCAGGCCATCTCCTTTCACATCAGGGGATCAGAAAGACTTCTTCGCCCCGACATACCAGTAGCGGGCCTGCGGCGCGTACAGGCTCGATTGATAGCCGTTGGACGACAGCGGCGGCTGCTTGTCGAACAGGTTGCGCACGCCCAGCGTGAAGCTGCTGCCCTTCAGCATGCCTTCATTCTCGAACTTGTAGGTGCCGTAGAGGTTGATCGTGGTCTGACCCTTGACGACGAAATTATCGCCTGCGGAATTGATCACGCTGCTCTGATAGGTGTCGCTGATGAACTGGGTGAAGGCGCCGATTTCCACCGGTCCGTAGGAATAGTTCAGGCTGCCCGACAGACGCCAGCGCGGCTGGCCGTCCCGCTTGAGCACGCTGCCACCGCCTGCGACGGCCAACAGCGAACTGATCTGACCCGACGAAATGCCGTCCAGAATAGCCTGTGTGCTCGAAGCCGCCAGCACGTCATATTTGATCAGACGGGCCGCGTTCACGTTCAGCGCGAAGTTGCCGATACCGGTCTTCACCCGATATTCCATGTTGAAGTCGATACCATCGACCTGAACCGGCAGCAGATTTTCGAACGGCGCCACGACATAGAGCAGTTCGCCCACCGGCGCGAGGCCCGTGCCGGCGACCAGTGCTTCATCCGCAGCCGTGGGCGCAGCGCGCACGACGTTCGGGTTGCTGCTGCCCTGCGTGCGGAGCAGATAGTCGAGCGTCAGCGAGTTCTGAAAGTCGAGCAGGCCGATGACATTCTTCTGCTTGATCCGCCAGCGGTCGACCGTCAGCGTCACATTACCAAAGCCATCGGGCAGCGGCGGCGAGAAGACGGCGCCGAAGTTCCAGCTGGTCGATGTTTCCGGCTTCAGATTGGGGTTGCCGCCGCTCTGGCGCTGCACCTGAAGGCTCTGGTTACAGGCAGAGAAGCTGCTGATGCGACCGGCGCGCAGATCCGCTTCGCACAATACATAGTCGGTGCCGGTGCCGACACGAACCAGCGTGTCGGTGTTCACGACCTCCAGGTTCGGCGCACGGAAGCCCTGCGACCAGGAACCGCGCAGACGAATGCCTTCCAGCAAGTCCCATGCCGCCGCGATCTTGGGCTTCGCGACGCTGCCGACGTCGCTATATTTTTCATAACGACCGGCGATCTGCACGTCGAAGGACCGAAACATCGGCACTTCCATTTCCGGCGTGAACAACGGAATGGCAAGTTCCGCATAGGCCGAATAGACGGTGCGCTTGCCCCTCACGTCCGGGCTGTAGCTGGCGCCGATCAGATCGCTGTCATAGACGATACCGGTGACGCTGTCGGTATATTTGACCGTGCCGTCCTGATGGGAATCGCGATCGTCATGATAGGTTTCGCGGCGTATTTCGACACCGGCCGCGACACCGACATTGCCACCGCCCCACAGACCCAGCAGTTCGGGGTTCGACAGTTTGAAGTCCCACAATGCCAGCGTCGTCTTGTTCTTGCGGACGCTGGTGATCATCACGCTGTCCATCGTCGCCTGATTGTTGATCGTGCAATCGCCGATCGACGGCGTATCGACGCAACCGCCGTTGAACGGATTATAGGCGTCGGACGTGGTCTTGTTGATCGCAGCCTGCAACAATGTGCTGGAAATGCTCTGCATGCTGTCGCGCACGGTCGCCCAGTTATAGAGGGCGGCGGTGTCGTAATTCCACTTGCCGATTTCCCCCTTCAGGCCGGCCAGGAAGCGATACTGATAGTTGACGACATCCACCGGACGCGGACCGACGTCGAAATAGTTGAGCGAACTGATCGTGACCGGCACGCCTTCATCGGAGATATTCAGACCCGGCAGTCGGTTGGGCGATCCGGCTGCACCCAGCGGGTTCCAATAGGCATTAGCCGCCACCGTGATCGGTGTGGTGCTGAGCGAAGAACCCGACGGCGTGACCTGATGGGTTTCGCCGCGATAGAAGCCGGCCTCCCCATAGATGGTCATCGTATCGGTGATGTCGAAATGCGCCGTGCTGAAGATGTTGATGCGGTTGATCGACGGCGTAGCGGTCAGCGTCTCATCCGACAGGGTGGGATTGAAACGCAGGTTGGAATCGGTCGACGCCATGGCCGTGGTGCCACTGCCATCGTCGATACAGACGCCCGGCGTGCTGCTGGCAACGGCGCAACCCGCATTGGTGCCGGGCTGGACGTGGAACTGGCGCGAGGAGTTGGTGATCGCCGTGCCGTTGCTGGTGATGACGCCGCTGCCCGATGCGCGGAACGTGCCCCAGGGCGTGGTCGTGCTGGTGCCGTTGAAGGCGGCCACATTGGCGAAGGAGGTGCCGGCGACATAGCCGCGACGGTCCGAGTCAGCGGTATAATCCTGATCGCTAAGATATAGCTTGGTCTTGCGGGCATAGCCGGCGAAGAGCGAAATATTGCCGCGTCCTTCGGCAAAATCCTTGCCGACCAGTCCGTTGATCGAAAATTCGCGCAAGTTGGTGCCTTCCGCACCACCATATTGCATGTCGAACTTCGCGCCCTTGAAGTCGGAATCCAGCACATTGTTGATGACGCCTGCCACCGCGTCAGACCCATAGAGCGCCGCCGCGCCATCGCGCAGCACTTCGACACGCTCGATCGCGCCGACGGGAATGGCGTTGGCATTATAGCTGAAGACCGGCACGCCGGAATCGATCGCGCCGCTGATCGACTGGGACGTCGAGTGCAGCACCGTACGGCGGCCGTTGATCAGCAGCAGCGTATTGCCCTGCCCCATGCCGCGAAGGCTGATGGACGATACGTCGCCGCGCGCGGCGTTGGGGCTGCTGCCGCCGATCGCCTGCTCGTTAAAGGCGGAACCGCCAAGCTGCGGGATGGAGCGGAACAGGTCTGCGCCCGACACCGCCGCAACGCCCTTGATCTGCTCTTCGCCCACGCTGGTCACGGGGATGGCGCCGCTGGCCTTCAACCCCTTGATCTGGGTGCCGATAACGACGATTTCCGCGCCGCCATTGGGTTCTTCGGCCGGCGCCGCATCCTGCGCCTGCGCGGCGGACATGCCCGCCATCATCGCAAGGCAGATGGCCAGGCTGCTGGTGGTTGCGCGCGTCCCGATTGCGTCTCGTTTCATAAATTCCCCCTGTCCCATTGCCCGGACGATCGCCTCGGGCATGTGCCGCGTCCCTCCTCTCCCAAAGGTCGTTTTCGGACTCTTCATCACCCTTGACGCAGGCTTTTCGGATTGCCTCCGAAAAAAATGACAGCCCTGTGGCAAACTGTTGCAGCAGGCTACGTTGCCCCGCCGAACGAGGCCGAACGCAAAAAAGGGCGGCCATGTCCCTGTGAGACATGGCCGCCCTTTGCGGATCATGGTGATGCCCCCGACGATGCGCCGGGAGACAGGTCCGTTACCCGGCCGCCCTGACGATATCTGCCCAGGCTTCCTCGCTGATGACCTCGATCCCCAACGCCGTCGCCTGTTTCAGCTTCGATCCCGCGCCCGGCCCGGCGACCACAAGATCGGTCTTCGCACTGACCGATCCCGCCGCCTTGGCGCCCAGCCGTTCGGCCTGCGCCTTGGCCTCGTCACGGCTCATCGTTTCCAGCTTGCCGGTGAAGACGACGATCTTGCCGGTGACGGCGCTGGCGGTGGTTTCCACGACATAGTCCGGCGGCGACACTTCGCTCAGCAGGTCATCCCACGCCTCCACATTATGCGGTTCGTGGAAGAAGTCCGCCAGCGCATGGCCGACCGCCGCACCGACATTTTCCACGCCGATATGTTCGGCGATCGCCTTGTCCTTCTTCGCCTGCGTTTCCTCCGCCGGTGCAGCATCGCGCAGGGCGATGATTTCCTGCGCCAGCGTACGGATCACCGGCAACGTGGTGTAGCGCTTCAGCAAGTCGCGCGCCGTCACCGCGCCAACATGGCGGATGCCAAGCCCAAAGAGCAGCTTCGCGGCGTCAGGCTGGCGCTTGGCCTCGATCGCGGCGAACAGATTGTCGACCGACTTTTCCTTCCAGCCCTCCCGGCCCAGCAGGTCCGAACGATGCTTCTTCAACCGGAAGATGTCGGCCGGCTCGGCAATCCAGCCGAGGTCGAGAAATTCCTGAATCGTCTTTTCGCCCAGCCCCTCAATATCCAGCGCCGCACGGCTGACGAAATGGCGGAGCCGCTCGAACCGCTGCGCCGGGCAGATCAACCCGCCGGTGCAGCGAAAATCGACCTCTTCCTCCTCGCGCACCGCTTCGGACTGGCAGACCGGGCAATGGGTCGGGAAATGGAAAGGATCGCGCACCTCCTCGCGGGTCAGATTGTCCACCACCTGCGGGATGACGTCGCCCGCGCGCTGAACGACGATGCGGTCGCCGGGGCGGACGCCCAGCCGCTCGATCTCGTCCGCATTATGCAGCGTGACATTGGAGACGACCACGCCACCGACGGTGACGGGGGTCAGTCGACCGACCGGCGTCAGCTTGCCGGTGCGACCGACCTGAATGTCGATGGCTTCAAGAGTCGTCTGCGCCCGTTCGGCCGGGAATTTATGCGCGATCGCCCAGCGCGGCGCCTTTGCCACGAAGCCCAGACGCTGCTGCCAGTCCAGCCGGTCGACCTTGTAGACCACGCCGTCGATATCGAAGGGCAGGTCGGCGCGACGCCGCTCAATCTCCCGATAATGGCCGATCAGCGCTTCGAGCGTGTCGACGCAGGCCAGCAGGTCCGACACCGGCAGGCCCCAGCCCGCAATCGCCTGCATCACGCCCAACTGGGTGTCGGCGGGCAGCGCACTATACGCGCCCCAGCCATGGGCCAGGAAGCGCAGCGGCCGGCTGGCGGTGACGCTGGCATCCTTCTGGCGCAGCGATCCGGCGGCGGCGTTGCGCGGATTGGCGAACTGGCGCGCCTTTTCCGGGTCGTCGGCTTCGTCCAGCAGTCGCTGGTTGAGCGCCACGAAATCCCCCTTGGCCATATAGACTTCGCCGCGCACCTCGAACAGGTCGGGGATGTTCGGGCCGGTCAGGCGCTGCGGAATATCGGCGATTGTGCGGACATTGGCGGTCACATCCTCGCCGGTCGTGCCGTCGCCGCGAGTCGCCGCCAGCACCAGTTCCCCCTGCTCATAGCGCAGCGAACAGGACAGGCCGTCAATCTTCGGCTCGGCGGTCAGCGCGACGGACGCATCCTCTGTCAGCGCGAGGAAACGGCGGATGCGAGCCACGAATTCGGCGATATCCTCGTCCGAAAACCCGTTGTCGAGGCTCATCATGCGGACGGCGTGCGGCACTTTCTTCATACCTGCGGCTGGAGAACCAGCGACCGCTTGCGTAGGATCAAAAAGATCGACGAGATCGGGAAAATCCCTTTCGAGATCTCTCAGTTGCTTCTTTAAATCGTCGTAATCCCCGTCGCTGATCGTGGGATCATCATGCACATAGTAACGATCGTCATGATATTGGATCGTTTGCATGATACGAGAATGCTCTGCCTGCGCCTCCGACGGAACGCCCGGAAGTTTCGCTACTTCTTGTCTGCTGAGCTTTTTTTTGGAGCGATTTGCGTCTGTCATAATCACGCCTTAGCCTCAGTCGTGCTCCTGCGAAAGCAGGAGCCTAGGATGCGAGGCACTTCGTTCGACCCTGGGCTCCTGCCTCCGCAGGAGCACATCATTTCTAGACCCCCGCCACCGGCACCGTTTCGAAATGCTGCGGGAAGCCCGCGATGATCGGCCGTGCCTTGCCGATGGCGGCGCGGACGGCGGGCAGTTTCAGCGAGGCGGCATGGCTTTCGTGGCTGTCCCAGACTTCGGTGATCCAGATCGCGTCGGGATTGGCGGTGTCGAGCGCCACGACATAGGAAAGGCAGCCGGGCATCGCCCCGGTGGCTTCCTTCAGATAGCCGACCAGTTCGTCGCGCTTGCCGGGGCTGGCGAGCATCTGCCCGATCAGGCCGTAAAGCGGCTTTGCCTCCTGCGCGGCGGCGGGAATGGCGGTAGCGGCAACCGCGGCGGCAGTGAGTCCGAGCATGTCTCTGCGATTATGGGTCATATACCCTTCCTTCTTTTCCCTTTCCCCGGCGAAGGCCGGGGTCGAGTTGACAGGTTGGCACTGGACCCCGGCCTTCGCCGGGGAACAGCTATACCCTCTCCAGCAACCGCTCCGCCTGCGCCCGCGCTTCCGCCGTGATTTCCGCGCCCGACAGCATCCGCGCAATTTCCTCGCGCCGTTCGCCATCGTCCAGCGCATGGACGCCGGTGCGCGTCACCGTGCCGTCCGAAGATTTGGCGATCAGCATATGGCCCGCGCCCCGCGCCGCGACCTGCGGGCTGTGGGTGACGACCAAGATCTGGTTGCTCTGCGCCAGTCGCGACAGACGCTCACCAATCGCATCGGCCACCGCGCCGCCCACGCCCCGGTCGATCTCGTCAAAGATCAGCGTGTCCGCCCCGCCCCGTTCGGCCAGCGCCACCTTAAGCGCCAGGATGAAGCGCGACAATTCGCCGCCGCTCGCGATCTTCGCTAGCGGTGCGAAGGGCGCGCCGGGGTTGGTCGAAATCTCGAACTCGACCCGATCCAGGCCCTGCGCGCTCCACTGGCCTTCATCCAGCGGTGCGACCACGGTGCGGAAACGCGCGGCATCCAGTTTCAGCGGCGCCAGTTCGCCCGCCACCGCCGCATCAAGGCGGCCAGCAGCCAGTTGCCGCTCGCCCGACAGCGCCTGCGCCGCCGTGCGATAGGCAGCGGCCTTTTGCGCGACCGTCTTTTCCAGCGCCGCGATATGCTCTTCCCCGCCCTCGATCGCGGCCAGCTTCGCCGCCATATCCTCGCACAGGGCGGCAAGATCGTCGGGCTGCACCTGATGCTTGCGGGCCAGACCGCGCAGGTCGAACAGGCGGGTTTCAATGGCGTCGAGCCGGGCGGGGTCGAAGCTCAGCGCCTCGGCCGCTTCGGCCAGGCGATCCTCCGCCTCCCCCGCTTCCACCACGGCGCGGTCGAGCGCTTCCAGCACGGCGGTCAGCAACGGTTCTTCCCCAGCGATCCGATCAAGCCGCCTTGCCGCCTGCCGCAACTGGGCCAAGCCGCCGTCCGATCCGGTCAGGCAATCGCTGATGGCAGACAGATCATCGGTCAGCCGCGCGCCCTTCTGCATGGTCGCGCGTTCTTCGGCCAGCGTCGCTTCTTCCCCGGCTTCGGGCGCGAATTTGCGCAATTCCTCCACCGCATGGGTCAGATAGTCGCGATCGCGCGCCGCAGTCTCGACCGTCTCGCGCGCCTGAGACAGGGCGCTGGCCGCCGTGCGCCAGTCCGCATGGGCCGAGGCTACCGAACCCGCATCGCAGCGCCCATAGCTATCAAGCAGCGCGCGGTGCCCCCGCGGATTGAGCAGGCCGCGATCGTCATGCTGGCCATGAATCTCGACCAGCGACCCGCCAAGGTCACGCAGCAGCGCAGCGGAACAGGGCTGATCATTCACAAAGGCGCGGCTGCCGCCATCGGCCTTCACCAGACGGCGGATCAGCAGCGGTTCGCCCGGCTCCATATCGATGCCATTGTCGGCCAGCAACGCGCTGACACGATGGTCGGCGGCGGGCGGCTCGAAGGTCGCGACGACGCTGGCCTGCGCCTCCCCGTTACGCACCAGTCCGCTGTCGGCGCGCGCGCCCAGCGCCAGCCCCAGCGAATCGAGCAGGATCGATTTGCCCGCCCCGGTTTCGCCGGTCAGCACGGAAAGACCGGCGCCGAACTCCAGGTCCAGCGCCTCGATCAGCACGACATTGCGGATGGCCAGCGAGGTCAACATGACGCGCTTCTACCTGTCAACGCACAAAAGGGGAACAGGCAAAGCGATGATCACGCTGTGGGCGGATGTTCCTGCATCAGCTTGTAGGACCGCTCATACCATTTGGTGCCGGGATAGTTGCGGCCCAGCACGGCGGCCGCCTTCTGCGCTTCGGCGGGGATGCCCAGCGACAGATAGGATTCGACCAGCCGCTCCAGCGCTTCGGGCGTGTGGGTCGTGGTCTGATATTTGTCGACCACCGACCGGAAACGCAGCGTGGCGGCCAGCCACTGGCCACGGCGCTGGTAGAATCGGCCGACTTCCATTTCCTTGCCGGCAAGGTGATCGTTGACCAGGTCGACCTTCAGACGCGCATCGGCGGCATAGCGGGTGTCGGGATAACGACGGATCAGTTCACCCAGCGCATCCAACGCCTGCTGGGTGATCTTTTGGTCGCGGGTCACGTCGGCAATCTGTTCATAATAGCAGAGCGCGATCAGATAATAAGCGTAGGGCGCATCCTTGTTGCCGGTGTGGATCGACAGGAAGCGCTGCGCCGCCGAGATGGATTCGGCATAATCCTGGTTCAGATAATAGCTGAACGACGACATGAGCTGTGCCCGGCGCGCCCAGGGCGAATAGGGATGCTGGCGTTCGACTTCATCGAACAGCGCGGCGGCGAGCTTATACTGGCCCCGGTCGAGCCGGGCCTTGCCACTATTATACAGGGTCGACACGTCGCGGGCGACATAGAGCGTATCCGCCTTGTTCTTCGAGGTCGAGCAACCCGAAAGCAGGATAGCGAGCAAAGCGGGAGCGGCGACCGCGCCGACGCGCGACATGTTTTTCATCAGCATGTGCCGGGTCATAGCTTAGCCGATGGCCGCCGCCAAGCGCCAGAATGCGGTGTGTTCAACAAGCCACCGCAGCGGGCAGATCGAGCCTGGCGACCGTCCCGCCCGCCTGCCCCGGGAACAGGGCGAAACGCCCGCCAAGCTGGCTGGCGAGCGCGTTCACGATGCGCAGGCCCAGCGACTGGCCGTTGGTGCTGTCGAAGTCGGACGGGACACCCTTTCCGTCATCGGCGACCTCCAGGATCAGGGCACCCTGCGCCGCCGACACCGTCACCTGGATGCAGCCCGCGCGGTCGGGGAGGCCATGTTCGATCGCATTGCTGACCGCTTCCGCGACGATCAGCGCGAACGACACCGCCATGTCGGAATCGAGACGCATCGCATCGGGCGCGGCAACGCTGATGATCAGATCCTGACGACCGCTGGCATCCACGATATCGGCCGACAGCGCGGTCAGGAAAGCGCCGATATCCTGCCCATTGCCCAACGGGTCATAGAGGGCCCGGCTGATCCGGCCGACCAGCGCCAGCCGGGCCGACGCATCGTCGAGCGCGCGACGCGCCACATCATTGTCGATCTGCCGCCGCTGGAGCGACAGCATGGCGGCCACGACCTGGAGATTGTTCGATACGCGATGCTGCAATTCGCGGAACAGCAGTTCGCGATTGTCGGCCAGCATGCGGCTGCGCTCGCGCTCCACCGCCAGGTTGAAATTGGCGCGCTGCATGAAGTGGATCAGCAGGATGTCGATCACGACGACGCCGGTGTAGAACAGCATCGCCACCGCCACGGCCGGGTTGAGCGCGAAACCGAACATCGGCGGGATGAAGACATACCAGGACGCAAAGCCGCACAGGACAGCTGCGAATATCCCCGGCCTTATCCCGAACAGGAAGGAGGACAGGATGACCGCCGGAAAGAAAGTGACGAAGGGATAGCCGGTAGGCAGCAGCGGTTCGGCCGCAAAGCGCAGCAGCAACGCTGCCACGCAGAAAATCAGGGTCAGCGCATAGGCATAGATCGGCCGTTTCAGGACGAGCGGAAGGCGTTCGACAAAGCGCGCATTACTCCGCTGCATGATAATCCCCGACAGTTCGTCGTTACCCTAGCAGAACTATTCCGGGTCGCCTTGATCGAAATCAGTCTGCGAGCGGAATAAAATAAAAACGGGACGCCCGATATTCGGACGCCCCGTTTTCAATAGTTTCTGCACCGGCATTGCTGTCCGGTACGAAAATCAGTCCTGGGTCAGGAAGTCGGGCAGACCACCGCTGGGGCCATCATTACGATCGCCGCCTTCGCTGCGCGGGCCACGGTCGCGACGCGGGCCGCGATCACCACCACGGTCGCCACCGCGACCGCCACGGTCGCCGCCGTCACGGCGCGGGCCGCGACCACGATCACCGCGGTCGCCGCGATCACCACGGGGTTCACGCGGCTCGCGGGCCGGGCGGGTGTCTTCCAGTTCCTCACCGGTTTCCTGATCGACGACGCGCATAGACAGGCGAACCTTGCCGCGCGGATCGATTTCGAGAACCTTGACCTTCACTTCCTGGCCTTCCGACACGACGTCGGTCGGCTTTTCGACGCGCTCATTCTTCATTTCGCTGACGTGGACGAGACCGTCCTTGCCACCCATGAAGTTCACGAACGCACCGAAGTCGACAATGTTGACGACCTTGCCGTTGTAGACCTTGCCGACTTCCGCTTCCTCGACAATGCCGAGGATCCACGCCTTGGCGGCTTCGATCTGGGCGGTGTCGGACGAGGAAATCTTGATAATACCTTCGTCGTCGATATCGACCTTCGCGCCGGTTTCTGCGACGATTTCACGAATGACCTTGCCACCGGTACCGATGACGTCACGGATCTTCGACTTGTCGATCTGGATCGTCTCGATGCGCGGGGCATGCGCCGACAGCTCGGTGCGGGTCGACGACAGAGCCTTGCTCATCTCACCCAGAATGTGCGCACGGCCTTCCTTGGCCTGACGCAGCGCGACTTCGAAGATTTCCTGCGTGATGCCGGCAACCTTGATGTCCATCTGCATGGTGGTGATGCCAGCTTCCGTACCGGCCACCTTGAAGTCCATGTCGCCCAGGTGATCTTCATCGCCAAGGATGTCGCTGAGGACAGCGAAATTCTTGCCTTCCAGGATCAGGCCCATGGCGATGCCCGACACGGGGCGCTTCAGGGGCACACCGGCGTCCATCATCGAGAGCGAACCGCCGCAGACGGTGGCCATCGAGGAGGAACCGTTCGACTCGGTAATGTCCGAGAGAACGCGGATGGTGTAGGGGAATTCGTCCTTGCTGGGCAGAACGGGGTGCAGCGCACGCCATGCCAGCTTGCCATGGCCCACTTCACGACGACCCGGCGCACCGAAGCGGCCCACTTCACCGACCGAATAGGGCGGGAAGTTATAGTGCAGCATGAAGTTTTCATAATGCAGGCCGGTCAGGCCGTCGATCATCTGCTCGGCGTCCTTGGTGCCCAGTGTGGTGGTGCAGATCGACTGCGTCTCACCGCGCGTAAACAGGGCCGAACCATGGGTGCGGGGCAGGAAGCCGACCATCGCTTCGATCGGACGGATCTGCGTGGTGGTGCGGCCGTCGATGCGCTTGCCGTCCTTCAGGATGGCGCCGCGCACGATTTCCGCTTCCAGCTTCTTGGTCAGCTTGATGCCGGCCATCACGGTCTGGGCGTCCAGGCCGTCGGCTGCGAAGGATGCCTTAGCCTTGGCGCGGGCTTCGTTCAGCGCGTTCGAGCGGGCCGACTTGTCGGTCAGCTTGTAGGCGGCCGTGATGTCCTTGCCGATCAGCTTCTTCAGCTTCTTCTTCAGCTCTTCCGTGTCATCGCCCTTGGCGATTTCCCACGGGTCCTTCGCGGCCTTCTCGGCCAGGTCGATGATCGCGTTGACGATCTTCTTGCTGGCTTCATGGGCGAACAGGACGGCGCCGAGCATGACGTCTTCCGACAGTTCCTTGGCTTCGGATTCGACCATCATCACCGCGTTGCCGGTGGCGGCGACGACCAGGTCGAGGTCGCCGGTCTTCACTTCGTCCAGCGACGGGTTCAGTTGATATTCGCCATCCTTGTAACCGACGCGCGCGGCGCCGATCGGGCCCATGAAGGGCACGCCCGACAAGGTCAGCGCAGCCGATGCGGCGATCATCGCCACGATATCGGGTTCGCTTTCACCGTCGAACGACAGAACCTGCGCGATCACGTTGATTTCGTTATAGAAACCTTCGGGGAACAGCGGGCGGATCGGGCGGTCGATCAGGCGGGAAACCAGCGTTTCCTTTTCCGTCGCGCCACGTTCACGCTTGAAGAAGCCACCGGGGATACGACCGGCAGCCGAATATTTTTCCTGATAATGGACGGTCAGCGGGAAGAAGTCCTGGCCTTCCTTCACGCTCTTGGCGGCGGTCACGGCGCACAGCACCACGGTTTCGCCATAGGTGGCCAGCACGGCAGCGTCAGCCTGACGCGCGATACGGCCGGTTTCGAGGGTCAGCGTCTTGCCGGCCAGCTCAATCGAAACTTTCTTTACATCGAACATAGAGTTTTCCTTCGCCCACCTGGCCCTATTGCCGGGCGGGGCCTTTGTTGGACCGGGTAAGGTCCATGGGTGGAGAGCCTTATCTCTCCGTCCGTTCGCCCTGAGCCTGTCGAAGGGCGCGCCTGAGCGAAGCGAAGGCTCTCTAGCCTCTCTTCGATCGGCCGTAGGCTTCGACTTCGCTCAGCCCGAACGGTGGTGGGGACATTCCCCGGATCATGACGCCGTGCCGGATTGCCCGGAGCCATGTTGTCAGAATCGGAAACGGCCCCGAATGGGGCCGTCCCTTTATAGCGGACTTACTTACGCAGGCCCAGCTTACCGATCAGGTCGACATAGCGAGCCTGATCTTTCTTCTTGAGATAGTCCAGCAGCGAACGGCGCTTGTTGACCATCATCAGGAGACCACGGCGGCTATGATTGTCCTTGTGGTGACCCTTGAAATGCTCGGTCAGGTTGGTGATGCGTTCCGTCAGGATCGCAACCTGGACTTCCGGCGAACCGGTGTCACCCTCAACGCGGGCATATTCCTTGATAAGCGCTTCTTTGCGCTCGGCAGTGATCGTCATCTGTCTTCTTCCTTCGGCATCAGGTTAAATCCGCGCACGACCCGGATGTCTCCGTCCTGCGCTTCGACCAGCGCCACGGGAATGACCCCGTCGAACGCCAGATGAAGGCCGGTGGCAATGTCGGACCCCGACAGCACCTTCCCCTGTCGGAGAGCCAGTGCTTCATCGGGAGAGACTGCGAGAGCCGGGATGTCGTCCAGCCCCGCCGTCAACGGCAGCATAAGCCCACCGATGGTGCCGCCCATAGCAGCTTCGTCCAATTTGTCCAGTGAAATCGCGGTTTCCAGGGTGAACCGCCCGGCCTTGATCCGCCGCAACATGGTGACATGGCCAACCGTGCCAAGCGCCAGCGCGATGTCGCGGGCAAGGGAGCGGATATAGGTGCCCTTGGAGACATGCGCGCGCAGAGTCACCTCACAAACCCGCTCATGCTTACCCGGCTGCGCATATCGATGCTCGATCAGGGATTGCAGTGCGGCATCGAAGCCGGAGTCGCCAAGCTGAGCCGAGCTATCCTGATGACGCAAGGCCTTGGCTTTCAGCATGGCAAGATCGATGATGTTCACCGACCGCAGCTTCATCTCCACCGCCTCGCCCTTTCGGGCAAGGTCATAGGCGCGCTGGCCGTCGATCAGGATGGCGCTGTAGGCGGGCGGAGCCTGATCAATGGGACCGGTAAAGCGTGGCAGAACAGCCTGCACGTTCGCCAGCGTTGGGCAATGATCGTTCTGCGCAATCACCTTCCCCTCCAGATCCAGCGTATCGGTCTGCTCGCCGAACTTAATCGTAAAATCGTAAATCTTGTCGCTGTCGAGCATCCGGCCCGCCAGCTTGGTCGCCTCCCCGATGGCGATCGGCAGCACGCCGGTCGCCAGCGGATCGAGCGTGCCGCCATGGCCGACCTTCCACTTTTCCGTTCCGCCCAGCAGTTCCCGCTGCGTGCGCAGCGCGCGCTTCACAGCGCTGACCGCCTGTGTCGAGCCAAGGCCATGGGGTTTGTCGAGGATGATCCAGCCGTGCATGGCGGCGGGCCTTATCCCCGCGCAGCCTGCCTGTCACGCCATTCGTCGGCGAGGATCGAATAGATGATCGTGTCGCGGACATGGCCGGTCCAGGTGATGCGCTGCTTGCGCAACATCCCTTCACGCACGGCGCCCAGCTTCTCCACCGCCTTTTGCGACCGGACATTGCGGGCGTCGACGCGAAATTCGATGCGGGTAAAACCGCAGTCGATCGCCCGGCCGATCAGCAAGGGCTTGATCCGGTCATTCAGGCCTGTGCCGCGCGCCGATGGCGCCATATAGGTCAGGCCGATTTCCAGCGCATTATCTGCCGGAGACAGGTTGAGATATCCGGACATGCCGACCGCCTGCCCCTCCGCAAAAATCATGAAAGGGCAGCGATCGGGATTGGCGATGGTGCCGTCAAATGCGGCATCGAAATCCGGTCCGGCGAAACGAACGGGATAGATATCCCATACCGCGTCGTTCAGCGGACAAATGGCGCGCAGCACTTCGCGATGCGCTTCGTGCATTTGCTCCAGATGCAGGCCGGGCGCGTCGATCGATGCCAGCAACTGGTGCATCCGGTTCATCGCTGCATCTGCTCCACGAAGTGGCGGCGGCACAGCGCCACATAACGGTCATTGCCGCCAATCTCGGTCTGGTCGCCCTGCCGGATCGCCCTGCCCTGCCCATCGACGCGCAAGTTCATCGTAGCCTTGCGCCCGCATTCGCAGATCGTCTTGATCTCGCTCAGCGTGTCGGCAAGCCCCAGCAGCGCGGCGCTGCCGGGGAAAAGCTGGCCCTGAAAATCGGTGCGGATGCCATAGCAGAGGATGGGGATGCCCAGCCGGTCGGCCACCCCGCCGAGTTGCCACACCTGCGCTTCGGTCAGGAACTGCGCCTCGTCCACCAATACGCAGGAGAGCGGGGTCGCGTCGTGCTGGGCAGCGATGGCGGCGAACATGTCCGTCGCCCCGTCGAACAGATGCGCCTGCGCCTCCAGCCCGATGCGGGACACGATGCGCCCCTGACCATAACGATCATCGAGCGCAGCGGTCCACAGCATCGTTTCCATGCCGCGTTCACGATAGTTGAAGTCCGATTGCAGCAGGGTCGTCGATTTCCCTGCATTCATCGAGCTATAGTAGAAATAGAGTTTCGCCA
Source organism: Sphingobium sp. YR768 (assembly GCF_900111125.1). Taxonomy (GTDB): domain Bacteria; phylum Pseudomonadota; class Alphaproteobacteria; order Sphingomonadales; family Sphingomonadaceae; genus Sphingobium. Next base: position 135,651 of record NZ_FOGE01000003.1, read on the forward strand.
TATCGGGGCGGTCTAAAGCGATTTCGAGGCGGATGGAACATCCGCCTCGAAATCGCGACAATCAAAAACTATCGGATTGTCGGTGCAACGCCAGCCAGGAAGCGGACCAGCGCGTCGGCCAGCGCGATACGCTTGTCGGAGAAGCTGTGATCGGTCGGCCAGACCATCAGCCGCGAATCCGGATTGGCGCCCTGCGCATCCGCCGCAGCCTTGCGCGCCATGGCGCCGATGCCCCGCTCCGCGCCGATCATGGTGAGCGGACGGCGGCCATAGCCGGCAAGGCGTCGGCCAAGGTCGAACTTCGCGCCATCCGCCTTGATCTCCCCGGTCAGGCTTTCATAGGTGGCACCCTGGAGCGGCGGCAAGTCGCCAGCCACTTCGGCCTTCCAGCCTGCTTCCCCTGCCGGCGTGGCGAGCGCCGCCACCGTCTGCGCCGGGTCCCACGGATCGATCAGGAACAATCCGGCGACACGCGGTTCGGCGGCGGCGACATCGGCCGCCATAAAGCCGCCCATACTATGCCCGGCCACGACGATCGCGCTGGTATCTATACGATATTTGGCGATGGCCGATGGCTGCTGGAGGAATTGCAGCGCGGCAAAGGCGTCCTCCGACGCATGGCCGAAGGAGAAGGTGCCGGGACTGCCCCAACTCCCGCGATAATGGAGCGTCAGAACATTCCATCCGGCCCGCCGTGCCGCCTGCGCAAGGTCCAGATTTTGCTCATTGCCCGGAAATCCATGGAGCAACAACAAGGTGGGATGGGTGCCGAACCCGGCGGCGGTATACATGACCGCATTCATCGCCCCATCCTCGACCGGGATGACGAAAGCGCTCATGCCGGCAGGATAGGCGGCGTCAGGCTTGGGATCGGCGATGACGGCGGGATGGGTGGCGGGGTCTCTGGCGAGGGCGGGCGTGGCCGCGCAAGACAGAAGCGCACAAGACAACCAGAAAGCCCGCATGATTATTCCCCGTTCTATACCAAGGTGATGACGGCAACGGGCGGGGAATCCCCTACCAGCTTTTCGATCCGCCGGTCGAATGTCAGAAAAGCGTCAGTTTCGCCAGCCAGAGACAAATGCATCATGTCAGCAAAATCGGCGCCGGCAGCGAAGCGATCCAGCACCCAATGCATAGCGCTCGGAAATCCAATCGCTTCCGGCAAATCAATGACATCCCGAAGGGCCGCTTCGATCCGTTCACGGGGCCAACCATAGCTGGCACGCAACACCCTTTCAGCTTCCACCGCCACGGTTGGCAAAAGGACGAAACCCTGACTGATATGCGCGACTGCCACCATCGTCTGCTTCGGGTCGTCACCCGTAAGGAACCGGACCAGCACGTTGGTATCAATGGCTGCGGCCATCAGTCCTTCCGGTCACGGAACATCTGCGCGATCGCCCATCCATGTCCTCTATGGAAACCGGTGGACCTTGATGCTGATAACGGGCCCGAACACCGGCCATGATCTCGTCAAAGCTGCGGCCCGATTTCTTGTGCTGGGGCCTGAGCAGCACGCCACCGCCCATGGGCACCACATCCAGCACCTGCCCCGGCGCAAGCCCAAGTTGGTCGCGCACATCCTTCGGGATCACGACCTGGCCTTTTGCCGACAGGGTGGTCTTGGCGTTCATACCGGTAAGATGCGTCTTACCGCAGACAAAGTCAATCTTCGCCCTCATCCTGCGTCAGGTCGCGGGCGACCTTCGGATCGCGGAGCAGCTTGTCGATATGGCTGCCTTCATCGAAGCTCTCGTCGGCGAGGAATTTCAGCTTCGCCGCATATTTGAGCGCGATGCGACGCGCGACTTCGCGCTGAAGATAGGCGGTGTTGGTGCGCAGGGCTTTCAGCACCGCGTCCTCATCCTGTCCCAGCAGCGATTTGATGAATACGGTCGCGTGGCGCAGGTCCGGCGACATGCGAACTTCGGTGACGCTGACGACATGCTTTGCCAGCACATCATCATGCACGTCGCCGCGCTGGAGAATGTCGGACAGGACATGGCGCACCTGCTCACCCACGCGCAGCAGACGGACGGAGGGGCCTTCGGGTTGGTTGGACATAAATCCTCCCCTCCCGTTTACGGGAGGGGCCGGGGGTGGGCTCTACCCACCGGCCATAACAATATAGGAGAGGGCGAGCCCACCCCCTAGCCCCCTCCCGCATGCGGGAGGGGGAATATGGTTTACAGCGTGCGCTGGCGCTCTTCGACTTCGAACAGTTCCAGCGTATCGCCGGCCTTGATGTCGTTCGTGTCCTGAAGGACCGCACCGCATTCCATGCCGGCGCGCACTTCGGACACATCGTCCTTGAAGCGACGCAGCGAGGCGATGTTGGTGCGCGATACGATGACATCGGCGCGGGTAAGACGTGCCGACAGCCCCTTGCGGATGATACCGTCGAGGACGAGCAGACCAGCCGCCTTGTCCTTCTTGCCCGCCGGGAACACCTGAAGCACTTCGGCCCGACCAACGATCGTTTCGATGCGCTCGGGCGCCAACTGACCCGCCATTTCGCCACGGACTTCCTCAAGAAGGTCGTAGATCACGTCATAATAACGCAGGCTGATCTTCTCACGCTCGGCAAGCTGACGCGCCTTGGCGTTGGGACGGACGTTGAAGCCGATCAGCGGCGCGCGGCTGGCGGCTGCCAGCGTGACGTCGCTTTCGGTGATCGCGCCGACACCCGAATGCAGGATGCGCACCTTAATCTCGTCGGTCGAGATCTTGTTCAGCGACGATACGATCGCTTCGACAGAACCCTGCACGTCGCCCTTCACCACCACCGGATATTCGATGACGGTCGTATTCAGCGCCGAGAACATATGTTCGAAGCTGGTGGGCGCGGCGGTGGTGCGCTTGCGGGTCGCCAGTTCCTGACGGTAGGCAGCGACTTCACGGGCGCGGGCTTCATTTTCCACGACGGTAAGCTGATCGCCCGCCTTGGGCACGCCGGTCAGGCCCAGCACCTCGACCGGGGTCGAGGGACCGGCGGACTTCACCTGCTGCCCCTTGTCGTTGACGAGCGCACGCACCTTGCCGCTTTCCGAACCGATGACGAACGTGTCGCCGATCTTGAGCGTGCCCTTGCGCACCAGCACGGTCGCGACGGCGCCACGGCCCTTGTCGAGTTGCGCCTCGATCACATTGCCTTCGGCCGAGCGATCCGGGTTGGCGGTCAGTTCCATGACTTCGGCCTGAAGCAGGATCTTATCGATCAGTTCGTCAAGGCCGGTCTTCTTGAGAGCCGAAACTTCCACGTCCTGAACGTCGCCACCCATATCCTCGACCACGATTTCCTCGCTCAGCAGGCGCTCACGCACCTTCTGCGGGTTGGCGTCGGGCTTGTCGCACTTGTTGATCGCAACGATCATCGGCACGCCGGCGGCCTTGGTGTGGTTGATGGCTTCGATGGTCTGCGGCATCAGGCCGTCGTCCGCCGCCACCACCAGGATGACGATGTCGGTGACGTTGGCGCCACGGGCACGCATTTCGGAGAAGGCTTCATGGCCCGGCGTGTCGAGGAAGGTGATGACATCACCCTTCTTCGTCGTCACCTGATAGGCGCCGATATGCTGGGTGATGCCGCCGCTTTCACCCGCGACCACATCGGTCCCGCGCAGCGCGTCGAGCAGCGAAGTCTTGCCATGGTCGACATGGCCCATGATGGTCACGACCGGCGCACGGGGCTTGAGCGTTTCGAACGCGTCGATCTCGCCTTCCATGCCGATTTCGACGTCGGCATCGGACACGCGCTGGATGCGATGGCCGAATTCTTCGACCAGCAGTTCCGCCGTATCCTGATCGATGGGCTGGTTCAGCGTGACGGCGGTGCCCATCTTGAACAGCGACTTGACCAGATCCGCGCCCTTTTCGGCCATACGGTTGGCCAGTTCCTGCACGGTGATGCTTTCAGGCACGATCACATCGCGGCTCTGCTTCTCACGCGCCTTGGAACCGCCCGAATAATGGGCGCGACGTTCCTTCTCTCTCGCGCGCTTCAGCGCGGCGAGGCTGCGGGCACGCGCGCTGTCGTCATCGGCCAGAGCCTTGGTGACGGTCAGCTTGCCAGCCTGGCGACGATTATCCTCGCCCTTCTTGGCGCGCTCCGGCTTGGCCGGTTCGGGACGCTTGACCGGGGCAACCGGCGTGAAGCGACGCGGTGGCGGGATGGTGGCGGCCGTAGCGGGACGCGCTTCGGCAGCGGCGGGAGTCGGCTGAGCGGCAGGCGCAGCAGCCGGTTCGGCGGCGACGGGCGCCAACGTTTCGACCGGAGCGGCAGGCGCAACTTCGGGTTCCGGCGCGGCCTTGACCTCCGGTTCGACCGGATTGGCGGCCCTGGCTTGGGCGGCTTCCGCAGCCAGGCGATTCTCTTCCGCCCGACGCTTTTCTTCCTCGCTGGCGGCAAGACGCGCGGCGTCTTCACGACGGCGGGCATCCTCCAGCGCGGTCATGCGGGCTTCTTCCGCCTCGCGCAGCAACTTGGCCTGCAATTCCTGACGCGACATCAGACTCTGCGGCGGAGTGTGGCGAACCGGAGCGGCAGGCTGCGGCGCGCGCACCTGCTGCGGGGCAGGCGCGGGAGTAGCGGGGCGCGGGGCGACGGGCGCCGGAGTCGGCTCCACCTGGGGCGCAGCCGCAGGAGCGCCACCGGTCGTCTCACCCGGCTTGCCCAGGACGCGGCGCCGCTTCACCTCAACCACGACCGTATTCTTGCGGCCATGGCTGAACTGCTGCTGCACCTGGCCGGATTCAACGGTCCGCTTGATGCCCAGCGGCTTGCGACCCAGAACCGGCTTGTCTTCCTTGCTGTCACTCATACGATCGAACTTAACCCTTCACTTCCGCTTCGGCCGGATAGGCCCGCCGACGCCCTTCTATTTCGATGCCTGTCCGGCAACGCCTAATCGGGAACGGCCGGTGCATCAGCGGAGACAGTCTCCCCCTGCACTGGCGCCCCGTTAGCGCAACCCAGATAGCTTTCCAAGCGGCCAATGGCCGCGCGCAGGCGCGAAGCAGCCCGCGAGTCGGTCACCGCGATATGGACGACATTGTCGCGCCCCATTGCCATAGATAGGGCCTCGCGGTCCACAGGCAAGGTGATGCCTGCCAAATCCGTACCTTCCGCTTCCTGTCCGACCCGATAGGCCTGGTCCAGCTTGCGGTTGCCGTCCGCCGCCGCATCGGCAGCATGGAGCAGCAATTGCACCTGCCCCTTGCGGCAGGCGACGTCAATCTTTTCCGATCCCGTCAGCAACATGGACGCACGCGCCTCCAGCCCCAGCCGGTCGAGCAGCGCCTTGCGCAGGCCGTCCTCGATCAGGGCGGGCAGCGTATCGGGAATATCGAGAGCACCGTCCTTGAAAGAGCGGGCCAGTGCGCCCTTGAGCTTGCCCTTGGCGAGCGCGATTTCCAGTTCGGTGCGCGACACGCCGATCCAGGCGCCCCGCCCCGGCGCCTTGGCGCGGATGTCAGGAAGCACCTGTCCTTCGGGGCCAATTGCCAGCCGGACCAGCGTTTCGGGATCGGCACGGTCGCCGTTCAATATGCATTTGCGTTCGGTCATGCGTGCCCCTCCGCCAAAACGGATGAAAGGGCAAGACCAACGCTGTCGAGAGGCGCTATTCTCTCATCGGGGAGTGTCCGCAACATTGGCGTCCTCCCTTGTTAGAGGCAATGCGACAGCCGGCAGCAGTCCCGGCCGCTGCATGAGCGACCGGGTGCAATATGCTGACAGGATGCCGACAAAAGTCATGGAGACTTACGCTTCCTCTTCAAACCAGTGGGCGCGAGCGGCCATGATGATCTCATTGCCCTGCTCGTCGCTCAGACCATAAGCAGCCAGGATGCCACCCTTGTCATCGCTGTTGTTGTCCGACTTGCGACGGCGCTGGTCGATGCGCTTCTTCTGCACCAGTTCGTCGGTGGCGAGATCAGCCAGATCGTCCAGCGTCTTGACGCCCGCCTTACCCAGCGTGACCAGCATCGCTTCGGTCAGATGCGGGATTTCGGCCAGCGCGTCCTCGACGCCCAGATTCTGACGCTCTTCGCGGGCAGCGGCTTCACGACGCTCCAGCGCTTCCTGCGCACGGTTCTGCAATTCGCCGGCCAGATCATCGTCGAACCCTTCGATCGAAGCCAGTTCGTCGATGCTGACATAGGCGACTTCTTCCAGTTCGCCGAAACCTTCGGCGACCAGCAACTGCGACAGCGTCTCGTCCACATCCAGTTCGTTCTGGAACATTTCGGAGCGGGCCACGAATTCCTTCTGTCGCTTCTCGCTGGCGTCGGCCTCGGTCATGATGTCGATCGCCTTGCCGGTCAGCTGGCTGGCGAGACGGACATTCTGGCCGCGGCGGCCAATGGCGAGCGACAGCTGATCGTCGGGAACGACGACTTCGATGCGCTCTTCTTCTTCATCGATGACGACGCGGGCGACCTGAGCGGGCTGGAGCGCGTTGACGACGAAGGTCGCGGTATCTTCCGACCAAGGGATAATGTCGATCTTCTCGCCCTGCATTTCCTGCACGACGGCCTGCACGCGGCTGCCCTTCATGCCGACGCAGGCGCCGACCGGATCGATGCTGCTGTCACGGCTGATGACGCCGATCTTGGCGCGGCTGCCCGGATCGCGGGCGGCGGCCATGATGGTGATGACGCCATCATAGATTTCGGGGACTTCCTGCGCGAACAGCTTCTTCATGAATTCGGGGTGCGCGCGGCTGAGGAAAATCTGCGGACCGCGATTTTCGCGGCGCACGTTCAGCACGACCGACCGGATGCGATCGCCGACGCGAACGACTTCGCGTGGGATCTGCTGGTCGCGGCGGATCACGCCTTCGGCCCGGCCCAGATTGACGACCACATGGCCGAATTCGACCGACTTGACGACGCCGGTGATGATCTCACCCACGCGGTCCTTATATTCTTCATGCTGGCGCTCGCGCTCGGCGTCGCGGACCTTCTGGAAGATCACCTGCTTGGCCGACTGGGCGTCGATGCGGCCCAGGTCGATGGCAGGCAGCGGATCGACGATGAAGTCGCCCACGATCGCGTCCTTCTTCAGCTTGGCGGCCTGCTTGAGGTCCACCTGCTTGAAATAATCCTCGACCGTGTCGACCACTTCGACGACGCGCCACAGGCGCAGGTCGCCGCTGTCCGGGTCCAGCTTGGCACGAATGTCGTTTTCAGCGCCGTAGCGAGCGCGCGCGGCGCGCTGGATCGCGTCTTCCATCGCCTCGATGACGATGGCCTTGTCGATCATCTTTTCGCTGGCCACCGAATTGGCGATGGCGATCAGTTCTGCCCGATTGGCGGAAATGGCGTTGGCCATGACTTTATGAACCCTTATTCTTCGGTTTCAAATTCATCCGCCCCATCGGAAGAGAGCGGCATGGTAGCAGAAATCAGTCGGTCGGTCAGTAACAGCTTGGCTTCGCCGACAAGGCTGAAGGGAATGGACACGTCACCCGCCTTGACATCAGTGAAGAGAATATCCTCACCCTCGACGCCGTTCAGGATGCCGCGAAAACTCTTGCGCCCTTCGACCAGTTCGGTCGCGGCGATCTTTGCCTCATGCCCGGCCCATTCGCGGAAATCGTGCAGGCGGGTCAGCGGCCGGTCGATACCGGGCGAACTCACTTCAAGACGATAGGCTTCCTCGATCGGGTCAACCTCATCCATCACATCCGAAATGCGGCGCGAGATGGTGGCGCAATCTTCGATCACGAGTTGTTTGGTCTTCGGATTTTCGGCCATGATCTGGAGCGTATATTCGTCGCCCGACCCGAACAGCTTGATGCGCACAAGGTCAAAGCCCAAAGCCTTCACTTCGGGTTCGATCAGCGCGGTCAATTCGGCGATGTCCGCCATGCAGTCTCCAGAAACAAAATATGCGTCTTCCCGCGCCGCAGGCTGTTGCCCGCGACCCTGACATTTTTGACGATGTAAGGAAGCAATGCCGATATAGGCGGAGCGAGGGAAATCTGCAACATTATTCGTCTCTGACCATTTGAAGCGCATCATTCCGCGCGAAACGCCCTCTCTTAAAGTCCAGCCACGGAGATATAGATGCGCCATATGACGCTCGCCGCCCTGCCCTTGGCTCTGATCGCCTGTTCGGGTGACGGAGCCAGCAGCCAGACCACACCTCCCGGCGAAAAGCCGTTCAAGACATCCGTCATCGCCGATTTCGATTCGCCCTGGGCGATGACCTTCCTGCCGGACGGTCGCGCGCTGGTGACGGAGAAGGCCGGCGAAATGATCCTGTTCGATCCCAAGAACGGCACCAAGATTCCGATCGCGGGCATCCCGAAATCCGATAGCGAGGGGCAAGGCGCGTTGATGGACGTCGTCCTCTCGCCGACCTTCGCGAAGGACAAGGCGGTCTATTTCAGCTTCTCCGAAGAACGCGACGGCCTGAAAGGTGTCGCACTAGCCAAGGGCGCCTTCAATCAGGCGAGCGACGGCACGACGAAGCTGGACGGCGTGCAGATCATCTTCCGCGCATCCCCCTATGTCGATGGCAATGGCCATTATTCAGGCCGCATCGCCTTCTCGCCCGACGGCAAATATCTGTTCTTCACCAATGGCGAGCGGCAGAAATACGACCCGGCGCAAGACCCCAAGTCGACGCTGGGCAAGGTGCTGCGCCTGAACCTCGACGGCACACCGGCGGCGGGCAATCCTCTGGCAGCGAAGGGCTTCAACCCTGCCATCTGGTCCTACGGCCATCGCAACCTGCTGGGCATCACCTTCGACAAGGACGGGCGCCTGTGGGAACAGGAAATGGGGCCCAAGGGCGGTGACGAGGTCAATCTGATCCAGCCCGGCCTCAACTATGGCTGGCCCAACGCATCGAACGGCAGCCATTATGACGGGCGCGACATTCCCGACCATAAGGCAGGCGATGGCTATGAAGCGCCGAAAGTCTGGTGGAATCCCTCCATCTCGCCGGGCGGCCTGCTCTATTATTCGGGCGACCTGTTCCCGCAGTGGAAAGGATCGCTGCTCATCGGCGGCCTGTCGAGCCAGAGTCTGATCCGTGTGAAGCTGGACGGTGACAAAGCGGAAAAGGCCGACCAGTGGGACATGGGCGCCCGCATCCGCGAAGTGGAACAGGGGCCGGATGGCGCAATCTGGCTGCTGGAGGATGGCGGCAAGTCGCAGGGCCGGATGCTGAAACTGACGCCAGCAGGCTGATCCGAGGATTTTTCCGCTCTATCTGCATGGCCGCTCCATCATCGCTGCATACCGCCGGTTCATGACCGGCGGCATGCAGTAGGAGCAGCCGTGAAAAATCGTCCTTTCAGGGAAAGACTGCGATTCGCTCTAACCGGGCTGCATATATGCTGGCGCGGAGAGCGGAGTTTTCGAACCCAGAGCGCCATGGCGATCATGGCGCTGACTGCCCTGATCCTGCTTCGACCAGCGCCCATCTGGTGGGCCGCCACCGCGCTGACGATTGTGTTGGTCATGGCGATGGAGGCCATGAACGCGGCGCTGGAACGGTTGATCGATCATGTCCATCCGGACATTCATCCGAACATCGGCGCCGCAAAGGACATGGCGGCAGGCGCGGTATTGTTATCGAGCATAGGCGCACTGGCAGTGGCCGCCTGCATGGTCGTTTCAAAATTCCCATGACGCGCCCCTACCGCACCGCAACATGCCTCCTATCTAGCGGACAGCTTCTTTTCCTCCGGAGATAGTATGAGCGCGCCCAAGCTGTTCCAGCCGTTCCAGATCGGCGACCTGACACTCGACAATCGCATCGTCATCGCGCCCATGTGCCAATATTCGGCCGTGGATGGCGAAATGACGGACTGGCATCTGATGCATCTGGGCCAGTTGGCGCAATCCGGCGCTGCGCTGCTGACGATCGAGGCGACCGCCGTGCTGCCGGAAGGACGGATCAGCCACGCCGATGTCGGCCTGTGGGACGACCGGACGCAGGCGGCGATGAAGCGGGTGCTGGACGGCGTCCGCGCCCATAGTGACATGCCGATCGCGATCCAGCTCGGCCATGCCGGGCGCAAGGCATCGACCCTAGTGCCGTGGCAGGGCGGCGCGCAGATCGCGCCCGATGCCGCCCATGGCTGGCAGACGGTCGCGCCCTCCCCCCTGCCCTTCACGCCGGGCACCAACGCGCCGATGGCGCTGGACAAGGCCGGGATCGATCGTCTGCGGGATGCCTTCGTCGCGACGGCGAAGCGGGCTGACGACCTGGGGATTGATGCAATCCAGTTGCATGGCGCACATGGCTATCTGTTGCATCAGTTCCTCTCGCCCCTCTCCAACCAGCGCGACGATGATTATGGCGGTTCCCTGGAAAACCGGATGCGCCTGCCGCTGGAGATTTTCGATGCGGTGCGCGCAGCCTTCCCGGCCCACAAGCCGGTGACGATGCGCGTATCGGGCACCGACTGGGTCGCGGGCGGCTGGGATATCGAACAGACGATCGCCTTCGCCCAAGCGCTGGAAGCGCGCGGATGCGGCGCGATCCATGTGTCGAGCGGCGGCCTGGACCCGCGTCAGGATATCCCGGTCGGCCCCAGCTATCAGGTGCCACTGGCCCGTGCGGTGAAGCAGGCGGTAAATATGCCGGTGATCGCCGTGGGCCTGATCACCGATTATGAGCAGGCCGAAGCGATCGTGGGCACCGGCGACGCGGACCTGATCGCGATCGCGCGCACCATCCTCTACGATCCCCGCTGGCCATGGCATGCCGCCGCCCATCTGGGGGCGAGCGTGAAGGCCGCACCGCAATATCTGCGCTGCCAGCCCAGACAGTATCGGCACCTGTTCGAGTCCTGACCTGCCCCGGCCCATGCCGTTCCCCGGCGAAGGCCGGGGGCCAGCAGCAACCGTCAAACTGGACACCGGCCTGCGCCGGGGAACAGAATTGCGACATCCTGCCCATAACTCCAGCGCCGGGGAACTGCCTGAAATGAAAAACGGGGCCTCGCAGGCCCCGTTTCCTTTTATACCAGTCGGCTCTGCTTGACCGCCGCTTCGATGAAGCTGGCGAAGAGCGGATGCGGATCGAACGGCTTGGATTTCAGTTCCGGGTGGAACTGCACGCCCACGAACCAGGGATGGTCCGGCCGCTCGACGATTTCGGGCAGCGTGCCATCCGGCGACATGCCCGAGAAGATCAGGCCGCCCTTTTCCAGCGGCTCGCGATAGCCGGCATTGACTTCATAGCGATGACGATGCCGCTCGCTGATGTCGTTGGTGCCGTATATGCCCGCGACGACGCTGTTGCCGGTCAGCTTCGCCGGATAGGCGCCCAGACGCATGGTGCCGCCCAGATCGGTGTCGGCAGTGCGCTTCTGAAGGCCTTCCTTGCCCATCCATTCGGTGATGAGGCCCACGACCGGCTCGGACGTCTCGCCAAATTCCGTGGTGGAGGCTTGCGCAATGCCCGCCGTGTTCCGCGCGCCTTCGATGCAGGCCATCTGCATGCCAAGGCAGATGCCGAAGAAGGGCACATTGCGTTCGCGCGCAAACTTGACCGATTCGATCTTGCCTTCCGACCCGCGCACGCCAAAGCCGCCGGGGACCAATATGCCGTGCATCGGCTCAAGGCTGGCGACGATATCGTCACCCTTCTCGAACAGCTCCGCGTCGATCCACTTGACGTTGACCTTCACCCGGTTGGCCAGGCCACCATGGTTCAGCGCTTCGTAAAGCGACTTGTAGGCGTCCAGCAGGCCGACATATTTGCCGACCACGCCGATCGTCACTTCGCCTTCAGGATTCTGCCGACGATCCATGATGTCGTCCCAGCGATCCATCTTGGGCGCGGGCGCGTCCTTGATGCCGAAGGCGCGCAGCACTTCCTCGTCGAGCCCTTCGGCATGATATTGATGCGGCACGGCATAGATGCTGCTGGCGTCGAGCGCGGGAATGACCGCTTCGGGGCGCACGTTGCAGAACAGGGCGATCTTCTTGCGCTCACTGTCGGGCAGCGGATGCTCGCAGCGGCACAGCAGGATATCGGGCTGGATGCCCAGCGACGTCAGGTCGCGCACGCTGCGCTGGGTCGGCTTGGTCTTCAGTTCGCCCGCCGCCGCAATGTACGGCACCAGCGTGACGTGAACGAAGATCGACTGGCCGCGATCCAGATCATTATGCAGCTGGCGAATCGCCTCCATGAAGGGTAGCGATTCGATGTCGCCCACCGTGCCGCCGATTTCGCACAGCACGAAATCCAGGTCTTCGGTATCGGCGGTGGCGAACGCCTTGATCTCGTCGGTGACGTGCGGAATGACCTGCACCGTCGCGCCCAGATAGTCGCCGCGCCGTTCGCGCTGGATGATCGTCTGATAGACGCGGCCCTGCGTCACATTGTCCGACTGGCGCGCCGAAACGCCCGTAAACCGCTCATAATGACCAAGGTCGAGGTCGGTTTCCGCCCCGTCGTCGGTCACATAGACTTCGCCATGCTGATAGGGCGACATCGTGCCAGGATCGACGTTGAGATAGGGGTCGAATTTCCGGATTCGCACACGGAAACCTCGCGCTTGCAGCAGTGCTGCGAGCGAAGCGGCCATAAGGCCTTTGCCAAGCGAGGAGACCACGCCGCCGGTGATGAAAATATACCGCGTCATGGGAAGAGAGGCTTAGCCTTTCGGAACAACAAAGGGCAAGCGCGCGAATCCACGCGCGCTTGAAAAAAGATCGAAAGATCGACGGAAGGTTTAGTTGGCGAGCGGAACCGCGCCGTTCGCTGCCGGAGCAGACGCCGCATTGCCAGCCGCACCCGCCAACGGATCGGCATTGGCCGGCGCCGGAGCGCTCTGCGTGGCCGGAGCCTGCTTCACCAGCGAGGTGTCGATGTCGCTGGGCGCGTGCCGGACCGATGCGATCACCGCCATCACGATCGACAGCAGCACGAAGATGCTGGCGAGGATCGTGGTCGACCGGGTCAGGAAATCCGCCGCGCCGCGTGCCGACATGAAGCCCGACGGGCTGCCGCCCACGCCCAGACCGCCGCCTTCCGACTTCTGCATCAGGATGACGGTGACCAGCAGGGCGGCGATGATCGCCTGCACGACGAGGAGAAAGGTGAACATTGCGGTTATATCTGTCCGGTGAAGGAGTGCGTTGGCGCGCACATAGCGATGAAGGCGCGCCGGGGCAACCTGTGAGGAACGCACTGCGCCTATCCTGACATTCCCATCCGGCTCCCGACATCTTTTTGCGGAGGCCTTTGCCCCGGCCCGCGTCTTGGAACCACGAACGCAGGGGGATGCGATCAGCACCCTTCCGGCTGCTTACATGGACGAAGGGAATGACTATGCGCCGAAACAATAACCCGATCCGCTTCTATCCCATAGCGCTGATGCTGCTGGCCACGACGACGATGGTCCATGCCCAGCTTCCCACCGAATCCGAACGCGGCAGCGGCGGCGATATCGTCAATTACAGCCAGATTCACGGTCCCGTCATCGGTCGCGACGGCATGGTCGCCAGTCAGAGTGCGCCCGCGACGCAGGTGGGTGTCGAAATATTGCGGCAGGGCGGCAATGCCGTGGACGCGACCGTCGCCGTGGCCTTTGCCGAAGCCGTCACCCTGCCCCGCGCCGGCAATATCGGTGGCGGCGGCTATATGGTCATCCATATGGCGGCGAAGGACGGTCAGCCCGCAAAGACCATCACCATCAACTATTATGGCACGGCCCCGCGCGCGACCACACCGACCCTGCTGACGGGACCGGACAAGAAATATGATCGCAGCAAGTCCATGTCCTTCCTCAGCGTATCGGTCCCCGGCACCGTCGCGGGCATGTGGGAGGCGCATCGCCTGCACGGCAGCATGCCGTGGAAAAAGCTGCTGGAACCCGCGATCCGGCTGGCGGAGAAAGGCTATCGGCTGAGCGACGGCGAAGCGGAAGCGACCGCCGGCCGCAAGGAGGTGATGATGAAGGACCCCGGCGCGGCCAAAGCCTTCTTCAAGCCGGACGGTTCCGCCTATAAGCCGGGCGATCTCTTCAAACAGCCCGATCTGGCCTGGAGCCTGAAGCAGGTCGCAGCACGCGGACGCGATGGCTTCTACACCGGGCCGCTGGCCCAGAAGATGGTGCAGGGCATCCGCGCGGGCGGCGGCATCGTCGACGAACAGGATCTGCGCGATTTCAAGGTGGAGGTGCTGGAACCCATCTGGTCGACCTATCGCGGCAACAAGATCGCCTTCATGCCGCCGACCGCGTCGGGCGCGACTCTGGCGGAACTGCTCAATCTGGTCGAATATTTCCCGATGAAGGATTATGGCTGGGGCAGCAGCAACAGCCTGCATATCTTGTCCGAAGCGATGAAAGTGTCCGGGTCCGATCGTCGCCTGATCGGTGGACTGCCCGACTGGAAGACACCGGCAAAGGGTATCGCGAGCAAGGCCTATGCCGCCGAACGGGTGAAGCTGATCTCCCCCGCCAAGTCGCTGACCGGCGAGACGCTGCCCGATGGCAATCCCTATCCGCATGAAAGCATTGACACGACCCATTATTCGGTTGCCGACAAATATGGCAATGCGGTCAGCAACACCTATACGCTGACCGCATCCTATGGCGCGCATGTCGTGCCGCCGGGAACCGGCGTGCTGCTCAACAATTCGATGGGCAATTTCAACTGGGGCAGAGAGCCGGGGCGCGAAGCGAACTGGCCGTCACCCGGCAAGCGCCTGGGTTCCACCATCACCCCGCTGATCGTGTTCCGCAATGACAAGCCCTGGCTGGTGACCGGATCGCCGGGCGGCGGATACATCATCTCGGCCATGGCGCAGATTCTGGTGAACGTGATCGACCATGGTCTCAACATCGCCGAAGCGGCCGAACGCCCCCGCATCCATCAGTCGGATGCCGACAGTCCGCTGGAACTGGAAGAAGGCTTCCCGCCCGAAATGGCGCTGCTGCTTCAGGCCAAGGGGCATAAGACCCGCCTGTCCGACACGATGGGCAGCACCCAGTCGATCATGGTCGAAGGCGAGAAATTCCTGGGCGCGGCCGACACGCGGCGGCCCGATGCGCTGGCGCTGGGCGTAAATTAAGAAGGCGACGATGGCCGCGCCGGTCATGACCGGCGCGGCCATCGTCGCGTCAGGCGGCTGCCGCCATCCGCTGTTCCGCCGCCTCGATGATCGGGGCGAATTTCTTGGCCGACAGGCTGGCGCCGCCGACAAGGCCGCCGTCGACGTCAGCGATCGCCATCAGGTCCGCCGCATTGTCGCCATTCATCGATCCGCCATAGAGGATGCGCATCTTGTCCGCCTCCGCGCCGATGCGGCTGGCCAGCGCCGCACGCAGCGCGGCATGCATGGTCGCCACGGCTTCCAGTGTCGGGATGCGGCCCGTGCCGATCGCCCAGATCGGTTCATAGGCGACCGCCAGCCAGTCGGCAGCGGCATCGTCCGGCAGGGACGCCAACAACTGGTCGGCCACGACCTGTTCCGCCTTCCCCGCATCGCGCACCGCCAGCGTTTCGCCCACGCACAGGATCACGTTGATGCCCGCCTTATGCGCGGCTTCGGACTTGGAGGCGATGTCGGCATTGGTTTCGCCGCGCGCCTCGCGCCGTTCGCTATGGCCGGTGATGACCCAGGTGGCGCCGGCTTCCGCCAGCATCTCCGCCGACAGCGATCCGGTATAGGCGCCGCTGATGTCCATATGGCAGTTCTGTCCGCCAATGAACGCCGCGCCGCGCCGTTCGGACCCCGCCATGATGAGCGTGGCCGGCAGGCACAGGCCCACCTCCACCGATGGATGCGCCGCCGCCACGCGGCCGATCGCCTCCACTTCGTCGAGATGCGCGCGCATCCCGTTCATCTTCCAATTGCCGACAACCAGCTTGCGCCTGCCCATCAATTTGTTTCCTTATGATTATTGCTGCACGTCGCCCCCTGCCCCTTCGCCGCCGGACGATTGCCCTGGCGTCTCCCCGAAAGAACCGGATGCTGCATAAGCCGATGAACGGCGCTCACGCATTTGTCCAGTGCAAGCCTTGCCGCCGCGCGCATCCGCGCTTAAAGCGTGCCGCGATAACGCCCGCAATTCGGACAATTCCATGCTCTCTGTCTTTCGCCGCATCATTCATTCCAAGTTCGGCGCGCTGATCGCGATCCTGTTCCTGGGGATCATCGCCTCCGCCTTCATCATGGGCGACATCACCAGCGGCAAATTTGGCAGCGGGTCGATGTGGGGCGGCGCGGGCAACGCGGCCAAGGCGAAGGGCTATACGCTCAGCCAGAGTGAATTGCAGGACCGGGTCCAGCGCGTGTTCGAAAATGCGCGCCGCACCAATCCGACGCTCCAGATCAGCGATTTCCTGGCCCAGGGCGGCGCGACGCAGGTCTATGACCAACTGGTCGCATCGCTCTCGCTGCGTGCCTTTGCCGATGATCAGGGCGTGCATATTTCCAAGCGGCTGGTCGATGCGCAGATCGCGCAGATCCCTGCGTTCCAAGATGCGGCAGGCAATTTCAGCCAGGAAAATTTCCGCCAACTGCTGCTGCGCGAGCGGATTACCGAACAGGCGCTGCGCGATGACCTGAGCCGCGAAATCCTCCAGCGCCAGTTGCTGGCGCCGGTTTCGCTGGGCGTGAAGCTGACCGACAGCCAGATCCTGCCCTATGCCTCGCTGCTGCTGGAAGGCCGTCAGGGCACTGTTGCCGCAATCCCGGCCGTCTCCTTCCTGGATGACAAGACGCCGACCGACGCGCAACTGACCGATTATTACAAGAAGAACAGCGCCCGCTTCACCATCCCGGAACAGCGCCGCATTCGTTACGCCGTGATCGACGCGGATCGCTTCGCCCAGGCAGCGCAACCGACCGACGCAGAAATCAGCGCTTATTATAACCAGAGCAAGGCCGCCTATGCCGCCAAGGAAAGCCGCAGCATCGAACAACTGGTGCTGCCGACGCAGGCGGGGGCCAAGGCGATCGCCGATCAGGTGAAGGCCGGCAAGAGCCTGGCCGACGCCGCCAAGGGCGCGGGTCTGGCCGTGTCCACGCTGGCCGACCAAAGCCGCGATGCGCTGACCGCTTCGGCAACCAAGACCGTGGCCGATGCCGTCTGGGCCGCCAGGCAGGGCGAACTGGTCGGGCCGGTGCGCGGATCGCTGGGCTGGCTGCTGCTGCGCGTCACCGCGATCAAGGAAACGCCTGCCCGTCCGCTGGCGGCCGTACGCGACGAAATCGTCACCACGCTGCGCGCACAGAAGGAAAAGCAGCTGCTGACCGACTTCACCGGCAAGATCGAGGATGCGATCGCCGATGGCGGCACTTTTGAGGAAGTGGTGAAGGATAATGGCCTGAAGCTGGAAACCAGCCCGGCCCTGCTCGCCACCGGCAAGCAGGTGAAGGATCAGGCCTATGAAGCCCCTGCCGATATCAAGCCGCTGCTCGCCCCCGTCTTCGCGATGAGCGCCGACGATGATGCACAGCTGGTCCCGATCACTGCCGACAAGCGCTATGCGCTCGCCGCGCCGGGCCAGATCGTCGCCGCTGCTCCCCCGCCGCTGGCCGAAGTGAAGCAGCTGGTCTCGTTGCAATATAAGCTGAACGCCGCCAACCAGAAGGCGAAGGCCAAGGCCGACGAGATTCAGGCCAAGGTTGCCAAGGGCATGAAGCTGGCCGACGCGATCGCGCAGGCCGGGGTCAAGTTGCCCGCGCCGCAGATGCTGGGCGGCCGCCGCGCCGACATCATGCGCGCGCAGCAGCGCCCGCCGGCCGAAGTCGCCATCATGTTCCAGATGGCCGAAAACAGCGTGAAGACGCTGCCGATCGACCAGGAGCGCGGCTATTTCGTGGTCCAGCTCAACAAGATCGAACGCGGCGATGCCAAGGGTCAGCCGGAGCTGCTCAATCAGGTCCGCAGCCAGCTCGCCGACGTGGTCGGGCAGGAATATGGCCAGCAGTTCGAACGCGCGGTCGAAAAGGAACTGAAGGTCACGCGCAACGCCAATGCCGTGGCGCAGGTCCGTCAGGCGCTGTCGACCTCGAACGCCGGCGAACAATAAGATGGTCGCATCGGGCAGCAAGGACGGCGTGGATAGCGCGCGCGCGGCTCTGGCGCGGGGCGAATCGGCGCTGGTATGGCGGCGGCAGATTGCCGACACCGACACGCCGATTTCCGCCGCGCTCAAGCTGTTCGAACCCGATCGCGGCGATTATCTGCTCGAATCGGTGGAGGGCGGCGCGGTACGCGGCCGACACAGCCTGATCGGCCTTGCCCCCGACCTCGTCTTCCGGGCGCAGGGCGAACAGGCCGAAATTAATCGCCAATGGGCGACCGACCGGGACGCCTTCGCGCCGACCAGCGCCGGTACGCTCGATGCCCTGCGCGCACTGGTCGCCGAATGCCGGGCGGATATGGACCCGGCCCTGCCGGCCGCGCTGGCCTGTCTGGTCGGCTATTTCGGTTATGAAACCGTCGGGCTGGTCGAAAAGCTGCCTCGCCCCGCCGCCAATGATATCGGCGTGCCCGACATGCTGTTCGTGCGCCCCACCGTCATTCTGGTGTTCGACCGGCTGGCCGACGCCCTCTATATCGTCGCGCCCGTGTGGAAGGGCAGCTTCACCGACGCCGACAAGGCGATCGAAGCAGCGCTGGAGCGGATCGATGCCACGGCCGCCCGCCTTGCAGCGCCGCTGCCCGCCGTCCCCGCCCCGGCCGAGATCGCCGATATCGAAGTGACGCCGGTGCTGGAACCAGGCCGCTATGCGCAGATGGTGGAGAAGGCGAAGGATTATATCGTCGCGGGCGATATTTTTCAGGTCGTGCTGGCCCAGCGTTTCACCAGCCCCTTCACCCTGCCCCCGATCGCGCTCTACCGCGCGCTGCGCCGGATCAATCCGTCGCCTTTCCTCTATTATCTCGACCTGCCCGGCTTTGCGCTGATCGGGTCCAGCCCCGAGATATTGGTCCGCGCCCGCAATGGCGAAGTGACGATCCGGCCGATCGCCGGCACCCGTCCGCGTGGACAGAATGCCATGGAAGACGCCGCCAATCGCGAAAGCCTGCTCGCCGATCCCAAGGAGCGGGCCGAGCATCTGATGTTGCTGGATCTGGGCCGCAACGATGTCGGCCGGGTCGCCAGCGCCGGATCGGTTACGGTGACGGAGAGCTATACCGTCGAATTTTACAGCCATGTCATGCACATCGTGTCCAATGTCGTCGGCTGCCTGTCGCCCGAAAAGGATGCAATCGACGCGCTGTTCGCGGGCTTTCCGGCTGGCACCGTGTCGGGCGCGCCCAAGGTTCGCGCCTGCGAGATCATCGCCGAACTGGAGCCGGAAACGCGCGGCGCCTATGCCGGCGGGGTCGGTTATTTCGGGCCGGACGGCAATATGGACAGCTGCATCGTGCTGCGCACGGCGGTCCTCAAGGACGGCGTGATGCATGTGCAGGCGGGCGCGGGCATCGTCGCGGATTCGACCGCCGACTATGAACAGCGCGAAACCGAAGCGAAGAGCGGCGCGCTGCTGGCGGCCGCCCGCGAAGCCGTGACCGTCGCGCGGGAGGCCGGGTTCGGGCAATAAGCCCGACCCGCGCCCCTCACCAGCAGGCACGCCAGCCGGTCGCGCCCCGTTCCGCCTGATCCAGATGGAAATGGTCGCGATGGGCTGCATTATAATCGGGTGAAAGCACGGTCGAGAAAAGACGGCACGCACCGTCGCGCACATCGCGCAGGAAGGCTGCATCCTTCCCCTCGCCCTTCCAGTCCTTGAGCACGCTCACCTGCCGCCCGTCTTTCAGCACGAAGGCAGCCACATCGATCGCATCGGCAGTGGCATGTTCGCTAAAATCGCCCTGGCTACGGCCGTACATGCGACGACAGCTATAGCTGCCAAAATGGCGGATGCTGCGCACGGGCTGGCCATAGATTCGCTGGGCGGCGGGCTGCACCACCTGCCATTCCCACAGCTTGAGCGCGGCCACCACCGGACAGGAGGGCGCGACCGATGCGGGCGCCAGCGCAATGGCATCGCTATCGGGCTTCAGCCGCACCGCATCGATATAATGGCATTGGTCCGCCCCACCGGGCTTCATCGCGGTATAGGCGATCCCTGCGCGATCCAGCAGCGCCTTGCAGCCCGCCGCATCACCGGTCAGCGCGGCGAGCTTTCGCCCGGTGAACAGGCCGACCGGCTGGGCAAGGTCAAGATCGGTCCAGGGCAGATCCTGCGGCCGCTGCCGCAAAACGGCATAGCCCAGGAACAATAGAAACAGCAGGCCGCCCAGCCACAAAAGGCGGCGCAGGGTCAGATGGAATGCACGCATCCCCTAAGCACGCCGGACCTGCCGCAATGGTTCCGATGTGACCGGATATCCCAGATGATCGGGGATGCACAAATGCATCTCCCCATCCCGCTCTTCCTTCCAGGGCCGGACCTTTTCAACCGGATAGGCCATGGCCTGCGCCATCAGATCGGCATGGGACGCGCCAAGCGCCAGCCGCTCCAGATTGCGCCGGGTCGGGAATATCACCTGCCCCTCCCCCGCCGCACAGCGGGCCAGCGTGTCGGCCGCGCTGCTCCAGAAGAGCCGGACATTCTCCGTACTGTCGACACTGGCCATCTGCCCCTCGGGCGCGCGGGCGATGTAGAAGCGCGTGTCATAGATGCGGCGCGCCTGTTCGAATGGCGCGGGATGCCAGCGCGCAAAGGGCGTCAACGCATCCAGATCGAGTCGCACCCCATGCCGATCGATCAGATCCCGCAACGGTTTCCCGTCATATAGTCCGTCGCGCAAGCGCAATATCGTCGCCGCATCGGTCGCCCCGCACAGGGCAATGCCCAATCCCGCTTCCTCGATCGTCTCACGGATCGCGGCAATGCGCGCCGCCGCTTCATCCGCCTCCAGCCTATGGCCGATCCGCGCCGCCAAATCATGATCCGCCTCGTCCACCGCGCCACCGGGAAAGACCAGTGCGCCAGCGGCAAAGGCCATGGTCGACGCTCGCTCCATCATCAGCAATTCGGGCATCGCCCCTGCACGATCGCGCACGATAACGACCGTCGCGGCGGGACGGCCCATGTCATCATTTTCTGTCATGAAGTCCGCTCTAGGCGCTTGGGGCGCTGGCGGTAAAGTCCTTCCGATCAACCTCATGAAGGAGGTTGGTGGAGCCTAGGGGGATCGAACCCCTGACCTCGTCATTGCGAACGACGCGCTCTCCCAGCTGAGCTAAGGCCCCAAAGGTGGGCTGCCTATAGGCGAGCGATTCCCCGCTGGCAACGGTCTTTTGCGTAAAAAAGCACGGCCAATCCTGATCTCGATCAACTGTCCGGAAAAGCGCGCGACTCCAGCGCGGCAGGCCGGTGTTTCGGCCGGACATTACCCCTGCGTAACGCCCGGAACGATGCCCCTGCCCGACCATTGATCCCCCATCGGCGCCGACAAGCGCGTCGCTTGAAAATGAAGGAGAAGGACGATGGGATATCAAGGTGATCGCCGCTATGGCGAGGATCGCTATTCTACCGGCTGGGACCGGGGCGATCGTTTCCGCAGCCAGCGGGATGCGCGCGACGACCGCGGCTATCGCTACGGCACGCGCGGCCAGTTTGGCGGGCCGGACTATCGCCGTCCCCCCGCCGACTATGATTATGACGATCGCGGCTTTTTCGACCGCGCGGGCGATGAAATCCGCAGCTGGTTCGGCGATGAAGAGGCCGAACGCCGCCGGGAATATGACGAATATTATAATCGCCCCTATGGCGACCCCCGCGATCAGTCGAGCCGGCTGGGCTATGCATCGGCATCGGGCAAGGATTATCTGCCGGGGCGTGGCTACACCCCCTATACCGGCGAACGCAGCGGCTATGGCAATGAAGATCATGGCTATCGCGTCCGGGGCTATGGCCCGCAGCAGGATTATGGGGCGCACCATGACAGCAACTATCATGCCTGGCGCCAGCAGCGGATCGACGAGCTGGACCGCGACTATGGCGAATATCAGCGCGAAAATCGCGACCGCTTCAACAGTGAGTTCGGCACATGGCGCAACCGCCGGAGCGAACAGCGTCAGGCCATCCAGCAAGTGCAGGAACATCAGGAAGTCGTCGGCAGCGACGGCGAACATGTCGGCACTGTCGACAAGCTGCGCGGCGACCGCATTATCCTGACCAAGAATGATCAGGATGCCGGTGGCGTCCATCATTCCATCCCGTCGAGCTGGATCAAGTCTGTCGACGCGACGAAGGTGACGCTGGAAAAGACCGCGAGCCAAGCGCAGGACGCCTGGCGCACCGAGCGGGAGCAGAATGCGCTGTTCGGCGATCGTGACCAGAACCCGAGCGGTCGCACCGGCGATAGCTATGCCAGCAGCAGCGCCAGCACGGCCTATGGCAGCAAGCGCTATCGTTAAGGCTGCGATCTGAAAAGGAAGAAGGCCCGGCTGCCATGTCGGGCCTTTTTCATGCCGGCTTGTGTCGGCGCGCACGTTCATGCCAAAGCGGCGCATCCTTCCCTGCCGAGGCCGCCATGCCGACCATAGCCCTGCTCGTCCTGTCCAACCTGTTCATGACCGTGGCCTGGTACTGGCATCTGAAGGGCGGCATGGCCAAACCGCTATTGCTGGTCATCCTGATCAGCTGGGGCATCGCCTTCTTCGAATATTGTCTGGCCGTCCCCGCCAACCGCATCGGCTATGCGCATGGCTGGAGCGCGGGACAACTCAAGGTCGTGCAGGAAGCGATCGCGCTGATCATCTTCGGCGGTTTCATGGTCATGGTGCTGGGCGAACCGCTGCACTGGCGCCATCTGGCCGCCTTCGCCTGCATCATTGGCGCCGTAGGTTTCCTTTTCATCGGCCGCTGATGCCGTAAGGCGCGACTTTCAGTAGCGGCTCCAGATCAAGATTTGCAAAGGCACGATCGGGCCGGGTGCGGTCATAGGCCGCTGCCGCTTCACCATAGGTCCGGTGGAAATCCAGCGTCAGGCCAAAGGCGCTGGTAAAATCCTGCCATTTGAACGGCACATTGATCCCGCTGCCGGACCAAAAGGCAAAGGGCGTACCATAGGCGAGCGCCACAATGGCGGCATGCATCGCATTGGCCATCACGAAACGGGCCGACGCGATCCCGTCGATAAACGCCTCGCACGCTTCCGCGCTATTGGGGATGGACGGGCGGCGCACCAGATAGTCCGGGCATCCGTCCAGATCCTGTTCGCCCGGATCCTCATGATGGACATGGGGTATCCATAATATCTTGCCCGATGCCTGCGCATTATGACGCGGCTGATAGACGCGCGGCAGCAGCAGCGCGCTGTCCCCCAGTGGCGTGTCCCGCGGCAGGCCCAGCGCATCGCGCGACAGCGTGCCGCGTATCCCCAGAAACCGGCATTGGCGCTGCAAGTCCGGCGGCAGGCGCTCACCATCCTTCTTGCCGCATCCCCAGAACAGCGCGCGGCCTTCCGGCAAGCCCGCCGCCTGTGCATCCCGCCGCACGATCTCCAGCCGATTGACGGTGATGACGCTGCCCACCAGATGCTGGACATGGCCGGGATAGAGGCGGTCGCCGATGAACAGCCGCTTGAGGAACAACAGGGTCAGCGCATCGCCGAAATTGCCGAGCGCCTTGTCCTGTCGCCAGAAGAAGATATCCTCGCTCACGCGACCACCGCCTCCGCCCGGCCCTGCCCGCCCAGTTCATCATAAATGGCGCGCAGCCGCTGGCTGATCCGGCGCGGATGGAGCGCGGCAACATGGCGAATCCCCTCCAGCCGCACGGTCCGGCTTTCCTGCGTCGACAATGTCAGCGCCGCAGAGGTCGCGCGCCGCATGTCCGCCGCATCGCCCTTTACATAGAGGAAGGGGTGCAGCGATGGCGGCAGCAACTGGAGGAAGGTCGGCACCGCCGGCGCCACCACGATGCCGCCCAGTGTCAGCACCAGCATCGCCACACCGGACGTCAGCACCCGCTCATAGGGCAGGACGACACAGGCGGCGCCACGCACCATATCCGGCACCTCCTCCGTCGGCACGAAGCCCAGATCCCAGTCGATGTCGGCACGATCGGCGAAGCGATCGCGCAGCGCCTCCCCTTCCTCGCCCCGCCCGGCAAAGCGCAACCGCGCGCCATGCGCCTTGGTAAAGGCGGGATCGAGCGCCGCGATCATCCCGGCATAGCCCTTTTGCGCGCGCAATTCGCCGAAACCGAGGACATAGGGCGTCCGGGGCGCTTCCCATCCATGGACAGCCGCCTCCGCCACCGCTTCCGGCTCATACAGCCCGGCATAGGATGGATGCGGGAGCATGGCGATGCGAGGATCGTCCGGGGAAAGCCCCACCTGATCGCGCAGCAGGTCGATCGCGACCCGGTTATGCACCAATATGCGATGGGCATGGGCCGCCAGCGCGCGCCGCACCCGCATATAGGCATCCATATGCGCGCTGCGATGCGGTTTCTCATTATGCACGGTCCAGACCAGCTTGCCGCCATGCGCCGCGATCAGCGGCAGCTTCTCCTCCAGATTGCCGGCAATCTGGTCATTCTTCTCCGCCGATGCGGTCCGGCGAAGCATATGTTCTTCCCAATGGAAATGGATGATCGCCGGCTCGCCATGCTTCACGCAAACCAGCGCATCGCGAATGCTCGCCTGATCCTGATAGATTTTGTCGTAATCGGCGCGGACATCGCGCAACAGAAGCTGATTATAAAGGCTGGCCGGCGACACCGGAAACAGAAAAAGCTTCACCCTGCCTCCTCACCCATTTGCTATTTTTATAGGGCAAGCAAAATCTCGAGTTTCGATTATGTTCCAGGCCGCCTAACTGTCCGGCAGCAGCAGGCTCGAATCCCCATAGCTGTAGAAACGATAGCCCGTTTCGATCGCATGGCCATAGACCGCCTGCATCTTTTCCGTCCCCATCAACGCACTGACCAGCATGAACAGCGTGGATTTGGGCAGATGGAAATTGGTCATCAGCCCGTCCACCACCCGGAAACGATAGCCGGGCGTGATGAAGATGCGGGTTTCGTCGGCAAAGGGACGCAGCATGCCATCTTCCCCCGCCGCGCTTTCCAGCAGACGCAGTGACGTGGTGCCCACCGCGATCAGCCTACCGCCCGCTGCCCGCACCGCATTCAGCCGGTCGGCGGTCGCGGCATCGATCCGCCCCCATTCGGCATGCATGCGATGGTCGTCCGTATCGTCGGCCTTGACCGGCAGGAAGGTACCCGCGCCGACATGCAGTGTCAGCGTCTCGGTCTGCACGCCGGCGGCCGCGATCGCCGCCATCAGATCGGGCGTGAAATGCAGCGCGGCGGTGGGCGCGGCGACGGCGCCATCCTCCCGCGCGAACATGGTCTGATAATCGCTGCGGTCGCGCTCGTCGGTCGGGCGCTTGCTGGCGATATAGGGCGGCAGCGGCATCCGCCCCGCCCGCTCCAGCAGGATTTCGACCGGCTCATCGCCCTCGAAGTCCAGCGTCACCCCGCCATCCTCGTCGCGCGGCCCGGCAATGGCGGTGACGCCCGCGCCGAAATCGATTCGGTCGCCCGCCCGCACCCGCTTGGCATTGCGCAGGAACGCCTGCCACTGGCGCAGGCCCTGCCGCTTGTGCAGCGTCGCGCCGATCCGCGCTTCGCCCCGCATGCCTTCCAGCTGGGCCGGAATGACCTTCGTATCGTTGAAGACCAGCACGTCGCCCGCCCGCAGCAGCGACGGCAGGTCGCTGACGATCCGATCCTGCATCGGATCCGCGCCCGGCACCAGCAGTATCCGTGCGCTGTCCCGCGGGGATGCGGGCCGCAATGCGATATTCTCCGGCGGCAGGTCGAAATCGAACAGGTCTACGCGCATGGCTGGGAAAGCTTCATCCAAATAGTTTGGCCCCGTCCGCTTCGGCAAAAGCGACCGGGGCCTTGAAAGTGCAGCAAAAGCCGAACCGGCTTATTTCTTCTTCGGCGCAACCTTCTTGGGCGCGCCGACCTTGGGCTTGGCCGTGTCGATGATCGACACAGGCGGTGCTGGCGGCGGCGGCGGCGCGGCCGTGACTGGCGGCTTGCCGTCGCTCTCGATCGACGCCTGCAAGATCACGGTCGGGTCGGCCGGCGGCTCACCCTGATGAATCGCGTCGACATATTGCATCCCTTCGATAACGCGACCGAAGACGGTATATTTCTTGTCGAGCTGCATGCGCGGCAGCAGCACGATGAAGAACTGGCTGTTGGCGCTGTCCTCGCTCTGGGCGCGCGCCATCGAAACGGTGCCGCGCAGATGGGGCATCACGTTGAATTCGGCCTTCAGATCGGGCAGCTGCGAACCGCCGGTGCCGTCGCCCTTGGGATCGCCGCCCTGCGCCATGAAGCCGGGAATGACGCGGTGGAATTTCAGGCCATTGTAAAAGCCCTGCCGCGTCAGTTCCTTGATCCGCTCGACATGGTTCGGCGCGATGTCGGGGCGCAACTGGATGCGCACGCGCCCGCCGCTCGACAGGTCCAGATCCCAGATATTCTGCGGATCGGCCGGCACGGTCGCGGGAGGCAGCTTGACCACGGTTTCGGTGCCCAGCGACTTGGCATTGTCCTGCGCGCGCACGGCCGCTTCGGCCTTCTTCATCTCTTCGGCATTGCCGCCGCCACCGCCGCCCTGGGCGAAAGCCACACCGGACGCGGTGAGGGCGAAGCCGATCGCCACGGTCTTGAGCGCGCTAGTGAAACGCATGAATAACGCTTTCCTTAAACAAATTTGCCCGGTGGGTCGCACCGCCCTGATAGCGCGCTGATCGGGATTGGCAACTGAACGCAGGCTGAAACGAGGCTATCCTCTGCAAAATGCGCGGAAGAGAGCATTTTGAATGCCGCACCGGCCTTCCAACGAGTCACGTGCCTCGTTGGAACCCACACCCGGCCACCCACAGTGTATCCTGATTGGGCGGTCGGGTGGGGGCCGGTGCGGTTCTCCAACAAAGACTCAGCCGCCCTTGCGACCAATCTCGTCCACCCGCGCCACCACTTCGTCGCGCACCGCGGGACTAACGAACTTGTGGATCGGACCGCCATAAAGCGCGATTTCCTTGACCAGACGCGATGCGATCGGCTGAAGCGACACGTCCGCCATCAGGAAGACCGTTTCGACCCGACCGTTGATCTGCTGGTTCATGCCCGCCATCTGATATTCATATTCGAAGTCGGCGACCGCGCGCAGCCCGCGGATGATCACGCTGGCGCCCTGCGATTCGGCAAAGTCCATCAGCAGCGAATTGAAGCCGGTGACGATGATCTCCGTATCGATCCCCGCGCACTCGCGCCGCACCATCTCCAGCCGCTCTTCGTCGGAGAACATGGGCGACTTGCTGATATTGGTCGTGACGCCGATCACCAGCTTGTCGACCAGCTTTGCGCCGCGCCGGATGATGTCCATATGCCCCAGGGTGACGGGGTCGAACGTGCCGGGATAGACGCCGATACGCTGCTTGCTCATGGGCTTAGCGATCCCTTTCCACGATATAGTCGGCTATGGCGCGCAACAGATCCGCTTCCGCGCCATAGCCATGAAGATGTGCCTTCGCCTGTGCGACCAGCATGTGCGCCCGGTCCCGCGCGGGCTCCACGCCCAGCAGCGAGACGAAAGTCTCCTTGCCCGCCGCCGCATCCTTGCCCAGCGCCTTGCCGGCCAGCGCAGCATCGCCCTCGACATCCAGCAGGTCGTCGGCAATCTGGAAGGCTAGGCCGATGTCGCGAGCATAGCCGTGCAGGCGCGTGCGCGCCTCATGCGGCAGGCGCGCCATGATCGCGGCGGCCTCCACACAGAAGGCGATCAACGCCCCGGTCTTGAGATTTTGCAGGCGCGTCACGGTAGCCAGGTCGAAGCGGGCCTTTTCCGCTTCCAGATCCATCATCTGCCCGCCCGCCATGCCGGCCGGGCCGCTGGAGATTGCCAGCCCCTTCACCAGTTCCACGCGCACGAACGGATCGGGATGGGTTTCCTCGTCCGCCAATATCTCGAACGCCAGATCATGGAGACAATCGCCAGCCAGAATCGCCGTTGCCTCGTCAAAGGCCTTGTGCACCGTCGGCTTGCCCCGGCGCATATCATCATCGTCCATCGCCGGCAGATCATCATGGATCAGCGAATAGACATGGATGCACTCGATCGCGAGGCCGACACGCAGGGCCGAGTCGCGGGAGATATTGAACAGGTCGCTCGCCGCGCGGACCAGCAACGGGCGGAGCCGCTTGCCCCCGCCGATCGCAGCATGGCGCATCGCTTCATAGAGGCGCGCCCGGGCATCGTCCGGCACCGCCAGCAGCCGGTCGAATGCGACATCGATATCCGCTGCCACGCCGGCCGCGCCAGCCTTGACCAGATCGCCTGCGGAGGCGCTCCCTCCCCCGGCCATGATGCTCAATCCGCGCCGAATGCTTGTGTGCCGGTGACCGCGCCATTGGCGTCCACCGTCAGCTTTGCGATCCGCGCTTCAGCCGCCTGCAACCGCTCGGCACAGCGCTTCCGCAGTTCCTCGCCCTTCGCATAGAGCGAGATCGACTCGTCGAGCGGCACGTCGCCGCTTTCCAGACGACGGACGATCTGTTCCAGGGCGCGCAGCGCATCCTCGAAAGAGAGGGTCGCAAGATCGGGGGTCGAAGGTTCCTCAGCCATGTCCCTGCATTGGCCGCCGCCACGCCCACGGTCAAGCCCGTGCCCGCCATTTATGCCCTGCTGTCATCGAACCGTCATGACGTCATATCAGGGGCGATAGCGGGTCTGCCGTCATTTTGCGTTGACGCACCATGTTGCACATGCACATAAAAGGATCACCATGAAACAATATCTCTCCCTGATCGCCGTTGCGAGCGTCGCCCTGCTGTCGGCTTGCAACAAGAATGACGAACCCGAAGTCGTGGGCGGCCCTGCCGACCCGATGGCGGCCCAGCTGGCCAATGCCGCGCCGGTCGAGCTGCCGCCTTCGGTCAAGGCGAACAAGCAGTATCGCTGCAAGGACAACAGCCTGATCTTCGTCGACTTTATGAGCGACGACAAGACCGCCCTGCTGCGCACGGAAAAGACCGGCACCGCAACGACGCTGAAAGCCGCCGAAGTCGGCCAGCCCTTCACCGCCGAGGGCGGCTACGAAGTCAAGGGTTCGGGCAACGACGTGACCATCACCGTGCCGGGCAAGAGCGGCCAGGCCTGCCACGTCTGATCCGACGCCTATCGGGACACCAACAGGCCGGGCCTTCGGGTCCGGCCTTTTTATTTTAACGTGATCGGCCGTTCGCTGTTGGATGACTCGAACGCTGCACAGTTAACCTGATAATGGGCCGGCGCCGATGCACGGCCTTCCGGCGCTGCGATGTAGACGCTGACACCATCAGCCACTACTCGCGGCCACGACTGAGAACATGAGGGCCATGGTCAATGGACCACGGCGTTGCGGCCCACACTCCGCCCAATCGCCCAGCTGGGGACCATATCCGGGCGGTCGCATGGGGGCGCGGACCGGGACGGATGCGCCAAGAGCGCATTTCAGAACAGACTCTTAAATGTCCGTCGATTCCCAAATCGTGGTAGGGTAATGAAAAGCGGTCGAGAGCCATTGCCGTTTTTCGGGTGCATCGGCCACGCGACGGAACCAGCCGGAATCGCGCAGCACATCATTGCATACCGGATTGACGTAAGCGATGCGTAACGGTCGGCGCGCATCGATCGTGCGGCGATCATGCCTGGCCTTGTCCAGCACCTCCGCCATGATCTGATGACCGAAACTGTGAAAAATATAGGCGAGCGTCGTGGCGCTCAGGTCATGCTCCAGGCAGTTCCGTTCGAAAAAGACGATATGACGATCGCGCAGGCGACTGGTCCGCGCATTATCCTGCGCCTGCCGTGCCAGTTTCGGCACCAGTTCCACGCCTTCCGCGCGCTTCACTCCCATATGGCTGGCCGCAAAAACGGCGCGGCCCAGTCCGCAACCCAGGTCGGTAAAGACATCGTCCTGCCGCAACCCCGCCAACTTCAATGCGTCGAAAATATCCCGATAAGGCGATGGGATATAATGGAGATACCATTCGCGGTCGCCAGGATCGCCTGAGCCGGGATGATAGCCAAATGTGCTGATCCCCAGCCGCTGATCCCAGAATTCGTCCGCGGGCTGAAGCAGGCGCGCACTCAGATTGCGGTTCCGCAGTTTCGACAGCATGGCGCGCCTCCTTCAAGACTTGATGAGAAATTCCGTTCAGGATGCCTGACGATCGAGCCTTGCGGCGATGATGCCGGATATCTCGGCCAACATGTCATAGCGCCGACGATACAGTGCGCGCTTGCGCGGCGGAATTCGTTCCGTATCCCGCAACACCGCCTGCAATGGCAGTTCGAACATGGTGTCGTCGATCCGCACGGCGCCGCGCTCTTCCCACACACCATTGTAGCAGGCCAGCACCTCGCCCCGACTGCTGCCGAAATAGGGATCGCGATGCTGCTGATATCTGTCGGACACCAGAAATATCCGGGCCACGCCCAGATGCGCGCAGAACATGCGGAACAGTTCGATCAGCAGATCACGGGTGCGAAGCCCATGCGCGGATCGGGTCAGGTCGCGATAGACATCCAGAATATCGGGGATATCCTTTGGATTTCGTCCCTGTATGGCCCCCACATGCGCGATCAGATCGCCATTCTCCTCCCGCACGGCGAAGGCGATCGAAAAGATGCGGTCGGTTTTCAGGAACAGACTGACGACCAGCGGCCCTTCATTCTTGAACCAGATGGCTTCATCCATGACAAACCGTAATTCGGGATGGATCATAGAAAGCGCACACAGCGTCACTTCAGGATCATGTTCGGGATCGAACAGCCATCGAAGCCGGGCCATGCTGTCATAATGGGCGCCCAGCTTGCTCAACCGGGTGCGGCTGTCCCAATTGGTCGATTGATAGGGGCGAATGACCGCACCCAACAGGCTTGGCCGCGATTTCATACGACGATGAAAGGGTGTTTCGTCAGCGCTGACCGTCGGTCGCAACATGTCCTTGAGACGCCAGCCGGCATATATGAACTGCACGCGCTGCCGAAACGCGTTCAATAAGCTCCCCTCGGCGACGATCGTGGAAGACCGCATCAGCCATAACAGATAGAGTAGAATTGCCGATATGCCCGACGCCATCGACGTTCGGTGCAAGACAAATTGATGCATGGCCTTAACAAGCCACATGGACATCGCTTACGCCTCCGTAACCATTTGCATATCACCCCATCAACAGAAATAGATTAGAAATAAAATCGTCTATCAAAATAGAAATCATGATACTATCGACATATATATTCCATATTATCGTATCTTATCGTCGCACATGACATGAAACTTCGATATGCGTATAAGTAACCACGGTCTTTTAGGCGGTAACTTAGTCTATTTTATATCCGCAACCGAAACGGAATCATCGATACGCCCTGGATGAGGCATTGCATCGACGGATCACCGAACAGATGACTGCGGATGGCGAAGTCGGTGAAAAGCCGGTCGAGTCATGCATTCCGTGCAGCGCCCGCACGCCCACCATTGCCCTTCGCCCACGCCCTCGCTAAAGGCGCGCTCATGTCCAGCACCGCACCCCAGATCACCCCGGAAGTCGTCGCCGAACATGGCCTCAGCCCGGAAGAATATGACCGCGTCCTGAACGCCATCGGCCGTGAGCCGAACCTGACCGAACTGGGCATATTCTCGGTCATGTGGTCGGAGCATTGCTCCTATAAATCGTCCAAAATCCACCTGATGAAGCTGCCGACCAAGGGTCCGCAGGTCATTTGCGGCCCCGGCGAAAATGCGGGCGTCGTGGATATCGGCGACGGGCAGGCCGCCATCTTCAAGATGGAAAGCCACAACCACCCGTCCTACATCGAACCCTATCAGGGCGCGGCGACCGGCGTCGGCGGCATCCTGCGCGACGTTTTCACCATGGGCGCGCGTCCGGTGGCGAACATGAACGCGCTGCGCTTCGGCCGCCCCGACCACCCCAAGATGAAGCATCTGATCGCGGGCGTGGTGCATGGCATCGGCGGCTACGGCAATTGCGTGGGCGTGCCGACCGTGGGTGGCGAAGTGAATTTCCACCCGGCCTATGACGGCAATATCCTGGTCAATGCGATGACCGTGGGCGTCGCGGACACCGACAAGATCTTCTATTCGGCCGCCAGCGGCGTCGGCAACCCGATCGTCTATGTCGGCTCCAAGACCGGTCGTGACGGCATCCATGGCGCCACCATGGCGAGCGCGGACTTCGGCGACGACGCCGACGCCAAGCGCCCCACCGTGCAGGTCGGCGACCCCTTCACCGAAAAGCTGCTGATCGAAGCCTGCCTGGAACTGATGGCGTCCGACGCGATCGTCGCCATTCAGGATATGGGCGCGGCGGGCCTCACCTCCTCCAGCGTCGAAATGGCGTCGAAGGGCGGCGTGGGCCTCCACCTCAAGATGGACGACGTGCCGCAGCGCGAAACCGGCATGACCACCTATGAAATGATGCTGTCGGAAAGCCAGGAGCGCATGCTCATGGTGCTCAAGCCCGGCCGCGAAGCCTTTGCCGAAGCCATCTTCAAAAAGTGGGAACTCGACTTCGCCGTCATCGGCCACGTCACCGACACCGGCCGCATGGTGCTGGAGCATAAGGGCGAGATCGTCTGCGACATCCCGCTCGCCCCGCTGGCCGACGATGCGCCGCTCTATGACCGTCCTTCCATGCCAAAGGACGAATATAAGCTCTGGTCGAAGGTGGAGCCGCTGGGCGACATCACGGAAAGCGCCGACATCGGTGCCGATCTGCTGACGCTGATGGGCAGCCCCGACATCGCCAGCCGCCGCTGGATCTGGGAACAATATGATCACATGGTCGGCGCCGACACAGTGCAGCGCCCCGGTGGCGACGCCGCAGTCGTGCGCGTCCATGGCGCGCAGAAGGGCATCGCAATCAGCACCGACTGCACCCCGCGCTATTGCTATGCCGACCCCTATGAAGGCGGCAAGCAGGCGATCGCCGAATGCTATCGCAACCTGAGCGCCGTCGGCTCCACCCCGCTCGCCGTGACCAACTGCCTCAACTTCGCCAACCCGCAGCGCCCCGAAATCATGGCGCAGCTGACCGGCTGCCTTGAGGGCATGGGCGACGCCTGCCGCGCGCTGGACTTCCCGATCGTGTCAGGCAACGTCTCGCTCTACAATGAATCGAAGGCGACCGGTGGCGGCTCGGCGATCCTGCCGACCCCGGCGATCGGCGGCATCGGCCTGCTCAAGGACGTGGACGTCATGGCGACGGTCGCGTTCAAGAATGAAGGCGACGCGATCTGGCTGATCGGCGGCGAAGGCACGCATCTGGGCCAGACCATCTGGCTGCGCGAAATCGCCGGCCGTGAAGCCGGCGAGGCCCCCAAGGTGGACCTGTCCGCAGAGCGCGCCAATGCCGACATCGTCCGCGCATTGATCGCTGATGGCAAGGCGACCGCCGTGCATGACATCGCCGATGGCGGCCTGATCGTCACCATCGCGGAAATGGCGCTGGCCGGCAAGATCGGCGCAACGCTGGACGTCACGCTCACCACTGCATCGGCCTTTGGCGAAGATCAGGGCCGCTATGTCGTCACCACGGCAGCGGGCGTGGACGTCCCCGGCGCGGTGAAGATCGGCACCGTCGGCGGCGACAGCGTCGCAGGCGTCGCCCTCGACACGCTGCGCACCGCCCATGAAGGCTTCTTCCCTGCCCTCATGGACAGCGAACTCTGATCACCGCCGTCGTCCCCGCGCAGGCGGGGACGACGGCTTGACCATGCCAGGGCGATGCGCGATCGCCAGCCCTGCGTCTATATCCTCGCAAGCAAGCGCAACGGCACGCTGTATATTGGCGTCACGTCCGACCTGATCCAGCGCCTCCATCAGCATCGCACCGGCACCGTTCCCGGCTTCACCTATGACTATCAGGTGAAACGCCTGATGTGGTTCGAGCAGCATGGCTCGATGGAAGAGGCCATTCTGCGCGAAAAACGTCTGAAAAAATGGAACCGCGCGTGGAAGATCACATTGATCGAAGAGCGCAATCCGCATTCGGATAACCTCGCAATCGGCCTGGGTTTCGAGCGGTTGCCTGACTAACCTCCACTCGTCGTTCCCGCGCAGGCCGGAACCCATCTCGCTTCCGGCAGTCCAATCGCGTTGGCGCATGGCGGTGGCCCCTTGCGCAGGAAGCAGGGTTTGACGATGCTGCGTCACGCCACCCCAACGGCGAGGGCAATGCATGGCATCCAACAATCCCGCCGGCTATTCCGGCACCCCGCTGGCGAAGAAGCTCAGCCTCAAACCCGGCCTGCGCGCCTGGTGGGAGGATATGCCCGTCACTGTCATGGCGGAAATTGGCGATAGTGGCGTCATCCCCCTGCCCGCGCCGCAACCGCCGATTGATGCCGCCCATATCTTCGTCACCGACCGCGCGACGATGGCGGCTCGCATCGCCGCCCTGCGCCCGCTGCTCGCCCCTACCGGCTTTCTGTGGATCAGCTGGCCCAAAAAAGCCTCCAAAGTCCCGACCGACATTACGGAGGACGTGATCCGGGCCGTCATCCTGCCCGCCACCGATCTGGTCGATGTAAAGGTCTGCGCCGTCGATGCCATCTGGTCAGGCCTCAAGCTGATGATCCGCAAGTCAGCCCGCTGACACCAGCGCCAGCCGCTCCACGCCAACCCGGTTGCGCCCGCCTCGCTTGGCGTCATACAGCGCGCGATCGGCGCTATCGACCAGTTCTGCCGGGTCCGCATCCCGCGCCAGCAGATGCGCCAGCCCGATGCTGACCGTCACCACCCCGCCGGGCGCGGGCAGGCGCCGCCCCTCCACCGCTGCGCGCATCTGTTCGGCCATGTCGGCGGCCTCGCGCGGATGGAGGCCGGGCATGATCACGGCAAATTCCTCCCCGCCATAGCGCGCCACCAGATCGGTGCCGCGCCGGGCATGGGCAGCCAGCACGGCTGCCACCTCCCGCAAGCGCGCATCACCGATCGGGTGGCCATATTGGTCGTTGAGCCGCTTGAAATGGTCGATGTCGATCATCATCAGCGCCAGCGCCCCGCCATACCGCCGCGCTCGCGCCGCTTCTCGACGCAGCACCTCGTCGAAGAGACGCCGATTGGCGACCCCGGTCAGCGCATCGACATGCGACAGCTCCGCCAGCCGATCCTGCTCGTCATAGCTGCGCAACTGCACCAACACGCTGCGCAGCCCATAGCCCAAAGTCGCGACAACACAGCCCGCCACCGCCAGCCGCGCATCATGCGACAGCAGCAGCGTCGACACCGTCAGCACCGTCGCCGGCAGCATCAGCGGACTGCCCGCCCGCACCAGCCGGGCGAAGCGGCGCGACGCGACCGGCATCGCACCACCACGCCACGCCATCGCCAGCCCCGCCAGCAACAGGAAAGGCAGGTCGATCAGCAAATCCGGCCACAGACCATAATCGCTGTCGCTCTCCACATGATTGATATAGGCCGCAACCAGCAGATAGAGGCCGGCATAGGCCGCCAGCACGCGCAGGAAATCGCGCTGCCGTTCCTCCTGACAGGCCATCAGCCGGACGATCGCGAAGAGCAGGATATAGCTATTCTCTATATCGAACAGCAGCCGGAGCGCTGCCGCCCCGCTGTCATCCGTTCCGACCGGCGTCGCCATCGCAAACACATAGCGAAAGAAAAAATAGCCTAGCGCGCCCGCCAGCACGGCATCGACCAGCCGCACCGGCCATGCCTCATCCACCGGGCTGGCCAGAGCGAAGATCAGCGGCACACCATAGAGCACATAGAGCAGCATGCTCAGGTTGCCGACGCCCGACCCGTCCTGCATCAGCAGGCTGACCATTGTCGCCGCCATGCCGCTCGCCCAGAAGAGCATGGCCACCGCCAGCGACATCCATCCTTCCCAGCCATCCCGCATCGCCCGATGCAGGCAGATGCCCGCTGCCAGCAACGGCGTGCCGATCAGGAAGAAGAAGGAGCCATGGGCAGACTGATCCCCCATCGTCGCCAGCAGCGCCGCGTGGATCAGCAACAGCAGGACCGGACCGGCCACAAGCGCAGCGGCCCTCGTCCGCGACGGTGCCTGCGTCTCCGCGCGATCAGGGGCGCGTGCTGTCTCCATGAGGCCATGGATAGGGGGAAAGAAGTTAATCTTTAGCTGCCGCCCCTACGACTTAATAATGATAGCGCTATCAATGCGCGGATATTATGCTGACGGTGTAAAAGAAGGAGAGGATATTTGCACCCGACCGTCCGCGCCGCCCTGTTGTTCTGCGCCACCCTCACCACATCGGCCCTGGCAGGCCCCGCCCGCTTCGAGGATTTCCGCTATGACGGCCGGACGCAGGAACAGGTGACACCCGCGCCCGGAGACTGTCGCAATCCGGTCCTGTCGGGCTATTATCCCGATCCGTCGATCACCCGCGTCGGCGACAGCTATTATCTCGTCAATTCCTCCTTCGCCCATTATCCGGGCCTGCCCGTCTTCCAATCGACCGACATGGTCCACTGGCGGCAGATCGGCAACGCGATCGACCGGCCCGGCCAGTTCGATTTTTCCGGCCTGCGCACCTCACGCGGCATGTTCGCGCCCGACATCTCCTGGCATGACGGGCTGTTCTACATCGTCGGCACCTGCGTCGATTGTCGCGGCAATTTCGTGATGACCGCGCGCGATCCGGCCGGGCCATGGTCCGACCCGACATGGCTGCCGTTCGAAGGGATCGACCCGTCCCTCTACTGGGAGGGCGACCGCGCCTTCATCGTCAACAACCGCGCGCCTGCCGAGCCTGCCCGCTATGAAGGGCACCGCGCCATCTGGGTGCAGGAATTTGACTGGCGCCAGCTAAAGATGACCGGCCCATCGACCCAGATCGTCAATGGCGGCGTCGACATCGCCGCCAAGCCCGTCTGGATCGAAGGGCCTCACCTGCTGAAGCGCGAAGGTTTTTATTATCTGATCGCGGCCGAAGGCGGCACCGGCGACAAGCATAGCGAAGTGGTGTTCCGGTCACGCGACCTGCGCGGCCCTTTCCTCCCCTATGCGCATAATCCGATCCTCAGCCAGCGCAGCCTGAACCCCGATCGCCCGAATCCGGTGACATCGGCCGGCCATGCCAAGCTGATCCAGACGCAAAAGGGCGACTGGTGGGCGACCTTCCTCGCCACCCGGCCTTATGGCCCGGACCTCTATAATATCGGGCGGGAAACTTTCCTGCTGCCGGTCATATGGCGGAATGGCTGGCCGCATATCCTGCCGGACGGCGCGCCCATTCCCTATGCAGCGCCGCGCCCCGCTTTGCCTAGCGGAGCGAGCGACGTCCCACCAACCAGCGGCGATTTCTCTTATCATGATGATTTCAACGGTTCACGGCTAAGCCCGGCATGGATCGGCATCCGCACGCCAAAGCAGCCCGTCTATCGGCTGGAAGGTGGCGCCCTGATGCTGGACGGCGCCACGCCGATCGGCGACCTGTCCGGCGCCCCGGCCTTTATCGGGCGACGGCAACAGCAGCATGTCGCCACCATTTCGACCCGGCTGACCTATCGCCCCGAAGCGGAGGGCGACCGGGCCGGGCTGGTGGCGATCCAGTCGGACCGCAGCTTCCTCTTCTTCGGCCTCATCCAGCGCGACGGCGCCCCGCACATCGCCCTGCTGGCGCGCGAAGATACGGACAGCGACCGCCTGATCGCCTCCGCCCCGATCGATACCGCGAAGCCCGTCACCTTGACGCTGCACATGGACGGCGGCCGGATGCGCGCCAGCTATGACAGCGGCGATGGCGCCCGGACATTAGCGGCCGATGTCGATATCCGCTTCCTCAGCACGAAGCAGGCCGGCGGCTTCGTGGGCACCATCATCGGCCCCTATGCCTGGGCGGCGCGCGTCACCCGGCCGATCAATAACTGATAGACGTCGCGGCCACCCGCCGCATCATAGGCCGTCATGACCCGGCGCAACGCCGCCGGGCCGAGCGGCCTGCGCCCCGCATCCGGCACGACCGCGCCAATGCCCTTGAGATGCGCCAGCAAGGCCCGCGCGCCATGGGCCTCCAACAGGACCGTCTCTTCAAAGGCGAAGGCATCCTCCTGCCCCGCCAGCATCGCGCGCAGGGCTTCGATCGACGGATAGTCCGGCACCCCGCTCGCCTCCCCACAGGCGGCATGGGCGGCACGCCAACCGGCAAAGCTGCCCTGCCCCATGGTCGAGAAGATCAGGCTTCCCCCCGGCCGCAACAGCCCGGCCAGCCGTCCGATCGCCGCAGGCAGATCATCGAACCACTGAAAGGCCAGGCTGGACAGGATCAGGTCGAACCACGGCCCGTCGAACGGCGGCGCTTCGCCATCCATGGCCAGAAACTGCCCCGCAACCCGGCCATGCGACGCCGCCTGCTCCAGCATGCCCGGCGAAATATCGGTGGCGATCAGTTCCGCGCCCGGCCAGCGGGACTGGATGTCGCGGGTCAGCAGGCCGGTGCCGCATCCCACCTCCAGGATGCGCGCCACGCCCTTCCCCCTCTGCCGCTGCGCAATATCCGCCACCATCGCCGCCGCCAGCCGCTGCGGCCCGGCATGCGCCTCATAATGGCCCGCCGCCGCACCGAAGGCGTCGCTTATCCGTTGTTTGCGGCTGTCATTCATGGGTGAGGCATTGGCGATTTGCAGGGCCATGGTCAACGTTTTGGCGACGCAGGCTGGGTGGCGTGGGTAAATTCAGGTGCCGCTGGAGGGCGGGTTTGGGTGAAAACACGACATTCCGGTTCTAGCCCAACCGTGTTCCTGCGAAGGCAGGAACCCAGGGCAATGAAGCGTCAGGGCGCCCCTAGGCTCCTGCTTTCGCAGGAGCACACCATCGCCGTGTATGTCGACTTCTGGTCGGTAACGGCGGCTTCCCCATTCCGTCGTGCTGAACTTGTTTCAGCATCCATCCCGCCTCCGGGTCCATTGACCAAGAGGAGGAATGGACCCTGAGACAAGTTCAGGGCGACGATGATGGAAAGGTCCACTTCTGGTCGACTTCCCTCCATCCCGAACATATGCACGCCACCCAGCCGCGCTAAAATACAACCGCAAGGAACAAGAACCTTTTCACCACCTATGCAAAGGCACTAGGCGCATTGGCAAAGCCTTACCGCGCCGACCGCCCCCCCCCCAAAGGAACCCGCCTCCATGTCATCCTCCCCCCGCATTCCCGCCATGGACGTGCTGCGTGGCTGCGCGGTCATGGGCATAGTGTGGATGAACATCACCGCCTTCGCCCTGCCGCAAAATGCCTATTTCAATCCGGCGGTATCGGGCTGGACGGGGGCCGGGGACGTGGTTTTCTGGGCGGTGAGCCTGCTGTTCGTGGACGGCAAGATGCGCGGCCTGTTCGCCCTGCTGTTCGGCGCATCGATGCTGTTGCTGATCGATCGGGAGGAAATGGCCGGGCGCGACGGGCGGCGCACGCAGATGGTTCGCCTCGGCTGGCTATTCGTGCTGGGCTGCGCGCATTTCTTCCTGCTGTGGTGGGGGGACATATTGCGCGTCTATGCGCTGGTCGGCCTGTTCGCGATGCTCTTCGTCGGGCAGGAGCCGCTCGCTCTGGTCAAGCGCGCCTTCCTCTGCTTCCTGCTGCAATTCCTGCTGGTCGCAGCCTTCATCGCCAGCCTCTATCTTTGGCGGAACGGCACCGCCGCACCGGATGCCAGCATCGCCATGCGCACCGGCTTTGCCGATTTCATGAGCGCGCTGGCCGATCCCGCCAACACCGCGACGCAGGGCGAAATCCTCACCTATCGCAGCGGCTTTGCCACGATCCTGCAAGCGAAGCTGGCCGAATTTCCCGGCGAATGGGTGTGGGGCTTCCTGTTCACCGCCTTTGAGACGCTGGGCTTCATGCTGCTCGGCATGGCAATGTTGAAGGGCGGCTTCCTGACCGGCGGCTGGGACGCGGAGCAATATCGCCGCACCGCGCGCCATTGCTTCCTCATCGGTCTGCCGCCCATGGCGGGCCTCGCTTTGTGGGTGTGGTGGAGCGGTTTCGCGCCGCTCCCCGCTTATGGCGTCGCCCTTGCCTGGTCGCTGCCCTTCCGCATCCCGCTCACCGTCGGCTGGGCCGCGCTGATCCTTTGGCTGATGGCCCGCCATCGCGCCAGCCCGCTGATCGGCCGCATCGC
This sequence comes from Sphingobium sp. YR768, assembly GCF_900111125.1. GTDB lineage: Bacteria > Pseudomonadota > Alphaproteobacteria > Sphingomonadales > Sphingomonadaceae > Sphingobium. Next base: position 175,805 of record NZ_FOGE01000003.1, read on the forward strand.
CGCCGCCGGCCGGATGACGCTCAGCAACTATCTGGGCGCCAGCCTGATCATGACCGCGCTCTTCTATGGCTGGGGCCTTGGCCTGTTCGCCCATGTCCGCCCGGCCCTGCTCCCGCTGTTCGTTCTGGCGAGCTGGGCGGCGATGCTGCTCTGGTCGAAACCCTATGCAGCCCGATTCGCGATGGGACCGGCCGAATGGGTCTGGCGCAGCCTGTGCCTCGGCCGGCCGCAAAAGATTCGCAAAATCACCTGAATACTATTGCGACCCATTATCAGACGCGCTATCTCCACAGCCATCAGGAGAATCTCTTCGATGGTCGTGTGCGTTTGCAATGCTATTCGGGAAAAAGACGTGCGGGAAGCGGCACGTAACGGCGCTGATACGCCGTGCAGCGCTTACGCCCAATTTGGCCGCCGCCCTAAATGCGGCCAGTGCGTGTCCTTCGCCCGCACCATCATCGCCGCGGAGCGCGCTTCGGCCTGACAGGTTCGCCTGACGGGATTGCGAAGCATCCGCACGGGAAAGGCGAGAACATCACGCAATAGCATGGTGGAAAATGCCCGATTATCAAGGGTTTTTGGCTTAACAGACAGTAGCCGAAACGATATACTGACGGCGTTCCCCCTATTCTGCCGGAGTATAACGCCATGAAGGGCGACCCGAAGGTCATCGACTATCTGAACGAGGTGCTCAAGAATGAGCTGACCGCGATCAACCAATATTTCCTCCACTATCGCGTGCTCAACCATTGGGGCATCGAGAAGCTGGCTAAGTTCGAATATGCCGAATCCATTGATGAGATGAAGCATGCGGACAAGGTGGCGGAACGCATCCTGTTCCTGGACGGCCTGCCCAATTTCCAGCTGCTCGGCCGCCTGAAGATCGGCGAAACCGTCGAGGAAATCCTCAAGGCCGACCTCGAACTGGAATATGAAGCGCTGCCCGTGCTGCGCGACGCGATCGCCTATTGCGAATCCATCAAGGATTTCGTCAGCCGCGACCTGTTCCAATATATCCTCGAAAGCGAGGAAGAGCATGTCGACACGCTGGAAACCCAGTTCGAAATGATCGAACGCATGGGCATCCAGAATTATGTCCAGTTGCAGAGCAAGGCCAAGGAAGACTGATCGCTCCGCGATCGGGGGAAGACTGATCCTCCCCGGCTTGCCGATTATCTTAAAAGGGGCGTCCCATTGGGGCGCCCCTTTTTCTGTCAGAGCCCTTTTGGAAAATGCGCGGAAGAGCGCATTTTCGATCCCGCACCAGAGGCGTATTTCCAAAAAGACTCTTAGAGCAACGCTTCAAGCAGCCCGATCAGCGGCAAATCCGCCGGCGGCATCTCCAGCCCGTACATCTGGGCCGGACGCACCCATTTGAGCGCCGTCGCTTCGTGCATCTGGGGCACGCCCTTCCACTTGCGACAGACATAGAGCAGCAGCAGCAGATGCCGGTCGCCCAGCGGTTCGCTGGCGAAGGTCGCGGGCGCCAGGCAACTGGCATGCGTCTCTATCCCCAATTCCTCTTCAAGCTCGCGCACCAGCGCCGCTTCGGGTGTTTCGCCCGGCTCCACCTTGCCACCCGGAAATTCCCACAGGCCCGCCAGCGCCTTGCCGGGCGGACGCTGCTGCAACAGCACGCGGCCATCGGCATCCACCAACGCTACGGCGACAACTAACAGGGGAGAAAAAGACGACATAAGGTTCCGGGCAAAAGGGCTTTGTTAACCGTGCTTGCTTTACACGTCTTGCGGGGACTGTCTGTAGCCAAGTGGGGATAATGATGCGCGGGCTTCTAGAGATCATTGCCCGATGGGGACTGGTGCGGTGCCAACGCGGCGCCACCGCCATCGAATATGCGCTGATCCTGGCGATGGTCGTTCTGGCCATGATCGCCGCGCTCACCAATGTCGCGAACAAGACCACCAAGATGTGGAACAACGTCGCGACAGAAGTAACCAACAATTAACCATCAATATTTGACAGCCGCTTATGCCCATTAAGGGTTTTTCAACAGAGCGGCTCTAATTCAAGTCTTGCTGACCACCAATTATCCAAGCGGGGCGGCCGGGTAGTTTAACGTAGAAATTCAATCAAGGAGACGTCAGATGAAGTTCGTCCGTAAGATGCTGAAGAATGAAAAGGGTGCCACCGCGATCGAATACGGCCTGATCGCCGCTCTGATCGCCGTCGCTGCCATCGGCGCGATGACCAGCCTGGGCAGCAAGCTCGGCAGCACCTTCAACAATGTTTCGGGCAACCTGAAGTAAGCCTGAGACGATTGTCGGGACAGGAGGCGGCGGACCTTGGGTCCGCCGCCTCTTTTCGTTTACACCCTTTACCAGCTCACGATCTTAACCCGCTGCCCCGGCCGCAGCGTGGCGCCGGATGTCAGCGCATTGATCGTCAAAAAGCGTTCCAGCGGATAATCGCTATAGGCCATGCGCTTGGCCATCGACTGGACGGTGTCGCCGGCCTTGACCGTCACCACCTGTACGCGGCGCGGCTTGATCGCCGCCGCTTCCTGCGCCGACAGGCGCTGCACCGATTGCACCATCGAAGTGAAGGGACCAATGCCCTTCCCCGCCGGCGTCAGCAGCAGGAAATGATAGGCTTTGCCGTCGCCAAACTCATAAGCGAAGACAGTGGCGTCGACCTGACTGGACTGGCTGCTCGCGCGCACCGTGCGCCAGGCGGCCGGCAGACCGTTGACGGTGGTGCGGCTCACCTCTCCCTCCGGCACGCCATCGCCGCCGCCCAGCTTGGCGAACACGCTGTTGATATAGGTCGCCAGATTGCCCGTATAGGCCGCCGCGCTGAACTGCGCCTGCCCGCCCGATCCGGTGATCGACACCGCATCCGACCCATTTTCCATGCCAAAGCCACTGGGCGCCGCAAAGGCGACGCGCAGGTGGGGATGACGGAAGCGATTGCCGTCGATCACGCCCTGTTTGGGATCATCGCCATAGAGGACGCCATCCAGCGCATTGAGGAAGGCGTCCCGATTGCGCACCTTGCTGGTCGATCGGGTCGTGGATGCGACCTCTGCGGCGCGCGTCACACGGGACGCGGGATCAGGATGGGTGCTCGCCCATTCCGGAGTCGATCGCGCATTACCCGCAACCTGCGCATCCAGATTGCTCTGCGCCGCCAGTGACGCCAGCATGTCCGACAGCGCGCGCGGATCATAGCCGCCCGACGCCAGATAGCGGATGCCCAGATCGTCCGCCTCATATTCCTGACTGCGGGAGAATTTGAGCGTCAGCAACTGGCTACCCGTGCCGATCCCCTTCTGCACCAGTCCGGCCAGGCCCGAATCGCCCAGAAACGCTCCCGCCAGCGCGCCCAGCAGCGCCCCGCCAATAGCATTGCGCTGCGCCGCCTTCTGCCGCCGCTGGCCATGCTGAGCGGCGACATGGCCGACCTCATGCCCCAGCACGCCGGCCAGTTCGGCCTCGTCATTCATCAGCGCCATCAATTGCCGCGTGACATAGACATAGCCGCCGGGGATAGCGAAAGCGTTATTCACCGGGCTGTTGAGCAGGGTGACGGTAAAATCCCCCTGCGCATTGGACAGGCCGGACTGGACCGCGATCCGCCGCCCGACCCCTTCCACATATTTGGCCTGCGGGCCTACATAAGCGCCGCCAAATTCCTTCAGCAATTCAGGATGCTGCTTGGCGCCGCTCGCCTTTTCCTGCGCGCTGATCGAGGAAACGGTGCGAATCGCCCGCTGCTGCCCGATCACCGACGGCGCACTCAACGCCACCGCCAGCGCCGCACCCGTGCAGCCCAGCGACATCTTCCAGTTCATGACTCTCCACCCTCTGCCGTTACCCCTACGTAACGAGCAACCATGGCGGGCCGTTCCCGGAAAAGCGAGCGAAGAGCGCGCAATCAATCCTGTTTTCCGGCCGGTCGATAGCGCCCGGCCGGGCAGGGTTCAGACGCCGATGGCGAGGAATTTGTCGGCGCGGTCAGTGCGCAGCGCCTGCGCGCCCAGACCATCGAGCGCATCCAGTTCCGCCTCGATCGCCGAACCCAGATTGGCGATGGCCAGCACCGGATCACGATGCGCGCCGCCCACCGGTTCGGCCACGATCCGGTCGATCACGCCCAGCGTCTTCAAATGCTGCGCCGTCACCTGCATCGCGGTCGCCGCGTCGCTCGCCTTTTCGGCGGTACGCCACAGGATCGATGCGCAGCCTTCGGGCGAAATCACCGAATAAATGGCATGTTCGAACATCAGCACGCGATTCGCCGCCGCCAGCGCGATCGCGCCGCCCGATCCGCCTTCGCCTACCACGGCCGCCACCATCGGCACGCCCAGCGCCAGACAGGCTTCGGTCGAACGAGCAATCGCTTCGGCCTGACCACGCTCTTCCGCCTGCACGCCTGGAAAAGCGCCCGACGTGTCGACCAGGCTGACTACCGGAAGGCCGAATCGGTCGGCCAGTTCCATCAGGCGGATCGCCTTGCGATAGCCTTCGGGCTTGGCCATGCCGAAATTGTGGCGCACGCGGCTGGCGGTATCGTCGCCCTTTTCGTGGCCGATCACCATGACCTTGCGCTCGCCCAGCGTGGCGAAGCCGCCGATGATCGCCTGATCGTCGGCAAAGGCGCGGTCGCCCGCCAGCGGCATGAAATTGTCGAACATCCCCGCGACATAGTCCTTGAAATGCGGACGGTCGGGGTGCCGGGCCACCTGCGTCTTCTGCCAGGGCGTCAGCTTGGCATAGGTGTCGCCCAGCAGCTTGGCCGCGCGCTGCTCCAGCGTCGCGATCTCGCCATCGATGTTGATATCACCCACGCTGGCGGTCGCGCGCAGTTCGACGATGCGCGCTTCCAGCTCCGCGATCGGCTTTTCAAATTCCAGAAAGCTTACCATGGCGCAAGGCGTTAGGGCGATGGCGCGTCGCCGTCAACGCGCGGATGCGGGTTCCGGCCTGTCATTGCCGCCAGCGGATGGCGCTGATTGACCAGTTCGACCAGCCGTCGACTGTCCACATGGGTATAAATTTGCGTCGTGCCAATATCCGCATGGCCCAGCATCATCTGCAGCGCACGCAGGTCCGCCCCGCCCTCCAGCAAATGAGTGGCAAAGGCATGGCGCAGCACATGTGGGCTGACCCGTTCGGGCGCGATGCCCACCGCAGCGGCCAGGCTTTTCACAAGTTGATACAGGCGGATGCGGCTCAAATGGCTCTTCCCTGAAGGAAACAGCCACATATTGTCCGACGGCACATGGGGCAGCCAGGCGGCCACGGCGGCGCGCGCCCGATCGGATATCGGCACCAGCCGCTCCCGCGCGCCCTTCCCCTTCAGGATCAGGAAGGGCCGGTCCACCGCCAAGGCCCGGCGCGGCAGCGACACCAGTTCGGTCGCGCGCAGGCCCGATCCATAGAGCAATTCGATCAGCGCCGCGAGCCGCAGGTCGAGGGGAACGGGATGCTCCACCGCCAGTCGTTCAGCGATCCAGCCAAAGAACAGATCGACTTCACCCGTCGACAATATCTTGGGCAAAGATCGTCCCCGCACCGGGCGCGGCAAAGCGGCGGAAGGATTGTCGGCGCGCAGTCCCTCTTCCTCCAGAAAGGCGTAGAAGGCCCGCAACGCAGACGTCTTGCGCGCCACGGAAGAGGCCGCCAGCGCCGCCCATTGTTCCGCCAGCGTCCCGATCGCAGCCTTGCTCGCGCCGCCCAGCCCCCCCAGCAAGTCGCCCGCCCCGGTCAGGTCGGCGCGATAGGCCAGCAAGGTATTGCGCGACGCGCCGCGTTCCGCCGCCATCATTTCCAGAAAGCGGTCGATCAGGGCGGCGTCATCCTGCCCCATGGTCAGCTACGGCTGATCGCCTCGGCCGCGATCATGCGCGCTTCGGGGTCCAGCCCCACGCGATGCAACGCCGCCACGACATGATAGAGATGCCCCGCCGGCAAATGGCTCCAGTCATTGCCCTGCATGCCCACTGCCGCCAGCAGCGCCACCGTGGCCTTTTCACCCCGCCCGGCCGCCGCGCCGATCGCGCGCGCCCAGCGGCTGTTGGCCGCCAGCGTCACGCCGTTATCCTGCGCCAGCGACACGGCATCCTGCCCGGACAGGCGCGACAGCCCGGCCAGCGCGGCAATCAGCATCCGGCCCTTTTCCGGCCCTGCATCGCTGACATAGCCCGATACCCGGCTGCTATTGATGTCGGCCACCGGGCTGGGCGCACCCACCGCCAGCAAGGCCCAGAATTGCGACGCACCCGCGCCGTCCAGCTGGCCGATCGCCCGCGCCCAGCGCGCGGCATTGCGGTCATAACCGGCGGTCAGCATGGCCGCGACCAGATTGGCCGCATCCTGCGCTTCCGCCTGCGCCACCGGCAGAGCGGCCGCCGCCCGCGCCGTCGCGATCAGGCCGACATAGTCCGGCTTGGCTTCATCACCCCACCAGTTGCGCATGCCGCCCAGCCGATCGCCCACCGTCGCACCGGCATAGGCCGTGCGCAGCGCGTCGATCTTGTCGGCCAAGTCGCCCGGCACATCGCCATCGGTGCGGACCTGACCATAGAAGCCGACCAGCGCCGCATTGGACAATACGCCCAGCCGCGCCGCGATATCGACGCCCGGTCGCCGCCGCAGCGCCGTCAGCGCCGGCGCGCGCGCTTCCCAGGCGCGGACATGCTGCCCCGCCGTGCCATAAAGTTCCTGCGGTATCTCGACATTCAGCGCCGTCGCCAGACCGAAGCGCCAGGCGGTCAGGCGGTCCACGCCGTCCCATTCGATCTTGACCGAACGGCGCGCGTTGAAGCCGGTGCCGACGATCTTTTCCGCCAGCCGATAGTCGACGCCGCGCACCACGCCCTTGCGCTGCGCCTGATTGAGCGCGCCGCTGGCCGTGCCCTGATCGCCGGACAGCGCCGCACACATGGCGCGCGTCATGTCCCAGCCGGGTTCCTTGCTGAAGCGCAGCGCGCCTGCCGATAGCGGACACAGGCCCGCCGGGTCGGCGGTCGCCAGATAGGTCTGCATCGCCACGGCATAGAGGCGCGCGGAATAGCGGTCGGGATCGACGCTCTGCACCATCAACCGGGCATTGTCGGCCTCCCCCATGCGCAACAGCAGCCAGGCGCGTTCAGCCGCCCAGTCCGCGCCATCGATATCGCGCGGCGTGTCGCTCGCGGTCAGCAGCGCACGGCGCAGCAGGATGGAGGCCCAGCGCGATACGATCGGCGCATGCGTCTCCTTCATCAGCGCGGCGAGATATTTGCCCGATTCGCCGCCAAAGGCATCGGGTTCGAACCCGCGCGTCTGCGGCGTCAGCGGACCGATCCGGTCGAGCGAACGACGCGCCGTATCCGGCAGGTCATATTTCGCCTTCTGCGCCGCGATTTCCTCAGGCGTCAGTTCCTCTTCGGCGGCATTGGCGATCAGCGACAGGTCAGGCGGCGTGGCCGGATTGAGCGGCTGCACCATCGGCGCGCTTGGCGATCCGGGCGCGGGCGCCGTTGATGCTGCCTGCGTGGGGCGCGATGGCTGCGCGGCGGGCGGCGCTTCCGGCGCATCGCCGAAGCCCGGCGGCAACAGCGATTCGGGCGCCTGCTGCGCCACCACGGGCAAGGCCAGAGCGAGCGCAAAGCTGCCCAGCGCCCATTTGGCGTTCCCCCGCGGCCAGCGCATCCGCCTTACTGGCCCAGCTTCTCGGCGGGGATGGGCTTTTCGACGCGCTGCTGCGGCTTTTCGCCACCGCGCGACCAGAAAAAGGCCAGCAGAAGCGCCAGCAGCACGACCAGAGCGATGGGAAGGATCGGCAGACGGCTGCCACGGCGGCGCGAACTGCTTTCGAAACTGCTGAAGTTACGATTATTCTTCATAGGTCCTTGGCTTAAGCTGATCGGCCTGCAAGGCCGGACGTCGGGGGAAAAGATGCGATTTGCCTCTGCGACGGCTGGCTGTATAGCCCCCCTCGCCATGCAGCGAAACAGCAAAATCCCGGAGAGCCAGACCAGACGTGGTCCCATCGTGTTGGTGGGCATGATGGGCGTAGGCAAATCGACCGTCGGCCGCCGTCTTGCCGCGCGCCTCGGCCTCAGCTTCGTCGACGCCGATGAGGAGATCGAAAAGGCCGCCGGCATGAGCGTGACGGAGATTTTCGAACGCTATGGCGAATCCTATTTCCGCGACGGCGAACGCCGCGTGATCGCCCGGCTGATGGACGGCGTGCCCAAGGTGATCGCCACCGGCGGCGGCGCCTTCATGCAGGATGAAACGCGCAGGCTGATATTGGAGGCCGCCACCGCCGTCTGGCTGGACGCCGATATCGAGATTTTGATCGACCGCGTCGGTCGCCGCGAAAGCCGGCCGCTGCTCAAGAATCGCGATCCGCGCGTGGTGCTGACCGAACTGGCCGCGGTGCGTAATCCGATCTACGCGCTCGCCCCCATTCATGTGAAGAGCATCGCCGCCCCGCACGAAGTCGCGGTCGAGCGGATCATGGAGCAATTGACGGCATGGCATTAGTCCGGGTCGCGCTGGACGCGCGCAGTTATGATATCCTGATCGAACAGGGCGCACTCGACCGCGCCGGCGAGATATTGCGCGGCTATGCCCGCAAGGGACGCTTGGTGGTCGTGACCGACGCCCATGTCGCCAGGGCGCAACTGCCCCGCCTGGAAGCCAGCCTGCGCGCCGCCAATGTCGCGGTGGAGCCGATCATCCTGCCGCCGGGCGAACAGACCAAGAGCTGGCGTCATCTGGAAGAACTGCTAGACGCGCTGCTGGCGCTGGAGATCGAGCGCGGCGACCATATCATCGCGCTGGGCGGCGGCGTGATCGGCGATCTGGTGGGTTTTGCCGCCTCGATCCTGAAGCGCGGCTGCCACTTCATTCAGGTGCCCACCACCCTGCTGGCGCAGGTCGATTCGTCCGTCGGCGGCAAGACCGCGATCAATGCGAAGGCCGGCAAGAATCTCATCGGGGCTTTCTATCAGCCCGCCCTCGTCCTGATCGATCCCTCGACGCTCGACAGCCTGCCGCCGCGCGAAACCCGCGCAGGCTATGCCGAAGTCGTCAAATATGGCCTGATCGACGATCCCGCCTTCTTCGACTGGTGCGAAGCCAATGCCGGAGCACTGCTCGCCGGCGATCCGGACGCGCGCACCAAAGCGATCGAAAAGAGCGTACAGGCCAAGGCCGCGATCGTCGCCGATGACGAGCGCGAAACCTCGGGCCGCCGCGCCCTCCTCAACCTCGGCCACACTTTCGGCCATGCGCTGGAGGCCGACACCGGCTTTTCCGACACGCTGCTGCATGGCGAAGGCGTCGCGGCCGGCATGGCGCTGGCCTTCCGCTATTCCGCGCGGCTGGGCCTCTGCTCGGCGGAGGACGCCGCCCGCGTCACCGCGCATCTCAAGGCCGTGGGCCTGCCCCACGACCTCGCCACTGCCCATGTGAAGGCGGACGGCCCCGCCCTGGTCGGCCATATGCTGCACGACAAGAAGATGGCCGCCGGCACCCTGCCCTTCCTGCTGGCGCGCGGCATCGGCCAGACCTTCCTGTCGAAGGATGTGGTGCTAGACGATGTGGCCGCGTTTCTGGATGAAGAGCGGGCGCAGACGGGCGCATAAGCGCTGCGGTTGGACATGCGCTAATTTCCTCTCCCACCGGGAGAGGAAGGGGCCCGCTCGGCGCAGCCGAGTGGGAAGGTGAGGGCGACGCATAACCCAGCCTTTCCCCCTCACCCTTCCGCCGCGCTTCGCGCGGCTCCCTCCCTCTCCCGGCGGGAGAGGGCATGATCAGCCCCCCGCTCACAAACACAAAAAGGGCGCCCTCGGGCGCCCTTTCCATTCGTACCTTGAAAAGGCCGATTACTTCTTCAGCGTCAGACCGCCGAAACGCTTGTTGAAGCGCGCCACCTGGCCGCCAGTGTCCAGCTGACGGTTGCCGCCCGTCCAGGCCGGGTGCGACTTGGGATCGATGTCGAGCGCCAGCGTGTCGCCTTCCTTGCCCCAGGTCGAGCGGGTCTGGAAGGTGGTGCCGTCGGTCATCTGGACGGTGATGAGGTGGTAATCGGGGTGCGTATTGGCCTTCATGGCGTATGGCTCCTTAAATGGCCGGTTTCCGACCGGCCGGATGCAGAAAATGGCGAAGGCGCGCCGTTAGCTGTTTCGGCGCGCCTAGGCAAGTCCAGTAATGCGTGAACGCCTTAATCCTTGGGCGGATCGCTGATCATGGCGACGAAATTCGCTTCCGCCGCCAGCTTGCCCTCAATCATCGCCTTGCCGCTGAACTTGCAGATCGATCCGCGAGTCTGGGTCACTTCGACATGCAGGTCGAGCAGGCAGCCCGGCTCCACCGGCGACCGGAACTTCGCCCCGTCGATGCTCATGAAATAGACCAGCTTGCCCGAATCGGCCAGATTCATCGAATCCACCGCCAGCACGCCAGCGGCCTGCGCCATCGCTTCCACGATCAGCACGCCGGGCATGATCGGCCGGGTGGGGAAATGGCCCTGGAAAAAGGGCTCGTTCACCGACACCGCCTTGATCGCGTGGATCGACTGGTTGGGCACCAGCGTCACCACGCGGTCGACCAGCAGCATCGGGTAGCGATGCGGCAGGGATGCCATGACCCGACGGATATCCATCGGGCCACGGGCGGTCGTTTCAACCTCTCCGGTCATCTTATCAGCGCGACTTGGGCGCCTGCGCCGGGGTCGCCGGGGCGGGCGCCGCAGCAGCGGCCTGACGGCCACCCGGCTGCCAGCCAGCCGGCGGCGTGATCGACGCGGTCGGGATCAGCGTGTTCAGTTCGGTCACGACAGCAGTCGTGATGTCAGCCGAAGCAGCAAAGCTCTCGGCCGCAGCACGCTTCAGCACGATTTCCGCCTTGGTCTTGGCAGTCGCGGCCTTGAGCGCGTCGTCCAGCTTGGAAACGACCTGCTCTTCCACATAGGCGCGGGCCAGCGCGACCGGCTGGCTCAGACGCTGCAATTCGGCCTGACCGCCCTGCTGCGCGGCCTGAAGCTGCTGATACTGGGTTTCGATCGCCGGGGTCGGCTTGTTGCCGGCGGCCTTGTAGGCGGCCTGCAAGGCGTCATTCTTGGCCTTGAGATCGGTTTCGATCGCGGTGCGACGCGTGTTGATCTGGTCCAGCTGCGGCTTGTAGGTGGTCTGCATCTGGGTCATCGCCGTGGTGAAGGCGGCGCTCTTGGCGACGGCTTCTTCCAGGTCGACGACAGCGATGCCCGACTTGGTCTGGGCAATGGCCGGGACGGCAGTCAGGGCGATGGCGGTCGCGGGCGCCAGAACGAGCGCCGCGGCTTTAAACAAGGTCTTCATTAGAACTGAGTCCCCACATTGAAGTTGATGAGTTTGGTGTCGTCCCCTGATTGCTTCAGCAGGGCCTTGGCGACGTCGATCCGGAACGGGCCGAAGGGCGAGTTCCAGTTGACGCCGAAGCCTACCGACAAACGCGGCTTGAGCGTGTCGCCGAGATATACTTCATCAAATGCGCCTCCGGCATAGGTGGCGGTCGAGCCGACAGCCGGCGTGTCACAATTACCGACCGAGGGCGCACGGACGGTTGTAGACGTTGTGCCAGTGGTAACGGTGCAATAGCCAGCAAAATTGTTGGTGCCCGGATTCTTCAATCCGCCCACGGCGCCGACATCGGCGAAGATCGAAGGACGCAGCCCCATTTCGCGCGCACCCGAACCCAGCGGAATTTCCACTTCAGCGCGAGCGAGATAATAGATCTTGCCGCCCAGCGCATCGTCGGAGACGCTATTGTTGCTGCCATTGCGGACATAGGTGACTTTGCCGTCGTCATCCGTCTGCGCCTGCAAATAATAGCGCTTAACGCGCGGGCCGATACCACGAATGTCGAAGCCACGAATCTGCGGATTGCCAAGGAAGAAGCGGTCGGTCAGACGGACGGCATCCACCAGATCACCAGCCGAGTCGCGCCGTTCGCCTTCCAGGCTGTGGATATAACCACCTTCACCCGACAGCGAGAAGATGAAGCCTGCACCCAGCGGTACAAATTTGGACGCCGACAGGCGCGTGCGAACATATTTCACATCGCCACCCAGACCCGCGAAATCCTGACTCAGCGTGATGTTCTGGCCGCGGGTCGCCCGGATGCGGTTGTCACGCGTGTCATAGATCAGCGAGTAGCCGACCGACGACGTCAACCGCTTACCGATCGCGTCGCACAGATAACGGCCCGCCAGCAGCGGGTCGCAAACGCCATCGGTGTAATAGGTGCTCTTGTCCAGCGTCACATCGTCATAATTCAGGCTGTAGCGCAGCGCGAGCGACATATATTCGGTGATCGGCACGCCCGCCCGGAGCTGGAAACCGGTCGTGGTCTGACCATAGGTGGTCTGGCGATCATTGTTATTCAGGTAACGGAAGCTGTTGAGGTCACGGCGATAGATATCGCCGCCCACCGCGATGCTCTTGTCCATGAAATAGGGTTCGGTGAACCCGATTTCCGCCGACTTGCTATAATAGGAGTAGCTGACGCTGGTGCGCAGTTCCTGGCCCTTGCCGCGGAAGTTGCGTTGCGTGATCGACGCCGACACGATGAAGCGTTCCAGCGAGGAATAACCGGCCGACAGCGACAGTTCGCCGGTCGACTTTTCCTGCACATTGGTTTCCAGCACGATACGATCGGGCGCGGAGCCGGGCTTCTGCTCGACGTCCAGCTTTTCCTGGAAGAAGCCGAGCGAGTTGATGCGATCCTTCGAGCGCTTGACGAGGAAGCTGTTGAAGGCGTCGCCTTCGGCCAGACGGAATTCGCGGCGCACGACCTTGTCCTGCGTCAACGTGTTGCCGTTGATGTCGACCCGTTCGACATAGACGCGCGGCGCGTTGGCGATGCGGAAATTAATCCCCATCGTCAGGCTTTCCTTCTCGCGATTGAAGTCGGGCGAAACGTCCGCGAAGGCATAGCCGAACAGGCCCGCCGTCTCGCTCAGCGTATCGACCGTGTCTTCCACCAGCTTGGCATTGTACCAGTCGCCCTTCTTCATCGGCAGGCGCTTGGTCAGGCCGTCGCCGGACAGGTCGCGAATGTCGGATTCGACCTTCACGTCGCCGAATTTGTAGCGATCGCCTTCTTCGACGACATAAGTGATGATGAAGTCCTGCTTGTCCGGCGTCAGTTCCGCGACGGCGGAAATCACGCGGAAATCGGCATAGCCTTCGGTCAGGTAGAATTGGCGCAGCTTCTGCTGGTCATAGGCCAGACGATCGGGATCATAGCTGGTGCCCGACGAGAAGACGCGGAACCAGCGCGACTGCTTCGTCACCATCTGGGTGCGCAGTTCGCCGTCCTTGAACTTCTCGTTGCCGATGATGTTGATCTGGCGGACCTTGGACTTGGGCCCTTCCGAGATTTCGAACACGATGTCGACGCGGTTCTGGTCCAGCTGGACCATCTTCGGCTCGATCGTCGCGGCAAAACGGCCTTGACGGCGATAAAGCTCGACGATGCGGGCGACGTCCGCGCGCACCTTCGACCGGGTATAAATCTGGCGCGGAGCCAGTTTTATTTCAGGACGAATCTTGTCTTCCTTGAGGCGCTTATTACCTTCAAGGACGATACGATTGATGACCGGATTTTCCTTCAGCTCGACCGTCAGCGATCCATTGTCATTGCGGATCTGGACGTCGGCGAACAGTTCGGTTTCGTACAGGTCGCGCAGCGCCTGGTCCAGGCTCTCCTGGCTGTAGGACTGGCCGACGCGCAGCTTGGTGTAGGACAATACCGTGTCCGGCTCCAGCCGCTGGGTGCCGTTCACCGTGATCGCGCGGATCGTGCCCTGCGGCGCGACCGAGGACGTGGCGGCGGCCACCGGGGCGGACTGTGCGGGCGCTCCCTGCGCCAGCGCAGGGGCGATCGGCACGCCTGCAATCATGGTCGTCGCCAACAGGGCGACCATGACCGGCCGGTGCCTCATGCTGCTGTTCATCGCTGTCACCCGCTTCACCTCAAAAATGCAAATTCAATGTTACTGCCGCAACAGACGTCGCCGAACGGCGCATCCCTGCCCGATGCGCGTCAGCCGATCAAGCCGGACAGGCTTTTCCATAGCCCGAAAGACGACAAATCGTTGAAAGTCACCAGCAGCATCATCGCCATCAGCACCGCCAGACCGGACCGATAGGCCCATTCCTGCGCCTGCGCACTGACCGGCCGCCGCTGCACCGCCTCGATCCCGTAAAAAAGCAGATGCCCGCCATCCAGCATGGGAATTGGCAACAGGTTGATGAACCCCAAGTTAATCGAGATGAGCGCGATGAAGATGATGAAGCTCTCCAGCCCTATCGTCGCCGCCTGACCGGACACTTGCGCGATCTTCAGCGGCCCGCCCAGTTCCTTGACCGATCGTCCGCCGCTGAAAATCTGCCCCATCGTCTCGACCATGGTGCGGACGATCTGCCCGGTCCGCTCCACCGCCACGACCGGCGCGCGTAGCAGGCTGACCGGCTCGACCACCGGCTTGCCCGGCGCCAGACCCAGCCGACCGACATTGAACTTGTTGCCCAGCCCGTCATCTTCGCTGACGCTGCCGATCCGGCCCTGCTTCACGATCCGCGCGCCCTTGCGCTCGATCACCATTTCCACCGGTTCGCCGGGGCGAATCTGCGCGTAGAGGCGGATGTCGTCGAATGTTTCCATCGTCCGGCCGCCCAGCGTCACGATCCGGTCGCCCGCACGAATACCAGCCGCCGCCGCCGCGCTGCCCGGTTGCACCAGTCCCGCCACCGCCGGCGTCCGGCTTTCGCCATGGACGAAGGCGAAGGTCGCCAGAATCAGGATAGCGAACAGGAAATTGATCGCCGGCCCAGCCGCCACGATCGCCGCGCGCTGCCACAGCGGCTTGGCGGGGAAGCTTTCCGCCCGGTCCTTCGCGGACATTTCCAGCCAGGCGGGATCGGTCATGCTGGCCGCGTTCATGTCACCCTTGAAGCGGACATAGCCGCCCAGCGGCAGCGCCGCGACGCGCCAGCGGGTGCCACGCCGGTCGACCCAGGCGAAGATTTCGGGACCAAAGCCGATGGAAAAGGCCTCCGCCTTCACCCCGCACCAGCGGCCGACCAGATAATGACCCAGCTCATGCACGAACACGAGCGGTCCAATGACCGCCACGAAAGCCAGCACGGTCATCAGGAAACCGGGATTGTGGATCAAGCCGTCAATCTTTCCATCACTTGGCCCGCGCGAATACGGGCCTCGGCGTCCGCCGCCAGCACATCATCGATCGCGCCGGGCGTTGGAGCGCCATATCGTTCCAACACATCCTCTACAATCATGGCAATATCAAGGAAGCCGATGCGCCCGGCCAGAAATGCCGCGACGGCAACCTCATTGGCCGCATTCAGGATGGCCGGTGTCGCCCCGCCCTGCGCCGCCGCCGCGCGTGCCAGTCGCAGCGCGGGAAAACGATCCGGATCAGGCGCTTCGAAGTCAAGCCTGCCAATGCGTGCCAGGTCCAGAGGCTGGCATGGCGTGGCGATCCGCTGCGGCCAGGCCAGAGCGTGGGCGATGGGGATGCGCATATCGGGCGAACCGAGCTGTGCCAGCGTCGAACGGTCGCGATATTCGACCATCGAATGGATCACCGACTGCGGGTGCACCAATATCTCGATCCGGTCGAGCCCGACCGGGAAGAGATGCGCCGCCTCGATCAGTTCCAGCCCCTTGTTCATCATCGTCGCGCTGTCGACGCTGATCTTCGCGCCCATCGACCAGTTGGGATGGGCCACGGCCTGCGCCGGGGTGATGTCCGCCATCTCGGCCCGGCTGCGCGTGCGGAACGGCCCGCCACTGGCGGTCAGGGTAATTCTTGCAACATCGTCCAAAGAACTGCCGACAAGACACTGGAAGATCGCATTATGCTCGCTATCGACCGGCAAAAGGGTCGCGCCCGAAGCCTGCGCCGCCTGCATCATCAGGCCGCCGGCAGACACCAGCGATTCCTTGTTGGCCAGCGCCACCGTGCGCCCGGTCTTCAGCGCCGCCATGGTCGGCCGCAGCCCGGCGCAACCCACGATCGCCGCCATGGTCCAGTCGACGTCCAGCGACGCCGCCTCGACCAGCGACGCCTCGCCCGCCATCGCCTCGATACCCGATCCGGCCAAGGCGTCCTTCAACGCGCCATACAGATGCGCCTGCGCGATCACCGCGACCTGCGCGCCCGTCTCGCGCGCCTGCGTCGCCAAACTGTCCACATCGCTGTTCGCGGTCAACGCGACGACGCGATACGCATCGGGATCGCGCCGCACCAGATCCAGCGTCGACAGCCCGACCGACCCGGTCGCGCCAAAGATCGAAACCCGCTTCATCCGCCCTGCACCAGCACCAGATAGAGCAGAGCCGCCAGCGGCGCAGCGGCGACCACACCGTCCAGCCGGTCCATCACCCCGCCATGACCGGGCAGCAATGTGCCGCTATCCTTCACCCCTGCCCGGCGCTTCATATGACTTTCCAGCAGATCGCCCAGTTGCGCCGCCACCGCCAGCAGGCCGCTCGCTGCCGCCAACTGGATCGGCAGATGCGCGAAACGATGCAGCAGCCCGCCCAGCACCAGCGCGGCCAGCACGCCGCCCGCCAGCCCCGACCAGGTCTTGGACGGGCTGATGCGCGGCGCCAGCTTCGGCCCGCCGATCGATCGGCCGGCAAAATAGGCGCCGATGTCCGTCGCCCAGACCAGCGCCAGCGCCCAGAAGGCCAGCAGCAGCCCATAGGCATAGGGCTGCTCGCCCCGCAGAAATTGCAAGGCAGTGATCGGAATGCAGATATAGGGGATACCCAGCGCCAGCTTCACATTCCGGCTGGTAAATGACACGAAGAAGAAGGCCGCAGCCCCCGCCGCCAGCACCGCCCAGTCCACCCCGGCCGCCAGCGGGCACAGCAGCGCCAGCGGGATCGACACTGCGAACATCGCCGCCTTGCGCTGTTCCGGCGTTGCGCCAGTCAGGTCACCCCATTCGCCCTGCATCAGCACGCCCGCCACCGCCAACAGCATCCAGAAGAGCAGCCCACCGGACAGCAGGGCGCCCAGCGCCATCGCGATCAGCGCGACGCCGACAACGGTACGGGTGCGCAATTCGCTTGTCATAGGATCACAATCCGCCGAACCGGCGGTCCCTCATTCGAAAGGCGTCGAGCGCCCCCGCCAGTGCCCGACCGTCGAAATCGGGCCATAGCATGTCGGTAAAATAGAGTTCGGCATAGGCGGCCTGCCACAGCATGAAATTGCTCAGCCGCTGCTCGCCCGATGTGCGGATCAGCAGATCGAGCGGCGGCAGGTCGGCCGTGTCCAGCTCCGCATCGATCGCGTCGATGCCGATATCCTGCGTCGCCAGTTCGCCCTTGGCCACGCGCTCGGCAATGCGCTGCGCGGCGCGGACCATCTCATCCTGCGCGCCATAATTGAGCGCGATCGCGATGACCGGCCCCGTATTGGCCGCGGTCCGGGCCATCGCCCCGTCGATCAGCTCGACCAGCGATGGATCGAGCGCGCGATAATTGCCGATGATCCGCAACCGCACACCATTGGCGTGGAATTCCTCGATATCCGACTGGATGAAATGGCGCAGCAGCCCCATCAGGTCGGACACTTCGCTCGCCGGCCGCTTCCAGTTTTCGGAGGAAAAGGCATAGAGCGTCAGGCATTCCAGCCCCAGATCCTGCGCCGCGCGCGCGACCTTGCGCACCGCCTCCACGCCGGCACGATGGCCGGCGACGCGGGGCAGCAGGCGCTTCTTCGCCCAGCGGCCATTGCCGTCCATGATGATCGCGACGTGGCGCGCGCCATGGACGGGAGCTGCGGCGGTAAGGTCTGGCTTGGCTTGACTGGCCATCAGTAGGACATGCGTGACTTGGCCGCGAAAGGAAAGCCCCGGCTTACTGGCCGAGGATTTCCTTTTCCTTCGCGGTCGCCGCTGCATCGAGATCGGCGATCGCGCTGTCGGTCAGCTTCTGGACTTCGGTTTCCAGGCGCTTGCGATCATCCTCGCTGATTTCGCCCTTCTTCTCGTCGGTCTTCAGGCTGTCCATGCCATCGCGGCGGACGTTGCGCACTGCGATGCGCGCGCCTTCGGCATATTTGCTGGCCAGCTTGGCCAGTTCCTTGCGGCGTTCCTCCGTCAGGTCGGGGATCGGCAGGCGCAGCGTCTGGCCGTCGACAATGGGGTTCAGGCCCAGGCCCGCAGACCGGATCGCCTTGTCGACGGGGCCGACATTGGTCTTGTCCCACACCTGCACCGAAAGCATGCGCGGTTCGGGTGCGGACACGGTGGCCACCTGGTTGAGCGGCATCGACGCGCCATAGACCGTCACCGTCACCGGATCGAGCAGCATCACATTGGCGCGGCCGGTGCGCAGACCGGACAGGTCGCCCTTCAGCGATTCGAGTGCGCCGGCCATGCGGCGTTCGAGGTCGGCTTTGTTATATTGCGGCATGGTCTTCTCAACGCTCCTGATTTTGCACGATCGTCGCCACGCCCTGCCCGGCCAGAACCGTCGCAAGGTTGCCGGTTTCACGGATATTGAACACGACGATCGGAATATTATTCTCACGGCACAAGGCGATGGCGCTGGCGTCCATGACCTTGAGGTTATCGTTCAGCACCTGATCGAAGCTGATCGTTTCGTAACGGACCGCTTCGGGCACCTGCTTGGGATCGGCATTATAGACGCCATCGACACTGGTGCCCTTGAACAGCGCGTCGCAGTTCATTTCGGCCGCGCGCAACGCTGCGGTGGTGTCCGTGGTGAAGAAGGGGCTGCCGGTGCCCGCCGCGAAGATGACGATCCGGCCCTTCTCCATATGGCGCTCGGCCTTGCGGCGGATATAGGGCTCGCACACCGACGCCATCGGAATGGCCGACTGGACACGGGTATCATAGCCCAGCTTTTCCAGCGCATTCTGCACCGCCAGCGCGTTCATCACGGTCGCCAGCATGCCCATATAGTCGGCGCTCGCCCGGTCGAAGCCCTTGGCCGCACCGGCGAGGCCACGGAAAATATTGCCCCCGCCCACGACGATGCACAGTTCGAAACCGGCGTCCTTTGCGGCCGCAATCTCGCCTGCGACACGGGCGACGGTTTCCGGCTCGATGCCGAACTGCCCCTGCCCCATCAGCACTTCGCCGGACAATTTCAACAGGATGCGCTTGTAGGCAGGCCGGGTCATGCGGGGCAAGAATCCTTGTAGTGGAAAGGGAAAGCGGCCGGGACATTAGAGGCGCGCGCGCGCGATGGGAAGGGCGATTGTTGCCGGAATGAAGGAAAGGAATTGGCTAGATCGGAACGACCGCTTAGCATCCGACGAAGATCGCCGGAGTAAGCCATGCCCCTTATGCTACTGATATTAGCTGCCGCAACCGGCGCACATGATAGCAGATGTGATTCCGGTCTGACGGACGACTTACTCGGCTGCGCCAAAACCGCTTACTACAAGGCCGACGCTACGCACAACAGGTATTGGAAGTCCGTTCCCCATTCCCCGCAGCAAGTGAAGGCGCAACGGGCTTGGCTGGCGTGGAGGGATGCCGAATGCGGGGCAGAGAATTACGCCGCTGGAGGCCGATTGGAGGATTTTGTTCGACTGACCTGTCTGGCGGACATGACCGAGCAGCGCGTCGATCAATTGCAGCAACGCTTCCAGCCGTAACACCTCAGATCGAATTTAGGGCCGTTCGGGCTGAGCCTGTCGAAGCCCCGCCCTTTTCTCTAAGAAAAACAGCCCTTCGACAGGCTCAGGACGAACGGCGTTTAGGATTAGATCCGCCGCTCTTTGGCAGCCCGACGCTGCTTACTCGTACAGATCTTCGCGCTTCCAGTCGCCGGAATAGCGCCTAGGCAAAGTCGATACATAGGCCAGCAACCTCCGCACAGCCTCCTTCTGCGACGGCGGATCAACCGGCATCACCCGCGCCACCGCGCGCCCTTCGGAGGTGATAGTGAAGCTCTCACCGTCAACCACCTCCCGAAGCATATCCGAAAAATGCCGATCGGCGTCACTGGCGGAAATATGGCGATCCATGGCGATATAATAAGAGATTTCACTCCATCGCTCAATATGCCCGAACTCCAACGAAAAAGGGGCGCCCCTTAAGGACGCCCCTTCCCTTATTCCGTAACGCTAGACTAGCGATCAGACGCCGGCAGCGGCAGCCACTTCGGCGGCGAAGTCGCTGACTTCCTTTTCGATGCCTTCGCCCAGCTGGAAGCGGACATAGGACTTCAGCGTGATCGACGCGCCGGCATCCTTGGCGGCCTTGGCGACGACGTCGGCGACCGGGGTCTTGTTGTCCATCACGAACAGCTGCGAGAGCAGAGCCTGCTCCTTGGCGAACTTGGCGACCGCGCCGTCGACCATCTTGGCGACGATTTCGGCGGGCTTGCCCGATTCGGCAGCCTTTTCGGCGGCGATGGCGCGTTCACGCTCCAGCAGGACCGGATCGATGTCGGCAGCCGACAGCGCCAGCGGGAAAGCGGCGGCGATGTGCATGGCCAGTTGCTTGCCCAGCGGCTCCAGAACGTCGGCCGGCGCATTGCCTTCCAGCGCGACCAGCACGCCGATCTTGCCCAGACCCGGCGCAGCGGCATTGTGGACATAGGGGACGACGACGCCTTCGGTCACTTCGACATGGGCGACGCGGCGCAGATTCTGGTTCTCGCCGATGGTGGCGATGTTGGCGACCAGCTTTTCGCCGACGGTGCCGCCAGCCGGGTGCGCCTGCGCCGACAGGGCTTCTGCATCAGCAGCGCCCGATTCCAACGCAACGGCCGAAACGGTGCGAACGAAGTCCTGGAACTGGTCGTTCTTGGCGACGAAGTCGGTTTCGCTGTTCACTTCGACGGCAACGCCCTTGGTGCCGGCAACGGCAACGCCGACCAGACCTTCAGCAGCGGTGCGGCTCGACTTCTTCTGCGCGGCGGCCAGACCCTTGGCGCGCAGCCAGTCGGTTGCCGCTTCGATGTCGCCATTGGCTTCGGTGAGCGCCTTCTTGCAATCCATCATGCCCGCGCCCGAACGGTCGCGCAGTTCCTTGACGGCGGCAGCAGTGATCTCGGCCATGTTGAGGCTCCTAAATTCTGAGAGGGTTTAAATATGCGGCAGGGCGCGTCTCCGAAGAGCGCGCCCTAGCCTGTCATTCTTGCAGTTCGAAGACCGCGGATCAGGCCTGAACGGCGATCTCTTCGGCTTCCGGCTCGGCCAGCGCACCCAGGTCGACGCCCGAAGCCTGCTGCGCACCACGGTTGCCCTTGGTGGCGGCGGCGGCGATCGCGTCGCAGTAGAGACGGATGGCGCGGCTGGCGTCATCGTTCGCGGGAACCGGGAAAGCGATGCCGTCGGGCGAGACGTTCGAGTCGAGAATGGCAACAACCGGGATACCCAGGGTGTTAGCTTCCTTGATCGCCAGCTCTTCCTTGTTGGCGTCGATCACGAACATCACGTCAGGGATGCCGTTCATGTCGCGGATGCCGCCCAGCGACAGTTCCAGCTTCTCGCGCTCGCGGGTCATCTGAAGGACTTCCTTCTTGGTGAAGCCGTGGGTATCGCCCGACAGCTTCTCTTCGAGGGTCTTCAGGCGCTTGATCGAACCCGAAATGGTCTTCCAGTTGGTGAGCATGCCGCCCAGCCAGCGATGGTTGACGAAGTGCTGGCCCGACTTGCGAGCGGCTTCCGCGATCGGGTCCTGCGCCTGGCGCTTGGTGCCGACGAACAGCACCTTGCCACCGGCGGCGACAGTCGCCGACACGAAGTCCAGCGCGCGGCCGAACAGCGGCACGGTCTGCGACAGGTCAAGGATGTGGATGCCGTTGCGCTCGCCGAAGATGTACGGCTTCATGCGCGGATTCCAACGGTGGGTCTGGTGGCCGAAATGGGCGCCAGCCTCGATCAATTGGTGCATGGTGACGACAGGTGCCGCCATAATAGTTCTCCTTCCGGTTGGCCCTCTGGGAATCAGGAACCGCGGGATCACCTCAAAGGCGATGCACGGCACCGGATATGTCGATTCCCATGTGGAATGGTCGCGCCATTAGACGCGAAAAAATCCGAATGCAAGGCTTGACGTCGTTCCCGAATGAGAACATAAAGGGAACAGGCGGAACAAATAGGGTTAACGCCCGTTGGTTACATCATAATGCGCCATGGCGTTGCCATGGCAAGACAGAAAGTGGTCGACATGTTCACTCTTGTTGCAGCGACTCTCTTTTCCGGCGCCTTCCTGCTGGCGATCGCGACCATCGCATGGATGTTCGCCACCTATCATGACAAGATGGTGGCCGCCTTGCTGTTCGAACCGATCCCGCAGACGCCGCAAGTCTATCACATTCGCGTCAGCCGCCCGCGCGTGACGCACAGCCTGCGCAAGGCGGGCGCCCCCGCTCAGGGGCACGCCCTTCCCGCCTGATCTTATTCCGTAACGGTCGCCGCCGCTTCGCGCTGCCGCTTCACCTTGGCGTAGGACAGGATACCGAACGGGATCAGCGCTACATAGACGGCGCAGATCATCAACAGGGTCAGCCAGGGGTCCGTCACCAGCAGCGCCGCCATCAGCCCCGCCACCGCGATCACCTCCAGCCGGATGCGCTTGCGCAGGCGCAAGGCCGTCCAGCTATAGGTGGCGATGCTGGAAATCATCAGGAACGCACAGAAAGCGGTCCAGGGCGCGACGACATACCAGGCGCGGAAGATTTCCTCGCCCGTCACCAGCCACAGATAGAGCGGCACGAAAGCCAGCCCCGCCCCGGCCGGCGCGGGAACGCCGGTCAGAAAGCCGGCCGACTTGTGCGGCTGTTCCCCGGCATCGATATTGGCGTTGAAGCGCGCCAGCCGCAGGGCGCAGGACAGCGCATGGGTCAGCGCGAAGATCCAGCCGAATTTCGGCATGGCGTGCAGCGACCAGAGATAGAGGATCAACGCCGGCGCCACGCCGAACGCAATCGAATCGGACAGCGAATCCAGTTCCGCACCGAAACGGCTCTCGCCCCGCAGCATCCGCGCGATGCGACCATCCAGTCCGTCCAGCACACCGGCGAACAGGATGGACAGCACCGCCCGCTCCCAGTCCCCCGAAATGCCATAACGCACCCCGGTCAGGCCGAAGCACAGCGCCATCGCCGTCACCGCATTGGGTGCCAGCATCCGCAACGTGATGCCCCGCCGCAGTCCGCGCGGCACGGTGCGCCGCTGGCGGCTCATGCCGGAAGGCCTTCATTCACAACAGCCGTTCGCCCTGAGCCTGTCGAAGGGCGCGCGCGCCCTTCGACATTCGAGCGAGACAAGTGGCTCGCTCGAACGGCACGAACGGAGGTGAAAAACCGAATAATCGTCACTGCTGAATACCCGCCACCACGCGACGGTCGCCGATCTGGCCCAGGATCGTCTCGCCCGCAATGGTGCGCTGACCCAGGATCACGCGCGGCGCGGTCCCGGCCGGAAGATAGACGTCGACCCGGCTGCCAAAACGGATCAGGCCGATGCGCTGCCCCGCCGCGACCATGTCGCCGGGCTTGACGAAAGGCACGATCCGGCGCGCGACCAGACCCGCAATCTGGGTAAAGCCGACGCGCAGCCCGTCATGCCGCTCGACCAGGATATGCTGGCGCTCATTATCCTCGCTCGCCTTATCGAGGTCCGCATTCAGGAACTTGCCCGAAATATAGACGACCTGCTTGATCGTCCCGCCGATCGGCGTGCGGTTGATATGAACGTCGAACACACTCATGAAGATCGACACGCGGATCAGCGGCTGATCGCCCAGACCGTTGGCGCCCGCCATTTCGCGAGGCGGGGGCACGCGCTGGATCAGCGTCACCAGACCGTCGGCCGGCGCGATGATCGCGCCATCATCCTGCGGCACGGCGCGCACCGGATCGCGGAAGAAGGCGAAGACCCAGATCGTCACCATGACCATCAGCCAGCCGACAATCTCCCATCCCAGCAGGAACAGGATACCGGTGATCGCCGCAGCGATCAGGCCGAATTTCATCCCCTCCGGATGCACCGAAGGGAAGCGCCATTTTACATTGCTGCCCGCAGCAATCGTGATCTCGTCATTGTCCATGGGCACCGTCTTTAGGCAGAGACCTGCCCCCTGACAACGACCGATCCCGTCCATGGCTCCCCACAGGCCAGATTCCTGCCCCTGAATGGTTGAACATTGCCGCCGCTTTGCCTAGGGCGTCCCCATATTCCACCCAAGAGAAAGAAGGCGAATAGGCGCTATGGCGAAGATCAAGGTGAAAAACCCCGTCGTGGAAATCGACGGCGACGAAATGACCCGGATCATCTGGGAATGGATCCGCGAGCGCCTGATCCTCCCCTATCTCGACATCGATCTGAAATATTACGACCTCAGCGTCGAAAAGCGTGACGAAACGAACGATCAGATCACGATCGATTCCGCCAACGCGATCAAGGAATATGGCGTCGGCGTGAAGTGCGCCACCATCACGCCGGACGAAGCCCGCGTCGAGGAATTCAACCTCAAGTCGATGTGGCGCTCGCCCAACGGCACGATCCGCAACATTCTGGGCGGCGTCGTGTTCCGCGAACCGATCGTCATCAAGAACGTCCCCCGTCTGGTTCCGGGCTGGACCGACCCGATCGTCATCGGCCGCCATGCTTTCGGCGACCAGTATAAGGCGACCGACTTCGTGGTGCCCAGCGCCGGCAAGCTGACCATGGTGTGGGATGGCGAAAATGGCGAGAAGATCGAAAAGGAAGTGTTCAACTTCCCGTCGGCCGGTGTCGCCATGGGCATGTACAATCTGGACGATTCGATCCGCGATTTCGCCCGCGCCAGCATGAACTATGCGCTCGACCGCAAATGGCCGCTGTACCTGTCGACCAAGAACACCATCCTCAAGGCCTATGACGGCCGCTTCAAGGATCTGTTCCAGGAAGTGTTCGACAGCGAATTCGCCGACCAGTTCAAGGCTGCGAACATCATCTACGAACACCGCCTGATCGACGACATGGTCGCTTCGGCGCTCAAGTGGAGCGGCAAGTTCGTCTGGGCTTGCAAGAATTATGACGGCGACGTGCAGTCGGACACTGTCGCACAGGGATTCGGCTCGCTCGGCCTGATGACCTCGGTCCTGCTGTCGCCCGACGGCAAGACGGTGGAAGCCGAAGCCGCCCACGGCACCGTCACCCGCCACTATCGCCAGCACCAGCAGGGCAAGGCGACTTCGACCAACCCGATCGCCTCGATCTTCGCCTGGACCCAGGGCCTGGCCTTCCGCGGCAAGTTCGACGGCACGCCAGACGTCGTGAAGTTCGCCGAAACGCTGGAAAAGGTCTGCATCCAGACCGTCGAAAGCGGCAAGATGACCAAGGATCTGGCGCTGCTGATAGGTCCGGAACAGGCGTGGATGACCACGGAACAGTTCTTCGAAGCGATCCGCGTCAACCTGGAAACCGAAATGGCCAAGTGGGCCTGAAAGTAGGGAACTGATCTGCGCCTGCGCGGTTCAGTACGGAAGCGGAATGAGGCGGCGCCGGATACCCGGCGCCGCTTTTTCCTTTTTAATACGGCCTCAAAATGGCCGTTCCCCGGCGAAGGCCGGGGTCCAGTTCCGCCCGCAGGACTGGCCCCCGGCCTTCGCCGGGGAACGGCTGCCGACAGATTGCGACGAGGGAGATAGCGCAGTGACAACCGCCACCAAGAAACGCCTGGACGTCCGCGCCGCGGTCCCGTCCGACGTGCGCGGCATTCAGCGGCTGATCGCCCGCGCCTATCCCGGCATGCCAAATTATTCGCTGGCCACCATCCGGGGTCAGATCAACAATTTCCCCAATGGCTGTTTCGTCGCCCTCTATGACGACAAGGTGGTCGGTTATTGCGCCACCATGCGCGTCAGCAAGACGATGGCCTTCGCCGTCCATGACTGGGACGAGATTACCGCCAATGGCTTCGGCACCCGC
Source organism: Sphingobium sp. YR768 (assembly GCF_900111125.1). Lineage (GTDB taxonomy): Bacteria > Pseudomonadota > Alphaproteobacteria > Sphingomonadales > Sphingomonadaceae > Sphingobium. Next base: position 201,743 of record NZ_FOGE01000003.1, read on the forward strand.
CACAGCGCGGCGGGCGAATGGCTCTATGGCTATGAAATGGCGGTCGATCCCAAGCTGCGCGGCCTGCGCATCGGCCAGCGCCTCTATGACGAGCGCAAGGAACTGGCGGAAGAACTGGACCTGCACGGCATCGTCATCGCCGGCCGCATGCCCGGCTATGCCCGCGCCAAGCGCCGCGTCCATGGCCCGGCCGACTATCTGGACAAGGTCGTGACCGGCAAGATGCGCGATCAGGTGATCAGCTTCCAGCTCAAGAACCAGTTCGAACCGCTCGGCGTCCTCGAAAATTACCTGCCCGAAGACAAGCAGTCGGACGGCCACGCCGCCCATCTGGTCTGGCGCAATCCCTATGTCGATCCCGACGAAGCGCCCGAAATGCGCGTGCCGCGCGGCGTGGAAAGCGTCCGCATCGCCACCTGCCAGCTTCAGGCCCGCGCCGTGCAGGATTTCGACGAATTCATCCGCAATCTCGAATATTTCGTCGATGTCGCGGCGGACTATCGCTCGGACTTCATCATCTTCCCCGAACTCTTCACCCTGCCCCTGCTCTCCTTCGAAACCAAGAAGCTGACCCCGGTCGAGGCGATCGACAAGCTGACCGGCTACACCCCGCGCCTGACCAGGGAATTGGGGCGGATGGCGCTGGAATATAATATCAACATCATCGGCGGCTCCCACCCGACCCGCGCCGACGATGGCGATATCCAGAATATCGCCTATGTCGCCCTGCGCGACGGCTCCATCCATACGCAGGAAAAGATTCACCCGACCCCCAACGAAGCCTTCTGGTGGAACATCAAGGGCGGCGACTCGCTCGACGTGATCCAGACCGACTGCGGCCCGATCGGCGTGCTCATCTGCTATGACAGCGAATTTCCCGAACTGGCCCGCCGCCTGGTCGATCAGGGCGCGCGCATCATCTTCGTCCCCTTCTGCACCGACTCGCGCCTCGGCTATCTGCGCGTGCGTTACTGTGCGCAGGCCCGCGCGATCGAAAATCAATGCTATGTCGTGATGTCCGGCAATGTCGGCAATCTGCCCAATGTCGACAATATGGACATTCAATATGCCCAGAGCGCGATCCTGACCCCCTGCGACCTCCCCTTCGCGCGGGACGGCATTGCGGCGGAATCGACCGAAAATGTCGAAACGCTGACCATGGCGGACGTCAACCTCGCCGACCTGAGCTGGGCACGGGCGGAAGGCACCGTCCGCAACCTGCGCGATCGCCGCTTCGACCTCTATCATATCGAATGGGACAGCAATCCGGATCATGGCCATGCGCCCAGCGGCGGCCCTGTGCCAGCCGGTGGCCATAATTCGCCCGGCGGCGGCTGACGACACCGCTTCCCCGCACCAAACATCCTTGCCCCCGTAAACGCCCCCGCGACATCGCGGGCGGTGCCATTCTGCATTGCTGCTTGTAACAATTTGGAAGCATTACATTTATGTAATTCACAAATCAGAAATCAAACATTCCCGAAGCCGAAATATTGGACGCCTAGCCGCTCCCTCGAACCCGCACTGAAGCGGGACCAATCCATATTCGGGGACCTATCATGATGCGCCAGCACCGCTGGGCGGCGACGACCGCTTACACTCTGATCCTTCTGGCGTCCTGCCAGACAGCCGCCGTCGCGGCACAGGAAGCCCCCGCCGCCGTGGCGGGTGAAGCCGCCGATGCAGGCGATGCCGGTGACGGCCTCGGCCAGATCGTCGTGACCGCCCAGAAGCGGAAGGAAGACCTTCAGGTCACGCCGATCTCCATTTCGGTGATGCGCAGTGACGATCTGGTCAACCGCCATGTGACCTCGCTGGTCGATCTGGGCGACGGCGCCATCCCCTCGCTGAAGATCGCGCCCTTCTATTCGCGCAACTCGGCGCTGATCGTGAATATCCGCGGCATCGGCGTCCTGTCAGACGGCAACCAGCCCGCCCGCGATCAGGGCGTCGGCGTCTATGTCGACGGCGTCTATCTGGGCCGCGCCCAGGGTCTGGGCACCGCCCTGTTCGATATCGAGAATGTCGAAGTGCTCAAGGGTCCGCAGGGCACGCTGTTCGGCCGCAATACCGAAGGCGGCGCGGTGAACATCACCACCAAGAAGCCGACCGGCGAGTTCCACATGAACGCCACCGGCGGCATGGGCAATTATGGCCAGTATAAGGGCGAAGTCCATCTCGACCTTCCGGCCTTCAACAATATCGCGGTGAAGGTCGACGGCGTCGTCGCCCATCGCGATCCGCTGGTGAAGAACCCGCTGTCCGGCGCCGCCGGCTTCAACCAATATGACAAGCAGGGTTTCCACGCCGAAGCGCTGTGGACCCCGTCCTCCACCTTCAGCGCCGATTACAGCTTCGATATTTCGAAGGATGAATCGACCTCGCTCTACCTCAATCTGGTGGCGGCGGGCACCAATACGCAGGCTGCGCTGGGCACGGTCCAGCCGAACCGCATCGGCACCGCCAATGTCGGCGTGCCGATGCAGCCCAGCGTGGGCAAGGTCCATGGCCACCGCCTGACCATGGAATGGGAAGCGGCCGATGACCTGACCTTCAAGTCGATCAGTTCCTACCGCAAGCTCAGCCAGAGCCAGTGGGACAATGGCTCTGCCGCGACCACCATGTCGGCCACCGCCGCCACGCTGGCCGCCAATGCGTCGGGCGGCTTCACCGGCGTCAACTTCGCCCGCTACAGCCTGGCCATGTTCGACCAGGATCAATGGAGCCAGGAATTCCAGGCGATCGGCGAAATCGGCCGCGTCAAATATGTCGGCGGCGCGCTCTATTATCAGGAGAAGGTGCATGACAATGCGCAGGCCTTCTACACCAACCAGTTCACCAATGCTGCCGGCTCCGCCTATGTCATTCGCCAGATCGACTATGGCGCGCAGGCGATCGACCGCGAAAGCCATGTGAAGACCAAAAGCTATGGCCTGTTCGGTCAGGCGACCTGGACCCCCGATCTGCTCGATGATGCGATCCACCTGACCGGCGGCCTGCGCTGGTCGAAGGACAGCAAGCATGGCGCGCTGACGATCGTGAACAACGCCCTGCCGGTGAACCGCGATGGCGTGTCCGGCCCGATCGGCCTGGACGCCAGTTGGTCGCGCGTCGACCCGATGGTCAATCTGGCGGTCGACCTGTCGAAGGACGTCCATGTCTATGGCAAGTGGAGCACCGGCTACAAGTCGGGCGGCGCCAACTCTCGCTCGCAAAATTATGATGCGTTCAACCCGGAAACCGTGTCGATCTTCGAAATCGGCGCCAAGACTGAGTTTTTCGACAATCATGCCCGGTTCAATATCGCTGGCTATGCCGGCGAGTATAAGGACATTCAGGTCGACTTCAGCCGTCCCTACGAAACGGGCGGCGTCCGCACGACGCGGACCACCACGTCGACCATCAATGCCCCCGGCACCGGCGGCGTGCATGGCGTGGAAGCGGAACTGACGGTCAATCCGCTGACGGGCCTGACGCTGACCGGCAGCTGGTCCTATCAATATGTCCATATCCCGGCGACGGTGAACCCCTATCCGAACGCCGCAGGCGTCACCAGCACGGTCGCGGTTCCGATCTATCAGACCTATACGCCGAAATATTCGGCCAGCGGCGCGGTGGATTATGAACTGCCGCTCAACGGCCTGACCCTGCGCGCCCATGTCGACGGGAATTATGACTCCGGCTTCTATGCCAGCAATAACGATCCGGTCTATACCGGGCCGGACGCGACCGGGAACATCTATCAGCCCAAGGGCGAGAAGTCGTTCATCGTCAACAGCCGCATTTCCGTGGGCGATATCGACCTGGGTTATGGCGATGCAAAGCTGAGCTTCGCCTTCTGGACGCGCAACCTCTTCAACGAACAGCATATGTTCTACAAGGCGCTCAGCCCCACTTCGGGCATGAACGGCTTCTTCAACGAACCGCGCACCTTCGGCGGCGAAATGAACATCCGCTTCTGACGCAGCAGACGGGGGTCGATAAAATCGGCCCCCGTCATTAATACGCCATATTACTATCGGACTATATCGTCATGAAACGCCTGTTCCTGCTCCCCCTCCTTTCGCTTGCCGCCGCGACCGCCGCCTCGGCCGGCACGATCGAAGCCCCGACCGTCAACCGCACGGCGCCGGGCGAAGCGACGCTGAACTGGACCGATGCCGATCCGGTCGACATCTACCGCTCCGAAGATGCGGATGCGCCGGTGAAGGCCATGACCCTGGTGGCGAAGGCCAATCGCGACGGCCGCGCCAGCGTCGCCGTCAATCCCGGCGAGCGGCCCTATTTCCTGATCCGAGACAGCAAGTCCGGCCAGACGGTTCGCGTCGCCGAACGGTTGCTGCCGCTGGAGCAGGGATCGAATTTCCGCGACATAGGCGGCTATCCGGCGGCGGGTGGCAAGCATGTCCGCTGGGGCCTGATCTACCGGTCTGGCGGCCAGCCGATGCTGACCCCGAACGACCTGACCCAGATTCAGGGCCTGCGCCTCGCCCATCTCGTCGATCTGCGGTCGAGCGAGGAACGCGTGCTGGCGCCCAGCCGGATCGAAGGCGTGCCCTATCAGGCGATCGGCTATTCGATGAGCAGCCTGCTCAAGGGCAACAACCCCGGCAATGGCGAAGGCGTCTATCGCACCATGCCGACCATGCTGGCGCCGCATCTGAAGCTGGTATTCGCCGACCTGCTGAACCGGGATGGCGCCATCGCCTATAATTGTTCAGCCGGGCAGGACCGCACCGGCTTCGTCACGGCGATGATCCTGTCGGCGCTGGGCGTCCCGCGCGATGTCATCCTGACCGACTATCACCTCTCCACCGACTATCGCCGCCCCGAATGGGAAATGCCGAAGATCGATCCGGCCGCCCATGCCGGCGATCCGGTGGCGCAGATGTTCGCCCGCTATCAGCAGAACCCGGCCGCCGCGAAGCCGCAACCTCTCAAGACGGCGGAAGGCACCGCCTTCCTCGCTTTCGCCTTCGACGAAATCGAGAAGAAATGGGGATCGGTCGACGCCTATCTGGCGCAGGAAGCCGGCGTATCGAAAGTCGACCTCGCCGCACTACGAGCCCATTATACGGAATGATCCCGTAGAGCATCGCGCTTTAATCTGCACCGTTCAGGCTGAGCGAAGTCGAAGCCCTCAACCGGGCGAAGCGAGGAACTTCGCCTGCGGCTCAGTCGTGCCCTTCGACTTCGCTCAGGGCGAACGGGTTGAAAGATAATCCAAATTTAGCGCGTGATGCTTTGGCGGGAGGGGCCATCCCCTCCCACCTTCATCCTCACTCGACCGTAACGCTCTTCGCCAGATTGCGCGGCTGATCGACATCGGTGCCCTTGAGCACCGCGACATGATAGGCCAGCAACTGCACCGGCACGGCATAGACCATCGGCGCAATCAGCGGATGGACCTTGGGCATGGTGATGGTGGCAAGGCAGCCTTCGCCGGCCGCCTGCACGCCGTCATAGTCGGAAATCAGCACCACCTTGCCGCCGCGCGCCTGCACTTCCTGCATATTGCTGACGGTCTTTTCGAATAGCGGCCCGCTGGGCGCGATGCAGATCACCGGCACCAGTTCGTCGATCAGGGCGATGGGGCCATGCTTCATCTCGCCTGCGGCATAGCCCTCGGCATGGATATAGCTGATTTCCTTCAGCTTCAGCGCCCCTTCCAGCGCCAGCGGATAGTCGGTGCCGCGGCCCAGATAGAGCACATCGCGCGCCGGCACGATATGATGCGCCATCGCCTCGATCGCCTCGTCATAGGCCAGCGCGCCGTTGATCGCGGCGGGCGCTTCGGCCAGATGGCGGACGATTTCCTTTTCCTCCGCCGGGGTCAGCCGCCCCTTCGCCCGCGCCAGATTGGCGGCAAAGGCGGCCAGCACCGCGAGCTGACAGGTAAAGGCCTTGGTCGACGCCACGCCGATTTCCGGCCCGGCATGGGTGGGCAGCAACAGGTCCGCTTCGCGCGCCATCGAACTGGTCGGCACGTTGACCACCACGGCGATCTTCTGCCCCTGCGCGCGCGCGTAGCGTAGAGCGGCGAGCGTATCGGCCGTCTCGCCCGACTGGCTGATGAACAGGGCCAGACCGCCCTCCTCCATCACCGGCTCGCGATAGCGAAACTCGCTGGCGAAATCCAAATCCACCGGCACGCGCGCAAATTGCTCGAACCAGTAGCGCGCAACCATGCCGGCATAGAAGCTGGTGCCGCACGCGACGATGGTGACGCGGCGGATGGCCGACAGGTCGAAATCGGGGATCGGCAGCGACACGCGGTCATCCATCCGTTGCAGATAGGCTTTCAGCGTCTGGGCCACGACGACCGGCTGCTCGTAAATTTCCTTCTGCATGAAATGGCGGTGATTGCCCTTGTCGATCATCGCGCCGGACACGCCACTGATCGTCACCGGCCGCTCGACAGGCTTGTTATCCTTGTCGAAAATCTCCGCCCCATCGGCTGTGATGACGACCCAGTCGCCCTCGTCCAGATAGGCGATGCGCTGCGTCAGCGGCGCCAACGCAAGGGCATCGGACCCCAGATAGGTTTCGCCATCGCCATAGCCCACCACCAGCGGCGACCCCAGCCGCGCACCGATCAGCATGTCGGGATGGCTGCGGAAGGCGATCGCCAGCGCAAAGGCGCCATGCAGGCGCGGCAAGACCTGCGCCACTGCATCCTTGGGCGATGCGCCCTGCTCCACCAGTTCGCTCACCAGATGGGCGACGACTTCGGTGTCAGTCTGGCTGTCGAACACCCGGCCGCGCCCGATCAGTTCCTCGCGCAGCGCCTTGAAATTCTCGATAATGCCATTGTGCACCAGCGCCACTTCGCCCGTGGCATGGGGGTGGGCGTTGCTGGTCGTCGGCGCGCCATGGGTGGCCCAGCGGGTATGGGCGATGCCGGTCGTGCCGGGCAGCGGTTCGGCGACCAGTTCCTTCACCAGATTGTTGAGCTTCCCCTCGGCCCGGCGCCGCTCGATCGCGCCATCATGGATGGTGGCGACGCCCGCACTGTCATAGCCGCGATATTCCAGTCGCTTCAGCCCGTCGACCAGCCGCTCCGCAACCTCGTCCTTGCCGATGATACCAATGATGCCGCACATGAAGGAAAGCCCCGTCGAACAGATGAGATCGCGCCCCTATAGGGCCGCTTTATCGCCATGCCATTAACGCCGGTCCCGCAACAGCGCCATGGCCCGAAGATGAAAAGAAATTCATCGGGGTCGAATGGTGATCAGCCAGATTGTCGGCGGCGCGAGCATGCGGAACGGCAAGCCGCTGGTGCCCACCCCGCCTGCGACGATCATCGCCTTGTCGCCATCGCGATACAGGCCACAGGCATAGCGGGTGCCATATTTTGACGGCACATAGATGGCGCCGATGAAAGGCATGGCGACCTGCCCGCAATGGGTATGGCCGACCAGCGTCAGCGAAGCCTTGTCCGGCAGCAGCGGGAAGACGTCCGGCCCATGCGACAGGATGACCGGCGCGCCGCCGACCTGCGCCATCGCCGTCAGCGTGCCCGCCATGTCGATCTTGCGCGTATAGATATCCTTCAGCCCGCCGATCGCCAGCGGCCCGCGCCGCACCGCGCCATCCTGCAACAAAGTGATACCGATGCGCGCAAAGGCCGCCTGCCAGTCCGGCCCGTTCAGCGCCCGTCGATTGAGCTTGCTGCGGCTGTCATGATTGCCCAGCACCGCGACCACGCCCATCGGCGCGCGCAGCCCGGCAAAGGGCGCGATGCTCGCCCGCGCATCATAGGTCGCCCCGCCCTTGTCATCGCCGATATAATCGCCGCCCAGCAGGATCAGGTTGGGCTTCAGCCCGTTGATCTGCGCCACGATCCGGCCCATCCGCTCCGGGCTATTATCCGGCCCGGACAAATGGGTGTCGGTCAGCAGCGCGACGGTCAGCGGCCTTGCGGGCACATCGGCGGGAAAAGGCAGCACAATCTCCGCCCGCTGCACGATCGGCATGGCCCGCGCATTGTGGAGCAACCAGAGCGCAAAAACCGCGCTGAGCAGGATCAGCGCGAGCAGCAGCCAAAGGACTTTCCGCCTTATGCTCACCGGATGCCGTGCTCCTGCGAAAGCAGGAGCCCAGGGTCGAACGACGTGCCCTGCATCCTGGGCTCCTGCCTGCGCAGGAGCACCTTCACTTCGCCGCCTTCTTCGCCTGCATCCGCGCGCGGAACGCTGCTGCCCAACCGACCTTGCCGACCTGCTCCGGCCGTACCAGACAGAGCGAATCCGCCTCTACCGGCCGTGTCACCACGCTGCCCGCCGCGACGATCGCCCCATCGCCGATCGTCGCAGGCGCCACCAAAGCGCTGTTCGATCCGATGAACGCCCCCGCGCCGATCTCCGTCTTGTACTTGAAGAAGCCGTCATAATTGCAGGTGATGGTGCCCGCGCCGATATTGGTCCCCGCCCCCACGCTGGCGTCCCCGATATAGGACAGGTGATTGACCTTCGCGCCTTCGCCCAAAGTCGCCTTCTTGATCTCGACGAAATTGCCGACTTTCGCCTTGGGTCCGATATCCGCGCCCGGCCGCAGCCGCGCATAGGGGCCGATATCCGCGCCGCTGGCGACGGTCGCGCCCTCCAGATGGGAAAAAGCGTGGATGACCACATCGTCCGCCACGGTCACGCCGGGGCCAAAGACCACATTCGGCTCCACCACCACATCGCGGCCCAGCACGGTGTCATGCGCGAAGAACACCGTTTCCGGCGCCACCAGAGTCACGCCCTCGCGCATCGCCTCGATCCGGCGGCGCGCCTGCCACATGGCTTCCACGCCCGCCAGTTCGATCCGGCTGTTCACGCCCGCCACTTCCCAGGCTTCCGTCTCGATCACGGCGCTCGTGCCGCCGGGCAGCATGACGATATCGGGCAGATAATATTCGCCCGCCGCATTATTGTTGCCGATCTGGTCCAGCAGCACGAACAGGTCGGTCGACCGCACCGCCATCAGCCCGCTATTACACAGGGTGACGGCGCGCTCATCCTCGCTGGCGTCCTTATATTCCACCATCTTCCCGATGATGCCCTGCCCGTCGGCGATGATCCGACCATAGGCAGCGGCGTCATCGGGACGGAAGCCCAGCACCACCGCGCGCGGCTCGTCCCCCCGGCTCAGCCGGTCCAGCATCGCCCGCATCGTGCCCGCGCTCACCAGCGGCACATCGCCATAGAGGATCAGCACATCGCCCGCGAAACCCGCCAATGCGTCATGCGCCTGCGCGACCGCATGGCCGGTGCCCAGTTGCTGCGCCTGCACCGCGACGATCGCGCCGGTGCCGGCCACGGCCTTCTCCACCTGCTCGCGCCCCGCGCCGACTACGACCACCTGCCGCTCGGGCGCCAGTTCGGCCACGCTCGCCAGCAGGTGCAGCAGCATCGGCCGCCCGGCGATGGGGTGCAGCACCTTGTGCAACGCGGATTTCATGCGCGTGCCCTGCCCGGCGGCAAGGATGACGACAGCGAGGGGACGGTTAGCGGTCACTTGCGGCAAATCCCTGCGAAGAAGCGGTGAACAGACATGCCCTCTGCCATGTTTGACTTGCCATTGCCACCATCGGCGCGGCATGGCGCAGCATGGCATCGCGAAATCCGAACAGCATCCCGTCCTCCTCGATTCCCTTCGACATTGTGGGGTTCGACCTGGACGGGACATTGATCGACACCAGCGGCGATCTGGCGGCGGCGGTCAATTATGCGATCGGCACGATCGGCCGCCCGCCCTTCCCGGTCACGGCGATCCATCCCTTCGTCGGCAAGGGCGCGAAGATCATGCTCCAGCGCGCGCTCGATGCGTCGGGCGGCTATGATGATGCGACGCTGACGGCGCTGCTGCCGATCCTGCTCGACTATTATGAGCAGAATCTCGCTCTCCACTCCCTGCCCTATCCCGGCCTGATGGCGGCGATGGATGCGCTGGCGGCGCACGGCGTGAAGCTCGCCATCTGCACCAACAAGGCGGAACGCTTCACCATCCCGCTGATGCACCAACTGGGGCTGTCGGAACGCTTCGCCAGCATCATCGCGGGCGACACGGTGGGCGTGTCCAAGCCCGACCCTGCCCCGATCCATGAGATGATCGCCCGCGCGGGCGGCGGCCGCACCATCTTCATCGGCGACACGATCAACGACATTGCCGGCGCGAAAAATGCCGGCATCGCCAATGTCGCGGTCAGCTTCGGCTTCCTCGACGGCCCGGTGGAAAATCTGGCGGCCGACGCCGTGATCCATCATTTCGACGAACTGGTGCCGTTGCTGGAAGGCTGGCCCGCCTGATATGCATCTGCGGCTGGAAAAGGACGGCCCGGTCGCACGTCTGCTGGTCGACCGGCCTGACCGGCGCAATGCCATGACGCAAGCGATGTGGACGCAATTGCCTGTCCTCGTGGGCGAAGCCATGGCCGATGACGCCATCCGCGTCCTGATCCTCGCCTCCGCCACGCCTGGCCTGTTTTGCGCGGGCGCGGATATCAACGAATTTGCCGCCTGCTCGGCCGATGCAGACTGGCGCGTCGCCAATCAGGCGGCGATCCGCTCCAGCCAGTATGCGCTCGCTTATGCGCAAAAGCCGGTGATCGCCACGATCGACGGCGATTGCGTGGGCGGCGGATGCGGCCTGGCCATAGCCTGCGACCTGCGCATCGCTTCGCCCACCGCGCGCCTTGGCATCACCCCGGCGAAACTCGGCATCGTCTATTCCCTGTTCGACACCAAATTGCTGGTCGATCTGGTCGGCCCGGCCCGCGCAAAGCGCATCCTCTTCACCGGCGCGCTGCATGATGCCGACGATGCGCTGGCCATCGGCCTGATCGACCAGATCGCGACCGATCCGTTGGCGGCGGCCGACAGCCTTGCCCGCACCATCGCCGCCAATGCCCAGCATAGCGTGCGATCGTCAAAGGCGATCATCCGCCGCATCCTGGACGGGCAGGCGGACGACGATGCCGCCACGCTGGCACTGTTCCGCGACGCCTTCACCCTTCCGGACTTTGCAGAGGGGGTCGCAGCCTTCCGGGAAAAACGACGCCCCGATTTTTAGAACACTGAGCCTCAAAAAAGACCCGTTCGGGCTGAGCCTGTCGAAGCCCTTTTCTTCAAGAAGTGCAGCCCTTCGACAGGCTCAGGGCGAACGGATACAGAGATAATCCTGATTTTCCTTGTATACACAATGGATTGCTTCGCTTCACTCGCAATGACGGCGTGGATCAAAGTAAAATCCTCACGCCTAACCCCAACCCGTCGCACCCGATCAGAACCTTTTGTTAAGCATCCCGCTATAGCCTGCCCGCGACATTGCGGTTTACCGCCTCTTCCAAGGATATAGCCCCCAGGTGGGTGAGAATTTCGCCTTCTTCCTGCCCATCATGATGGCCAGCTTCGGCATCGCCTTCCTCATCGTTTGGGGATGGGGCGCGCGGGGTGCAGGCTGGTGGAGCGGCGCCTTCTTCTGCGTGGCGGGCGGCTTTGCCGTGCCCGTCGCCTTTCAGGCGCTGCCGACCCATTTATGGGGCATCGTCGCCGACCTGCTCTTCGCCACCGGCTTCCTGCTGTTCAGCCAGGCGCTGCTCGATCGCTGGCGCCGTAACTGGATGCTGCGACTGCGCATCGCCATATGGGGCGGATCGATCCTGCTCTGCGGCCTCGCTTTGTGGACCGACAATCTGCCGCTGGAACTGGTATCGTCCGATTTCGGCTGCTTCCTGCTTATTTCCCTGCCGCTGGTCGCCGCGCATGGGCAATTGCGCCGCGCGCCCGATCGCGCCCTCTATGCCGCCGCCGTCCTCGTCGCGCTCGACAATCTGGTGCGCGGCAGCAGCGTCTCGCTGACGCTGCCCGGCGGCGTTCCCTTTCGCGACAGCGAATATGCCTTCCTGATGCAGGCGCTGGCCTGCATGTTCGGCCTGTTTCTCGCACTCTCCGCGCTCGCCGCCTGCGTGCTGGACCTGCTCGCCCGCTATCGTCACGACGCCCATGTCGATCCACTGTCGGGCCTGCTCAACCGGCGCGGCTTCGACGAGTTGGTCGTGCGACAACGGCGCAAGGGCGGCAGCCTGATCGCCTGCGACATCGATCATTTCAAGTCGGTCAACGACGCGCATGGCCATGCGCTGGGCGACCGGGTGATCGTGACGCTGGCCGACATGCTGCGCACATTGGCCCCGGCGAACAGCATCATCGCCCGTTTCGGTGGAGAGGAGTTCATCCTCTTCCTCCCCGCAACCGACGCCGCCACCGCTGCCCCCATCGCCGATGCCGTCCGCCTGCATTTCGCCGAACAGGGCGCCGCCCGCCTCGGCCTCCCCCGCCCGCTCACCGCCAGCTTCGGCCTCACCACCCTGCACCGCGCCGACCCGTCCATCCACGATGCCATCGCCCGCGCCGACAGCGCCCTCTACGAAGCGAAGGAAACCGGCCGCAACCGCCTCTGCGTCCGCCGCGCACTGGCGATGCCGGATGCGGTGCCCGCGACGGATGGGCAGTTGCGACGGGCTTGAGAGGACACTGGCTTACAGCGCGATCAGTTGGCTGGACACACCAAGCTAGCCAGACTGGCCTCCAAGCTGGCATAATCGCGGTCGATCAGCCCATCACCAGAAAAACACGGGCCTATCCGGTCAAACAAAAGGCAGAGGGTTTCATCAAATGATCCTGCGACATGGAAACCTGCTGCGCCTGTAATCGCGCAGGCACCGTCGGCACGGAGCAACAGATCAACTTTGCTGCTCCATGCGACTGCACTGCCGACCTTCATCCATCCTGCCAGCCAGCGCTCAGACTCCGCCGCGGAAAACAGTTGGTTTTCCTGCCTTATGGAAATCGCAGTCTGATCCACCGGCTCTAGGCTTCTCGCGTGGTTCTCCGCAAAACCATATAGATAGATGCTGTTGTCGAAGAAGCAGGCACCATCGGACCAACGCAGAAATTCTCGGTAAGCCGCAGGGAGCGGTCGGGCCAACGTCTCTTCAAGTTCATCAAGCTGACGATCCGTGACTGCCGGGAAAAGTCTATGCAGATATCCAAGCGAGCGATCGTCGGGGAGCTTTCGGATAAACCGCGCCCCGGTCGGCAGAACCAGAGACGTCGCATCATCATATTGAAGCAGTCGATGCGCAAAAGTCGGTTCGTTCATGCCTTCACGGTGGCGATCCCTCGCGGATCAGTCAATCGACGTGCCTTTATCCGGTTCGGCAAACCCCATCACCCCAAAAGAAAAAGGCCCCCACAACGCGGAGGCCCCTTCCTTAGCTTCGCAAGTCGCGAACCGATCACATATGGATCGGCTTGCCGCGCACGGCCATGGCCGCTTCCTTGATCGCTTCGCTGTGCGTCGGATGCGCATGGCAGGTATAGGCGATGTCTTCGCTCGACGCGCCGAACTCCATGGCCTGCGCCGCCTGTGCGATCATCGTGCCGGCGACGGTGGCGATGATCCACACGCCCAGCACCTTGTCGGTTTCGGCGTCGGCGATGATCTTCACGAAACCGTCCGGCTCATGATTGGTCTTCGCGCGACTGTTGGCCAGCATCGGAAACTTGCCGACCTTGATCGCGCCGCGCTCTTTGGCGACTTCCTCGGTCAGGCCCACGCCCGCGATTTCCGGCTTGGTGTAGACGACCGAGGGGATCACGTCATGGTTCACGATGCCGGTCAGGCCCGCGATATTTTCCGCGACGGCAATGCCTTCGTCCTCGGCCTTGTGCGCCAGCATCGGGCCGGGGATGACGTCGCCGATCGCCCAGACGCCCGGAACCTTCGTACCGAAATCATGATCGGTTTCGATCTGACCACGGGCGTTCAGTTCCAGACCGATCTTGTCGAGGCCCAGACCTTCGGTGTTGGGACGGCGACCGATCGACACCAGAACGACGTCGGCCTCGATCTTCTCCGCTTCGCCACCGGCGGCCGGTTCGACGGTCAGGGTCACGCCCTTCTTGCCGACTTCAGCGCCCGTTACCTTCGTGCCGAGCTTATATTCGAAGCCCTGCTTCTTGAAGATCTTGTTGGCTTCCTTGCGGACTTCGCCGTCCATACCGGGCAGGATCTGGTCGAGATATTCGACCACAGTGACCTTGGCGCCCAGACGCTTCCAGACCGAACCCAGTTCCAGACCGATGACGCCGCCACCGACGACGACCAGATGATCGGGAACCTTGTCCAGTTCCAGCGCGCCGGTCGAATCGACGATCTTGCGGCCCGCATTATCGACCGCCACGCCCGGAAGCGGCGCAACCGACGAACCGGTGGCGATGACGATATTCTTCGCCGTCACCTTTTCGCCATTCACCTCGACGGTGTTCGCGCCGGTGAAGCTGGCGAGGCCCTTGAGCCAGGTCACCTTGTTCTTCTTGAACAGAAATTCGACGCCGCCGGTCAGGCCCTTGACCGCGTCGACGCGCTGGCCCTGCAAGGTGGGCAGGTCCAGGCTCATCTTGTCGATCTTGACGCCCAGCTTGGCGAGCGCGCCATTGGCGGCTTCGTCATAGAGTTCCGACGCATGCAGCAGCGCCTTGGACGGGATGCAGCCCACATTGAGGCAGGTGCCGCCCAGCGTTTCGCGGCTTTCGGCGCAAGCGGTCTTGAGGCCCAGTTGCGCAGCGCGAATCGCGGCGACATAGCCACCGGGGCCAGCGCCGATTACCAGGACATCATAATCGAAGTCTGCCATCTCTCACCTCATTCTCGTGTTCCTGCGAAAGCAGGAACCCAGGGCGTCGTCAGAACAGCGTCTCGAACAAATCCCGCCATTGCGGATTTTCCCGTTCGATCAACGCGATCTTCCAGGCGCGTTTCCATTTCTTCATCTGCAATTCGCGTCGTCGCGCTTCTTGCAGATCATCATATGCTTCGAACCACACCAACATGGTGCAGCCATGCTCCTTCGTAAAGCCATCCACCAGAGCATTGCGATGCTGATATGTCCTGGCCGGCAGGTCGCTGGTGACACCCAGATAAGGGGTGCCGTTGCGCCTGCTGGCCATCAGATAGACATATCCCGCTTTCGTTGCACTTCTCCATCCTAGGCTCCTGCTTTCGCAGGAGCACGTTGGATTGGCTTATAAAGGATTGGCTTACAGGTCGATCAGCAAGCGAGTCGGATCTTCGATCGCGTTCTTGACCGCGACGAGGAAGGTCACCGCTTCGCGACCGTCGACCATGCGATGATCGTAGCTGAGCGCAAGATACATCATCGGACGCGCCACGATCTGACCGTTGCGGACGACCGGACGTTCCTCGATGCGGTGCAGGCCCAGAACCGCCGACTGGGGCGGGTTGATGATCGGGCTGGACAGCAGCGAGCCGAACACGCCGCCGTTGGAGATGGTGAAGGTGCCGCCCTTCATATCTTCCATCGTCAGCTTGCCTTCCTTGGCCTTCTTGCCAAAGCCGCCGATGGTCTTTTCGATGTCGGCGACGCTCAGCGCCTCGGCATTGCGGATGACCGGAACGACGAGGCCGGTGGGCGCCGACACGGCGACCGAGATGTCGCAGAAGTCGTTATAGACGATCTCGTCGCCTTCGATCTGTGCGTTCACGCCCGGAATGTCGCGAAGCGCCATGCAGACGGCCTTCGTAAAGAAGCCCATGAAGCCCAGACGGACGCCATGCTTCTTCTCGAACAGGTCCTTATATTTGGCGCGCGCCTCGATGATGTTGGTCATGTCGACGTCGTTATAGGTCGTCAGCAGCGCAGCGGTGTTCTGTGCTTCCTTCAGACGCTTGGCGACGGTCTGACGCAGGCGGGTCATCTTGACCCGTTCCTGCTTGCGGCTCGGACCAGCAGCCGGGGCATCGGCGGCAGGCGCAGCGGCAACCGCGCCAGCGGCGGCCTTGGCCGTACCAGCGGCGACGGCGGCGGTTACGTCGTCCTTGGTCAGGCGGCCGTCCTTGCCGGTGCCCTTGATCTTGCTCGGGTCAAGACCATGTTCCAGCACCAGACGGCGAACCGCCGGCGACAGGGTCAGGTTGCCGCCATCTTCGTCGTCCGCAGCGGCCGGGGCCGATGCGGCCGGCGCCGATGCGGCCGGCGCCGGGGCAGCGGCTTCCGCCTTGGCGGCGGGGGCAGCGGCCGGGGCCGACGGTGCAGCGGCAGCGCCGCCCGCATTCACATAAGCCAGCAGCGCGCCGACTTCGACCGTGTCGCCTTCCTTGGCAATGATGTCGCCCAGCACACCGGCGACCGGCGAGGGCACGTCGACCGCGACCTTGTCGGTTTCCAGGCTGACGATGGGCTCGTCGGCCTTGACGGCTTCACCGGGCTTCTTGAGCCACTGGCCCACGGTTGCTTCGGTAACGGATTCGCCCAGAGTCGGGACTTTAACTTCGGTAGCCATGAGCTTGATCAGCCTTTCTTCTGGCGACGGATTTCTTCACGAACGCTGTGACCCAGCGCATCGGCGACGAGGGCGCCCTGTTCGGACACATGGCGCGACGCCAGACCCGTAGCGGGCGAGGCGGACGCCTTGCGACCGGCATAGCGGGCGCGCTTGGGCGCCTTGCCAGCCTTGGCCAGAGCTTCCTCGATATAGGGTTCCACGAAGAACCATGCGCCGTTGTTGCGCGGTTCTTCCTGACACCAGACGATCTCTTCCAGATTGGTCATGCGCTCGATGCGCTTGGCCAGTGCGTCGGTCGCGAACGGATAAATCTGTTCGATACGAACGATCTGGACGTCCTTGTCGCCGGCGGCATCACGGGCATCCATCAGGTCGTAGAAGACCTTGCCGGAACACAGGACCAGACGCCTGGTATCCTTGTCGGCCGACCCGTTGGGATCGGACAGGATGCGCTTGAACTGGGTTTCGCCCTGGAAGTCCTCGGCCTTGCTCACCGCGCCCTTGTGCCGCAGCAGCGACTTGGGGGCCATGATGATCAGCGGCTTGCGGAACGGACGCAGCATCTGACGACGCAGCGCGTGGAAGTAATTGGCCGGGGTCGTGATGTTCGCGACCTGGATATTCCCTTCGGCGCAGAGCTGAAGGAAGCGTTCCAGACGGGCCGAGCTATGTTCCGGACCCTGCCCTTCATAGCCGTGCGGCAACAGGCAGACGAGCCCGTTGGAACGCAGCCACTTGGTTTCCGACGACGCGATATACTGGTCGAAGATGATCTGCGCCCCGTTGGCGAAATCGCCGAACTGCGCTTCCCAGATCACCAGGCTCTTCGGATCGGCCAAGGCATAGCCATATTCATAGCCAAGCACGCCATATTCGGACAGCGGGCTATCCAGCACCTCGAACCGGCCATGCGGCACGGTCGACAGCGGGATATATTTATTCTCGCTGTCCTGATCGGTCCAGACCGCGTGACGCTGGCTGAAGGTGCCGCGACCCGAATCCTGACCCGACAGGCGAACGCCATAGCCTTCCGACAACAGCGAACCGAAGGCCAGGGCCTCACCGGTCGCCCAGTCGAAATTCTCGCCGGACTTGAACATTTCCGCCTTGGCGGCGAGCACGCGCGTCAGCGTCTTGTGAACGTTCAGCCCTTCGGGAACGGTGGTCAGCGTCTTGCCAAGACCATCGAACAGCTTGGTGCTGATCGCCGAATCCACGCTCTGACGCGCGGTTTCCGCGTCGGCGGGCTTGTGCAGGCCCGACCAGCGACCGGCGAACCAGTCCGCCTTGTTCGACTTATAGCTCTTGGACGCTTCGAACTCGTCTTCCAGATGCGCGACGAATTCGTCGGTCGCACCAGCGACAAACGCATCGTCCACCACACCCTGCGTCTTCAGGCGCGAAGCATAGACTTCGCTGACCGGCGGATGCTGGCGGATTTCCTTGTACATCAGCGGCTGGGTGAAGCCCGGCTCATCGCCTTCATTATGGCCGAAGCGGCGATAGCACCACATGTCGACCACGACGTCGCGATGGAAAGTCTGACGATATTCCATCGCCAGCTTCGTCGCGAAGGTCACGGCTTCGGGATCATCGCCATTGACGTGCAGGATCGGCGCCTGAACACCCTTCGCCACGTCCGACGGATAGGGCGAGCCGCGCGAGAATTGCGGGCTGGTGGTGAAGCCGATCTGGTTGTTGATGATGAAGTGGACGCAGCCGCCGGTATTGTAACCGGGCACGCCCGAGAAGCCGAGGCATTCCCAAACGATGCCCTGACCCGCAAAGGCGGCGTCGCCGTGGATCAGCACCGGCAGAACCTGGTCATGCTTGCCCAGATCGTCGCGGAAGGTCTGCTGCGCGCGGACCTTGCCCAGAACGACCGGATCGACCGTTTCCAGATGCGACGGGTTGGGCACCAGCGACATGTGGACCTTGATGCCGTCGAACTCACGGTCGGTCGACGTACCCAGATGATATTTCACGTCGCCCGAGCCACCCACGTCTTCGGGGTTGGCGGTGCCGCCCGAAAATTCATGGAAAATGACGCGGAAGCCCTTGGCCATCACATTGGCGAGCACGTTCAGACGGCCGCGATGGGCCATGCCGAACACGATCTCGCGCACGCCGGACTGGCCACCATATTTGATGACCGCTTCCAGCGCGGGGATCATGGACTCGCCACCGTCCAGGCCGAAACGCTTGGTGCCGACATATTTGCGGCCCAGGAACTTTTCATACTGCTCGCCCTGGATGACCTTGGCCAGGATCGCCTTCTTGCCCTCGGGCGTGAAGATGATTTCCTTGTCCTTGCCTTCCAGACGATCCTGAAGGAAGCGGCGCTCCTCCACGTCGGCGATGTGCATATATTCAAGGCCGACATTGCCGCAATAATTGGCGCGCAGGATCGCGACGATTTCCGCCACGGTCGCATATTGCACGCCGAGCGAACCGCCCAGATAGACCTTTTTGTTAAGGTCGGTCAGGCCGTGATATTCGGGGGTAAGGTCCGCCGGCAGGTCACGCTTGGTCAGGCCAAGCGGATCGAGATTGGCAGCCAGATGGCCACGCACGCGATAGGTGCGGATCAGCATCTGTGCGCGGATGGCGTCGTCTGCTGCGGCGACGGCGTCGGCATCCGACACGGCCTTGCCAACAGCCTTGGCGGCGGCCTTCACGGCAACCTGCATCTGGGTGGGGTCCATCGCCCCGGTCAGATCGTCGGTGTCGCTCAGCGGCCAGTTGTCACGCGCCCAGCTCGGCCCGCGTTCAACCTCGAAATCTTGGTTCTCGTAACCCATTACCCTTGTCCCATCCCAGCCGCGTGCAGTCGCGGAGCGGGAAAATAGCGGCCGGGGTGCAGCCCGGCCGCTCTATATAGGGGCTGTTTAGCCCTTCAGCACTTCGACCAGCGTCGATCCCAGCTCGGACGGGCTGGCGGCAACCTTGATGCCGGCCGCTTCCATCGCCGCGATCTTGCTTTCCGCGTCGCCCTTGCCGCCCGACACGATCGCGCCGGCATGGCCCATACGACGGCCCGGAGGCGCCGTGCGGCCCGCAATGAAGCCGGCCATCGGCTTCTTGCGGCCACGCTTGGCTTCGTCGATCAGGAACTGGGCAGCCTGTTCTTCCGCGTCGCCGCCAATTTCACCGATCATGATGATCGATTCGGTCGCGTCGTCGGCCAGGAACAGCTCCAGCACGTCGATGAAGTTGGTGCCGTTGACCGGGTCGCCGCCGATGCCGACAGCCGTGGTCTGGCCCAGACCGGCGTTGGTGGTCTGGAACACGGCTTCATAGGTCAGCGTGCCGGAGCGCGAGACGACGCCGACCGAACCCTTGGAGAAGATCGAACCGGGCATGATGCCGATCTTGCATTCGCCGGGCGTCAGGACGCCGGGGCAGTTCGGCCCGATCAGGCGCGACTTGCTGCCCGACAGGGCGCGCTTCACGCGAACCATGTCCAGAACCGGGATGCCTTCGGTGATCGCGACGATCAGCGGGATTTCCGCGTCGATCGCTTCCAGGATCGAATCGGCCGCGAATGGCGGCGGCACGTAGATGACCGAAGCATCGGCCCCGGTCTTGCTCTTGGCTTCGGCGACGGTGTCGAAGATCGGCAGGCCGATATGGCTGGAGCCACCCTTGCCCGGCGTCACGCCGCCGACCATCTGGCTGCCATAGGCGAGCGCCTGTTCGGTGTGGAAGGTGCCGGTGGCACCGGTCATCCCTTGCGTGATGACCTTGGTATTCTTGTTAATCAAAATGCTCATTGACGGTCTGACCCTTCAATCCACCCCGGCGAAGGCCGGGGTCCAGTTTCCGAACGTTCATGGCTGCGCGATGCGATCGTAGAGGTCAGCCCATTCCGGATTGAACCCCTCAATCTCCCGCAACTTCCAAGCCCGCTTCCATTCCTTCATCTGCCGCTCGCGAAGCCTTGCGGCTTCCCGGTTGTCATGGACCTCGTACCAGACGAGCAAATGACATTCATATTTCCTGGTGAACCCTGGAACCACGCTGTTGCGATGTTCCCAGACCCGTCTGGGAAGATCGACGGTGGAGCCGATATAAATCGTGCCGTTCCGTCGATTTGCCATGATGTAAACGAAAGCTTGGCTTTCCATCATGGGCGCTTCCCGTCTGGACCCCGGCCTGCGCCGGGGTGGTCCACTATTCCTAGATTACGCCAGCGAGCTATCGATGCCCTTGCACGCTTCCAGCAATTCCTTGACGGCGTCGACAGACACCTGAAGGTTCGCCTTGGCTTCATCGTCCAGCGCGATCTCGATGATCTGCTCGACGCCATCCTTGCCGATGATGACCGGCACGCCGACATAGAGATTGTCGATGCCGTACTGGCCGGTCAGGTTCGCGGCGCAGGGCAGCAGGCGCTTCTTGTCGCCCAGATAGGCTTCGGCCATGGCGATCGCGCTGGTGGCGGGCGCGTAGAAGGCCGAACCGGTCTTGAGCAGCGCGACTATCTCGCCGCCGCCCGAACGGGTGCGCTTGACGATGGCGTCGATGCGCTCCTGCGTCGAACGACCCTGCTTGATCAGGTCGGGAACGGGGATGCCGGCAACGGTCGAATATTCGATGACCGGAACCATCGTGTCGCCATGGCCGCCCAGAACGAAGCTGGTGACGTCCTTGGCCGACACGTCGAATTCTTCAGCCAGGAAGTGGTTGAAGCGCGAACTGTCCAATACGCCGGCCATGCCGACGACCTTGTTCGCGGGCAGGCCCGAAAATTCGCGCAGCGCCCACACCATCGCGTCGAGCGGGTTGGTGATGCAGATGACGAAGGCGTCGGGTGCATTGGCGGCAATGCCCTCGCCCACGGCCTTCATGACCTTCAGGTTGATGCCCAGCAGGTCGTCGCGGCTCATGCCCGGCTTGCGGGCGACACCGGCGGTGACGATGATCACGTCCGCGCCCGCAATGTCGGCATAATCGTTGGAACCGGTGATCTTCGCGTCGAAGCCTTCGACCGAAGCGCACTGCGACAGGTCGAGCGCCTTGCCCTGCGGCACGCCTTCGACGACGTCGAACAATACGATATCACCCAGGCCCTTGAGAGCCGCCAGATGCGCGAGAGTGCCGCCAATATTGCCAGCGCCAATGAGCGCGATCTTGTTACGGGCCATATGCAATCATCCTCCAAGTCTTGAACTACTGGAATTGCTGGTCCGCCTACGCCCTTCGGACCGGGGTTTCAACGGCGAAATCCCTGATATGCAAATTATCTTTGCAATTCGTTCGCAATTGCATTAAGGCCGATTCACACCCTGTCGCTACGAACTCCTACCCTGGTTCGTGGCCTTCCCTGCAGAGGTATCCTGTCGGGTGCTTTCGTGATCGAAAGCACCCGGCCTGTTTCCACGAAGAAAATTGCGTTCAGATGAACGATGCGCGCAACATCGGACGGACGGATTCCGCCCGGCGATGAATCGTTTGCGATAAAGGGCTTATTTGGGGCCGTGGCCCAGCGCCAGATAGTCGTCCGACTGCATTTCCATCAGGCGCGACACCGTGCGTTCGAACTCGAACGCCCCGTCGCCTTCAGGATAGAGGCGCATCGGCTCCGCATCGGCGGAGGCCAGCAGCTTGACCTTATATTCGTACAGCGAGTCGATCAGCGTCACGAAACGCGCCGCCTCATTGCGCTTTTCCGGCCCCAGCACGGGGATGCCGACGATGATCACCGTATGATATTTGCGCGCGATCGCCAGATAGTCCGGCGCGCCGCGCGCCTCCGCGCACAGCCGCTTGAAGGAGAAGACCGCGACGCCCTTCAGGCTCTTGGGCACATGCATGGTGCGCCCGCCTTGCACGACAATCTCTTCCGACGGCACCTTGGCCCGATCCTCGACCGAAAAGTCGGTCAGGCGGAAGAACGCCTCGGACAGCGACCTAGTCGCCTCCGGACCATTGGGCACATGCCATAATTTCGAGTCGCCCAGACGATCGCGCCGATAATCCACCGGACCGTTCAGCGTCATCACGTCCAGCTTCACCTTTATGAGGTCGATGAAGGGCAGGAAGAGCTGGCGGTTGAGGCCATTTTTGTAGAGTTCGTCCGGCTCACGGTTGGATGTGGTGACGATCGTCACCCGCTTTTCCAGCAAACCCGTGAACAGCCGCGACATGATCGCCGCGTCGGCCATATTGTTGACGACCATCTCGTCGAAGCAGAGCAGCCGCGCCTCCTCCGCCAGCGACTCGACCACCGGCGGGATCGGATCGCCCGTCTCGGACTTGCGCGCCTCGGCGAGGCGCGCATGCACGTCGAGCATGAATTCATGGAAATGCGCGCGCTTCTTGCGCTGGACATGCACGGTGTCGAAGAACAAATCCATCAGCATCGATTTGCCGCGCCCGACCCCGCCCCACATATAGAGGCCGCGCGGCGGCTCCGGCGCCTTGCGCAACAGCTTCCACAGCGTCGATCCGCGCGCCGGCGCCGCTTCCAGTTCCTGCTGCAACCGGTCGAGTCGCTCGGCCGCCGCCCGCTGGTCCGGATCGGCGCGCAATTCGCCAGCCTTTACCAGCGCGTCATAGCGGGCAATCACATGGGTCATTTCGGGGTGGGCGCCTTGCGTATGGTGGCGGTCGATGCCGCGACCGGCTGACCATCTTGCGTGATCAGCATCCGAAGGAACATCAGCCGCCCGGTTTCCCGCAGCAATTCGACTTCGGCGAACAGGTCCGGCCCGACCTTGCCGGAGCCGAGATATTGCATGGACAGGTCGATGGTCACGCCATTGATCTGCTCGACATGCCCCAGCGCCCACAGACCGCCAAAATAGGCATGGTCGGCAAAGGCGGCCAGAAAGCCGCCATGCAGCGAATCGAGTCGGTTACGATGGCTGGAGCGGGTTTCGAGGCCCACCAGCGCCTTCGTCGCACTTTCGGCGCGCATATAACCGCGGCCGATGGCTTGCAGGAAGGTATCGGGATGCGGGTCGGACCATGCGGCCCAGCCCGCCCATTTCCCGTCGGTCAGCGGCTTCCCGCCCGCAACGCCGTCGCTCGTCAACTTACAGCTGCCGTTCGACCATCATCTTCTTGGTTTCGGCAATCGCCTTCGCCGGCGAAAGGCCCTTGGGGCAGACATTCGCGCAGTTCATGATGGTGTGGCAGCGGTACAGGCGGAAGGGATCTTCCAGATCGTCCAGACGCTCGCCGGTATATTCGTCGCGGCTGTCGGCCAGCCAGCGATAGGCCTGAAGCAGGATCGCCGGGCCAAGAAACTTGTCGCTGTTCCACCAATAGCTGGGGCAGCTCGTCGAGCAGCAGGCGCACAGGATGCACTCATAGAGGCCGTCCAGCTTCTCGCGATCGGCGGGCGACTGGAGCCGCTCCTTGCCGCTCGGCGCCGGGCTGACGGTTTGCAGCCAGGGCTTGATGCTGTTGTACTGGGCGTAGAAATGGGTGAAGTCGGGCACCAGATCCTTGATCACGTCCATGTGCGGCAGCGGCGTGATGCGCACGTCCTTGCCGGCGCATTCGTCGATCGCAGTGGTGCAGGCCAGACCGTTGCGGCCGTTCATGTTCATCGAACAGCTGCCGCAAATGCCTTCACGGCACGACCGGCGGAAGGTCAGCGACGGATCATATTCATTCTTGATCTTCAGCAGCGCGTCCAGAACCATCGGGCCGCAATTATCCAGATCGATCTCGAACGTGTCATAGCGCGGATTCTGACCGGAGTCGGGATCGTAGCGATAGACCTTGAAGCTGCGCACATTGGTCGCGCCGGCGGGCGCGGGATGGGTCACGCCCTTGCCGCTGATCTTGCTGTTCTTGGGCAACGCAAATTCGGCCATCGCTCGTCGAGCCTCTTCGAAAGATGTCTGTCAGTTGGGGGTCCGCATAACGAAAATTCCGCAAAGGTCCAGCACTGAGGACCATGAATCTGCCGCTAAACCCTTGTTGCAAATCGCTTGCAATTCCCGGGCCTTCCTTCGCCCGCCGCTTGCTTCCTCCACCAGCCACGCTACGGCAGCGAAATCCGAGGGAATATATTCAGCGTGACGACCGACATCGCCTTTCTCGCCATTGCCGAGGCGCAGCAGCTGTATCACTGGCTGCCGGCCGCGCTGGAACTGGCGCGCCGCCCGGACATGCGCGTCAGCATCCTGTCCCCTTCGGACCAGATTCTCGATCTGGTCGCCAGCTATGATCCGGCCGGCTATCTGGCGCGGGTCCGGCTGCGCCGCCCCCCTTCCCGCCCCGACTCGCTCTTCCGCCAGCCTTCACGGCTCGCGACCCTGCTGCTCAACTATTGCACCATCGCTCGCTTCCCGACGCTGGTGACGACGGAGATCAGCAGTGCCTGGCTGCGCTGCGTCCCCGGCTTTCGCTCGCGCCTGATCCTGATCAAGCATGGCGCGGGCGACCGGGAGGGCGGCTACAAGAAGCGCCATGCCGATTTCGACCTCACTTTGGTCGCGGGCGAGAAGGATCGCCGCCGCATGATCGATCGCGGCCTGTGTGCACCGGAGAATGTCGCGGTCGGCGGCTATCCCAAATTCGAGCTGAAGGCGCCGCGCCAGCGCTATTTCTACAATGACGATCCCGTCCTGCTCTACAATCCGCATTTCGATCCGGCTTTGTCCTCCTGGGTCAACCATGGCCCGGCGATGCTGGCCGCGCTGGAGACGCTGGAGGGCTGGAACGTCATCATCGCCCCGCATACGAAACTCGCCAGAAAAGTGCCGCCGATCGTCAGCAGCGCGCCGCATATCCGCATCGACATGGGGAGCCGGCATTCGATCGACATGAGCTATACGATGAGCGCGGACGTCTATCTGGGCGACGTGTCGAGTCAGGTGTATGAATATCTGCTCCACCCGCGCCCCTGCATCTTCCTCAATCTCGACCATCGCGACGGGTCGACGGATGCCTTCGCCCATTGGCGTCTGGGTCAGGTGATCGACAGCCCCGACGCCCTGCCCGCCGCGCTGGCGCAGGCCAATATTCTGCAACCCGGCTTCGTCGCGCTTCAGGAAGCCGCGATGCAGCAGTCG
This sequence comes from Sphingobium sp. YR768, assembly GCF_900111125.1. GTDB lineage: Bacteria > Pseudomonadota > Alphaproteobacteria > Sphingomonadales > Sphingomonadaceae > Sphingobium. The sequence goes on from NZ_FOGE01000003.1 coordinate 227,133, forward strand.
ATCGATCTGTCGCCGGTCCCCGCCTCCGTACGGCAGGCCGACCTGATCCAGAATTTCGCCCTTACCCAAAATTCCCCTAAGAGTGCCGCATGAGCCAGACCATCACCACCACCCTTGGCCCCGTCCGCCTCTTGGGCGAAAATGCGACGCCGATCTGGGGCATGTCCAATGCCGAACGCAATCGCCGGATGGCGGAAAGCGCGGCCAAAAATGGCAGCGCGCTGGCGCCGGGCCATGAACTGCTCTTCAACCTCACTTATGCTTTCGATCCGCTGCTGCTGCGCCTCGTGCTCGAAACGCCGGGCACCCTGTTCGTCTGGGCGGGCACCCCGATCGTGGGACAGGTCGCGCAGGGCGCCGATCCGCTGACCGCGCCCCATGTCATCGACCTGTCGGACGGCCGCAAACTCTACAACCGCCAGCTTCGCAAGCTGGAACAGCCGATGGTCCGTGTGCTGGAGCCATCGTCCCGGCGGGAGATTGAGCGGCGCAGCTATTTCGGCGCCTATAAGGGCGTGACCGATATTCTGACCAAATATCTGTGGCCCGAACTGGCGCTGATCCTGACGCGCATCGCCGCGCAGTTGAAGATGACGCCCAATATGGTGTCGGTGATCGGCGTCACTCTCTGCCTGCTCGCCACTTACCTGTTCGCCAAGGGCCTGTTCTGGACCGGCTTCCTGTCCGGCTTCATCTTCATGGTGCTGGACACGGTCGACGGCAAACTCGCCCGCTGCACCATCACCTCGTCCAAATGGGGCAATGTGATCGACCATGGCGTCGACCTCGTCCACCCGCCCTTCTGGTGGTATTTCTGGGGCACCGGCCTTGTCTATTGGGGGCTGGGCCTGTCGGGCACGACCTTCACCTTCATCATGACGGCGGTGATCGCCGGCTATGTGCTGCAACGGCTGATCGAGGGGATGTTCCTGAAGGACTTCAAGATGGACATCCATGTCTGGCGCCCCTTTGACAGCCAGTTCCGCCTGATCACCGCACGCCGCAACCCGAACATGGTCATCCTGTTCGTCGCGCTGCTGGCCGGTCGCCCGGACATCGGCCTGATCGCGCTGGCATGGTGGACCATCATTTCGCTGGTCGTCCACGCCGTGCGACTGGCGCAGGCCTATGCGGTAAAGCGCTCCGGCAAGCCCATCGTCAGCTGGATGGACGAAGCGGAAGCCGCACTATGAACGCGACGATCGAGAAATTCGGCCATCCCGCGACCCTGATCGCAGAGTTCGAACACTGGGTCGTCCTGCTCCGCCCGGCCCAGCCGACTTTGGGATCGCTGGTGCTCGCGGCCAGGAGCGACGCGACGGCCTTCGGCGATCTGCCGGCAGAGGCCCATGCCGAACTCAAGACCGTCACCGCCACGATCGAGGCTGCACTGACCGGCGCCGTAAGCTACAGCAAGATCAACTATCTGATGCTGATGATGGTCGACCCCCACGTCCATTTCCACGTCATCCCCCGATACGAGGGGGAACGGAGCGCGGCAGGCGTGACCGTGACAGATGCCGGCTGGCCGGGGCAACCTGACCTGGGCCAGGCGGTGAAACTGGACAGCAAAGTGGACAGTTTGCGCGACTGGCTGAAGGGCTGGTTTGACAAAGTCGTAGTCTAACTCCCGTCATGCCAGCGAAAGCTGGCATCTCCCTTGTCTTTCAGGTGCATGATCAAAAGAAGTGAGATCCCAGCCTTCGCTGGGATGACGAATGGGGGCGCCTGTCCTACCGCCACCCCTCTCCTTATCATGCCCTTGATGAGCCAAGCCACGACGCAACAATCATTCCCCAATAGGAAATGATATGTCGAAACTTGCGGGAAACATGCGAAGTTAAGCCCGCGAAATCCTATTTCGCGTAGCGCCCTTCGGCGGTCCATTTCGCAGTCAGGGCCTTGGCTGCCTCGACATCCTGATGAAAATCGACCTCCTGCCATTCCAGCCCCTCGATCGAGACGGTGCCGACGCGATTGCCCTTGGCGATGATGTCGATGGCGCGCAGATACCAGCGCTCGACGCCTTCGGGCGTGCGCATCATCTGCTCGATCTGGTTGCGGAAGATCGCCGGACCTTCGCCGGTGAAGGCCAGCATGCCGATCGATTCGGCATTGGTGTCGGGCGGCAGCAGCCGCTTGCCGATATGATGCAGGCGGCCGGTCGCATCCCGGTTCACCTTCATGTCGTCATCATCATATTCGCCGTCCGCCTTGATATCCACGGTCACGGTGATGGCGTCCTGCGCGCCGTTCACCAGTTTCGCGACGATCTCGTCGGAAATGATGGTGTCGCCGTTCAGGATGATGAAGTCCCGGTCCATCTCCTCCCGCACGATCCAGCAGGTGCCAAGGTTATCGGCGACCTGAAAGAAGGGGTTGAAGACGGTGCGGATGCGCGCGCCGGTGTCGCGATAGAGTTGCAGCGCATGATCCTCGACCCGCTCGGTGCGGAAGCCGGTGACGACGACGATGTCGGTCACGCCATTGGCCACCAACGCCGCGATCTGCCAGCTGATCAGGGTGCGACCGTTGAAATCGATCATGCATTTGGGCACGTCGCGGGTCAGCGGAAGGAGGCGCGAGCCCTGTCCGGCGGACAGGATGATGGCTTTGGTGATCGTCATGTGCCGGGCTTTAGTGCGCAATTGGGCCGAAAAAAAGGCGGCGTTTGCACTCCATCCCGCGCTGCCCTAAAGCGCGGCGTGCTTCCCCTATGAAGGACCAGTTTTCGGGTGATGTTCAAGCGCGGATCGGGCGCGGCAGGCGACGGTTTCGCCCGCATCCTGGCCAATACCGGCTGGCTGCTGGGCGGCAAGGGCGTGGGCGCGGTGCTCAGCCTCGCCTATCTCGCCATCGTCACCCGCACGCTGGGCGTTGCCGATTTCGGCCGCTTCGCGCTGGTGCTGAGCGCCGCCAATGTGGTCAAGGCGCTGGTCAGTTTCGACAGCTGGCAGATCGTCGTCCGCTATGGCCAGCCGCATCTGACGGAAGGGAATGGCGACGCGCTGAACCGCGTGCTGCGCTTCTGCATCCTGATCGATCTGGGATCGGCTGTGGCGGGCGGACTGATCGCGGCGGCCATCATCCTGTTCTTCGGCAATCTGCTGGAACTGGGACCGGGCATGGGCGTACAGGTCTGGCTGTTCACCATGGTCATGATGATCACCATCCGATCCAGCCCGACCGGCGTGCTGCGCCTGTTCGACCGGTTCGATTCGGCCGCCTTCGCCGAAACCATGATCCCGGTCGGGCGGATGATCGGCGCGGTCGTCGCCTGGATCCTGATGCCCGGCATCACCGGCTTCCTGATCTCCTGGGCCTTTGCCGAACTGCTCTGCGCGATCAGCTACTGGTATCTGGCCATGAAGGTGGGTGGCGACCGGATCGGCAACTGGCGCGCGGGCCGCGCGCTGGATGCGCGGCGCGAAAATCCCGGCATCATCGGTTTCCTGACCGCGACCAACCTGCAAACCAGCCTGTCCTCCATCGGCCAGCAGGTCGCGGTGCTGATCGTCGGCGCCTTTGTCGGCCCGGCGGGCGCAGGCCTTTATCGCCTCGCCAACCAGCTCGCCAATTCGCTGACCAAGATTTCCAGCCTCCTCTCCCGCAGCATCTTCGTGGAGCTGGCCCGTACCAGCACCCATGGCAAGGAAGCGCTGGGCGCCCTGTTCCGCCGCACCAACAAGCTGGCGCTGGTGGCGGGCGCGGTAATCATCGGCCTGATCGTGACGATCGGCCACCCGCTGCTGGGCCTGATCGCGGGCAAGGAATTCCTGCCCGCCTATCCGCTGCTGCTGATGCTGGGCGTCTCCGCCTGTATCGACCTGATCGGCGTCAGCTATCGCCCGCTGCTGATGGCGACAGACCGGGCCGGCCTGTCGCTGCGCATCTCGGTCGTCGCGACTTTGCTGCTGCTGGGCCTGCAATCGGCGCTGCTGCCGCTCTACGGCACGAAGGGCGCGGCGATGGCGAACATCCTGTCCTCGCTGGCCAGCTTTACCCTGATGGGCCTGGCCAGCCGCCGCGCGATAAGGGGCTGATCGCGGGGTTTGTGGATGGCATTACGTTATAAATCCGTTCGTGCTGAGTAGGGACTGAGCTTGTCGAAGGCCCGTATCGAAGCATCCGCACCAAGGCCCAGTCCTTCGATACGCCATTTCGACTTCGCTCAATGGCTACTCAGGACGAACGGAAGTAAATAATCTCACGCGCATTCCGAACGGACGTCTTACCGCACCGGCGTCCATATCTGCGTCTTGCAGAAGAAGGCGATGCACCCCTGCACCTTCAACGTGCCATTGGCGTTGCGGCTGAGCTTGGACGCATAGCTTTTCCCGCTTTCGGGGTCATAGATCGTCCCCTTCCAGATGGCGCCATCCTCCTTGAACCCGGTCAGCAGGGCCAGCCCCACCAGCGGCTTGGATTGCAGCGCCGGATCGGGATTTTTGATGTCGGTCTGCGGGCGGCCGGGCGTGGGCTTCACGATCTTTTCGATACGGCCACAGACTTCCCTGCCGCACGGCGCGATCTGGACGATGGCCTTGCCCTCCACCGTGGCCCAGCGGCCGGTGACGGGCTGGGCGGCCTGCGCCGGCGTCGCGGCAATGGCGGCCCCCATGGCAAAAAAGGCGATTGCGGCTTTGTTCATGCGATCCACTCCATATCTTTGGACCAGAGATAAGCAGGAAAAAGCCCGCCCGCCACCGCCTTTTTACGGGCGTGACGGGCGGGTTTCGGGGCGACGCTACGGCATCGCGTCCCTCTCCTGTAGGATTTTCAGAAGGCGGTGCTGATCGAGCAGGCGGCCGGGCCCAGAATGACGACGAACAGGGTCGGCAGGATGAACAGAATCAGCGGCACCGTCATGATCGCGGGCAGACGCGCGGCCTTTTCCTCGGCGCGCATCATGCGTTCATGCCGGAACTCGGCCGACAGCACACGCAGCGCGGAAGCCAGCGGCGTGCCATATTTCTCGGTCTGGATCATGGTCGTGACCACGCCCTTGACCGCATCCAGCTTCACGCGGGTCGCCAGATTCTCGAACGCCATGCGACGTTCGGTCAGGAAACTGAGTTCGATCGCGGTGAGCTGAAACTCGTCGCCCAGTTCGGGATAGGCCTTGCCCAGTTCCCGCGCCACGCGGCTGAAGGCGGCGTCGACGGTCAGACCCGCTTCGGCGCAGATCACCAGCAGGTCGAGCGCATCGGGCAAGCCCTTGCGGATCGCGGCCGACCGCTTCTGCACCTTGTTATTGATATAGATGTCCGGCGCCTTGTACGACAGCAGCAGGACCGCGGCGAAGGCGAAGAAGCGCTTCATCGGACCCCATTCGGGTTCGATGCCGACGATATAGAGCAGGATCGCGGCCAGACCGCCCAGAACGATCGGCAGGATCATGCGGCCGAAGATCACGGCGACCGCCCAGTCCTTCGACCGGATACCAGCCTGCGCCAGACGGATCTGCGCATCCTTCAGCTGATCGTCCTGCAAGACCTTCAGGCTCGACAGGAAGGACCGCATATGATCGGTCGTCTGGTTCTTCTTGACCAGGCTGACGCGGCGCTTGCCGGTCGATGCCGTGATGCCGGCCTTGAGCTGCTCGCGCCGCTCGTTCAGCGCTTTCACGCGCTTCGCCATCGGATCGCGCACGGTCATCACCGCATAGAGCGCGAACAAGACGGCCAGCGTCGCCAGTGCGGCCAGCAACGTACCGAAATCGGTAGCCGTCAGGCCGAACAGGGTACCGGCGGGGGTCGGGGCGTCCATAATCTCTTGTCCTTCCCCGTCAGATTTCGAAATTGACCATCTGGGCCATGATGAAGGCGCCGATGCCCATCCAGCACATGCCGCCGATGCCGATCACCTGCATCGTGCTGAGCCCGAATACGCCCGCCGGATCGGGGGTGAAGAAGGGGCTCATATAGTCGAAGTTGATGTAGCAGATCATGCCGAACACCAGGAAAGGCAGCACGCCGATGATATAGGCGGACGCCTTGGATTCCGACGACATCGCCCGGATCTTCAGCTTCATCTGTGCACGCTGGCGCAACACGGTGGCCAGGTTCGACAGGGTTTCCGCCAGATTGCCGCCCGTTTCCCGCTGAATCGCCAAAGTGATGACGAAGAACTGGAATTCGGGCGTCCCCAGCCGATCGGCGGTTTCCTGAAGCGCCTGCTCCATGGACCGACCGATCTTGATACGTTCTGTGATCAGCTTGAATTCCTCGCCCACCGGCCCCGGAATTTCGCTCGACACCACGCCCAGCGTTTCCGCGATCGGCAGGCCGGAGCGCAGACCGCGTGTCAGCAGTTCCAGCGCATCGGGAAATTTGGCGTTGAACTTGTTGATACGGCCCTTGATCAGACGCCCGACCCACCAGTGCGGCAGGCCCAGCCCCGCCGCCAGCCCGACCATGAGGGCGAACAGGAAGGGAAAGCCGCGCAACATCAGGAACATCGTGATCAGCAGGAAGGTGATGGCGCTGCCCGTCATATACTGGCTGAGCGTCCACTTCTTGCCGGTCATGCGCAGCCGCTTGGTCAGATTCTCCGGATTGGGAATCAGCGACACCAGCATCTTGGCTTCATTGCCGGGCATGCGGTTGGAAATCGCCTTGCGCATCCGCGCTTCCAGCAGCGCCTCGGCGGAATCGCTATGCCGACCACGGATCAGCGCGACACGGCGCTTGCGCGCTTTCTCCGGCGAAGGACCGGCAAAGGCAACCGCGACGACCCCGATCAGGGTCATCACCAGCACCATTATCAGGATGAAATTGCCGTCCATCGTCTCGCCCGTTCGTCATGCTGGGGCGCCGCCACGTCGGGCAGCGCCGATGATCAGTCTTCCAGCGCAGCCTTGTCCTTGCGGCGCGTAGGCAACATCGCCTTGAAGTCGATTTTGCCGAGCAGGGAATCGCCCTTGCGCGCAGCCCCCTTGCCCAGATCGACACCCTCGGGCGCTGCGGTGGTGCCCAGCGCCAGTTCCATCAGGCTGGTGCAGGCCGCGCCGATCTTGCTGCCCTTGGCGGTTTCGGCCAGAGTCTTGCCCAATTTGGCGGCCTGCGACGCGATGCGCAGGTCGAACGGCACGACGACATCCAGCTTCCGCTCGATCGACTGTTCGAAATCCTTGCGGCTGATTTCCGGCGATCCGGGATGGACGCGATTGGCGACCACCAGAATGCGGGTCTGCGGCGCATTGCCCTTCAGCCAGGAAAGAAGGCGGATCGTGTCGCGCGCCGACGCCAGCGTCAGTTCCGACACAACCAGCGCGACATTCACGTCGGTCATCAGGTGCGGATGCTGGATCAGCATGCCTCGTGGCAGATCGATAACGCTGCATTCGAAGGCGGCGCGGAACTCCTCCAGCAACTGGTAGAAAGCCCCGCCATCGGTCATCATCGGCTGGCTGATCGGCGCTTCGGCCGACAGGATCGCCAGCGTATCGCTGGCCCGCACCATCGCACGTTCGATGAACAGCCCGTCGATGCGGCTGGGATTTTCGATCGCGTCGGTCAGGCCACGGCCCGGCTCCAGATCCATCGCCAGCGCATTGGTGCCGAAATGCACGTCAAGGTCGAGCAGCGCGGTAGGGCGCTTCTTCTTCTCCGACAGCATCCAGGCAAGCGAAGTCGCAATGCTGGAGGCGCCAACGCCGCCGCGCGTGCCGATGACGGCCATGGTGCAATGCGGGCGTTCCGGGCCGGTGTCGCGCGGCGCCATGAACACGGCCTGCGCCTGTGCCAGTGCATCGCGCAGCTGATCCGCGCCGAAGGGCTTGAGCAGATAATCCTGAATGCCGCTGGCGACGAGATCGCGATAGAGGCGCACGTCGTTGACCTGCCCGGCGGCGATCACCACCGTACCGGGTTCGCATACTTCGGCCAGCGAGTTGATGTCGTTCAGCGGATCGCCGCTTTCGGACATGTCGACGAACAGGATTTGCGGTGACGCGGTGATCGACAGGCTCTGCACGGCATTGCGCATGCCGCCCTTGTTCACCTTTTCCGGGGCCCAGCCCAGTTCGGCCGCAACCGCACGCAGCAGGTCGAAACTATGGTCGTCGCACACGAAGGCATGGAAGGGATCGCGCGGTCCCGGACCACCGGGTTTCCATGGAGCGTTCATATTACTGGCCTCCGCCTCCTGCGCTGAGTTGCTTGAGATCGCCGGCGCCCGACGGCGCCTTTTCGCGATAGGTCGAAATGGCGCGGTTGGATGTCGCGGTGCGCAGGTCGCTGTCCGTGCTCTGGCCACGGACCAGATCTTCGGGGTTGGCGACCATCGCCGCCCAGTTGCTGTTCACGCCGCAGCCGAAATTGGATGTCGTCGCCAGGCTCATGTTGGTTTCCTGGGTGGCGTGCCAGTCCGGGCAACCCGGAACGCTGGCCGTCGCACGCCGCACGATCAGGCGGACGCTGCCTGCCGGCGCGGCACCGGCGGCGGCCGAGCCGTCCTCCGCCACCAACAGCCCATGACGGGCCACCAGATTGGCGACATCTTCGCGCACAGCCGGGCTGTAATAGCCGCCAGCGGTCACGATCGCGATCTGATCGCCATAGCCAAGACCGATCGACGCGAACCAGTCATTGAGCCGACCGGCTTCCGGGGCCGACAGGCCCCCATTCGATCCGGTCTGCACGTCGAACGTGTAGGCGGCATAGTTGACGACCGGCTGATGCACCGATTCCACGCTGCGATTGGCGGAGTCGGTGACGCAGCCTGCCAGCGGCAGGGCCATCAGGGCCAGCGCGGTGAGGGTCCGCAAGGACCGACGATTACGGATGGGGGAGGTCATGTCTTGATCCTTCCGTCAGAAGCTGAAGCCGGGGGCGACCGTACCGGCCTTGGCCGGCTTGTCGCTGCGGGGGGCAATCGCCGCCTGCGGTCCGGGCACCGGGACCGGCGCGCCGGGCGCACGGGTCGGCTGATAGCTGCGCGCGCCGCTCACGCCGTCCGTCTCCTGCTGCAACAACAGGCCCTGTGGCTCGGTCGCGTTGCGGAAACCGTCGGTCGGCAGCCGCACGTCGGACGCATTCATCGGCTTCACCAGATAAGGCGTGACGGCGATGACCAGTTCGGTTTCGTTGCGCTGGAAGCTGCGCGACTTGAACAGGCTGCCCAGGATCGGGATATCACCCAGCCCCGGCACCTTGTTGATCGTGTTGCCGGTTTCGTTGTTGAGCAGACCCGCGATCATGAAGGCCTGTCCCGAACCCAGTTCCACCGTCGTTTCAGCGGTGCGGCTCTTCAGCGCAGGCACATCCGAATTGACCGAGAAGTCGAGGCTGGACACCGTCGGCCGCACACGCAGCGAGATGCGGCCATCGGCCAGCACCGTCGGCGTGAAGGCCAGTTGGACGCCATATTGCTTGAACTGGATGCTGTTGCCCGACGACGGACCATTATTGACCGTATAGGGATATTCGCCACCGGCCAGGAAGCTGGCGGTTTCGCCCGACAGCGCGGTCAGATTGGGCTGCGCCAATGTCGTCGACAGGCCGCTCGATTCCGCAAGGTCCAGCGCACCGGCAATGTCCATGCCCAGCAGACGGGCAACGCCGCCAAGGCTGTAGGAGCCATCAGTCGGGTTATTGAAAGTCCACGAATTATTATCGCTGTCGTAGGTGACAAAGTCGCGACTACCGCCGCCGATCGAACCGCCAATCTTGCCGCCGCCACGATCGGCGCTGGAGAAATTGGTGCCGATCTTATGGCCCAGATCCTTGCTGACCTCGGCGATCTTGACCTGCAACATGACCTGCAACGGCGTCGCCATGCGCAGGCGGCTGACCACGGTCACGTCCTTGCCGACGAAGGCCTGCGTCAGGCGTTCGGCCTCAGCCGCGTCTTCGGGCGCCTGGATCGTGCCGGTCAGCAGCACCATGCCATTCATCTTGTTGACCGCGATACTGGCGCCGGGCATCGCCAGACGCAGCATGTCATCAATGCTGGTCAGATTATTGCCGACGCGGACAGTGCCGGAAAACAGCACCTTGCCATTGGTCGCCGTGGCGAAGACGGTGGTTTCACCGGGCTTCTTGGCGATCAGGTAAAGCTGGTTCTGCGACCGGACATGCACGTCGACCACGTCGGGATCGGCGATCACCACGTCCGACATCTTGGCCGGCAGGTTGACCACCCGGCTGCCACCTACCGACAGCAGGATCGCATTGTCCTGCATGGCGGAAGGTGCGGCATTGAGTGCGGCGACGGGCGCAGCGGCTGCCACGACGGCCAGGCCCAGGGCGATCGCCGGAGCGGCGAAGCGCGGCGCGCGATAGTGCAAGCTCTTCATCTCACTTACCCCCGACCGGAACTTCGGTCACATTGGTGCCGCGCGCCACGCGGATCACAGGCCCCTTGAAGGCGACCGTGCCGACCGGTGCGCCATTGGCGGCCACCGCCATCGGCATCGGCGCATCCGCCTTGGCCGGAACGGAGCTGCGCTGGTAACGCGACACGTCGGCGCCGGTCGAATAGGTGGAGCCACGGTCGACCGGGCGAGCGGCCAGCTTGGCGATGATTGCCTTTTCGGCGTTCGCATTGGCATTGCCGGGCAGGTCGACATCGGTGCCGGCGATCGCCGCATCCAGATCCGACACATTGTCCGCCATCGACCGCAGCGACATGGACAGCGATCCGATGGTCTGCGACACCGCAATCTTCTCGGCAATCTTGGGCGTCACTTCGATCGTGACGTTGGAATAGGTGCGGACCTCCGGCTTGCCGTCGGCGCCCATCGCATCCATGCGCTGGTCGGTGGCAAGCACGCGCAGGTTGCGCAGGATGGTTTCGGACACCTTGAGCGGATCGCCGTCGCCGCCGCCATTGACGCTCTGCGTCAGAACCAGATCGATGCGATCACCGGGAAAGACGAAGCCCGCGACCGAGCTTTGCGCCGATACCGGCACCGTCACGGCGCGCATGCCCGGCCCGAGAGCGGCCGCCAGGAAGCCACGGTCTCCCGGCTTCACCAGCGCACCCTGCGTCAGCGGCTGACCGGCGGTGATGGCGGTGCGTACGACGCTGCCGGCCAGTTTCACCGGATCGGCCTGCCCCTTGAGATAATAGGCCTGTTCGATCAGATCCTTGGGCCAGGGCTGGAAGCGGAAGCTCTCTGCGTCCAGGATCGTACCCACGGGCAGCGCCTTTGTCGCGACCAGCACATGGGGCTGATCAGCTTCGACCGGCATGTTCGCGGCATTGACCTGCGGCGCACTGGATGAGCTTAACATGCTGCGCGCAAGCAAGGCTGTAGTGACCGCTATGATTAGCGCTCCCACCAGCAGCACGATCTTCTTAGCATCCATGACGAAATTCGCCTCCCTTAAATGGGTGCACAGCCCCAAGCACCCTAGTCATCACGCAAATTGGTTAAGATATCGTTCGCCAAGCATCCACAGCGCGGCAATGGAGATGGCGACGCCGTAGGGAATTTCCGGCTGACCCGGCTTTTTCTTCATCCTGTGGTGCACGACCGTCGCGATCGTCACCACGCCGCCCAGCAGCGCCATCAGCATGATCAGCGTCATCGTCGCCTGCCACGGAAACCACAGGGCGAGCGCGCCCAGCAGCTTCACGTCGCCACCGCCCATCATGCCGACGGCGAACAGCGCGGCGAACAGCGCGAAGACGATCACGCCCACCAGCAACTGCACCGCCATGTCGGGCCAGAAAGACAGACCACAGGCGATCCACCAGACCGGCGCCAGCAAGGCGACGGCCAGATTCAGGCGGTTGGAGATGATGCGGGCGCGCAGGTCCGTGATCGCTGCCAGGATCAACAACGCTCCCAGAACGCCTATGAGCGCAAGCCTGAAAAATTCCCCCGTCATGGTGCTTGTGCCTAGACCATATGGCTTACCAAAGCGTAACCATGGGACCCATGGATTCGCCGGACTTCCCCGCAGCCCTTCCCCTGCCCCCGATCGACCGCCGCGCCTGGCCGATGGGCGGGCGGCTGGACTATTGGCATGCGCCCGATGGCTGGGCGATCCGCCGCTATCGGCTGGGCAGCGGCACGCGCGGCCGGATGCTGGTGCTGGGCGGTCGCGGCGACATGATCGAGAAATATCTGGAGGTCATCCATCACTGGGCGACGCGCGGCTGGGCCGTGACCAGTTTCGACTGGCGCGGACAGGGCGGATCGGGGCGACTGACCGACGATCCGCTGTGCGGGCATATCGGGGATTTTGCCGATTATATCGCCGATCTCCATGGCCTGGCGGCCGACTGGCGGGCGGAAGGCCATGGGCCAACCGCTATCGTAGGCCATAGCATGGGCGGCCATATGCTGGTCCGCGCGCTGGCCGAAGGCATGATGCCGCCCGACGCCGCCGTGGCTGTCGCGCCGATGCTAGGGCTGCATACCGCGCCCATGCCGCGCTGGCTGGCAGTCGCGATGGCCAGGGCCATGATCGCGCTGGGCCATGGCGAAAAGCGCGCCTGGACGCAGAAGGAAAATTCGGAGCGGTTGCGGCGTATCCGACAGAAAAGACTGACCCACGACCCGGATCGTTATGCCGACGAAATCTGGTGGCGCGATCATAGCCGGGAGATCGCGCTGGGTCCGCCAAGCTGGAACTGGGTATTACAGGCGCTCGAATCGACAGGGGGACTGGCGCATGGCGATGCTGTCGCCCGCATCGCCACACCGCTGCTGATTCTGGCGACGCGGATCGACCAACTGGTGTCCACGCCGGTCATCCGGCAGGTCGCGGCGCGCATTGCCGGGGCGCGCCTGCATGTCTATGGGCCTGAAGCCGCGCATGAAATCCTGCGCGAACTCGATCCGGTCCGGCTCGATGCGCTAGCCCGGATCGATGCCTTTCTGGACGAGACTGCATTGGACGAAAGCGGCCGTTGACCCATCCCGATATCGTGATCATCGGCGGCGGCATGGCCGGCGCCAGCCTTGGCGCGAAACTGGCCGCCCATGCGAAGGTCATGATCCTGGAGATGGAGGATCGGGCCGGCTATCATGCGACCGGCCGGTCCGTCGCCTTCTGGGAGGAAAGCTATGGCGGGCCGATCGTCCAGCCGCTGACCACCCTGTCGGGACCGATGCTGGCCACACCGGACCCGGATTTTCATGACGGCAGTTTCCTGTCGCCACGCGGCACGCTACATATCGGCCGGGCGGGCGACGAACCGCTGCGCGACACACTGCTGAACAGCTTTGCCGGGCGGGTGGAGCTTCAGACCGTCGATCCGGCTGACATTGTGCCGGGTTTGCGACCCGGCTGGACGCTGGGCGTGATGGAGGCGAGTTGCCAGGACATCAACGTCGCCGCGCTCCATCAGGCCTATCTGCGCCAGTTCCGGCGACACGGCGGCGAAATCCGGCTGGCGACCCGGCTGGAGGCAGCGCGCAGCGACGGGACGGGATGGCTAATTGAAACACGCGAGGGGTCTGTCCAATGCGGCCTGCTGATCAATGCGGCCGGCGCCTGGGCCGATGATGTCGCCATCGCCTGTTGCGTGGCGCCGATCGGGATCACGCCACTGCGACGGACAGTGGTGCAGATCAGCGTGCCGGACCTGCCCTCCCCCGATATGCCGCTGATCATGGATCTGGCTTCGCGCTTCTATTTCAAGCCAGAGGGCCGCGACCGCATCTGGCTGACCCCGCATGATGAGGAACCCTCCCCGCCCTGCGACGCCGCGCCTGAAGAATTGGCGGTGGCGCAGGCGATCGCCCGGTTCGAGGAAGCGGTCGACTGGCGGGTCGGCAAGGTCGAACATAAATGGGCCGGGCTTCGCAGCTTCGCCCCGGACCGGACGCCGGTCTATGGCTTCGATCCCTCGGCACCGGGCTTTTTCTGGTTCGCCGGGCAAGGCGGTTTCGGCATCCAGACCGCGCCTGCGGCGGCGGCTCTGGCGGCGGCGCTGATCACCGGCACGGCCTTGCCGCCCGCCGTTGCCAGTCTGGATTCGCAGGCTTATTCTCCGACGCGGTTTCGCTGACGAAACGAGTCCGGAGAGAAAGCCATGGCGCACAAATTCGTGATCGAAAAGAACAAGGCTGGCGAGTTCGTCGCCAAGTTCAAATATAATAGCGAAGTCATCTTCTGGACCGAAGGCTATGCCAGCAAGGCAGGCGCCCGCAACGCCATTGAGTCGGTGCTGAAAAACGGCCCCGGCGCGCCGGTGGAAGAGGCGGAATAGTCGCTTCCATCCCATACTATTTTTGAAGGATCGATCGAGTGGTGGCGTTTGCCATCACCCGATCGCGGAAATGCGCAACTTCTTCCCCGCCGCCCCGCGCCAATATCCCGCTCATATTGGCGACAGCGAAGGAGACACCATAAAGATTGCGCCGCTGCTCCACGCCGGGGATCGGGCGGGGATGTCCAGAGGCGTCCACTTCGCCGTCACGAAGCCTGTACTGATCGCGCGGACAATCCCAGTCGAGCGAGACGCCCAGAACCTGATTAAGGCTTCCCGGATAACAGGGCGTCCCCTCCGCCTCCCGCGCGGCGACGATCAATATGCCAGCCTCCCGCGCGCGATCGGCCGCCGCGGCAAACAGATTATGATGTGCCGGATTGGTCGTGCCGAGGCTGAGGTTGATCAGGTCGACCCGCGCCGCCACCGCCCGGTCGATCGCCGTGACCAGCGCCCGCGCCGTCGTGCGCAGCGTGTCGTGAAAAACCCGGATCGGCAGGCACAGCGCATCGGTCGCCTGATCCTGGATCGCGGCGGTGACGGCGGTGCCATGACCAAGCGCGTCCAAACTGTCCAACTCGCTGATCGCGCCATCCTTCGCGATCGAAAATCCCGGCAGCAATCGCCCCGCATCGATATGCGGATGATCGGGATGAACGCCGCTGTCGATGATGGCGATGCGGACCAGATCAGGCATGAACCGGCTCGACACGCGCGGTCATAGCCGCCCGCCCGTCCTCCAGCCGGATGACATGATCGGCCATGTCGGCCAGCGCGGGCTTGTGGGTGATGACGATGATCGTGGCGTCGGGCAACGCGCCGCGCAGGCGGCCGGCGATCAACGCTTCGGTGTCGCCGTCCAGCGCGGAGGTCGGCTCGTCCAGGATCAGGATGCCGGGTTTGCGCAGCAGGGCCCGCGCCAGCACGATCCTCTGCCGCTCCCCGGCGGAAAGCGCCGCCCCCCGTTCACCGGCGCGAGTTTCATAGCCATCGGGTAATCTGGCGATGAAACCGTCCAGCCCGGCGGCATGGGCGGCGGCCTCTATCGCTGTGCGCGACACATCCGGCAGGGCGAAGCCGATATTGGCGGCGATCGTGTCGTTGAACAGATAGGGCGCCTGATCGACCAGGATGATTTCCCGCCGCAGATCGTCCAGCGCACAGTCGCGCAGGTCGCGACCGTCGACCGATATGCGTCCGCTGTCGGGATCGAGATAGCGGACCATCAGGTCGGCCATGGTCGATTTGCCGGCGCCGCTGGGGCCAAGGATGGCGCACAAGCTCCCCGCCGGGATCGTCAGGTCGATGTCGCGCAACACCGCGTCGCGATCATAGCGCATCGCCACCCGGTCGAACCGCAATTCCCCCGCCCGTTCCAACGGCACGGCATTCGGCCGTTCGATCACGTCCGGCTGCGTATCGAACAGTTCGAAGATGCGCCCCAGCGACACCCGCGCCGATGCGAGGCCGGAGGTCAGCCCCATCAGCGTCTGGATCGGCGAGAGCAGCCGCATATGATAGGTCATGAAGGCAACCAGCGTGCCGATGCTCATACCGCCTTCGATGATACGCCAGCCGCCATAGAGGATCACCGCCGACGTAGCCGCCGTCATCAGCGTGCCAGGCAGCGCGCCGGTCATGAAGGAGGCGACCTGCATTTTCAGCATCGCGCCGATGAAGGCGTCATTCTTCGTCTTGAAGCGCGCGACTTCATGCTCGCCCGCCCGCAGCGACGCGATGACGCGCATGCCCATCACCGTGTCGACCAGCAGGCTGCCAAGATCCGCCCCCCGCTCCCGCATATCGCGGGTCAGCGCGGTCAGGCGGCGCTGATAATAAGAGAAGGTAGCGAGACTGGCGGGGACGAGGATGACGCTGACGAGGAACAAGCGCCAGTCGAGCCAGAGCATCATCGCGACGCAACCGACGAAGAACAGCATGTTGCTGACCACGGAAAGGAGCGTGTCGGAAGCGATGCGCTGCACATCGCTGACGTCGCTGTTCATGCGCGAAACTAGGTCGCCAAGGCGAAAGCTGCCATAGAAACGCGGCGACAAGGTCTGGAGATGGCGCAGCAGGGCGGCGCGGATATCGTAGAGCATCGCCGCCGACAGCGCGACATAGCGATAGCTGGCGAGGATATTGACGGCGAAACCCGCGATGGTGACGGCGATCATGACGCCCGCAATTTCGAACAAGGCACCCATGTCGCGCTTCAGCAACGCCTGATCGATCATCAGCTTGGATAAATAGGGTTGCGCCAGTCCCAGCATGGTCGAGACGAGGCTGATCGCCAGTACGAGCAGCAGCGCGCCGCGATAGGGTTTCAGGAAGGGCGTCAGGCGGCGATAGCTGCGCCACTCAGCGACAGAGGGCGGAGGGGACGGAATCACCTAATATCCCTCCGTCGTCCCCGCGAAGGCGGGGACCCAGCGTGCCACCTGCAGGGCAATTGCCAGGTGAGAGATGGATTCCCGCTTTTGCGGGAATGACGAGTGAGGGGCGGATGCCTCACGCCGCCACCTGCCTTGGCACCAGACGAAAACCGTCGAGCAGGAAGCGCGGTTCGGGCATTTTGGCGAGCAGCGCCGTGCACCAATGATGCCCCTCAACCAGCGCCTCATGCTGGGCACGCCACCAGTCACCTTGCCCGCCATTGGCGTAGAATTGCGCGCAGAGCAGCAGATGACGCCGCATCGCGGCGATCAGCATCGACTGATAATGGCTTAGCAACACGGCGCGATCGCCACCCTCTGCGATCGCCGTCACGACCGCCGCCGCCAATATCGCTTCCCGCACCGACTGCGCCGTACCATCGCCGCAAATCGGATCGAAGCCAAGCGCCGCCGCGCCACAGGCCAGCCAGCCTGCGCCGTGGAGCGGCAGATGCAGGCGCGGCGCGGCAAGGAAAGGCGTAGAGGTCGCGCCCATCGCGTCTACGACGGGAGCAATCAGCGCGCTCTGGCCCAGCAACGCGTCGACTGAACCGCCGACGCCCAGCAGCCAGCCCTCCCCCGTTTCGGCCGGGACCAGATAGAGCCAGCCGCTTGCGACCGCTTCGATCCGCGCCTCCTGGGCACAGGAGGGGTCGCGCAGCTTCACTTTGGCCGCGACCGCATGGCGATCGCCGAACAGGCGCATTTCGCCGAGCGGCACCGGTGGCGCCGCGTGAATGGTGAAATCGGCGATCGCGTCGATGGTCTTGCAGTCAGGCAAGGCCGCCTGCACCTGATCCTCCGACGCCAACGCCGCGCCGTGCGGGATCATCACCGTCGGCCCGCCCCAGGCGACCAGCCGACGCTTCACGCGCGGCCGGTCGGCAAACAAGTCCGGCCGATCGAACACGCTGCGCATCATGCCCAAGGCCGGATCGCTCAGCATGATCGTCGGCACGGACGGGCGGCGGACATCCTCGATCGCGACCCGAAGGCCCGCGCCTGTCAGTATATGTGCGCATCCCTTAGCGGCGATGCCGCCGCCCCGGATGGCGATGCTCTTCATCGGGCCATCCTCCGTTCGCTTCGAGCGCAGGCTAGAAGCGGCAAAGACAGCGCTTCACGTTTCTCGACACGCTGGGAACGAACGGAGGTTGTGTTGGCCATCATTCCACCGCGACCATGCCTGCGCCGGTGGTGTCATTGCCCAAATCCCAGCTGCCTTCCAGCTTCAGGGTCTTCGCGTCATAGACTTCGATGTCGTAGCTGGCGCCGTAGATATAGAGCTTCTTGCCATCCATCGACATGCCGAAGCGGAAGCGGGATCGGCAGGGGAATTCCGCCTTGTCGACCACTTCGTTGCTGGTCAGGTTCATATGCCAGAATTCGCAGCGCTTGGCGCCCAGCATGCCATTGGTGACGACGGTATAGGCCTGCTTGCCATCAGGCGTCAGTTCGAGCCCCGCCATCGCCGCCGGCGCGGGTCCGATCGGCGTGAAGGCGAATTGCCGGGTGTTAAGGTCGAAGCGAGCGACGCCGAACATCTTGTTATGGATATAGGGGTCGGCCGCGTTGAACAGCGATACGAACTGGCCGGGGGTACGCATGGTATCGAGCGCGCCGCCGAAACCGACATTCTCCAGACCCGTGCCTTCCGGCTTGGCCAGGTCGATCCGGTCGATCACCTTCAGGTCGGCCAGGTTCAGGATCAGGATCTTCTCACCGAACAGATAGAGATATTTGCCATCGGGCGACACTTTGAGCGAAGAACGATAGCCGCCCGCCGACTTTTCATCCTCCTTGTCCAGTTCGGCCGTGCGCACGACCTTTTGCAGCTTCAGGTCGATCACCGCATACATCGGCTTGCTGACCTTGTAGCGGTCCACTTCCTTGTCGAAGCGGGTGATGACCGTGTAGAAATAGCGTCCGGTCGGGTCCGCCGCCCCGCCCCAGAAGCGATAGCGGGTGGCGCCATCGTTCAGGCTGAACTTGGTGACGATCTTGCGGGTCGCGGTGTCGACCACCTCGATCCCGCTGGTGGTGATGGTGGTCACATAGATGCGCTTGCCATCGTCCGACAAGACCATTGATGTCGGCAGGCCGGTGTCCAGCTTCAGCTTGCCCGTCACCGCCGCCTTGCCTTCGTCGAAGATCAGCAGCTGGTCGGGATAGCTGCCCATGAACAGGGTGGCGGCGGAGGCCGGCAGCGTAGCCAGCGCGGCAAGCCCGGCGGCGATCAGGGTGCGATATGTCTGCATGGCGCGCCTCACGGAAAAACGAGGTCGAGGTTGCGCCAGTCCTTGGTGGCCGTGGCGCAGTTGCTGGCCCAGTCGGGCGAGTAATTCACATGGTCGGGCACCTGGACGGGCCAGAAGCAGGTGACGTAGCAGTCATAAATGTCGCGCTCCACCGGCTGGCACAGGCCCGCCGTGCCGCCGCCCGCATCCACTTCCCAGCCGGGCGAGAAGGACAGGGTACAGCCCATCGGCACATGCGGCCGCGGTTGCTGCTGGAGGGCGACGACATCCTCCTCCATATCGGCGGGGGTGGCGGCTGCCGCAGCCTCTATCTGCGTCACCGCTTCGCCAATCGCTTGCGCCTTTTTATTGATGGCGCGAAGATGCTTCATGACAGGCCCTTTCGTTCAGCGAAGCGTTCAAGGAAGCCGGGATTTTTCACCGCCAGCACGCCGTAGATGCGCAGGCAGGTGTCGGTCCATTGCCGTATCCAGTCGCAATAATGGAGGTTGGCGTGGCCGGTGTCGCCATAGCGGACGAAGGCTTCATGATGGCATCCGCCCGCGCACAACGGCCGCGCCCAGCAACTTTGGCAGTCATATTTCGCCTCGACATGGCCCTTTTTGAGGAACTCGCCCTGCTTGGCGCGGTCGATGCCGCTGGAGACATGGCCCATCCTGTGCGTGTCCGCATCGGTGAAGCGGTGGCAGGGGGACAAATCCCCTGACGGGCTGACGCCCATGAGGCCAAGGCCCGCCCCGCAGGGATGCGATTTGTTGACGCCCGATATCAGCTCGCTGATCGTTTCGCTGACATTGGTGAAGCCGTGGGATTCCCCGCGCAACGCATAGTCCAGCCATTCTTCCGCCAGCAGGCTGAACTGCGCCAGCACGCTGTCCATGCCATTATCGTCCAGCGAATAGGCGCGTTCCTCGCCCGTCGTCACCGGCGCGAAGCCGACTTCGTGGAAGCCCAGTTCATCCTTGAGATGCCGGAAGATGCGCACGACGTCCGTGCCGCCTTCGGTCAGCGTCACGCGGGCGGTGATGGCGCGGGTCTTGTGATGCGCGATCAGCGTGCGCAGGCGCGGTTCGATCACCGCATAGCTGCCCTTGCCATTCTTGTAGACGCGATGCTTGTCCTGCACCTCGGGCGGGCCGTCCATCGAGACGGTGACGCCGATCCGGTTGTCCGACAGGAAAGTGACGATGTCCGGCGTCAGCAGCGTGGCGTTGGTGGTCAGGCTGTAAGTGATCCCCTTCCCTGCCGCCGCCGTCGCTGCATTGGCATAGCCCACCACATCGCGCAGCAGCTTGAAATTCATCAGCGTTTCGCCGCCGAAGAAGGTGATATGCACCGCCTTGCGCCCGACCGCTTCGGCGATCAGCAGGTCGACCGACGCCTTCGCCGTCTCCAGCGTCATATATTTGGGCTTGCCCGCCGGGGTCGCGATCTTGTCCGCGCCAAATTCATAGCAATAGGTGCAGGCGAGATTGCACTGGTTGGTGACGTTCAGCACCAGAGCCTGAAGCGGAAAGTCGGCGGGCGGGGCCGATGGCATGACCGGGGCGGCCACACCCAACTGGATAAGCCGCGCGGCGCGCAATTCGCGCACCAGCGATTCGGCGTCGGCGGATTCGCGCCCATCGGCCACCAGTTCGCGGATCAAAGCGGCATGCGTCAGTTCCTGCCCGTCCAGCCGGGAGAGAACTGCCTGTACATCCGCATCGATCTCGAAGATTGCGCCGGCACTCACCAGATAGACGAACTGGCTGCCGCCCGCGTCGAACCCATGATATTCCGCGCGCGAATAAGCGGGCGCCTGCATCACCGTCATCGCGATACCTCCGGCTGATCGAAGCGCTGATACATGGGGACGGTCACGACCAGATAGGCGCGGGCGCTCAAGGGCTTGCCGAACTTGTCCTTCGCGCTCTTCGCCGTGGCGACCGCCCAGACCTCGCCATAATTGTTGCGGGCGAAACGGCGGGCCGGGTTCGGCCCTTCCTCGCCGGGGGTGAAGAAGGCGGTGGGGCTGAGTGCGCCCACATATTTCATGTCGTCGTCATAGGAGACGGTCATGAATTCCTGCATCGCCCAGTCGGCCTCGATCGGCCCCAGCGCCACATCGTCCCCGGTGTTGGGCTTGCCATCGAGGCCATTGTCATAGCCGATCGCCTCGAACTGCTGATAGCCCTTGGCGAATTTGATGCCGCCCAAGCGAGCCAGCGCGGTTTCCGGAGTCGCCTTGATATAGTCGATATTGCGGTAGACGGGGAACGCCTGTTCCAGCACTGCGCCGGCCAGCGCGACGTCGCGCTGGCCCGATGGCGCGGCAGGCGCAATATCGGCAGTCACGACCAGTTCCTTCGGGCTGGCAGAGACGATCTTCGTCACGGTGACGCCCGCGCCCAGATCGATATCGGCGGCGGTCGGCGCGGCGGGCAGATTGTTGCCGAGGATGCGAAGCTGCACGCCCTTCGTCCCGGCCTTCACGGGTCCCGGCGTCACCGCCAGGATCGTGGGCGCGGCGGTCGCGCGGACCAGCTTCACGTCATAGCCGAATTCCTGATATTCGCCCCAGAACCAGCGGCCCTGCGCACTTTGCTGGTCGGGCGCAAACCACATCGTCTCGCGCGCTGCGCTGACCAGATCGTCGGGCTTTGCTGGGGCCGCCCCACCCTTTGACGATCCGCGCCAGCTATAGCCGGCATAGAGAATGCCGGTACCGGTGCGGTTGATCGTACCGCCGTCAGCCAGCGACCGCAGCGTCGCGCTGGTGGTGAATTCATCGGCGGCCTTGCCGGGCGCGACATTCAGTTCGCCGACGAACTTGCCCTTGCCCGGCACCGACGCGACCACCAACCATTCCCCGGCAAGGCGCGGATTGCGCTGACGTGCGCTCCATGCCGCCCATTCCGGGGTGTGGAGGCCCGCCACCTTGGGCAGATAGGTCAGTGCATAGTCTCCGCGCGTCAGCTTGTCCTTGGGGTCGCGACCGGCGGGCTGTTCCGCATCTTCGGCCGGGCGACGATATTGGGCATCGGCTTGCGAATAGAGGGCGACGTGCAGATCCTGCAACGTCTTCCATTCCAGCTTCGATCGCCGCCAGGACAGCGGCTGCGCATAGGCATGGCAGGAGGCGCAGGCGCCGCGCATCGTCTCATTGGGCAGGGCCTCGTCGATGATCCGCTTTTCGGGCAGATACATGACCGGCCGGGCTTCTTCAGGCGCCAGGCCATGGGACGAGGCCAGAGACTTGACGATCGACCGGCTTTCCTCCGGCGTGATGTCCAGACCATTGAGGCGCACCATCCGTTTGATCGCCTGCGCCCAGCCTTCCGGGGTAGTGCGGACCCAACTGATGCGGGACAAGTTGCCCTTGTCATCGGCGCTGTGACAGCTGCCGCATTTTTCCTTCACCAGCGGGTCCGCAACGGGGATGCCCGCTTCCGTCTCTTTCATGGTGGCGCTGTCCGGGCCGTTATCGCCCTGCGCGAATACGACCGACGCAGAAAACAGCGTCAGCAGGCCCAACTTCGTGACGGGAAGCCGCTTCACCCTTATGTCCCCCTTCGCACCCGACATTTTGCCTTGGGTGCATATAGAAAGCCTCGGCAGACGCTCTTGCGGCGTCACATTTTCGATAACGTACAGCCTCATGATAATCCGCCATAGAAAATTTGACGATTGTCATGATTTTTATTCCGCTACACTGCTGGTCCAGGCCATGTCCGAATGCCGCTGCCCTGATCCGACTGGACAGGAGGGGCGGATCGGCGTTGAATGGCGACAGGGAACAGACATGGGGTAGGCATATGGCGGTCAGCTTTACGGTGAATGGCGAAAAACGGCAGGTCGATGGCGATCCGGCCAAGCCGCTGCTGTGGGTGTTGCGGGAAGACCTGGACATGGTCGGCACCAAATTCGGGTGCGGCGCCGGTCTGTGCGGGGCCTGCACCGTGCATCTGGGCGGCGATGCCGTGCGATCCTGCCAGACGCCGCTGGGCGATGTGAACGGCATGGCGATCACCACGATCGAAGGCGTGCAGGCCAGCGATCCGGGCAAGCGTATCGCTGCCGCCTGGATCAAGCTGGACGTGCCGCAATGCGGCTATTGCCAGGCCGGGCAAATCATGAGCGCGACCGCCTTGCTCGCCACCACGCCCAAGCCCAGCGACGAGGAGATTGACGCGGCAATGATGGGCAATCTGTGCCGCTGCTCCACCTATGTCCGTATCCGCGCTGCGATCAAGGATGCGGCCGGCATCGTGGAGGCCAAGGCATGAGCGCGGCCACCCTTTCCCGCCGGGGCTTCATCTCCGCCTCCTTGCTGGCAGGCGGCGGCTTGCTGTTCGATCTCAACATGCCCGTCGCCCGCGCGGCGGACGGAACACCGGTGATCCTGACCGCCTTCATCCGCATCCTGCCCGACAATCGCGTCATCATCGGCGCGAAGAATGCGGAGATCGGCCAGGGCGCCAAGACGATGCTGCCGATGCTGATCGCCGAGGAGCTGGACGTCGACTGGAAGCAGGTGACGATCGAGCAGACCCATGCCGACGCCAAGATTTTCGGCGGGCAGAGCGCGGGCGGCAGCCGCACCACACCGCGCGAATGGCTGCCCACGCGGCAGGCGGGTGCTGCGGCGCGCGCGATGCTGGTCGCGGCGGCAGCGCAAGGCTGGGGCGTGGCGCCCGAAACGCTGAAGGTCGCGGGCGGAACCGTGACCGATCCGAAATCGGGGAAATCGGCGACCTATGCGTCGCTGGCGGTGGCGGCGGCGAAACTGCCTGCCCCCGATCCCGCAACATTGAAACTGAAAGACCCGGCGGATTTCCGCATCATCGGCCAGTCGATCGGCGGCGTCGATACGCCCGCCATCGTTACGGGCAAGCCGCTGTTCGGGATCGATTTCACGCTGCCGGACATGCTCTATGCCGTGCTGGAAACCTGCCCGGCGCATGGCGGCATTTATAAATCGGCCAATCTGGATGAAGTGAAGGCGCTGCCCGGCATCACCCATGTCCTGACGATCAAGGGCGATGGCACGCCCGAATCCGGGTTCGACGGCGTCGCTATCCTCTCCAAAAGCTGGTGGACCGCCAATCAGGCGCGCGAGACGCTGAAGGTCGACTGGGATGTCAGTAGCGTCAGCGGCTTTTCGACCGAAGCCTATGCCGCGCAGGCGGCCGAACGGCGCAAGGGCAAGGCCGATGGCGACATCGTGCGCACGGGCGATGTGGACGCCGCCTTTGCCGGTGCAGCGAAGACGGTCAGCGCCGATTACAGCTATCCCTTCCTGGCGCATGGCACGCTGGAACCGCAAAACTGCACCGCCCTGTTCAAGGATGGCGCCGTCGAAATCTGGGCGCCGACGCAGAATCCGGAAAGCGGCCGCGCGCTGGTGGCCAAGGCGCTGAACCTGCCGCCCGAAAAGATTCGCATCAACTTCACCCGCATCGGCGGCGGATTCGGTCGGCGGCTGATGAACGATTATATGGTGCAGGCGGCATCGATCGCGGCGCAGGTGCCGGGCACGCCGGTCAAGCTGCTATGGAACCGGCAGCAGGATATCCAGCGGGACTTTTACCGCCCGGCCGGCTGGCACGGCTTCCGCGCGGCGCTGGACAAGGATGGCGCTCTGACCGGCTTCCACGATCATTTCGTGACCTTCGGCAAGGATGGCAAGCCGGTCCGATCAGCGGAAATGCCGGCCAGCGAACTGCCTGCCGGGCTGATCGACAATGTGCTGCTGGAACAGAGTTTTCTGACCACCAACATGCCGACCGGCTGGTTGCGCGCGCCCGGCTCCAACGCGCTGGCCTTCGTCTATCAGGCGTTTTTGGATGAAGTGGCGGATGCAGCGGGCAAGGATCTGCCGACGCTGATGCTGGAGATATTGGGCGAACCGCGCGAATTGCCGCGCGGCCCGAACGCGCCGCCCTTCGTCACCAGCCGCGCGAGGGGCGTGATCGAAAAGGCCGTTGCCATGGGCGGCTGGGCAGACCGCAAGACTTTGTCCAAGGGGACCGGCAAGGGCTTCGCCTTCTACTACAGCCATATGGGCTATTTCGCCGAGGTGCTGGAAGTGGCGATCATCGAAGGCATGCCCAAGGTGAAGACCGTATGGGTCGCGGGCGATGTCGGCAGCCAGATCATCAATCCGATCAACGCCCTGCATCAGGCGCAGGGATCGGTGATCGAGGGGCTGGGGCAGGCGCTGGCCGGGCAGATCATCACCCAGGTCGATGGCGCGGTCGAACAGGCCAATTATGACACCCACCCCTTCCTGCGGATCAACGATGCGCCGGAGATCATCGTGGAGTTCGTGAAGACGGATTATCCGCCCACCGGCCTCGGCGAACCGGCCCTCCCGCCGGTCATCCCGGCGCTGGTCAACGCGATTCACGCCGCGACCGGGAAACGCATTCGCAGCCTGCCGGTGACGGCGGAGATGCTGGCCTGACTCTGCTACGGCAGTATCGGTCCGGTCATAGTCGCTTCAAAGCAGGGTCAGTTGCGCCACCGGGGCGAAGCTGCGGCGATGGAGCGGGGTCGGGCCGTGGGTGCGCAACGCCGCCATATGCTTGGCGCTGCCATAGCCCTTGTTCGTTTCCCAGCCATAATGGGGATAGTCGGCCGCCGCCGCGATCATCATCCGGTCGCGCTCTTCCTTAGCAAGGATGGAGGCGGCGGCGATTGACAGGCATTTGGCGTCGCCCTCCACGATCGCGGTGGAGGCCCAGCGCCATTGGGGGCAGCGATTGCCATCGACCAGCACATGCGCGCAGTCATGGCTCAGCGCCTCGACCGCGCGGGTCATGGCCAGCATCGTCGCCCAGAGGATATTGATCTCGTCAATCTCTTCGACACTCGCGATGCCGATGCCCCAGCAGAGGGCCCGCGCCTTGATCTCGCCTTCCAGCATGGCGCGCTTCTTTGCGCTGAGTTGCTTCGAATCGTTGAGGCCATCGGGGCAATCTTCGGCACGCAATATGACAGCGGCGGCGACCACGGGGCCGGCCAGCGGTCCCCTGCCCGCTTCGTCCACCCCGGCGACGAGGCCGGGATGGTGCAGCGCTTCGTGCGCGAAATCAGGCATAGGCGTGGAAGCCGAAAGGCGAGCCCATCGGGCCGTGACCGGCGCCAAGGCCGGGGGCAAGGGTCAGCGCCTCACGGACATATTTGCGTGCCCGTTCGATCGCCTCCACCAAGTCCAGCCCCTGCCCAAGGCCCGTCGCGATCGCGCTGGCCAAAGTGCAGCCGGTGCCGTGGGTGTGCGGCGTATCGATGCGGGCATTGCTCCATGCCTTGAGCACGCCGCGCGGCGCGATCAGCCGGTCTGTCAGCATCGGGCCTTCGCCATGACCGCCCTTGGCGAGAACATGCGTGTCGAAGCGCACGGCGATATCCTGTCCGCCCAACGCCTCCAGTTCGGGGATATTGGGGGTAACGAGCGTGGCGATGGCCATCAGCTTTTCAAAGGCCGCGATGGTCGCGTCATCGGCCAGCAGCGAACCGCTGGTCGCGACCATGACCGGATCGAAGACGATCGGTATTTCCTTTTCGCCTGCATTTTCACGATCCGGAGGGCGACGAAAGCCGAGGCGGGGGTCCATCTCTCGACCTTGCATTGCAGCGGCCGGTTGGGAGATGGGTTCCCGCCTTCGCGGGAATGACGAAGAGAGGAAGTCGGCCACGGCATGGGCGGTTTGCGCGCTGCCGATCATGCCGATCTTCACCGCGTCGACGCCGATGTCGCTGATGCAGCTTTCCATCTGGGCCAGCACCATGTCTGTGGGGATCGGGTGGACGCCCTGCACACCCAGCGTGTTCTGGGCGGTGATCGCGGTGATGGCGGTCATGCCGAAACCGCCGAGCAGCGTCACGGTCTTCAGGTCCGCCTGAATGCCCGCGCCGCCTCCGCTGTCGGAGCCGGCGATGATGAGGATGCGGGCAGGCTTCATCCCTTGAAATGCCGCTCCGTCGAGGCCGGGTTATTGGCCAACGCCTTGCCCATACGGGTCGGGCGGTCCATCAGTTCGCCGCCGCAATTGGGGCAGCGATCGTCCAGCGCTTCTGCACAGGGCGCGCACCAGGTGCATTCGAACGAGCAGATGAACGCGCCGGGCTCGTCGGCGGGGAGATCGACGCCGCAGCGTTCGCAATCGGGGCGCATTTCAAGCATGATAGATATATCCGTTCGGGCTGAGCCCTTCGACTGCCTGCCAAGGCAGGCGCTCAGGATGAACTTGCCTGCGGCAAGTCGAAGCCCGTGTCTGAGCGGAGGCGAAGACACCTCCCTGCGGTCGGCGATGCCCTTCGACTTCGCTCAGGACGAACGGAGGTTTTTCTCGCGTCACGCCGCCGCCTTCTCCACCGCGGCGCAGATGCGTTCGACAACGTCCTTCACCTGATCCTCGCGGTCGCCTTCCGCCATGACGCGGATGACGGGTTCTGTGCCGGAGGGACGGATGACGAGGCGGCCGGCGCCGTTCAGTTCGACCTCGGCCTGCGCGATGACGCGCTTTACGTCGTCATGCTCCAGTGGCTTGCCGCCCGAGAAACGGACATTTTTGAGCAGTTGCGGCACGGGGTCGAACTGGTGCAACACTTCGCTGGCGGGCTTGCCGGCGCGGACCAGCGCGGCCAGCACCTGCAACGCGGCGACGGTGCCGTCGCCGGTGGTGGCGTAGTCGGACAGGATCATGTGGCCGGACTGTTCCCCGCCGACGTTGAAGCCGCCCTCGCGCATCCGTTCCAGCACATAGCGGTCGCCGACCTTGGTCCGCTCCAGCGCGATGCCCTGCCCCGTCAGGAAGCGTTCAAGGCCGAGGTTCGACATGATCGTCGCGACGAGGCCGCCGCCGCGCAGTGTGCCTTCCCGCGCGAAATTGGCGGCGATCAGGGCCATGATCTGGTCGCCGTCGACGATCTTGCCCTGTTCGTCCACCACGATCAGCCGGTCGGCGTCGCCATCCAGCGCGACGCCGATGTCCGCGCCGGAGGAGACAACGGTTTCCTGCAACAGCAGCGGCGCGGTGGAGCCGCAGCCGTCATTGATGTTGGTGCCGTTGGGCGTGACCCCGACCGCGACGACGGTGGCGCCCAGTTCCCAGAGCGCAGAGGGCGCGACCTGATAGGCGGCCCCATTGGCGCAATCGACCACGATCTTGAGGCCGTCGAGCCGCAGGTCGGCCGGGAAGCTGGATTTGACCGCATGGATATAGCGGCCGCGCGCATCCTCGACCCGGCGGGCGCGACCGATATCCTTGGAAGCGGCGAGCGGGATATCCTGATCCAGCAGCGCCTCGATCTTCAGTTCATCCTCGTCCGACAGCTTGTAACCGTCCGGGCCGAACAATTTGATTCCATTGTCGAAATAGGGATTGTGGCTGGCGGAGATCATGACGCCCAGATCAGCGCGCATCGAATGGGCGAGCAGCGCGACGGCGGGCGTCGGGATCGGGCCGAACTGCACCACATCCATGCCGACGGCGGTGAAGCCGGCAACCAGCGCATTTTCGACCATATAGCCCGACAGGCGGGTATCCTTGCCGATGACGACGCGGTGGCGGTGGCTGCCGCGCAGGAAATGGGTGCCGGCCGCCATGCCGACCTTCATCGCCAGGTCGGGGGTCATGGGCCATTGGTTGGTGCGGCCACGGATGCCGTCTGTGCCGAAATATCGCCTGCTCATGCCTTTCTCCATGCACCGATCAGCCATGAACCCGCAACCCATTATCCGTTCGTCCTGAGCCTGTCGAAGGACGCGCGCAACGTCCTTCGACAGGCTCAGGACGAACGGAGTTTAGAAATTGTCGATCGACTTTCGACGCGCTCGAAGGCATCCGGGCGGACATGGAAAATTTCAATGCCTTTGTTGACGGCCTGTCCGCCGCCGTCTTTTTCAAGGTGCCGCTGTTTGGCGCGCAGATCGAACTGATCGTACTCTATCTGGCTTTGCCGATGCTGTTCTTCACCCTGTGGCTGGGTTTCCCCAATGTGACGCAGGTCGGGCGGGCGATCCGCATCCTGCGCAGCCAGCCGCAGCATGGCGAGGCGAAGGGCGATGTCAGCCAATGGGCGGCGCTTTCCACCGCGCTTTCCGGCACGATCGGCCTGGGCAATATCGCCGGGGTCGCGGTGGCGCTGACCATGGGCGGACCGGGCGCGATCCTGTGGATGTTCATCATCGGCTGGTTCGCCATGACGGTGAAGATGGCCGAGGTGACGCTGGGCCTGAAATATCGCGTGTTCGACAGCCGGGGTCATGTGCATGGCGGGCCGATGTATGTGCTCAAGGCCGTGGGCGCGGCGCGGGGCTGGCCGAAGCTGGGGATCGTGCTGGGCGGAGCCTATGCCTTTTTCGCCTTGTTCGGGGCGATCCCGATGGTGCAGGTCAACCAGAGTTTCGCGCAGGTCAAGGTCGTGACCGGCATCACCAATGGCTGGGCCTATGGCGTGTTTCTGGCGGGCGCCGTGGCGCTGGTGACGCTGGGCGGCGCGGCCTGGCTGGGCGAGGTGTCGAAGCGGCTGACCCCGCTGAAGGTCGCGGTCTATCTGGCGGGCGTGGCGGCGATCCTGATCCTGCATGTCACCGAAATTCCGAGCGCACTGGCGCTGATCTGGAACGGGGCGTGGAGCGGCGGGGCGATGACCGGCGGCGCGGTCGGCGCCTTTGTCGCGGGGATGCGGCGCGCGGTCTTCGCCAGCGAGGCGGGTGTAGGGTCTGCCGTGATGGCGCATAGTCTGGCGCGGGCGGAGCATCCGGTGTCGGAAGGGCTGGTCGCGTTGCTGGAGCCGTTGCTGGGCACGATGATCGTCTGTGCGCTGGGCGGACTGGCACTGGTGGTCGCGGGGACATGGAATACGGGGCTGGAGGGGATCGCGATCACGTCGGCCGCCTTTGCCAAGGTTTCGCCCTGGTTCCCCTGGTTGCTGGCGGTGGTGGTGTTCCTCTTCGCCTATTCGACTTTGGTGGCCTGGGGCTTTTATGGCTTGCAGGCCTGGGGTTATCTGTTCGGCAATGGCCCCAAGGCGCAGTGGGTCTACAAGATCCTCTATGTCGTCGCTTTGCCCCCGGCCGCCGCGATCGACCTCGGCCGGGTGGTCGGGATCGTCGACAGCAGCTTCTTCCTGATGGCCATTCCCAATGTCATCGCACTGTATCTGTGCGCCGGGGAATTGCGGCGGGACGTGCGGAACTATCTGGCCAAGGGTGAGGCTTAACTTCGCATATTTCCCGTAAGTTTCGACATTATGTTACGCGGGAGTGATCTTATCGGAAAGTCTCCAACAGGCCGCCAGTAGGTAATAACGAGCCGTGATAATAAGACCCTATCGGCTGCCGTTCCCCGGCGAAGGCCGGGGTCCAGTTGCGAGCGTGGAACTGGACCCCGGCCTTCGCCGGGGAACATTATATATCGATTTTCCGTCCTATAGGACAGAAACGCAAAAGGCCCCGCTCCATGGGAGCGAGGCCTTTTTCGTGCAGACGGCTAAGCGTCAGATCTTGTCGCCCAAAGCGCCCTTGACCGATCCGGCCACATCCTGCGCCGTACCCTTGGCCTTCTGCGCCTTGCCTTCGGCTTCCAGACGTTCATTGTCGGTCGCCTTGCCGATGCCTTCCTTAATAGCGCCAGCGGCCTTGTTGCCTGCGGCCTTCAGCTTGTCGGTTGCTTCGCCCATGTCGATACTCCTTGGCTAGGGTGTTGGAGTATCAACGATAGTCGGCAGAAAGGGTTTCCGCCGATACGAAGGCGAAACGAAATATCAGAGCGGCTTCTCGTAAATCTGATACACCTTGTTCACCGTGCTGTTGATGGCGTCGGCAATGGCGTTCATGCCCTGATTGTCGTCCAGCACCCAGCCGATCTCGCCACGGGTCGAGCCATAATGGGCGACCGCTTCCAGACGGATCGTCTCGATCATCATGAAGGCAAGCTGGCTGGCCATGCGCGAGCTTTGCAGCCGCTGCACCACGCCCATCAGCGGCACGCGCATCGTCCGCGCCTTGGGCTTGCGCAGCCATTTCAGCAGCTTGATGAAGCCGAAGGGGAAGAGCGAGCCGTTCAATGACTTGGTCGCTTCGTTGAGGTCGGGCAGCGTCATCATGAAGGCGACCGGTTCGCCGTCCAGTTCGGCGATCATGATCAGATCCTCGAACACGATCGGCTTCAATTTCTTGCCGGTATGGGCGACTTCCTCGTCCGTGATCGGCACGAAGCCCCAATTATTGCCCCAGGCGTCGTTCAGGATCGACAGGATGATCGCTGCCTCCTTGTCGAATTTCGACTTGTCGACCTTGCGAATGGTGATGCGCGCGTTTTTATGGCCCGACTGGACGATGCGCTGGATCAGCGGCGGGAAGCTGTTCGTGATGTCCAGTTCATAGGTTTTGAGCTGCTTGGCCGGGGCATAGCCGGCGCCTTCGATCATCGCCTGATAGGCGGGGCTGTTATGGCCCATCATCACCGTGGGCGGATGATCATGGCCCGCGATCAGCAGGCCCGGCTCTTCCCAGATGGAGAGCGAGATCGGCCCCAGCACACGGCTCATGCCCTTGCCACGCAGCCAGTCTTCCGCCGTCGCGATCAGCGCCGCGCCGACCGCCGCATCCTCCGCCTCGAACAGGCCGAAATTGCCGGTGCCCGGCCCCATGCCCTGTTCCACCGGCTGTTGCAGCGCCAGATGATCGATATGGGCGGAAATGCGGCCGACCACGGTGGAACCGCGCCGGGCGAGGAAATATTGCGCCTCAGCATGGCCGAAAAAGGGGTTCTTCCCCGGCGTCAGCAATTCCTTCACCTCGGCCTTGAGCGGCGGCACCCAGTTGGGATCATTGGCGTAAAGCCGCCAGGGCAGATCGATGAAAGCCTTGAGGTCGGCCTTGCCGGAAACGGGGGTAATGACCAGATCGTTATGCGCCACGGGTGCCGCCTTCGAAGAAAAATACAATGCGGTGCAGTTCGGCGCTTGTTTGCGGAATGTCAATCACGCGGCGGAAACAGGCGGGTAACATGGTGAATATGTCATGGTGCTGCCATGATATCAGCGCATTTGGAAGCTAGAACCGGCCGCATGACAGTGCATGATCCCATAATTGCCGCCGCGCAAAAGGCGCGGGCGGCGATCCCTGACGACAACGCCATGCTGCGTGCCGCGGCCGAAATGTCGCGCGACTATGCGGTGGCCAATCCGCGCATCTACTGGCCCGACATGCTGGCATCCGCCCTGATCGGCTGGGGCGCGATGGCCGGTGCGATGCTGGTGAACGATGTGGCCGTGGCGGTCGCCTGCGCCTTTGTCGCGATGCTGGCGCTGTATCGCGCGGCGAGCTTCATCCATGAGCTGACCCATATCCGCAAGGGCGCGCTGCCCGGCTTCCGCTTTGGCTGGAACCTGATCGTAGGCATTCCGCTGATGATCCCGTCCTTCCTCTATGAAGGCGTGCATACCCAGCATCATGCCCGCACCCGTTATGGCACGGCGGAAGACCCGGAATATCTGCCGCTGGCGCTGATGAAGCCCTGGTCTTTGCCGCTGTTCATCCTCGTCGCGTCGTTGGCGCCGGTGGGGCTGATCCTGCGCTTTGGCGTGCTGACGCCGCTGTCGCTGCTGATCCCGCCGCTGCGGCGCAAGGTGGTCGCGGAATTGTCGGCGCTGTCGATCAATCCCGCCTATCGCCGCCGCACGCCCGAGGGCGAGTTCGCGCGCATGTGGCATTGGCAGGAAGCGGGTTCATGCCTGTTCGCTATGGCGCTGATGGGCAGCGTCTTCGCCTTCGGCTGGAAGCCGTTGCTCGTCTATATGGCGATCCATTCGGCCATGACCGTCATCAACCAGTTGCGCACGCTGGTCGCGCATCTGTGGGAGAATGAGGGCGATGCGATGACCGTGACGGCGCAATATCTGGACTCGGTCAATGTGCCGCCGCCGGGATATCTGCCTGCTTTGTGGGCGCCGGTGGGGCTGCGCTATCATGCGCTGCACCACCTGCTGCCCAGCGTCCCCTATCATGCGCTGGGCAAGGCCCATGCGCGACTGATGGCGACGCTGACGGCGGACTCGCCCTATCATAAGGGCAATTATCGCGGGATGATGCCGCTGGTCGGCAAGATCGCGCGGAGCACGATGGGCGCACGTTAAAGCATCGCGTGCAATATCTATTCGTTCGCCCTGAACCTGTTGAAGGGCTGTACTTCTTGAAAAGAGCAGGGCTTCGACAGGCTCTCCTGAGCGAAGTCGAAGGGCCGAACGGGTCTTATTTAAGGCGCGATGGTCTAATGGCAGCGGCGTGGGTCAATGCAACCTCGCGCAGCCCACCCCTTGATGGGAGTCACGTGCCTCCCATCAACCCCTCCCGCTTGCGGGAGGGGGAACACGAGTGCGAACTGAATCAGCCGACTGCACGCAATCGCATAATTTTTCCAGTTGCGGGTTGAAACGGGATTTCGGTCGCCCATATGGTGGCTGTTCCGGTCCCTTTCCCCTCCCCCTGACGAGGATCGGAACGCCCCTACGAAGGCCCCGCGCGACGTCCCTTGGTCGCCGGGGCCTTTAATTTGGCCTC
Organism: Sphingobium sp. YR768; assembly: GCF_900111125.1. Lineage (GTDB taxonomy): Bacteria > Pseudomonadota > Alphaproteobacteria > Sphingomonadales > Sphingomonadaceae > Sphingobium. Next base: position 260,555 of record NZ_FOGE01000003.1, read on the forward strand.
TACTCCTCCGTTCGGAACAACACGGTTTCCCCGACCAGCAGGAACAGGAAGAAGGGCGCCCAGGCAGCCAGGATCGGCGGATAGGCGCCGAGGCTGCCCATCGCCAGCGAGAAGTTATCCGCGACGAAATAGGCGAAGCCCAGCGCCATGCCCATCACCGCGCGGATGAAAAGCTGGCCCGAACGCGCCAGGCCGAAGGCGGCGACCGATCCCAGAATCGGCATCAGCAGCGCGGAGAGTGGCCCGGAAATCTTGTGCCACAAGCTGCCTTCCAACTCCGCCGTCGGGCGACCGGCATCGCGCAGGTCGTTGATCGCGGACTGCAATTCGCTGAAGGTCAGTGCGTCGGCATCGACCTTTGCCAGGGTGAACTGGTCGGGGCGGATATCGCGGCCGAAGCGCACCGTGCCGACATCGCGCATCGTGCCGCGTGCGACGTCGAACTGGCGGGCATTTTCCAGCAACCAGCTTTTTGTCGCGGCATCATAATGGCCCTTGGGCGCCTGAACGATGGTGATCAGGCTGTTGTTGATGCGGTTGTAAATCTCGACCTTGCGCAGTTGCACGGCGGTTCCGCGCCCCGCGACGATCGCGACATTGACCAGATTATTGCCGTCCCGCACCCAGGGATTGGCCTTCACGCCGCTCTCGGCCGGGACCGGGCCATAATCCACCGCCTGCCAGGCGCTGAGCGCCGCCGTAGAACGCACGACGATCCGTTCGCTGAAGACGAAGCTGAGCGCGGAGACGCCCAATGCGGCGACGACGAGCGGCGCCAGAATCTGGTGCGCGGACAGGCCCGCCGCCTTCATCGAGATGATTTCGCTGTTCTGGTTCAGCGTCGCCAGCATGATCAGCGTACCGAGCAGGACCGAGAATGGCAGGAATGTGGCAGCAATCTGCGGCGCGCGCAGGCCGGCATAATGCCAGAGCTGCGCATCGCCATTGCCGGCATAGGCCAATATGTCGCCCGATTCGCCCAGCAGGTCGAGCGTCAGCAGGATCGCCACCAGCATCGCCAGCACGGCGAAGGTGCGGGTGAAGAACAGCTTCATCATGTAGAAGCTGATCTGGCGCGACGGGAAGAAGTGGAGATTCATGGGGTCAGGCCGCTCCTTCCGCGGGCGCGCGTCGCCGGCGCAGGCTAAGCAGGCGGACGACCTGCTTGCCGAGCTTGCCAAAGGCATATTCCAGCGCGCCGATCGGCTGGCCGCCGGGCCGGTGCGCGATCACATGATACATCCACAGCACCAGCGCGGAGGCGACCAGGAACGGTCCCCATAGCGCGAAGATCGGATCGATCTTGCCCAGCGCGCCGACGCTTTCGCCATATTGGTTGATCTTGTGATAGGTCACGATGAAGATGATCGAGAGGAAGACGCCCAGCGCCGATGTGGATCGCTTGGGCGGGATGGCGAAGGCCAGCGCCGCCAGCGGCAGCAGCAGCATGAAGACGACCTCCACCATGCGATAATGGAAATTGGCGCGCACTTCATCTTTCAGCTTCTGTGGCGTTTCGGCGTTGCGGCCGATCACCACCAGTTCGGGGATCGTTTTTTCCCGGTCGACGTCGCGCCCCCGGAAATTCTCGATCTGGGGCAGGTCGATCGGCAGGTCATGGCTGGAGAAGGACAGGATGCGCGGCGTCTTGTACTTGGGGCCATCATTCACCAGCACGCCGTCACGCAGGCGGAAGATGATGGTGTCGGGATCATCGGTCGCCAGAAAAGTGCCCTGCGCCGCCGTCACCGCGACCGACTGGCCGTTGCTGCTGTTGGCGCGGACGAAAATGCCCTGAAGATTGCGGCCTTCATCCCGGCTGCGTTCGATGCGCATGGTCATGCGCTTGCCCATGGTGGTGAACTCGCCGACCTTGATCGATGCCCCCAGCGCGCCCGAGCGCAGTTCGAAGCGCAGCGCCTCATAGGCATGGCGCGACAGCGGCTGAACGAAACCGACAATGCCGAAATTGATCAGCGCCAGCGCGATCGCATACATATAGGGGACGCGCAGCAACCGGCCATAGGACAGGCCCACCGCGCGCATCACGTCCAGTTCCGACGTCGTCGCCAGCTTGCGGAAGGCAAGCAGGATGCCCAGCATCAGGCCGATCGGGATCGCCAGTGACATATATTCGGGCAGCATATTGGCGAGCATGCGCCACACCACGCTGACCGGGCCGCCCTGTGCCGCGACAAAATCGAACAGGCTCAACATCTTGTCGAGCATGAACAGCATCGCGGCGATCACCAGCGTACCAATCATGGGCACGGCGATCAGGCGGGCGAGATAACGGTCGGTGGCGGTCAGCATTCTCTAAGTCGTCGTCCCATCACCATGATTTGGCCGCAAACCCATCCCATATGCGAGTCAGGTAAGCGGGGCGAACAGGGGCTCGCCAACCGGGTCATGCCGGTGGCTATAGCTTCCAGGAGTCTGATGGTCATGTTGAAAGTTGCACTGGGTCTGATGTCGGTAGTAGCGCTGGTCGCTTCTGTCCCGGCGATGGCCCATGGGCAGGAAATTGCCAATGATCTCGAACGCTGCGGCGCGAGTGCACGGGGACCGGCGGTGCTGGTCGATGTGCGCGGCTTCGTGGCGGCGACCGGCAAGGTCCGTATCCAGTCCTATCCCGCCACGAAATCCGCCTGGCTGACCAAGGGCGAATGGCTCAATCGAATCGAAACGACGGTCCGTCCGGCCAATGGCGGGATGCGCTTTTGCCTGCCCGTGCCGCAGGCCGGCGAATATGGCATCGCCGTGCGGCATGATCGCGACGGCAATGGCAAGACCGACATTTCCCGCGACGGCGGCGGATTTTCCAACAATCCGTCGATCAGCATCTTCAACCTGGGCAAGCCCGGCGTGGAGAAGGCGGCGTTCCATGCTGGCACCGGCGTGACGAAAATCACGATCAACCTCAAATATATGTGATCGGAAAAGATGGTCTGCGTCGCGCTCCTGTCCAACCCCAAGTCCACGGGCAACCGGCAGACCCTTCCGCGCGTGCGCAGCTATTGCGCCAGCAATCCGGACATCTTCCACTATGAGGTGGAGCAGGTCGACCAGATCGGCCGCGCATTCCAGACCATCGCCCGCGTCAACCCGGCCGTCATCGTCATCAATGGCGGTGACGGCACGGTGCAGGCGTCGCTGACCGAGCTGTATCAGGGCGAGCATTTCAAGGGCAGGGTGCCGCCGATCGCGGTGCTGCCCAATGGCAAGACCAACCTGATCGCCCTCGACCTTGGCATTCATGGCGACCCGATCAAGGCGCTGGAACGGATTGTCGAGATCGCCAAGGCCGGGGTTGCCGACCATGTCGTGGCGCGCGAACTGATCGCCCTGTCGGACGGCGCGGTCGGCAGCCGGCCGGTGCTGGGCATGTTTCTGGGCGGCGCGGGGCTGGCCGATTACATGCTCTATTGCCGCAACCAGATCTATCCGCTGGGCCTGTCCAATGGGCTGAGCCATGTGATCACCGCGATCGCGGTGATAGTCTCGCTGCTGTTCGGCATCCGCGCCAAATTCCTGCCACCGTCGAGCCGCCCGGTCAGCATATCGCTGATCCGCGAGGGGCAGTTGGTGGGACGTTTTGCCGTGCTGATCGTGACCACGCTGGAACGGTTGCTGCTGGGCGTGGACCCCGGCGACAGCCGGCGCGGTAATATGAAGCTGATGGCGGTGGACCAGAGCCTGCCCGCCTTGTTCCGCCTGATCTGGGCCAGCCTGTTCAAGCGGGTGGGCAAGCACAAGATGCAGGGCATCCATCTGGAACAGGGCGATGTCATCCGCATCGAGGGCGACCGCAGCAGCGTGATCCTGGACGGCGAATTGTTCGAAGCGTCGGAAGGCAAGCCGATCGTGCTGCGATCGACCGAGCCGGTGCCGTTTCTAAGGCTGGCGGCTTAGGGCTGGGTTTGGCGGCTGAGTTAGACTGACGACTTTCACGCTAGAGCATCGAGCCTTTAATAAGACCCGTTCGGCCCTTCGACTTCGCTCAGAAGAGCCTGTCGAAGCCCTGTTGTTTTCTTCAAGAAGTATGGCCCTTCGACAGGCTCAGGGCGAACGGATACAAAAGTGATCCCGATTTTGCCCACGATGCGCTAGCTCTGCTCACCTCAGAGACAGCCTTCTTCGCGATACAGGCCACGAACTGCTGTAACAGCGCCATCTCTGCCGACCCGCCAATATACACGCGCAACAATCCTGCATGGAAAGCTGCTTTCGAGGCGCTTGGCCCCATATTGTCCGTCCGCTTCAAACCACGTGGGCTCAAAACCCTCCTTTCGAAGATCGTTTATGAAAGTCCATGACGACGTGCCGATCGGAAAGCGGGCGCGGAGGCGTGTGTCAAATATCGTCGAAGCCGCCCGCCAATTTGATGGCAATTTAGCGGTAAGGCTTGAAGATGCTGGCGCAGTTGACCACCAAATCGCGATCCCCAATCCGACAGCGAGGCCCGCTATGAAAGCCGCTACGCTTTTTACTGTAGGTCCAAACCGCCGCATCACAGCCTGCCTTCCATAAATCGGTTGAATGAGGCTAAGTGGACTTCCGCTTTCGGACAAGATTTGGTCTGCGCACGCGGGCCGCTAATGATTCTAAGCCTATATTCCTCCATCGTCATGCCTGACTTGATTCGGCATCCCGCCTCTCAGAGGGCCGTCAGGAAGGAAGGGGGATCCCGGCTCAAGGCCGGGATGACGGTGCATGACGGGCGTTAGCGGGACTACCCTCCAAATGCCGGTGCCGCCAGTGCGCGGGCATGGTCGCGGATGCCGGAGGGCCAGTCCTGTGACAGGGATGTGAACAGTTGTTCGTCCTTTGCGAACAGGGCGCGGATCGCCGCTTCATAATTGGGGCGGTCGCCGGCCATGGCGGTCAGGAAATGATAGGCGGCATCCATCGCCGCGCGCGGGCTGGGCGTGGTGGCGCTGGTCTTTCGGGCGTCCTCGACAAGGCGGCGGAGCGTGGCCGATGCGCCGCCGGGCTGGGTGGCGAGCCAGTCCCAATGGCGCGGTAGCAGCGTCACTTCACGCGGCTGGACGCCGAGTTTGGGGCGGCCCCTGCCCCGTGCTTCTTCGATGGCGGGACCGCGCAGGTCGATATCCACCTGACGGCCCGTTGCATCGTCGAACAGCAGGATATTCTGGGCTTCGTCCCCCATCGCGCGCAGGGCTTCGCGCACTTCGCCTTCGTCGCCCGTGGCGATCCACAGCTCACCTGCGAAAGCCGTAAATGTTCGTTCCATGCCGAGTCTCCTTCGGCATGGGTTATTATTACCCGGATTTTATTGAGTCAATATAATCCGGGTAATAATGATTTCTGGCTATAGCCGTTCGTGATACGTCTGTTGCGCGTGTGCTTCGACAGGCTCAGCACGAACGGACGTTAGGGGACTGGCCTTTGATCAGAGGTCGCGCAATTCCACCCAGGTCGGGGCGTGGTCGCTGGCCTTTTCACGGCCGCGAAATTCTTTATCGACCTGGGCGTCGATCAGGCGATCGGCGGCGGCGGGGCTGAGGAGGAGATGATCGATGCGGAAGCCCGCGTCGCGCGGCCAGCTGTTCGCCTGATAGTCCCAGAAGGTCCAGACGCCGCCATTGGGATGGCGGCTGAGGATCGAGTCGGTCCAGCCGTCGGCCAGCAGGCGGCGATAGGCGGCCCGGCTTTCGGGCTGCATTAGCGCATCGTCCTGCATCGCCTTGACCGAGAAAGTGTCCACGTCGCGCGGGATGACATTATAGTCGCCGGCCAGGATCGCGGGGACTTCCTCCGCCCAGATTTCGGCGGCGCGTGTCCGAAGGCGCTTCATCCAGCGGAGTTTATAATCGAATTTGGGGCCGGGCTGCGGATTGCCGTTGGGCAGGTAGATGCTGGCGACGCGCACGCCCTTTACGTCTGCTTCCAGATAGCGGCTATGCTCGTCCTCCGGTTCGCCTTCCAGACCGCGGCGCACTTCGACCGGGGTTTCGCCGCGCGCGAGGATGGCGACGCCGTTGAACCCCTTTTGCCCGTGCCAGATCACGCCATAGCCGGCGGCCTCGATATCCTTGACCGGGAAGGTTTCGTCGCTGGTCTTGATTTCCTGAAGACAGGCAATGTCCGGGCGCGTTTCATCCAGCCATTCCAGCAGGCGCGGCAGGCGCGCCTTGATGCCGTTGATGTTGAAGGTGGCGATGCGCATGGGGCGGCCCAATCTCTTTTACGTTCGTGGATGCTGTCCATCCACCCAATAGGATCGCCCGCATAATATGAAACGTGCTCCGGCGAAAGCAGGAGCCTAGAGTCGAACGATGTGCCCCGCATTCTGGGCTCCTGCGTTCGCAGGAGCACGGCGTTCCGTTACACCGAGAAGCTGGTGCCGCAACCGCAGCCGGCGGTGGCGTTGGGGTTCGTGACCTTGAACGCCTGCCCACCGAGGTCAGAGACGAAATCGACGGCGGAGCCGCGGACCAGGTCGATGCTGACATCATCCACCACCAGAGTCACGCCGTCGCGTTCGACCGTGAGGTCTTCCGCCTCGATCGCTTCAGCCAGGCCGAACCGGTACTGGAAGCCGGAACAGCCGCCGCCCTCCACCGACAGGCGGAGAATCGCCGGCTTGCCCTGCTTGGCGGCGATGGCGGCCACGCGAGCGGCTGCGGAGGGGGTCAGGTCGATGTCGGACATGATGCCTAGATAGGATCAAGCAAAAGGCCCGGCAACCCATGGGGCGCCGGGCCTTTTGCAAATTCGGTCAAAAAGCGATCAGTCGACCGCCTTTTCCTCCGCCTTGGTCGGGCCGCCCATGGCGAGCGGCGGCTTGCCGTTCATCGCGACCAGATAATCGGGGCCGGCGACGAAGGGCAGCGGGTTGATGGCTGCGCCATCGACGCGGACTTCATAATGAAGGTGGCTGCCGGTGGAACGGCCGGTCGAACCCATCAGGCCGATGATCTGGCCGCGCTTCACATAGGAATTTTCGGCGACCAGCAGCTTCGACATATGGCCGTAGCGCGTTTCCATGCCGCTGCCATGCGAAATCTGGACGAGATTGCCGTAACCGCTGGCCCAGCCGGCGCGGCTGATGATGCCGTCTGCCGTGGCGTGGATCGGGGTGCCGATCGGGCCGGGAATGTCGATGCCCTTGTGCATGCGGGCGGAGCGGTTGAACGGGTCGGACCGAACGCCGAAGTTCGAGGTCAGCGAGAGCTTTTCGACCGGGCGGCCCGACGGGATATAGGCTGCGGTCTTGGCATTGCCGTCCAGTCGCTGGAGGCTGGAGAAAAGATTGGAGAAGCCGACGTCGGAGGGGCCAAGCGGGCTGGTGTTGATTTCCGACGCATCGCCATAGGGATCGTCGCTTTCGGTGGCGCTGGCGGGTGCCGCTGCACAGAGCGCGCCGACCATGGCCATGCTGGCTAACGCCATTTTAACCTTGATGCCCGTTTGGAACAAATGCGACCGACGAGCATTAACCGTATGAAGTACCGACATGCAGACCCCGACTATGTCACCGGAGACTTATGTCGCTCGGTGCTTCCCGTGTTATGTATATGGCGACCTAGATCGCCCCCGCTGAGTGCAGACTGCAAATTGCCGGTCATGTTGCAAGCGCGGCGTAGAAATCTTCCGTCAAACCGGCCTGTCGACGCGCTGAGTCGTTGAACGGCGGCTTAACGCTGCCGCGAAAATGGCGTTTCACCAGCATTTGATAGTGGTTAGCGGATTCGACGCCCAGTCGGTTCGTCGCCCAGCTAAACCATGTCGTCCCCGCTGACACGTGACGAATCTCGTCATGCATTATGCGTTGCAACATCTTAGCCGTGGTGCTGTCGCCCACGCTTTCGAACCGTTCGACCGTGGCGGGGGTGATGTCGAGCGCGCGCGCCTCCAGCACCATTGGGACGATGGCGAGGCGGGCGAGCGCATCACCGGCCGTTTCTTCCGCCGCCTGCCACAGGCCGTCATGCGCGGGCAGCGCGCCATAATGGCTGCCCATCTGCCGCAGCCGCCGGTCGAGCAGGGCGAAATGCATCGCCTCTTCCGCGCCGACCTGCATCCACTGGTCGGTGAAGGCGCGCGGAAATTCGCCGCCGAAACGGCCAATCAGATCGAAGGCCAGATCGATCGCGACAAATTCGATATGGGCGAGCGCATGGAGCATGGCGATGCGCGCGCGTTCGGAGCCGATCTTGCCGCGCCGGGGCATCTGGCCCGGCGGCAGCAGTTTTGGCGTGGCGGGGCGTGCGGGCCGATCCGGCATGGCCGTGTCGAACCGATGGGCGAGACGCCCAAGACGCCAGGCACGCGCGACGGCTCGCGCCGCCATCAGCTTGGCATAAGGATCGGGCGTCAACATCACGTAAGCGCAGGCCGCGCCCACGCTGTCGATCGAAACCGGAAGGGTCAAAGCGCCTGCACCGCCTCCAGCACTTCGGCGGCATGGCCCTTCACCTTCACCTTGGGCCAGACGCGCAGGATCGTGCCATCCGCGCCGGCCAGGAAGGTCGCCCGCTCTATCCCCATATATTTGCGGCCATAGAGCGACTTTTCGACCCAGGTGCCAAAGGCTTCGCAGGCATCGCCCGGCTCGTCCGACGCGAGGATGACGGTCAGGCCATATTTTTCGGCGAATTTCTTGAGCCTGGCCGGCTTGTCCTTCGAAATGCCGATCACCGGCGCCCCGGCGGCGGCATATTCGTCGGCCAGCGCGGTAAAATCCTTCGCTTCATTGGTGCAGCCGGGCGTATCCGCCTTGGGATAGAAATAGACGACCAGCGGTTTGCCGCGATAGCTTTCGAGCGTGAAGTCGACGCCATCGGCATCCTTGAGCGTGACGGCGGGCAGCACGCCCCCTTGTTCCAGCATCATCATTCCTCCTGATAGGGTGCGGCGAGCGCGGCCCAGGCCTGGCCGACGCATATCCGCGCCTGCGCATAGCTGGCAAGCAGTCCGTCCCAATCTTCGGCTCCGCAGGCGCGGGCTACCAGCGGGCGCGTGGCTTCGGGCGGCTCGGTGGATTTGGGCGAGACGAGACGCGAGACGACGAGATAGCGGGTGATGAGGTCATGCGCGGCGATCAGGTCGGCGGGCAAATGGCCGGCGGCGACCAGTTCACATAGCGCCTTGCCCAGATCGGGGTCGAAGGCCATGCCGTGGCGAAACTGGGTGATGTGGATCAGAAATTCCAGATCGACGAGCCCGCCGGGCACGAGCTTGACGTCGAGGTCGCTGGCGGGTGGCTTATGTTTGGCGATGTCGCCGCGCATCTTGACCGCCTGTCGCGCCAATGCATCGAAGTCGCGGGGGCGCTGGAGCGTTTCGGTCAGGATGGCGTCGATCGCCGCACGCGCCTGTGCCGAACCGAAGACCGGGCGGGCGCGGGTGAGCGCCAGATGCTCCCAGGTCCAGGCTTCCTCGCGCTGATATTTGGCGAAACTGTCGAGGCTGACCGCCAGCAGCCCCTGCGCGCCGGACGGACGCAGGCGGGTGTCGACTTCATAGAGCGGGCCGGATGCGGTGTGGACCGACAGGGCATTGGTGATCCGCTGGCCAAGGCGGTTGAAATATTGGGTGGCGCCCAGCGGCTTCGCCCCGTCGGATTCGGTAGAGAAGCTGCCGGTGAAGAGATAGACGAGATCGAGGTCGGAGGCGTGGGTCAGGACGCCACCACCCATGCGGCCGAGCGCCAATATGATCATCTCGCCGCCGGGCACCCTGCCATGGGCCGCTTCGAATTCGGCGACGGTGCCGCTGGCCAGCGCCTCGATCGCGGCCTGCGCGACGCGGCCATAGCCCCTGCCCGCCTCCAGCGGATCGCCGCCGCGAATAATCTGCGCGCCGATCGCGAAACGGCGGTCGCCCACGCGCTGGCGCACCCGGTCGAGCAGGGTCTGATAATCCTCGCCCGGCTCCAGCGCGCCGAATTGCTTCGCCAGTGTCTCGACCGAGGGCGGCGGATCGAAGGCGGTGGCGTCGATCAGCCCGTCGATCAGTTCCGCCCGGCGGCTGAGCGCATCGGCGAGCGTGGGCGCATGGCTGAGCAGTTCGGCGAGCAGTTCGACCAGCGCCGGGCGGGCAGCGAGCAGCTTGAAGAAGTTGATCGCGCTGGGCAGGCGGCCGATCATGTCGTCGAGGCGATTGAGCGCGCGCGAGGGATCGGGCGCCCTGGCCAGCGTGCGCATCAGGCCGGGTAGCAAAGCCTCCAGCGCTTCGCGGGATGGCGCGCTGCGCAGCGCGCGGATCGTTCCGCCGCGCCAGCGGGCGATGCGGGCGATCGGCGTGTCGGGATCGGCAAAGCCCAGGTCGACCAGTTGCTGCTTCAGCCGATCCTCATCATGGGAGAGCGAGGCATCCGCCTTCTCCGGGCTGAGGCGGTCATAATTGCGGCCGACCCAGTCGACATGGGGCCGCAGCAGATCGAGCAAAGCCGCGCTGTCGGGCAGGCCGTGGAGGCGCGCGACATTGTCCAGACTGTCGGGCGATTTGGGCAGTTCGTGGGTCTGGCGATCCTCGACCATCTGGAGCCGATGCTCGATGGTGCGGAAGAGGATATAGGCGGTGTCCAGCCGGGCAGCGACGTCCGCTTCGATGACGTTCGCCGCGGCCAGCGCCCGCAACGCCTCGCGCGTGTTGCCCGACCGCAGGGAGGGATCGCGGCCGCCATGGATGAGTTGGTGGACCTGCGCGAAAAATTCGACCTCGCGGATGCCGCCGCGCCCGCGCTTGAGGTCATAGCCCGGCCCAAATGCCTGCCCCTGCGCATAATGGTCGCGGATGCGGCGGGATATGTCGACGATCGCGTCGATCGCGCCGAAATCGAGGCTCCGCCGCCAGACGAAGGGGCGAATCTGGCGCATAAAATAGTCGCCCAGCGCGATATCGCCCGCCGCCGGGCGAGCGCGGATGAAGGCCGCCTGTTCCCAGCCCATGGCGGTCGATTCATAATAGCCGATCGCCGCCTCCACCGGCAGGGCGATCGGCGTGGCTTCGGGTGACGGGCGCAGGCGCAGGTCGACGCGGAAGACATAGCCGTCGCCGTCCCGCTGGGTCAGCAGTTCGCTCATGCGGCGGCCGATGCGGACGGCGGCATCGGCCACATCCTCCCGCTCATGATGCGGCAGGATCGTGGGATCATAGAGCAGGATCGGGTCGATATCGGACGAATAGTTCAGTTCACGACTGCCATGCTTGCCCAGCGCGAGGACGACGAAGCCCTTATGCTCGGCATCGGGGTAGCGCTCCTGCATCGCGGCGGCGAGCGCTTCCCCCAGCGCCTGATCGGCAAAGTCGGACAATGTCCGCGTCACCCGGTCCATATCCCAGGCCCCAGCCAGATCGGCGGCCGCGACGGCAAGGGCGATCGCCCCGCGCCGACGCCGCAGCGAGCGGGCAATACCATCCTCCGGCGTGCCAGCCGCCTGCGCCAACGCCAGCGCGCCATCGAAATCGGCTGCGGCCAGCCGTTCCGCCACAGCCGGAAAACGGTCCAGCGCCCGCGCCAGAAAGGGCGAATGCGCCCGGATTCGCGCTTGGGTTTCCGACCAGTCCGTCACATTTTCTCTCCTTGGCCCTGTCCCGGCGCCGCGGCGATATCGCGCGCGGCTGCGACGAATGCCAGAAACTTTTCGTGTCGACGACCGTTCTTGGGTCATGGAAATGCAGCGCAAAATATTCGGCCAAGGGGCCAGCGGAGGGGACGGCGGCAAAGGTCGCATGGTCACCGTCGCGCTGCCCACGCCCTATGAAGGGGTCGGCAATGCGCTGCGATCCACCTATGCGCCGGGACGGGATGCTCTGCCCGACGATATGGCCGCCCTGCTGGCGAAACTGGACCGGCGCTAGGGGTTAAGGGCTTTCTTTACCCCTTGGCTATAGGCTGCTGCGCCATCCCATTACGATAAAGCAGTCGCCCGCCATGATGTACCGCAATTTTGCCATCGCCATATTGCTCGCCGCGCCGATCATCGTAATGGGGGTGCAATCCTTCACGCCCAAAGTGCATCATGACGAACAGGCAGCAAACGCGGTTCCGCCGCCGCCACCGCCCCCTCCGGTCGTTGTCGCGCCACCGCCCAGCGAGCCTGTCGCCAGCTTCGCCCCGCCCGTGAGCGACGCCGGACAACCCAGCCTGACGCCAGGATCGGGACTGCCTGACACGTCCGTCGCGCCCATTGTCAATCCGACCCCGCCGACTTCGCCCGGCATGGCCCCGCCCGGCTCCCCGAACGCGGAACCCTAAGGGTCAGATCGCCCCCTTGAACGTATCGCATTGCGCCGGATCGCCGGTAGACAGCCCCTTGCGCAGCCATTCCATCCGCTGCGCGCTGGTGCCGTGGGTGAAGCTCTCCGGCACAGGACGACGTCCGGCGGCTTTCTGCAACGTATCGTCACCGATCGCTTCGGCTGCGCGCATGCCTTCTTCCAGATCGCCTTCTTCCATCAAATTGGTGTCGCGCGCCGCCCAGACGCCGGCATAGCAATCGGCCTGTAGCTCCATCTTCACCTGAAGCGCATTGCCGTCCGCTTCGCTCGCGCGCTGCTGCGCCTTGCGAATCTTGTCCGCCTCGCCGGTGATGGTCTGGATATGGTGGCCGACCTCATGCGCGATGATATAGCCGATCGGGAAATCGCCGGGTGCGTTGAAACGGGTTTCCATCTCGTTGAAAAAGTCGGTGTCGAGATAGATGCGCTGGTCGGCCGGGCAATAAAAAGGCCCCATCGCCGATTGCGCCGCGCCGCAGCCCGACTGGCCATTCTGGCTGTAGAAGACGAGGGTCGGCGGCGGATATTGCTGCCCTTCCGCCTTGAAGATGTCGGTCCAGCGCCGCTCGGTCGACCCCAGCACCTTGAGCGACGTGCGCTGTACATCGGTCAGTTCCTTCGTTGCGGGACGCTCGGTCCGCACGCTCGACGGCTGCCCGCCGCCGCCAATCAGGCTGAGCGGGTTCATGCCCATCACCACCATGATGATCAGCACCACCGCGATGCCGCCGCAGCCGAACCGGCTGCCGATCAGGGGCAGCAACATGCCAAGGCCACCGCCCAGGCCACCGCCAAAGCCGCCACCCCGGCCGTCCTGCACTTCGAAATGGCTGCTTTCCTGTTCGTCGTCGAGCCGCATCGCGCCCTCCCTTTCCTTGCCCCTTGCCTACGCCATTGCGGCGACACGGGAAACCACCCACGCGCAGGCGAGTTGCCCAGGATTGATGATTTGTTACGAGACATTAAGTTGGAATGCCGGTGCCAATGCCTATATTGCACTGCGACATGGCAGATATCGAACCCCAGCAAGCAGAGGCCCGCCGCCCGCGCCGTGCGCGGACGCCGCTCTCCCTTCCCCGTGAAATCGCATTGCTGCTTCAGGGCGGCGGTGCGCTCGGCTCCTTCCAGTCCGGCGTTTACGAGCGGCTGGACGAACTGGGGGTCGACGTCACCTGGGTCGCAGGCATTTCGATCGGCGCGGCCAATGCCGCGATCATCGCGGGCAATCCACCCCATCGGCGCCTGAGCCGCCTGAAGAAATTCTGGTACACGCTGTCGGGCGGCATGCCCAACATGATCCTGCCGGAAATCGACCATATCCGCGAAGCCGCGCATCTGGGTGCGGCCGCCACCGTGGCCGCCTTTGGCGTGCCGGGCATGTTCCGCCCGCGCCTGTGGCCAGCGACCCTGATGCCCGAAGGCAGCGCCGGGGCGATCAGCTTCTACGACACCGCCCCGCTCAAGGATACGCTGGACGCCTGTGTCGATTGGGATTTGCTGAATGACGGACCGGTCCGCCTGTCGGTGGGTGCGGTCGATGTCGAAACCGGCAATTTCGCCTATTGGGACACGCGCGGCCCCGGCGGCAACACCCGCATCGACGCGCGCCATATCATGGCGTCGGGCGCCCTGCCGCCCGGCCTGCCACCGATCGAGATCGATGGCCGCTGGTATTGGGACGGCGGCATCGTGTCCAACACGCCCTTATCGCATGTACTGGAACATCAGACCGAGGATATGCTGGTGTTCCAGGTCGACCTGTTCCCCGCCGAAGGGCCGATGCCGCGCCAGATGACCGACGTCTATTCGCGGATGAAGGACATTCAATATAGCAGCCGCACCCGGCAGGTGACCGACCAGTATCTGCGCCTGCGCCGCGAACATGGCGCGATCCAGTGCCTGCTCGACAAGCTGCCGCCCGAGTTGCAGGACAGCGCAGAGGCTCAGAAACTGCGCGAGATGCTCGATGGCGGATCGGTGAATATCGTCCACCTGATCTATCGTTCGCGCAACTGGGAAAGCGGCGCAAAGGATTTCGAATTCTCCCGGTCGACCATGCTCGACCATTGGAGCCAGGGCCGCGACGCGGTGGAGGAAGTGATGCACAAGGGCGACCTGATTGCCCGCAACATCCTCGACGGCAAGAGCGCGGCCTTCGACCTCGACGCACCGGATCATCTCAAGGAGAAGAAGGCATGAGCAAGTCGCTACAAGGCAAGACCGCCCTGATCACCGGATCGACATCGGGCATCGGGCTTGCCTATGCCAAGGCGCTGGCGGGTGAAGGCGCCAATGTCGTGATCAACGGCTTTGGCGACAAGGATGCGATCGAAAAGGAGCGGCTGGGTCTGGAGGCCCTGAGCGGCGCCAAGGCGCTCTATTCGGGCCATGATCTGACCAAGGTCGACCAGATCGAGGCGATGATGAGGGAAGCGGCCGATACATTTGGCGGCGTCGACATATTGATCAACAATGCCGGCATGCAGCATGTCGCCCCGGTCGAGGAATTTCCGCTCGACAAATGGGATCTGATCATCGCGCTGAACCTGAACGCGGCCTTCCACACCACCCGCCTTGCCATCCCCTATATGAAGGAAAAGAAATGGGGGCGGATCATCCAGACCGCATCGGCCCACTCGCTGGTCGCCTCCCCCTTCAAGGCCGCCTATGTGACGGCCAAGCATGGCCTTAACGGCTTTACCAAGACGGTGGCGCTGGAAGTCGCGACCTTTGGCATCACCGCCAACTGCATTTCGCCCGGCTATGTCTGGACCCCGCTGGTCGAAAACCAGATTCCCGACACGATGAAGGCGCGCGGCCTGACCCGCGAGCAGGTGATGAACGACGTGCTGCTGGCCGGCCAGCCGACCAAGCAGTTCGTGACGGCGGAGCAGGTGGCGGCGACGGCGCTATACCTGTGCAGCGATGCAGCGGCGCAGGTGACGGGCGCGAATCTGAGCATCGACGGGGGCTGGACCGCGCAGTAAAGCGCAGTTTCCTTCTATCAGCCTGGGCCGGAGACGCTGATCTTCGGCCAAGGGCAGAGGACAAGCTCTTGAGCTTGTCCTCAATATTCCATATCTTGTGGACAGGAAGGTATCTCCATGTCCAAATCGATGACATTGAATGTTCGCGTCAGCGGAACGCTCAGCGACTTCGTCGCCGCCAATGTCGGAGAATCCGGCAGCTATGAAAATGTCAGCGAATATGTCCGGGATTTGATCCGGCGCGACAAGGAACGGGTCGAAAGCGAGCATCTGGGGCGACTCAAGGCGGAACTGACTGTAGCCTTCGCAGCGCCCGAGAGCGATTATCAGTCGCTGGATGCGGACGCCGTCATCGCCCGCAACGCGCTAACCTGAACTTGTGACCAGCTATCGCGTACAGCAGATGGCTGGCCGTCGGATCGACGACATCTACCTCTATACGCGCGAAACATGGGGTCAGGATCAGGCAGAACTTTATATTCGTGGCCTCTTTCAGCGATTTGAGGATATTGCCGCGCGACGTGTCGCCTGGCGAGCCGTGCCGGCGGAACTCGACGTTCAGGGCTTCTATTGTCGCTATCAGCGCCATTATATTTACTGGCGGCTGTTGTCAGATGGCGCCGTGGGCATCGTGACGATCCTGCATGAGCGGATGCATCAGATGGATCATTTCCGGCAGGATGCGTCCAACTGATCCATGCGGAAAACTCGATCATGGCCCGCTGCGTAATCCCCCTTCCCGTCGGCGCGCCTCTCCGCTAGCCAGACGATCGTAAAATAAGGGGAATATCATGCGCTTGATCACCAGCCTCGCCACTCTGGCGCTGGCCCTGTCCGCCACCGCCGTTCAGGCGCAGGAGGATGGCAAGAAGAAGGACGATGGGGCGGAAAGCCCCGTCGCCGCTCCCAACGTCTCGGTCACCCATCATAAGGGCGTGTTCGGCGGCAAGGCGATCAGCTATACCGCGACCACCGGCGAAACCTACCTCAAGGACAAGGATGGCAAGCCGCTCGCGGCCATATACGCCACTTCCTACGTCAAGGATGGCGGGGACAAGACGCGGCCGATCACCTTCCTCTATAATGGCGGCCCCGGTTCCGGATCGCTGTGGCTGCATATGGGCGCCTTCGGCCCCAAGCGCGTGGTGCTGCCCGATGCGAAGGATGATGGCGCGCCGCCCTATCCGGTCGTGGACAATGCGGAATCGCTGCTGGACGTTACCGATCTGGTCTTCATCGATCCGGTCGGCACCGGCTTTTCCCATGCCATCGGCAAAAAGGACCCCAAGGATTATTGGGGCGTATCCGCCGACGCAAAATCGATATCGGACTATATCCGCCTGTGGCTGAACGAGAATGGCCGCTGGTCCTCGCCCAAATATATTGGCGGCGAAAGCTATGGCACCACCCGGTCGGTGGCGCTGATCAACGAACTGGAAGGCACCTATAACGACGTCGCGGTCAACGGGATCATCCTGATCTCGACCATCCTCGACTTCGGCGCCACGGCCGAGGTGCAGGGCAATGAAATGCCCTATATCATCAACCTGCCGTCGATGGCGACGACCGCCTGGTATCATAGGAAGATGGGCAATCCGCCCGCGACCGTGGCGGAGGCCGCACAGCAGGCCCGCGCCTTCGCCATCGGCCCCTATGCTGCCGCGCTGCTGAAGGGCAATGCCCTGTCCGCCGAGGAACGGGCGAGCGTGCGCGCCGAACTGGCCCGTCTGACGGGGCTATCGGAGCAGTTTGTCGACCATGCCGAACTGCGCATTTCGCCCGGCCGCTTCTACAAGGAATTGCTGCGCGACAAGGGCATGAGCATCGGCCGGCTCGACACGCGCTATACCGGCAAGGATTATGACGCCGCGGGCGAGGAGCCGGACAATGATCCCAGCTTCTACGCGATCGACGGCGCCTATACCGCCGCGATGAACAGCTATGTGCGCGATGAACTCAAGTACAAGACCGACCGCTCCTATGTGACGATCGGCGGGGTCAGCGGATGGGACTGGAAGCTGGATGGCAAGAGTGGCCGGGCGAGCGAAGTCTATGGCAGCGTGGCCCCCTATCTGGGCAAGGCGCTGCGCGAGAATAGCGGCCTCAAGGTCTTTGTCGGCCAGGGCTGGTATGATTTCGCGACGCCCTTCTTCGGCGCGGAATATGCGATGAGCCGCACCGGCTTCGATGCGTCGCGTATCCAATATCATTATTATGACGCCGGCCACATGATGTATGTCCGCCCCGACGATCTGCACAAGTTGAGTGCGGACATCCGGGCGTTCATTTCGGCGCGTTGATAATAGTTGATAAAAGCCCTAGGGTCGGCGCTGGAGATTAGAGATATGATCAGCGCCGATCTGGGCAAGCAACTGGAAGCCTTTGTGGCCGGGTTGGTGGAAACCGGCCGCTATAACAGCAAGAGCGAAGTGCTGCGCGAAGGCGTGCGCCTGATTCAGGAGCGAGAGACGCGACTGGCAGCGCTGGACGCATCGATCATGCGCGGGATGGCCGATGTCGATGCGGGTCGTACCAAAGATGCCGCCTCTGTCTTCGACCGGCTGGAAAGCAAATATCGCGCCCTGTCCGACAGCGCGGAATGAAGGTCGAACTGACCGCCGAAGCCGAGCGCGATCTGGAAGCGATTGCGGACCATATCGCGGTCGACAACCCGGCCCGCGCGATCGGATTCATTCTGGAACTCAAGGACAAATGCCTTGGCCTGGCCGACTATCCCAGAGCCTTCCCGGTCGTCGATCTTTATGCCCATCTGGATATTCGGCGGCGGGTACATGGGCGATATCTGATCTTTTACCGGGTTGAAGCACAACGGGTAGTCGTGCTGCATATCCTCCATGGGGCCAGCGATTATCTCGACTGGCTCGACCACGATTGAGCAATGCCAATCGCGTAACAATCCCCCTTCCCCGGCCATAAAATCCCCTTATGCTTCGGATCAGCAAGGGAGATTCATGAATATGCGCCACGCGCTCACGGCCGTTCTGGCCGCCGTCAGCCTATCGTCCATCGCCAGCGCCCAAACTGCGCCTGAGACCACGGCTCCAACTCCGCCCGCTGCCCCGGCGCAGAGCGAAATCGGGGCGGCGGTGGCCAAGGATATGGACGGGCTGATGACGCTCTATCGCGATCTGCACGCCAATCCCGAACTGTCGTTGCAGGAAGTGAACACTGCCGCGAAGCTCGCCAAGCGGCTGAAGGCGCTGAAGTTCGACGTGACCGAGAAGGTCGGCGGCACCGGCGTCGTCGCGGTCATGACCAACGGGTCCGGTCCGACGCTGCTGATCCGCGCGGATATGGACGGGTTGCCGGTGGTCGAGCAGACCGGCCTCGACTTCGCGTCGAAGGTCCGCACCAAGACGCCCGAGGGCGTGGAGACAGGCGTAATGCACGCCTGCGGCCATGACACGCACATGACCGCCTTCATCGAGACGGCCAAGCTGATGGCAGCGCGCAAGAAGGACTGGAAGGGAACGCTGGTGATGATCCTCCAGCCTGCCGAGGAAGTGGGCAAGGGCGCCCGCAACATGCTGGAGGACGGGCTATACACCCGCTTCCCGCGGCCGACCCACGCCATCGCCTTCCACGATGCCGCCAATCTGGAGGCGGGCGTGGTCGGTTATACGCCCGGCTATGCGCTGGCGAACGTCGACAGCGTCGATATTTTGGTGAAGGGACTGGGCGGCCATGGCGCCTATCCGCAGACGACCAAAGACCCGATCGTGCTGGGCGCCCGGATCGTCACCACGCTACAGACGCTGATCAGCCGGGAACAAGAACCGCAGGACCCCGCCGTCGTTACGGTCGGCAGTTTCCAGGCCGGGGCCAAGCATAATATCATCCCCGATCAGGCGAAGCTGTTGCTGACGGTGCGCAGCTATTCCGACGAGACGCGCGCCAAGCTGATCGAGGGGATCAAGCGCGTGTCGCGGGGCGAGGCGATCGCGGCCGGGGTGCCGGACGACAAGATGCCGGTAGTGACGGTGCAGGATGAATTCACCCCCTCCACCTATAACCCGCCCGAATTTGCCGAGCAGATGGCCGGATTGCTGAAGGGGCATTTCCCCGACGGTCGGGTGATCAAGACTCCGGCGGTGATGGGCGGCGAGGATTTCGGTCGCTTCTATCGCGCGGACAAGTCGATCAAGAGCTTCATCTTCTGGGTGGGCGGCGTGCCGGCGGACAAGATGGCGGCATCGGCCAGCGGTCAGGTGACGCTGCCATCGCTGCACAGCCCCTTCTGGGCGCCGCAGGCCGATAAGGTGATCGCCACCGCCAGCGAGGCGATGACCGTGCTGGCGCTGGACATATTGAAAAAGGACTGAGGTTCGCGACGCGCCTGAGCGGGGGCCGCACGGCTTTCGCTCAGGCGGTTCGGCGGTCCAGCATGGCGACATAGGCGCGGATCAGCGCCAGCGCCGTCAGCGCCACGCCCACGCCCAGGATCATGTCGATCAGATAATGGGTGCCCTCGACCGGGGTGGACAGCAGCATCGCGGCGTTCAGGGCGACGATCGGCCAGCGCAGCGCCGCCATATGCCAGCCCGCGACGATGTAGAGCATAGCAGCGGCGGTGTGAAAGCTGGGCGCCGACACGATGCCGCGCAACTGGCCCAGATCCACGATATGAACGCTATGCGCGCGCAGCGCCGGGATCAGGCCGGATTGCCACAATTCGCTTTCGGGCATGTAGCGGATCGGTTCGTGCCACAGATAGGAAAAGGGGCCGACCGCCGGCATCAGGCTGAACAGGATCAGCGTGATCACCGCCGCCAGCCAGAAACTGGCCATGAAGCGCCAGGCGCGGTCATAATGGCCGGCGCGCGCGAAATTCCAGAGCAGCAGTGCGGGCGTGACATAGATGCTCCGATAGGCGACCGTTCCGGCGAACTGGAGCGTGGGGGAATCCGCCGCCAACCGATACCAGGCCAGCCAGTCGAACCCCAGCGCCTCGTCGATCCGTTGCAGTAGCGGGTCGGCATAGCCATGGGTCAGGGCCGCCACCGGATAGCTGGCCGCCGCGCCCATCAGCGAGATGAGCATGAACAAGCCGACATAGAGGCTGAAATGCGCGACGGGCAGCGCATGGCGCCAGCGCGTGCGGGGCAATCCGAAACGCAGCGCCGCCGCCGCCATGAACACCGCATAAAAGGGGCGGTTGCTTGGCAGGAACGGATCGATCCGCAACTGCGCGGCATGCATCAGCGCCGCAAGCAGCAACATGCTGAAGCCCAGCGCGATCAGGAAATGCCGCCCTATGGTGGACTGCGCGCTTCCCACGGACGGCCTGCCGATCGGCATCGCCGCTGCTGTGGCCAGACCTGCCGCATCGGGCATGGACCAGGAATGCTGCATCGAAGGCATCGCATTATGTCCGGGCGTGGGATGGGAAAGGCGGAAGCAAACACCTGCCCATCGGCTATCCTCGCTTAAGACGGGATGAACCGAATGACGGACAGGATGAACGCCCCCGCCTTTGCTGATGTCATCCTGTCCGTGCAACCGGAAACACACCCTGTGCGATAATGTCGCGCCTCTCATTCGATCCTGCCGAAAAGTCGGCGCGTGAGGTTCTCGACAGGCTCGAACCGAGCGGAGGTAGTGCGAATTCACGTCCCCCAACCATGGCTATCACGTGGAACGCAGGTCGAATGCTATCCCGGCGCGACCGATTCGATGGTTCGAATCGATCGCGCCAACCGAAGATCAGGCGCCGAAGCCGCCGTCGATCGTGTGCAGCGCGCCGGTGATGATGCCCGCTTCCGGCCCGGCGAGATAGGCGGCGAGGCCGGCAATTTCCTGCCCCGTGGCGTGACGCTTGATCGCCATGAAACCGTGCATCAGGCTGGCCATCGGGCCATCGGACGGGTTCATGTCGGTGTCGGTCGGGCCGGGCTGGATGATGTTGACGGTGATGCCGCGCGCCCCGAAATCGCGGGCGAGGCCACGGGCCATGCCCTGCAGGGCCGACTTGGTCATCGCATAGGCCGCGCCGCCTTCGAACGGCATCCGATCGCCATTGACCGATCCGATGACGATGATCCGGCCGCCGTCGCGCATCTGGCGGGCGGCTTCCACGGCGGCATGATAGGGCGCGCGGACGTTGATATCGATCATGCGGTCGACGGCATCGGCGTCCAGCGCCAGCGGATCACCCAATACCAGCGCACCGGCATTGACGATCAATATGTCGAGCGGCCCCTGCGCCGAGACGACGTCAATCACGGCCTGCCGATCGGCGGCGTCGGACTGGACCGGCGTTGCGCCCGTGTCGGTCGCCAGCGCCTGCGCGGCGTCATGCGATCCGGCATAGGTGAAGGTGACGTCAGCGCCATCGCTCGCGAAACGGCGAACGATCGCCGCGCCGATGCCACGGCTGCCGCCGAGAATGAGGGTCTTTTTGGCAGAGAAGTCGGTCATGGGAAGCATCCTTGCTAAATTTGTAATGATCGCTATATAAATGAGCAAACGAACAGGTCAAGGTATTTTTGTAGTGGTCGATAAAGAAAAATCCAAAGGCCGTGGTCGCCCCCGCGCTTTCGATCGGGACAGGGCGCTGGATCAGGCGCAGGCGCTGTTCCATGCGCAGGGCTATGAGGGCATCGGCGTTGCCGCGCTGGCGCAGGCGATGGGTGTCAATCCGCCCAGCCTCTATGCCGCTTTCGGCAGCAAGGCGCAGTTGTTCGAGGAGGTGCTGGAGCGTTATGCCCGCAGCGCGCTGCCTGTCGACACGCTGCTGGCGGAGGGTGCGGAACCGGTTGCCGCGCTGACGGCGTTGTTGCGGGTAGCCGCCGCCATCTACACCGCCGATCCGCAGGCGCCCGGCTGTCTGGTGCTGGAGGGTGCGCGCGGGGCCGACCCGGACGCCGCCCTGCGCGCGCGGGTGTGGCGAGAGGCCAGCGCGGCGCGCATCGCCGCCTTCGTCGCCCACACCCATGCAGGCAAGGCCGCGACCGTGGCGGATTATATGGTGTCGATCATGTCAGGCCTGTCGGCCGATGCGCGGGCGGGCCATGATGTCGCGCGGCTGACTGCGGTCGCCGATATGGCGGCGCTGGCGCTTCAGGAAATGCTGACGAAGGCCGGTTAATCGGCGATGTCGCTGGCAACCAGGGTCGTTTCCTTCCGGTCGACGGACCAGAGCCGATTCCTGACCTTGGGGTCCCAGTCGATCGCCTGTCCAGGCGAGGCGATGCCGATCGTCCGTTTCCATTCCAGCACCGACCCCGCTTCCGGCAAGGCCAGTTCGTACATTTCCGGCCGGTCGTGCCCCGTGACATAGAGGCGGCCGTCCGCGCTCCAGCTTGCGCCTGAACAACTGAACGGTGCGAACCGGGCCAGCACCTGTTGCGGGAAGGTCCAGGCGGCCTCCTGCCGGAAGACGTCGTCCATGCGCACCAGCAAGGTGTAGCGATAGTCCCTGTTCGGCTCCCCGCCCTTGCCCGCATAATTGGCGTAGACCGCCCACCATTTGCCGGCATGGCGATCCAGCACGGTCAGCGATCCGGGCCCAAAACCCAGGCTGACGGTGCGCAGGTGATGCAGCGTCTTCGTATCGAAAATCTCGATCGCGCTGGTCTGCGGCACGGCGGGATAGTTGGACGCGGCGCAGACCAGTTCGCGCCCCGCCACGGTGCAACTGTTCATATGCGGGAACAGGCGGCGTTCCCCCTGCCACTGGGCGATACGCTGGCCGGTGGCGATGACATATTTGCCGATCCGGTCATTGTCGATCGCATAGACATGGATACCGTCGGACGCGACACCCTGCCGCGCTTCGGGGGCCGGCAGGCGCAGCGCAACCGGTGCGGGCGATGGCGAGGGCGCGTTATTTTCCTGCGCCTGCGCCATGCCGACGCATGCGAGGGCCGACAATGCCATGCCAATCGCTTCACGCCGCATCACTTGCTCCCGTCCAGACATATCCCGCCGGTAGGGCGGGATTGCTACAGAAAAAGGACGGTCCGCCTACCAGCGCAAGGCAGCGTTGAGCATCAGGGCGCGCGCCTGATCGGCAGCACGTATCGGGCCTGAGAGAGGCTGGTCGGCCAGACGGCCGCTCATCAGCCGGTCGGGATCGGTAAGGTGCAGGCCGATGCGCGGCGCGCGCGGATCGGCCGGGACATAATCGATGCCCGCTTCGACCCGCACCGCCCGCCTGCCCTGCCCCCATGCCGAACCGCTGGTGCGTGCGGCCGTCACCGTTCCGCGCCAGGGGCCGCTATGCCATGATCCGCCCAGTGCCAGCCGCTGTTCGGCGACACCATTGTCCAGTTGCGCCCGATCATAGCGCAGTTTCCAGAGCAGATTGCGCGACAGGCTGTGTCCCGCCTCCAGCGCCATGCCGCGTAGCCGGGTCGACCCCAGATTGCGGGGCAGATAGGCTTGCGACGCGAAGGCCAGCCGGTCCCGCACCTGTCCGTCATAGGCGGCCAGTTCCAGCCGCAGCGTCGGCGTCATCCAGCGCAGGGCGACGCGGGTCCGACTGTCCCGTTCGGGCCGCAAATCATTTCGAAGCGCGCGGAAAGTGGGCATATCCAGCCCCAGCGCGCCGATCCGGCCGATATCGCCATAGGCCCGCATCGTCTCGCGATAATCGGCACCCATCGTCAGGCGCGGCGTGGCGGCGAATGCCAGTTGTGCCGAGGGTAGGAAATCGTCCCGCACGCGCAGATCGTCGCGACTGTAGGGCGACGTGACATTTACCGCCTTGCTGCTGAACTTGACCGCCTGCCACCCCAGATTGGCCGACAGCCGGTCGTCGATCGACGGCAGATCGAACAGCAGGTCGACCATGCGCGCGCTGCTGCGTGGTTCGATGCCGGTCCTCGCCGCACCGAGCGCCGCGAAACGCTGTCGCCGCCGCTGCAAGGCCAGATGCAGGTCGGCCGGCTCGGCGGGGGCGGTCGTCAGTTCGATGGCATAGATGCGCGCGGGACGCTGAGAGGGTGGCAGCAGAGGCGCCGGATGGACAGCGATGCTCACCCGCGGCTTCAAGGCAAAATGGCCATGATCGGGCCAGATCGTCTCCGCCATCGCGGCGCCGGGCAGACCGGCGACGGCAAGCGTGCAAGCAAGAGTGCAGGCGGGCGGCGCGCGCATCAGCGGTTCTCCAGCGATGCGAAGCGGATGGTATCGCCACCCGGCGCATAGCACAGCGCATAGCCGACATGATCGGACAGGCGTGTCGCCTCCGGCCCGCCAAAGGGCACCTGCGCCTGCACGACAGGCATCGCCGATCCGGCCGCATCGCGGGCGAACAGCCAGTCCTTGCCGCGATCGACCGCTTCGGCCAGATCGTGCCGTTCGGTCGCGTCGGCCAGGAGCGCATCACCGAGCGCACGCCGCCCGCCACCGAGCGGCGGCGCGACGAAATCCATGCTGGCCCGCGCCATTTGACCGAAAAAGGCGGCAACCCGTTGCCGGTCGCCGCCGATGTTGAAGTCGCCCCCCAGGATCATCATCCGGTCACGCGGCACATGGCGGTTGACGAAAGCCGCCAGCAGGCCTGCCTGACGGTCGAAGGCGCGCAACGAGCGCGCAACCGGCACGCCGGCCGCCTTGCGCGCATTGAGATGACTGTTGACGATCGCGACCGGTGCGGCAACGCCGGGCACGCGCAGATGCGCGATCATCGCCCCCTTATTGGCGAGACAATCGAAGCCGGCACAGGCGAAGGCGGGATAGGCGATGCGATCGACCGCCATGATCGGCCAGTCGGACAGGATCAGCAATCCGCTGCCCATACGCTTGCCGATGGCTTCACCCCGGTCCCAGCGCGCATCTTGCAGAAAGGCCTGATCGGCAGGCAAAGAAGTGACCGGACTACGCATCGCCACATCCGGGCCAGCCGCGACATGGGCATAGCCGGCGCGACGCGCAAATTCCACCGGATCGGCAATGAAGGCTTCCTGCAACAACAGGATATGGGGCTGTCGCCGCTGCGCGCGCAAATCGGCCAGCCGGTCGGCGATCTGCCCCAGCGCCTCTTCCCGCCCGAAGGCGACCGGCCAGGGCAGGCCCATGACATTATAGGTCATGACCGACAGCGGCAAATCCGGACCGGGCGACGCGGTCGGCACCGCGCCGAGCGCGCCCGGCGAACTCGCACTGGGCGAACTGGCGGCAAGCAGGACCGTCAGACTTGCGAAAAACAAGGCGCGCAAAGGTTTCGACATGATTTCAGACCCCCGCCGCGCCACCTAGCGCGCGCCTGGGTCATGCCGATGTCGCCGTCGTGGCGAAGCGGTGAAGGTTGCAAGTCAATGATCGTCACCGCACCGACGCGGGACTGTCATTATTGCGCCTATCTATTGCGGGCGATGCCCCTTGCGCCATTTGATCCACAGATGGCGGGCCAGCATCAGCGGCGGCATGCGCAACCAGTGGGACCGGACATAGAAAGCGAAGACCAGCAGCTTGCGCGTCTCCCGCCCCCAGCCGTCACGGGCGAGCAGACGGGCGCGTATGAGGCGATCCCACAGCGTGAGGCGTACGCCATGGCCATAGATCGCGTCGGCCAGCCTGCGGGCCTGCGCGACATGGCGCGCCAGTCCATGATGGGCGGCGCGTGCCTTCAATGCGGCGCGATCCGTTTCGGGCAGCAGGCAGTAGATATCCCACAGGTTGCGCAGACCGCCCTGCAGGTCGCCATCCGCCAACATATGGGCGGCGGCATGGACGACGCGATCCTCGGCCGACAGCACATATAATCCATCGGTAATGGCTATGGCGTCCGCGATCATCGCCGCCGCGTCCGGGGTCTGGCGCGCCGTCAGCGGCAGCACGGTATGGTGGACGTCGATCAGCCGGTCGCGCTCGATATGGATCAGCGGCGGGAGTTCATGCATCCACTGGCGATAATAGGCGTCGTCATAGGCATCTTCCTTCACCCATTCCCAACCCGCGCCGATCAGCGCCTGCTCTGCGGCGCTCACGACTTCACGAGGGACGAGAATGTCGAGATCGCCGATGAAGCGGCCCTGCCCCGCCTGCAAATCCGCCGCCGCATAGGCCGTGCCTTTGAGCAGGACGACCCGCAGGCCAAGCGGCGCGAGTGCCAGCGCGGCGCGATCCGCCTCCCACAGCGCCTGTTGCGCCTCGCGCGCGCTATCGCGGCGGGCATCGTCCAATATCGGGCGGACGGCCGGGGGTATGGCAATGCCATCCAGCCGGCAGGCCAGCGTGCCGATCAGCCGCTCCGCCTTTGCTGCGGCGATCAGCGCGTTCCAGCCCGTCGCATCCAGCCCGGCGACACCGGCCGGTTCGCGCAGGCTGCGGACCAGCAGCGCGGCGCTCATAGATGTTCCTCCCACAGGCGATCGACCATCTCGATCGCGGCATCGCCCGACGGGAAATCGATGGCGCGGGCCGGCACGCCGGTCACGAAGCGGGTCAGGGCGGCAAAGGCCGGCTCGCCCAGCGCGACATAATTGGTAGACGCCTGGGTCAGGCGCATGAAAATCTCGCCCCGCCCCACCGCGCGCATCGCCGGATCATGGCCGAAACGGGGGAAGAGCAACAAAGCGGGCATCGCCCCATGCCCCATGCGCGCGATGGCATCGGCGCGGGGGATCATGTGGCGGATGTCGCCCTTTGCCGTCGCCCTGAGCAGCGGCCCCATGCGGGTTTCGCCAACTTCCTGCGCGACGACATCGATCGCGCGATTCTTGAGGCTGACGAGGCGCGGAAAGGGCAGGATCGCGCCGCTGTCGAGATCGAGCAGCGCAAATTCGTCGCCCATCAGCCGCCAGCCCCGCTCCCCCAGCAGCGCCGCCAGCGTCGATTTGCCCGATCCGGATTCGCCGGTCATCACCAGCGCGCGTCCGTCTTTCTCGACGCTGGACGCATGGAGCAGCAAATGCCGCCGCCAGCCCAGCGCCATTTGCAGGTTCATGCCCATTTCGGCGGCCAGCAGACCATGGGCTAAGCTCATCGGCGCGGCGTCGGCCAGACCATGATCGCCGGTGATGAAGATGGAGGGGCGCACATAGCGGCGCAGCCTGCTGGCTGGCTGAAGCCGCACGGTAAAATCGGCGATCGCGCCGAGGATGTCGGGATAGGCGGCATAAAGGCGCGCCAGTTCGGCGATCGGTTGCGGCCAGGCGGAGCCGATGCGGAAGGTGGCGGGGCCGATACGCAGGGTGATCGCATGCTTCATGCCGGGCGCACCAGACCCAGCGCGACCAGCGCGTCCAGATGAGCGCCGATTTCCTCGACCGCTTCTTCGCGCGGGCCGAGATCGAAATCCTGCGCCAACCGGTCATGCATCTGCGCCGCCGTCAGTTCTGCGCCGTCGGTCATCCGTTCCAATATCTCCGGCACCGGGCTGATCACCATATGGGTCTGGCCGGAACGATGGTGATAGAGGAGGACAAGATCGTCGAGCGTGCAGACGGCAACCGCGTCGCGCACGTCCCGGCGATAGGCTTTGATCGCATCCAAATCCGGCATCCCTGGCTGGTGTCCCCCACGCTGTAGCGCGCAAGATGTAGCCAAGTGCCTAAGAGTCTGTTTGGAAAATGTGCGAACGAGCACATTTTCAATGCCGCACCGGCCCACACCCCCACCCGACCTCCCAGACATGGTACCCTGATGGGCGGTCGGGTGGGGGTGTGGGCCGGTGCGGATGCGCCATAGGCGCATTCCCAAACAGACCCTAACGCATCAGGACAGGGCTGGCGATGGCTGGCGTGCCCGTGCGGGGGCATCGGCCAGCGATTCGAAGGCGCGCAGATAGCGGTCGAGCGCCCGGTCGACGCCATGATCGTCCACCGCAGCCGCAGCCCTTACGGGACAGGATGGCTGGGTCAGCGCCCGTTCGATCGCGCGGGCGAAGGCGGCGGCATCGCCCACCGGCGTCGCGGGGTGCTGGGCTGCATCCGCCAGAAGGGGGCGGATATTCGGCGTGCTGTCGGTCGCCACGACCTGCGCACCACAGGCCAGCGCCTCTATCAGCGTGGCGCACAGCCCTTCCCAGCGGGATGGCTGGAGCAGCAGGTCGGCCTGCGCCATC
The DNA here is from genome assembly GCF_900111125.1 of Sphingobium sp. YR768. GTDB lineage: Bacteria > Pseudomonadota > Alphaproteobacteria > Sphingomonadales > Sphingomonadaceae > Sphingobium. Next base: position 288,827 of record NZ_FOGE01000003.1, read on the forward strand.
AGGGTCGCCAGCGCTTCGGGGCAGCCGACATAGCCGGCGAAGTCCACGCGATCGGCGATGCCCAGCGCCGCGCATTGCCGTTGCAGATCGGCCTGCAACGGCCCCTGCCCGACGATGGTCAGCCGCCAGTCGAGATGCGGCAGCCGTGTGAGGGCATGAAGCGCCGTCGCCTGATCCTTCTGCTCGGCCAGCCGACCGACCATCAGCAGGCGGTGCGGGCTACCCGGCGCGCGCAGGGCACGCGCGGCGCGCGCCCGCTCCATCGCCGGCGTCACGGTCGGGCGAGGAAGCAGGCGTACGTCGCCGCTCTGTGCCAGCAGCGCGCGATCATGTTCGCCCATGACGATGGTCAGGTCCGACAGGCGCGCGATCGCCCGGAATTTGGCGAGCCGTGTCCAAGCGCCCGCGCCGCGCTGCCCGGGGCGCACGATCGGATTGGAAATGCGGCCAACCGCCCGCGTATCGCTGCCAAGTGCGGCCAGCGCGACCAGCATATTGCTCTGGTTGCCGGCGGAATAGAGGATCGCGGGCCGATGCCGCCGCACCATGGCCGCCAGCGCCGGAAATTGCGCGATCATGGACAGGCGACGCACGCCGCCGGGTGATGGCACCAGCCGGACGGGCAAGGCGGGATCGATCAGATGGGCGGCGGGACCATCGCGATGCGCCATCCACAATTCCACCGGCACGCCCCGGCGCAGAAGATGATTGGCCAGCAGGATGGCGACGCGATCCAGCCCGCCATCGCCGGGTCGATAGAGATAGACAGCCACCGAAAATGCGCGCCCCACCGGGCGGCCAACCTGAAACATCGCGCTGTCCTTGCCTTCAAAACACGAACCTGCGTGTTCGACGGCATCAACGCGACATACCCGTATCGGTTCAATTCGCTACGGGTGAGCCTGCAAGGGGATCAGCGCGGCATTTGCAGCGAGGCGTAGCAGGTAAAGCCGCTCGTCCCACGCTGTAACCTGCGGATATAGTTCAGATAAGTCTGATTTTGTTCGTAACTGGTGCCGGGCAGCGGCCGACCGCGCATGGCCTGTTTCACCTGCTCCCCGGTGAAGCTGCGGCCGGTGCCGGGAAAGGCGCCCTGTGTACCGGCCGGGACGAGTTGACCGCTGGGGGCGATATAATTTCCGGCGCGGCCCTGATCGGGCACGGGGATGGTGCAGTTGAGCACGGAGGCCGCCGTATTGGCGAGCGCGGGGCGGATCGACACGATCGCGGACGCCGCGGCGGCGCCGCCCATCAGCAACTGGCGGCGCGACGGCGTCAGCGAAATCGCGTCCTGCGGCTCCACTGCCGGGCCTTCCTGTTCGGGCGTCGGTTCGCTCATTTCGTCCTTATCCGCGTATCACACTTGTCAAAGCGTAAAGATTGCACGCTATTGGGACCAGACATTCGCAGCAAATGCGCGACAAATCCAGCATGGTAACCATGAATCGACTGAGTATTTCACAGATTACCGCCTCCCTCGCCATGCTGATGCTTGGCACGGGCGGCGCCCTGATGCTGGGTGCGCATCCGATCGGCATCGCCCTGCCGGTGTTGGCGGGGGTGCTGGTGCTGATCATCACAGCCGGCGATTCCGGGGCGCGGCCCGCCGCAGCGCCCATCGTGGTGCTCGACCAGCCGGACCTGATCACCCATCCGGATTTCGCCAGCCTGCTGGAGGGGATATCCGATCCGCTGATGCTGGTGGAAAAGGGACGGATCGTCCGTGCCAACCGGGCGGCGCAGCGCCTGCTGGGCGCGCATATCGAGGGGGAGGATGCGCGCATCGCCATCCGCCATCCCGCCGCCGCCGAACGGCTGGCGAGCGTGGCACCGCTGGCCGAACCGATCATGATCGAACTGGTGGGTCTGGGCACGCGCGACCAGCGCTGGCAGATGCGCGTGGCGCCGGTTGGCGCGGTGCGCGACATGCGCCGGCTCGTCCATCTGGTCGACCATAGCGGCACCCATGCGGCCGAGCGGATGCGGGTCGATTTCGTCGCCAATGCCAGCCATGAGCTGCGCACGCCGCTGGCGGGGATATTGGGCTTCATCGAGACGCTGGCCGACCCGGAACTGGGCAAGGACGACGACACGCGCCAGCGATTCCTGACCATCATGGATCGGGAAGCGCGACGGATGCAGCGGCTGATCGACGATCTGATTTCGCTGAGCCGGATCGAATCGGAAAAATATCGCCCGCCAGATGCGCGGGTCGACCTGTCCGAACTGGCGGCCGAAGTGGTCGGCGTGTTCCGGTCCAGCCATGGCGACCGGGGGCGTGAGGTGGAGATGGAGATCGCGCCGCAATTGCCTGTGGTGCAGGGCGACCGCGCGCAACTGTCGCAACTGCTGCACAATCTGATCGGCAATTCGGTGAAATATGGCCGCCCCGGCACGCCGATCCATGTCACCCTGAACGAAGGGCCGAGCGGCATGACCCGGCTGATCGTGGCGGATGAGGGGGAAGGCATCGGCCCGGATCACCTGCCTCGCCTGACCGAGCGATTTTATCGCGTTGATTCGGGGCGAAGCCGGGCGATGGGCGGCACGGGACTGGGCCTGGCCATCGTCAAGCATATCGTGGAGCGGCATCGCGGCCGATTCGACCTCGCCAGCACATTGGGCAAGGGCACGACCATCACCGTGCTGCTGCCCCCGCCGGTGGAAGATATATCGGGCAAAACAGACGAAAAGAAGCGGCCGTCGGCGCTTTCGGGCACGGTGTCATAAAAAGGAAACCTGACTGTCACAAAGGCGCGATGGTCCGCGACTAGGGCGCTTCCACAGGGGGGCGGCGACATGCGAATCGCGGCCTTGATGTATGGAGGTTCCCGTGAAGAAGTTCGCTCTGCTCGCCGCCACGACCGCGAGTGTTTTCAGCCTTGCCGCCTGCGGCGACCAGACCGGCGGCGCCGGCGCGACCCGCGACCAGATCCGCGCGGTCGGTTCCTCCACCGTCTACCCCTTTGCCACGGCGGTCGCCGAACTGTTCGTGCAGGGCAATGCCGGCATGAAGTCGCCGATCGTCGAATCGACCGGCACCGGCGGCGGCATGAAGCTGTTCTGCGCGGGCGTGGGCGCCCAGCATCCCGACATTGAAGACGCATCGCGCCGCATCAAGAAGTCGGAATATGAACAGTGCCAGGCCAATGGCGTGAAGGACATCATCGAAATCCAGATCGGCGTCGACGGCCTGGCCTTTGCCGAATCGAAAAAGGGTCCGGGCCTGAAGCTGACCCCCAAGATCGTCTATGAAGCGCTGGCCGCCAATCCCTATGGCAAGGGTCCGAATAAGGCCCAGACCTGGAAGGATGTGGACCCCAGCCTGCCGGCGATCGCCATCTCCGTCTTCGGTCCGCCCTCGACCAGCGGCACCCGCGACTCGCTCGCCGAACTGATCCTGGAAAAGGGATGCCAGAGCGACGAGGCGATGAAGGCGCTCAAGGAAAAGAGCGAGGACGAATATAAGGCGACCTGCACCCGCATCCGCGAAGACGGCAAATATGTGGATTCGGGCGAGAATGACAATCTGATCGTCCAGAAGCTGAACGCCAATCCCAACGCCGTCGGCGTGTTCGGCTACAGCTTCCTGGAGGAAAATAAGGACACGCTGAACGACGTGCCGATCAATGGCGTCGAGGCGACCTATGAAACGGTGTCGACCGGCCAGTATCCTGGCGCGCGCCCGCTCTACATCTATGTGAAGAAGGCGCATATGCAGGCCATTCCGGGCCTTCAGGCCTATCTCAATGCCTTCGCCGCCAACTGGGCGCCCGACGGCGCACTGACCAAGCGCGGCATGGTCGCCGCGCCGGAAGACGTGCGCAAGAAGAGCGCCGAGACGGTCAAGTCGCTGACCGTGCTCGACGGCTCCGACCTCAAATAAGCGAAGGCCTGATGACCGGACCAGCCATCCTCCTGCTGCTCGCGGGCCTGGGCGCCATCGCCTGGGTCAGCGCCCGCGCCCGCGCGCTGCGGTTACAGACCGTAGCGCGCGCCACCGGGCGGCGTGACGCCGTCCACTCGCTGCCCGGCTATCATGGCTGGTATGTCGCGCTGTGGACGCTGATCCCCGCCGGCCTGTTCCTGGCCGTCTGGGCCAATGTGTCGCCCGGACTGGTGACGCAGGCCGTGCTGGCCGATCCGGCGGCGCAGAGCCTGCCCCTCGACGCCTTCTCCCGGTCCGCCGTCCTTGGCGAAGCGCGGGCGATCGCCACAGGATTGCAGTCCGGCGCCTTCAACCCGGCCAGCCAGGCGCTGGTCGAACCCTATAGTGCCGCGCTGAACACCTATGGCGTGGCCGGCGCGGTGCTGGCGCTGATTTTGGCCTTTGCAGGCGGCGCCTATGCCTTTACCCGCGTCCGTCCCGATTTCCGGGCGCGCACGCGGGTCGAGCGGCTGGTGATGGCGACCCTGCTGGTCGCATCGCTGCTGGCGATCGTCACCACGCTGGGCATCGTCGCCTCGCTGCTGTGGGAGAGCTTCCGCTTCTTCTCCATGGTGAACCCCATCGACTTCCTGTTCGGCCTGAAATGGTCGCCGCAGTCGGCCGCCATGGGCTATGGCAATGACGATGCGTTCGGCGCGGTGCCGCTCTTCTGGGGCACCATCTTCATCGGCGCGATCATCGCCATGATCGTGGCGATCCCGCTGGGCCTGATGAGCGCGGTCTATCTGACCCAATATGCCAGTTCGACCGTCCGCAAATGGATGAAGCCGATCCTGGAAGTGCTCGCGGGCGTGCCCACAGTGGTCTACGGCTATTTCGCCGCACTGACGGTGGCCCCGGCCCTGCGCGATCTGGCCGTGTCGGTCGGCATCCATGGTGCCTCTTCGGAAAGCGCGCTGGCCGCAGGGCTGGTGATGGGCGTGATGATCATTCCCTTCGTATCCTCCATGGCCGACGACAGCATCGCCGCCGTGCCGCAATCGATGCGCGACGGCAGTCTGGCGATGGGCGCGACGACCAGTGAGACGATTACCCGCGTCCTCATTCCCGCCGCCCTCCCCGGCGTCGTCGGCGGCGTGCTGCTGGCCGTCAGCCGTGCGATCGGCGAAACGATGATCGTGGTGATGGCCGCTGGCCTTGCCGCCAACATGACCGCCAATCCCTTCGCCAGCGTGACCACCGTGACGACCCAGATCGTCCAGTTGCTGACCGGCGATCAGGAGTTCGACAGCGCCAAGACGCTGGCGGCCTTCGCGCTGGGACTGGTGCTGTTCATCGTCACCCTGCTGCTCAACATCGTGGCCCTGCGGGTCGTGAAGAAATATCGCGAGGCTTACGAATGAGCCCGGAACTTCAACATCCGTTCGCCCTGAGCCTGTCTAAGCCTGTCCCGAGCGACGCCTCAGGCGGCGTCGAAGGGGGCTCGCCTGAGCGACGCGAAGGCTCTGCGCTTCGCTCCGCTCAGCAAAGGGCTTCGACTTCGCTCAGCCCGAACGGGGATATGCTATCATGACCGCTCAACGTCTCCCCACCGACTGGAAGTCCGATGCGATGCGCAAGCGGATCGCCCGGCGCTATGGTGCCGAGCGCCGCTTCAAGCTGGCCGGTCTGGCTGCCGTCGCTTTGTCCGCCGCCTTCCTCGCCTTCCTGCTCTTCACCATGATGGGCAATGGCCTGCGCGGCTTCACCCGGACCGAGATTGCGCTGACGGTCGACTTCCCGGCATCGCCGTTGCTGCTCGATCCCAATGCGATCACCGACGAGGCACTGGCGAACGCCAACCTGCCTATGGTGACCGGCGAAGTGGCGAAGAAGGCGCTGGGCGGTGACGCCGACGCGCTGCTGTCGCCCACTGCGTGGATCAGCATCCGCGATGCGATCAAGGCCGATCCCAAGATATTGAGCCGCACCGAAACGATCCGCGTGCCCGCATCCACCGCGATCGACCTTGCCGCCAAGAGCAAGGGATCGCCGGAGGCCGAAGCGGAAGTCGCGCGGCTGAAGCAACAGGGCGTGCTGTCGACCGGCATCAACTGGAACTTCCTGACCGCCAGCGATGGCACCGATCCGACGCAGGTCGGCATCTGGGGCGCGTTCAAGGGGTCGTTGCTGACGATGCTGGTGACGCTGTTGCTCAGCTTCCCGGTTGGCGTGGCGACCGCCCTCTATCTGGAGGAATATGCGCCCAAGGCGTGGTGGACCGACATCATCGAAGTGTCGATCAACAATCTGGCCGCCGTCCCCTCCATCATCTTCGGCCTGCTGGGCCTGTCGATCTTCCTCAACTTCCTGCACCTGCCCCGATCGGCTGCGCTGATCGGCGGCATGACGCTGGCGCTGATGACGATGCCGGTCATCGTCATCGCCGGGCGCAACGCCATCAAGGCGGTGCCGCCCAGCATCCGCGACGCAGCGCTCGGCATCGGGGCCAGCCCGGTACAGGTGGTGTTCCAGCATGTCCTGCCACTGGCCCTTCCCGGCATCCTGACCGGCACGATCATCGGCATGGCCCGCGCGCTGGGCGAGACGGCACCGCTGCTGATGATCGGCATGCGCGCCTTCATCGCCACGCCGCCGGGCGGGATCACCGACCCTGCGACCGTGCTTCCGGTGCAGATCTTCCTGTGGTCGGACGAAGTCTCCAAGGGTTTCGTTGAAAAGACCTCTGCCGCCATCATCGTTTTGCTGGTCTTCCTGCTCGCGATGAACGGCCTCGCCATCTACCTGCGCAACAAGTTTGAAACACGGTGGTAATCGACCCCATGACGCAAGAACAAACCGACCTGACCATCGCCAATCCGAAGATGTCGGCCCGCGACGTCAAGGTTTTCTATGGCCCCAAACAGGCGATCAAGGGCGTGTCGATCGATGTCGACATGGACCATGTCACCGCCTTCATCGGCCCGTCGGGCTGCGGCAAGTCGACCTTCCTGCGGACGCTGAACCGCATGAACGACACCGTCGCTTCGGCGCGGGTCGAAGGCGAAATCACGCTAGACGGCGAGAATATCTACGCCCCGACGATGGACGTGGTGCAGTTGCGCGCGCGGGTGGGCATGGTGTTCCAGAAGCCCAATCCTTTCCCCAAGTCGATCTATGAAAATATCGCTTACGGGCCGCGCATCCACGGCTTGGCCGCGGGCAAGGCGGACATGGACGTGATCGTCGAAAAGTCGCTGCGCCGCGCCGGCCTGTGGGACGAAGTGAAGGACCGGCTGAACGATAGCGGCACCGCGCTTTCCGGCGGCCAGCAGCAGCGGCTGTGCATCGGCCGTGCGATCGCGGTGGAGCCGGAAGTCATTCTGATGGATGAGCCCTGTTCGGCGCTGGACCCGATCGCCACGGCCAAGATCGAGGAACTGATCCACGAACTGCGCGGCCGCTACGGCATCGTGATCGTGACTCATAACATGCAGCAGGCCGCCCGCGTTTCACAGCGGACCGCCTTCTTCCACCTTGGCGAACTGGTCGAATATGGCGTGACGAGCGACATCTTCACCAATCCGCGCCAGGAGCGGACCAAGGACTATATCACCGGCCGTTACGGCTGATTTTGAGGCTGATCGCCGGAGAGACGAGACATGGCTGAACATACGATCAAGGCATTTGATGAGGAGATCGACCGGCTGCGCGGGCTGATCGCCGAAATGGGCGGGCGCGCGGAAGCGGCGATCGAAAATGCGATGCTGGCGCTCCAGCGGCAGGACAAGGTGCTGGCCGCGCAAGTCGTGGCCGACGACAAGCGCATCGACGCGATCGAGGCGGAAGTCGAGAAGCTGGTCATCCAGGTGATCGCCCTGCGCGCGCCGATGGCCAACGACCTGCGCGACGTGATCGCCGCGCTCAAGATCGTCAGCGTGGTGGAACGCATTGGCGACTATGCGAAGAATATCGCCAAGCGCGTGCCGCTGATCGCGACCAACACCCGCACGCTGGAGCCGATTTCGCTGCTGCCGTCCATGGGTCAGGTCGCCGGTGAAATGGTGCATGATGCGCTGAACGCCTTTGCCGCGCGCGACGCCGATCTGGCGCTGGCGGTGGTGAAGCGCGATCAGGTGGTCGACGATTTCTACAACAGCGTGTTCCGCACGCTCGTCACCTTCATGGTCGAAAATCCCAAGACGATCAGCGAGTGCGCGCATTTGCTGTTCATCGCCAAGAATATCGAGCGGATCGGCGACCATGCGACCAATGTCGCGGAAATGGTCTATTATGCCGCGACCGGCCAGACCCTGCCCGAGCGTGAGCGCGGCGCCGACCTGCAGCCGGAGGACTGATCCATGGCACGGGCCAAGATGCTGCTGGTGGAGGATGACGCGGCGCTCGCCGAACTGCTCATCTGGCATTTCAAGCGGGAGGATTTCGACGTCGCCCATACGGTTGACGGCGAGGAAGCGCTGCTGATGGCGCAGGAGAATACGCCCGACATCGTACTGCTCGACTGGATGGTCGAAAGCCTGTCCGGGATCGAGGTGTGCCGCCGCCTGCGTCGCATGAACGGCACCGCCAATGTGCCGATCATCATGCTGACCGCGCGCGGTGAGGAAGAGGATCGGGTCCGGGGTCTCGAAACCGGCGCGGACGATTATGTGACCAAGCCCTTCTCCCCGCGCGAACTGGTGGCGCGCGTGGGCGCGGTGCTGCGCCGCGTGCGACCGGCGCTGGCCGGCGAGACGCTGACCTTCGCCGATGTCGAGATGGACACGGTGGGGCACAAGGTGCGGCGCGGCGGTCAGGTGATCCCGCTTGGTCCGACCGAATTCCGCCTGCTCAAGCATTTTCTGGAGCATCCGGGCTGGGTCTTTTCCCGTGAAAGATTGCTCGACAGCGTGTGGGGGCAGGACAGCGATATCGAACTGCGCACGGTGGACGTGCATATCCGCCGCCTGCGCAAGGCGATCAACGCGGACGGCCAATATCAGGACATCATCCGCACCGTGCGGTCGGCCGGCTATGCGCTGGATACCGAGGGCATGGGCTGACGCTGCGCGACCGTCATGTGAACGCGAAAGGCCTCTTCAGAGCGATCTGAGGGGGCCCTTTTGTATTCAGCCTACGCACACATCGAATCGGGCGAGAAAGCCACAGGCGGATTGCTTCCCGCATGAGCCTGAAATTTTGGTTCGCAGAAGAAGATGGCTGGGGCGGCAGGATTCGAACCTGCGCATGGCGGCATCAAAAGCCGCTGCCTTACCGCTTGGCGACGCCCCAGCAACGCCGATATCGCTTCGACGTGGGGACGCCATATAGCGTGTGATTGGCGAAAGGAAAGCCTAGTCATCATAGTTTGATGCCGCCAATATGCGGCCTGCCCTTTCGTCCGGATCACACGCCTTCATGTCGGTTTCCAACGCGCCTTCCGCCCAGATATCGCCTGCCTCCCCGCTGTTTCTGCGCGAGGATGAGATTCGGCGCGGCATAGAGATGCTTTATTTCGGCTATTCGGCCCTAACCCGCTCGATCGACGAGGGCTTGGCGGCGCAGGGGCTGGGCCGGGCGCATCACCGCGCGCTCTATTTCATCTCGCGCCAGCCGGACCTGACGGTGAAGGAATTGCTGCGCCTACTGGCGATCACCAAGCAATCGCTGGGCCGGGTGCTGAGCGACCTGATCGACCGCGGCTATATCGAGACGCGGACCGGGACCAGCGACCGGCGGCAGAAATTGCTGCGGCTGAGCCCGTCCGGAAAGGCGCTGGAAGCGGAGATGTTCCGGGCGCTTCGCGAGAAGATGGCGACGGCCTATGCGCAGGCGGGCCAGGGTTCCGTGACCGGATTCTGGCGCGTGCTGGAGGGGCTGATTCCCGAAGCCGACCGGTCGATGGTGTTCGGACTGCGCAGCCGATAAGGGCGGCCGCGCGAAACCTTCTGCGCCGCCACGCGCTTATCGGGCTCCTGAATCGATGAAAGAGGAGCCAACATGCGCACATATCTTATTGCCGCGACTGCCCTGCTGACCGCAACTGGTCTGTCCGCCTGTTCGGAAAAGGCGCAGGACAATCTGGACAATGCCGGGTCGGCCATCGGCGACGATGTGAGCAATGCGGTCGATCATGCCGGTGCGAAGATCGACAACGGTCTGGATGATGCAGGCCGCGCGATCGACAATGGCGCGGCCAAGATCGGTGCGGCGACCGACAAGGCAGCGGCGGACGCGAAGCGCGAGGCTGGCGAAACCAAGCAGGATGTCAGTCAGACGCTGGAAAATGCCGGCAAGGATCTGCGCAACGAATAAGAGCGACGGGCGGGTGCTGGGCCCTGGGCAAAATCAGGATAACTTTGGTATTCGTTCGCCCTGAGCCTGTCGAAGGGCCGCACTTTTTGAAGAACAGGACAGGGCTTCGACAAACTCTCCTGAGCAAGGTCGAAGGGCCGAACGAATCATATTGTAGGCACTTTGCCCTAGAAAACCACATTGCGGACGAAGCGGACGGGATCGGCTTCGCGATTCGCGAACAGATAGGGGCGGTCGCTGGTGAAGATGAGAAAGTCGCCAGCGGCCACCCGACTGGGCGCCTCCCCGTCTCTTTCGACCGTCAGCACGCCTTGCATGACATAGAGCATTTCATGCCAGTCGGCGGCATCCGCTTCGGCCGGATAGACTTCGTCCGCACCCAGCGACCATGTCCATAATTCCGCTTCCCGCGCGGCCGGGACGGTGCCGAGCAGGGTGGCGCGGCTGTCGTCGCTGATCCCGCGCCAGGCGAGGCTGTCAATCCGGCTGTTGTCGCGCATGTCCGGCGGACGGACAAGGCGTGAGAAGCTGACGTCGAGCGCCTGCGCCAGCCGGTCAAGCGTGGACAGGCTGACATTCGCCTCCCCGCTTTCGATGCCGGAGATCATGCGGCGACTGACGTCCGCCTGCGCCGCCAGCGCATCCTGACTGAGGCCGCGTTCGGCGCGCAGCGCGCGGACATTGCCCGCGACATGGGCAAGGACATCTGGCCGCTTGGGCAAGCGATCCTGCGTCGCGGCGTCTTGACTGTGCAATATAGTGCTCATAGGGCATGTGCATTATGTTGCACAATCCCGCTCTCGACAAGCCCGCTCAGCCCCGCCTGATGATCGGCCGCCCGGAACTCGCGCTGATCGGCGTGACCGTCCTGTGGGGCGGCACCTTCCTCATCGTGCATCATGCGGTGCAGGCGACCGGGCCGTTCTTCTTCGTCGGGCTGCGTTTCGGGACGGCGGCGCTGCTGGCCCTGCCCTTCGCGCTGCCGGTGCTGCGCGGGCTGACCGCGCGGGAAATGCTGGCAGGGCTGATGATCGGGCTGGGCATCTTCATCGGCTATTCGCTCCAGACCTGGGGTCTCCAGACGATCAGCAGCAGTACATCGGCCTTCATCACGGCGGCCTATGTGCCGCTGGTGCCAATTCTCCAGTGGCTCATCCTGCGGCGGCGGCCGAGGCTGGCAAGCTGGGTCGGGGTGGCGCTGGCCTTTGCCGGGCTGGTGCTGATCGCCGCCCCGGAACAGGGATTTGCCCTGGGCAAGGGCGAGGCGCTGACCCTGATTAGCACGCTGGCGATCGCGCTGGAAATCATCTTCATCAGCCTGTGGGCGGGCAAGGTGAATGTCGCGCGAGTGACGCTGGTGCAACTGGCGGTAACGTCGCTGCTCGCTTTTGCCTGCATGGCGCCGGCGGGTGAGGCCGTGCCGCCCTTCAACTGGATGGTGGTGCTCAGCGCCTGTGGCCTTGGTGCGATGACCGCGCTGATCCAGTTCGTGATGAACTGGGCGCAGCGGAGCGTCTCCCCCACTCGCGCCACGCTGATCTATGCCGGGGAGCCGGTATGGGCGGGCATCATCGGCCGGATCGCGGGGGAAAGGCTGCCCTCGACTGCGCTGGTCGGCGGCCTGCTGGTGGTGGCTGCCGTGATCGTCAGCGAAATCGAGTTCAAGCGGAAGAAGGGTTGAGAGCGTCGTGCGCTAAATTCGGGATGGCGTAAAGCGAGCAAAATTGGCCCCTCCCTTTCAAGGGAGGGGCTTATATAGTGTTCCCACGCAAATCCGTCATTTAACGGCGCTTTAATGCCTCAGCGCCGCCTATCCCCGTCGGAACACCGGCGCGCGTTTTTCGAAGAAGGCGGCGAAGGCTTCCTGGGCTTCGGGCGAGGAGAGGGTTTCGCGGAACAGGCGGGCTTCCTCTTCCATCCTGGCGTTGAGCGCGGCGGGATCGCCCTTCATCAGGCGGCGGGTGGCAAGCAGGGCTTGCGGCGGCTTGGCCATCAACGCGGCGGCCTTTGCCCGGGCATGGGCCAGCAGGCCTTCCGCCGGGACGATGGCGGTAACGAGGCCGGCACGATCGGCCGCGTCGGCGTCCATCGGTTCGCCGAGCAACAGCATCGCCGCCGCCTTGGCATGGCCCAGCGTCGTGGGCGCGAGCAGGCTGGAGCCGGCTTCGGGCACGAGGCCCAGATTGACGAAGGGCATGATGAAGCGCGCGTCGGGCGCGGCATAGACCAGATCGCAGTGGAACAGCATGGTCGTGCCGACGCCGACCGCCAGCCCCTGCACCGCGGCGATCAGAGGTTTGTCGAAGGCGGCGATCGCCTGGATGAAGGCGAAGGCGGCGGCGGCGCCCTCCGGCCCGGCCATGAAGTCCTTCAGGTCATTGCCCGCGCAAAAGGCGTCCCCCTGCCCCGTAAACAGGACTGCGCCAATGTCCGGCCGGGCGGAGGCATCGGCCAGAGCGGCCGTCATCGCGCGATACATCGGGCCGGTCAGCGCATTCTTCTTGTCGGGGCGATCGAACTGAATCTCGATGACGCCGTCCGTTTCCATGATCCTGATACCGTCGGACACGGTCCATCCTCTCCTTTTTGGACTCCAAGGGGAAATTGTTGGCGCAGCCGGAGCGCCGCGTCTATCCCCCGCGCAAACCGCCGCTGCCATGGGAAAGCCGATGAATCGCCTGCGCCAAGTCCTGGACCCGTTCCTGTTGCTGCTGATCGCGACCGTCGCCCTAGCGTCCGTCCTGCCTGCAAGGGGCGAAGGCGCGCGGATAGCCGACATGGCGGCGGACGCCGGCATCGTGCTGCTTTTTTTCCTGCATGGCGCAAAATTATCGCGTGAGGCGATCTGGAGCGGCGCGAAAGCGTGGAAACTGCATCTGGCGACGCTCGGCACGACCTTCGTCGCTTTCCCGATTCTGGGGCTGATCATCGGGCGATTCGGCATCGTGCCGCAGGATATGCGGGCGGGCCTGCTGTTCCTGACGTTGCTGCCTTCGACGGTGCAATCGTCCATCGCCTTCACCGCGATCGCGCGGGGCAATGTGGCGGCGGCGGTGGTCAGCGCCTCCTTCTCCAACCTGCTGGGCATTTTCCTGACACCCGTTTTGGTCGCCCTGCTGATGCAGAGAAGCGGCAGCGGGAGCCTGATTTCCCTGTCTTCGGTCGAAGGGATCGTGTTGCAATTGCTGCTCCCCTTCGTCGTGGGGCATTTGCTGCGGCCGTGGATCGGCGGCTTCGTGACGCGGCACAAGAGCCTGCTGGGCAAGGTCGACCGGGGATCGATCCTGCTGGTGGTCTATGCCGCTTTCTCCGCCGCCGTGGTCGAGGGGCTGTGGTCGAAAGTGTCGGGCTCGGAATTGCTGGCGCTGGCGGGGCTGTGCATCGCGATATTGGCGGTCATCCTGCTGTTCACGCTGGCGCTGGGGCGGATGATGGGTCTGTCGCGGGAAGATGCGATCGTGCTGCAATTTTGCGGGTCGAAGAAGAGCCTCGCGTCCGGCGTGCCGATCGCTGGCGTGTTGTTCCCGGCGGCGGCGGTGGGGCCGATCCTGCTGCCGATCATGCTGTTCCACCAGATCCAGCTGATGGCCTGCGCCTTTCTGGCGCGCCATTATGGGGCACAGGTGGACGATAAAAAAGACAGCGAGTGAGACATAGGAATCGACTCTGCCGAGGTGCTTTTATACATACGTAAAATATAAGCTGGTCTGGGGTAATCGCATTGGTCCAAGGGGTGCTGGCCGGGAATGATCCCGACGCGGGGTGGAGCCTGCCGGCCTGGACCTATGCCGATCCCGAATTTTTCGCGGTGGAGGTGGAGCGGATATTCCGTCCGTCCTGGCAGATCGTCTGTCATGAGAGCGACATTCCCCTTCCCGGCGACTATCATACGCTCGATTATATTGGCGAAAGCGTGATCCTGATGCGTGGCGACGATGGCGTCGTGCGCGGCTTCACCAATGTCTGCCGCCATCGCGGCGCGCGGATCGTGGACGGGACGAGCGGCTGCGCGAAGAAGCTGGTCTGCCCCTATCATGGCTGGACCTATGAGACGGACGGCCGCCTGTCCGGCGTGCCGATGAAGGCCAGCTATGGCGCGGGTTTCGCGCTGGCCGACCATGGCCTGGCGCCCGTCGAAGTCGAAAGCTGGCAGGGCTTCCTGTTCGTGCGGCTGATCAACGATGGCGGGCCATCTGTAGCGCAGATGATGGCGCCCTATGTGCAGGAAATTGAAGCCTATCGCTTTGGCGACTTGCGCGCGCTGGGGCGGGTGACGTTGCGGCCGCGCGATGTGAACTGGAAGAATATCGGCGATAATTATTCGGACGGACTGCATATCGCGGTGGCGCATCCGGGGCTGAAGCGGCTCATGGGTGACGGCTATGGCGTGGAGACGTCGCTCCATGCCGACAAGATGTGGGGGCCGATCCTCGATCGCCCGTCGGTCAACCTGTCCGAGCGGGCCTATCAGCATTTTCTGCCGTCCGTGCCGCATCTGCCGCCCGAGCGGCAGCGGCTCTGGACCTATTATAAGCTGTGGCCCAATTTCGCCTTCGATATCTATCCCGATCAGGTGGACTTCATGGCCTGGCTGCCGGTGTCGCCGACGCAGACTTTGATCCGCGAGATTTCTTACGCCTTGCCGGATGATCGCAGGGAGATGAAGGCCGCCCGCTACCTCAACTGGCGGATCAACCGGCAGGTCAATGCCGAGGATACGGAACTGGTCGGGCGGGTGCAGGCGGGTATGGCCTCGGCCAGCTTCACCGTCGGCCCCTTGAGCGAACAGGAAGTGGCGCTGCGGCATTTTTGCGGGCGGGTGCGGGAGCTTATCCCGCAGGCGCGGCTGCATCGCGCGCCGGGAATGGGATGGAGCAGCAGGGCATGAGCAAATCCTACGACGCGGTCATCATCGGGGGTGGGCATAATGGCCTCACCTGCGCCTTCTATCTGGCGCGGGCGGGATACAAGGTCCGCATCCTGGAGCGGCGCAATGTCGTGGGCGGCGCGGCGGTGACGGAGGAATTCCACCCCGGTTTCCGCAATTCGACCGCCAGCTACACGGTCAGCCTGCTCAATCCCAAGGTCATCCGCGACATGAAGCTGGCCGATCACGGCTATCGCGTGATCGAGCGGCCGATCAGCAATTTCCTGCCGCAGGAGGATGGCGGCTATCTGAAGCTGGGCGGCGGACTGGAGAAGACGCAGGCCGAGTTCGCCAAGTTTAGCGCGAAGGACGCCGCGGCGCTGCCGGCTTATTATGATGCGCTGGAGGTAGTGGCCGATATACTGCGCGATCTGGTGCTGAAAAGTCCGCCCAATGTCGGCGATGGGCTGACCATGATCGTCGATGCGCTGAAACAGGGCCGCCGGATCGCGGGCCTCGGCATCGAGCAGCAGCGCGATGTGCTGGACCTGTTCACCAAATCGGCCCGCAGCTTCCTCGACTCATGGTTCGAGAGCGATGCCGTGAAGGCCGCGTTCGGCTTCGACGCCGTGGTCGGCAATTATGCCAGCCCCGACACGCCGGGCAGCGCCTATGTGCTGCTGCACCATGTGTTCGGTGAGGTGAATGGCAAGAAGGGTGCCTGGGGCCATAGCGTGGGCGGCATGGGCACTATCACGCAGATCATGGCGAAGGTCGTGGCGGCCATGGGCGTGGAGATCACATTGGAAGCGCCTGTCGCATCGGTGCTGGTCGATGGCGCGCGCGCGGTCGGGGTGAAGCTGGAGAGCGGCGAAGAGGTGATGGGCGGCGCGGTGATCGCCAATGTCGGGCCGAAACTGCTCTATGAGCGGATGATGGCCCCCGCCGACCTGCCGGCCGATTTCCTGAAGCGCGTGAAGGCGTTCAAGGCGGGATCGGGCACGTTCCGCATGAATGTGGCATTGGATGCCTTGCCCGACTTCACCTGCCTGCCGGGCGTGGGGGAACATCATCAGTCGGGGATCATCATCGCGCCGACTTTGGACTATATGGACCGGGCCTTTCTGGATGCGAAGCGCGATGGTTGGTCGAAAGCGCCGATCGTGGAAATGCTGATCCCCTCGACTATAGACGACACGCTGGCCCCGGCCGGGTGCCATGTGGCAAGCCTCTTCTGCCAGCAATTCGCGCCGGACCTGCCGGACGGGCGCCATTGGGACGATGAGCGCGAAGCAGCGGCCGATGCGATCATCGCCACGGTGGAGGCGCAGGCGCCGGGCTTTACGAGAAGCGTGATTGCAAGGCAGATTCATTCGCCGCTGGATCTGGAGCGGAAATTCGGGCTGGTCGGCGGCGACATCATGCATGGCAATCTGACGCTGGACCAGATGTGGGCCGCGCGCCCGGTGCTGGGCCATGGCGCCTATCGCGGACCGGTGAAAGGCCTCTATATGTGCGGCGCAGGCACGCATCCGGGCGGCGGCGTGACCGGCGCGCCGGGGCATAATGCGGCGCGGGAGGTGTTGCGCGACGGGACGCTGATCGGGAAATGGCGGCGAAGGTAATTATATTTCAGAGATCGTATATCGGCCGCCCTGCATTCACCCACTCTCGCATCGATTGTACCATCTGTACGGTGGGATATTCTCTTATATCATCTTTGGATGCCCCACATGCCAGTTCACGTTCGACATACCAAGCCTGGAAAACATCGTAATCACTGAGTATCTTGCTGGCTCCGATGGACGGTGCGCCCGCGTGATGAACCAGCCAATCACGAACATGGCGAACTATCTTGATATGATCGCCGCCATGTGCGCGAATATCCCAACCTGCGATATCGGATAACGCCTTGTGATAATCGAACCGCGTTTCCTCCAGAATCAGGATCGCCTTGGTTTCCAACTGTCCTTCACCGAAACGACGACATCCATGATCTATGCCCAGTTCGAACGGCATGTTCATGCGTGCATATTCGTTCCCGCTGGCGGACTTACATCGACTGAGATCATGGATTGCATATTTCGAACCGCGAACGAGTTCGACAATGCGATCCAGTCTATTCGCCGCATTGTCTGCATTTTCGGGCGCCAGACGAGGATAATATCCTAAATCCGTTACACAAAAAGCCATAGCTTGAAGCAGCGGCGCGAACTCTTCATCAAACGGGCAATTGATGAAGACAGACAATTCGAATGGCGCCATTCCGCCTCAACCGATGGCCGGATGGATATCACCCATGTAGGAATTGCGCTCTCGGATACGACCGTCCCTATCATGAATATACAGAACGGTTTTCTGATTTCTCGCAATTTTCACAGCAGCAGCAATGGCTTCTTCCTGAGTTGAATGCGTACTGCTGGCCCTTACCGAACCCGTCTTTTTTACGCTCCAGCCCCTCGGACCGGGAACGACATGCTGTCCGCCCTTAGCCATGGATCACGCACTCCTTAGGCTCTTCATATAGGGATTTTCGAGTAAAACAGCTACTAAATCTCGATGCTCAACCGAGGCAACCGCCTGCCGCCTTGCCCTCCCCCGCTCGCTTCCCTAAAGCACCGGCTCATGCCCGATATCTTCATTCCTGACGCGACTCCCGAGCTGACTGGCCGGGCGTTGTTTCCGCATCGGCATCTGCTGTCGATCGCCGACCTCAAGCCCTGGGAAATCCGCTTCCTGCTGGATGAGGCCGAACATTGGGCCGCGACCAACAAGGGGCAGGCGCGCAAGCATGACGGGCGGCTGGCGGGGATGACCCAGATCAACGCCTTTTTCGAGAATAGCACGCGCACCTTGCTGTCGTTCGAGATTGCCGGCAAGCGACTGGGCGCGGATGTGGTGAACATGGCCGCCGCCACGTCCAGCCTGAAGAAGGGCGAGACGCTGATCGACACGGCGATGACGCTGAACGCCATGGCCGCCGATGTGATCGTCATCCGTCATGCCAGTTCGGGCGCGGTGCGGCTGATCGCCGACAAGGTGGATTGTCCGGTGCTGAACGCAGGCGATGGCTGGCACCAGCATCCCACGCAGGCCCTGCTCGACGCGCTGACCATTCGCCGTCGCAAGGGCAGTTTCGAAGGGCTGGTGGTCGCGATCTGCGGTGACGTGCTGCATAGCCGGGTGGCGCGGTCGAACATGCTGTGCCTCGCTGCGCTGGGCGCGCAGGTGCGCGCGGTGGCGCCGCCGACGCTGCTGCCGCCTGAGGTCGAGATGCTGGGGGCGACGCCCTATACGCGGATGGACGAAGGGCTGGAGGGCGCGGACGTGGTGATGATGCTGCGGCTTCAGAATGAGCGGATGGACGGCGCCTTCATCCCGTCAGCGCGCGAATATCATGCGCTGTACGGCCTGACGCCCGAACGGCTGGCCATCGCCAAGCCCGACGCGCTGGTCATGCATCCCGGCCCGATGAACCGGGGCGTGGAAATCACCAGCACGGTGGCCGACCATCCCGATCGTTCTGCGATCACCGAACAGGTGGCGATGGGCGTGGCGGTGCGCATGGCGTGCCTGGATGTGCTGACGCGCAGCGCGCGTGCTGTGGAGGGCTGGGCATGACCAAGATCGCCATCATCAACGGCAAGTTGGCCGATCCCGCCGGTGATGCGCTGACATCCGGTACCGTGCTGATCGAGGGCGACCGGATCGTCGCGACGGGCGCGGTCGATGTGCCGACCGATGCGCAAACGATTGACGCACAGGGGCTGGTGGTCGCGCCGGGCCTGATCGATCTGGGTGTGTTCGCCACAGACAAACCCGCCTTCCACTTTGGCGGGATCACACGCGCGGCGCTGATGCCGGACCAGCGCGCGCCCCTGGACGAAGTCGGCCTGATCCGGGAGGCGACCCGCGCGGGCAAGCCCGATTTCTGGGTGCACCCGATCGCGGCGGCGACGCGGGGCCTCAAAGGGACCGAAATGGCCGAAATGGGCCTGATGCAGATGGCCGGGGCGAAAGCCGTGGGCACCGGGCGCCAGTGGATCGCCGATTCGGGCGTGATGCTGCGCGTGCTGGCCTATGCCAGCGGGCTAGGCCTGACATTGATCGCTCATGCAGAAGATGGCGGCCTGTCGGCCAAGGCGGTAGCGACCAGCGGCGAGACGGCGACGCGCCTCGGCCTGCCTCACGCTCCGGCCTGTGCCGAGGCGATGGCGATCGCCCGCGACCTGATGCTGGTGCGGCAGACCGGCGCGGCGATCCATTTCCGGCTGGTGACGACGAAGGCGGGCTTCGATCTGATCCGCGCCGCCAAGGCCGAAGGACTGAAGGTAAGCTGCGGCATCAGCCCGGCCTATCTCTATCTCAACGATCAGGCGGTGACGGATTTCCGCACTTTTGCCCGCCTGTCCCCGCCTCTGCGTGACGAGCGTGATCGGCAGGCTTGTCTCGCGGCGGTGGCCGACGGCACGGTCGACGTCATCACCTCCAGCCATGATCCGCGCGGGCCGGAGGACAAGCGCCTGCCCTTCGCCGATGCCTCACCGGGCATGGCGGGAGCGGAAACGCTGCTGGCGCTGTCGCTCAATCTGGTGCGCGACGGGCAGCTTTCGATCAACCGGTTGATGACGCTGCTGAGCGCCAATCCGGCGAAGATATTGGGCGTGGACGCTGGCAGCTTTGCGAGCGGCAGCGCGGCGGACCTGATCTTCATCGATCCGGATGCACCCTGGATCGTCGATTCGGGCAAGATGGCGGCAGCGGCGGGCAACACCCCATTCGACCGCCTGCCGGTGCAGGGCCGCGCGCGGCGGATCATGAAGGGTGGGCTGTTCCTGTAACGGCCGCCATCATATGATCGTCGACCTGCGCCTGTGACATCAGATGCAGGGCGCAGCGTTCGTCATCAATGCCATAAGCGAGCAGCCAGCCTTCGGGCAGGCGGAGTGCTCCGCACACATAGATGACCGATCCGGCGTTGGGGTTGAGCGGCGGATAGAGCCGGTCCGAGGCGAAAGGGTTGGGCAACTCGATGGCACGCCGGGCGATACGCCGGAGGCCAGTCCGGCAGTCCGCGTCGAAGGTGAAGACCGCTGCCTTGTAGCTGCGTGTCGAAGTGCCGCTGTAGAAAGTGGCGTGGCAGAAGTGATAATATTCGCCCTGCCACAGGATCGGCGCGGCGCCGCCGCGAAGCAGTCCGAGGCCGGGAGCAGACGGGACAAGCGGCCCACGCACATCGACCTCTTCGAACAGCAGATCATCGTCGCCGATCGTGCGGACGGCCATGACCGTGAACGGGTCCGATGCGTAGAGCGCCTTGATCTGCCCGTCGAAGAAGAGGCCCCAATTCTTCTCGATCATCTGGCGATCGCCGGTCTTCCCCAGCAACAGAGGCCGCCCGACCGGTCGGAGTGCGTGGCGATCGATGGCGCAGACGAACTGGTTGTTGTGCGGCTTCTTATAGCCGTCATTCCAGTAGAGATAATCGCGCCCGTCGAGGCGGAACAGGCGGGGATCGGCATGCCAGGACAGGCTGGCGGACGGATAGCAGGCCGGATCGAGCAGCAGATGATCCGAAAAGGGCGTCACGCTGTCCGCGATGATATCCAGATTGGCATTCAGGCGACAAAAGGCGATCTTTCGCCCCAACGCCTCCGAAACCACGCGATAGGCCATGATATAGCCATCGCCATCAGCCAGCAGGCTGGGGTTGAACACGCGAAAGCCGTCGCCCCGGCTATCTCGCCAGGATTGCGGCACCAGCGCTTCATTGTCGAAGATGCGCGTGAACCCCGTCGTCAGCGTCATGCCTGCATCCCCATCTCGATCCGACGTCCCGTCTTACAAAGCCGTTGATCGCCCCGCTATGGCTGTTGCGCGGGCGCGAGGGAACCTGCGTCGTGCTGACGCGCTTGCCCTGTTGGACAGCAGGGGATGATGATGACCGATCGAATTGCGCAACAGGTGCATGTCGACGCGCCGTGGAAGATTCCGCCGCGGGCCTGGTGGGAGATTTTGAAGCGGGTCTATGCCGCCATGTCGGGCAATCATCTGGGCCTGTTGTCGGCCGGTGTCGCTTATTATGCCTTTCTGTCGATCGCGCCGCTGCTGGCGGCGGTGGTGCTGACCTATGGGCTGATCGGCGATCCGTCGCTGGTGCAGCGGCATATGGCCGCGATCATTACCGTGGTGCCAAGCGACGCGGCGCAGATCATCAACGACCAGTTGATAAGCGTGGTGTCCGCCGCCAAAGGGACGACCGGCCTCGGCCTTGTCATGGCGCTGGCGCTGGCGGTCTATGGCGCGACGCGCGCGGCGACCGCGATCATGGAGGCGCTCAACATCGTCTACGCTTCGAAGGAATCGCGCGGCATCATCGCCCTCTATCGGGTGTCGATGGGCATCACCTTTTCCGCCGTGCTGGTGGTGGTGGCGGGCGTGATCACCGCGACCATCATCGGGCTTGTCCAGAAATTGCTGACCGGCTGGGGTGGTGGCGTGATCTTTGCGATCAAGGCGACGACATGGGTGTGCGCCGGGCTGCTGGCCAGCACGATATTCGGGCTGATCTATCGTTTCGGGCCGCATCGGCGCAAGGCGCAGTGGCAATGGCTGACGGTGGGATCGGTGACGGCCACGCTCTTCTGGCTGCTGGTGACGCTGGGCGTATCCTTCTATGTGTCGCGCTTCGGCAATTATAACGAGACTTATGGATCGCTGGGCGCGGTGGTGGTGCTGCAATTGTGGCTGTTCGTGTCCGCCTATGTCGTGTTGCTGGGCGCGCAGATCAACGCGGAGGCCGAGCGGCAGACCAGCGTGGACACGCAGGTCACGGAGCCGATGCAAAAAGCCGCATAATGGCGCTTGCCCTACCCGACAGCCCGCGCTAAAGCGCCCTCCTTCGCTGGTCCCGGCCAGTGCAGGAGTGTAGCTCAGTTGGTAGAGCGTCGGTCTCCAAAACCGAATGCCGTGGGTTCGAGTCCCTCCACTCCTGCCAAGCGAACTGGCCGCGAACCCTTGAAAAACCATGGGTTCGCGGCTAGGTGCGCTTAGCGAAGCATGGATCGCGGAGCATGCGGTCGCACCCCCGGACGCTGAAACCAAGCGGGATCGGGAGGGCGGACTGTTGCTTCGCGAATTGGTGTTGGTTCAAGGTTCAAGAAGGCAGGCGATGGCGAAGGTTTCCCCCGGCGAATTCGTCAATCAGGTGCAGACCGAAGCGAAGAAGATCGTGTGGCCAACCGGCCGCGAAACGATCATGACCGGCGTGATGGTCGTCATCATGACGACCCTGCTGGGCCTCTTCTTCTTTGGCATCGACACCTTCTTCGGCGCGATCGTTCAGTGGTTGCTGAGCGTTGCAGCCGGCCAGGCCTGATTTTAGGCGGGATTTTGATTGGCGCGATTTCTCAAGCGAAATCGCACATGGGAGTTTGAGACGGTAACATGGCGCGCTGGTACATCATCCACGCCTATTCGGGCTTCGAAAACAAGGTCAAGGAATCGATCCTGTCCGAAGCCGAGCGCATGGGCCTCTCCCAACTGGTCGAGCAGGTGGAAGTCCCCACCGAGACCGTGACCGAAGTCAAGCGCGGCAAGAAGGTCCAGGTCGAACGCAAGTTCATGCCCGGCTACGTCCTAGCCAAGCTGGCGATGAACGACGACATCTATCACCTGGTCAAGAACACGCCCAAGGTGACGGGCTTCCTGGGATCGAGCGGCAAGCCGCAGGCGATCAGTGAATCCGATGCCGCCCGCTATTTCGGCGCCCAGAAGGAAGCCGAAGCCGCCCCCAAGCACAAGGTCAATGTCGATTACGAAATCGGCGACAGCGTCAAGGTGCTGGACGGCCCCTTCGCCAGCTTCAACGGCGTGGTCGAGGAACTGGATTTCGAAAAGAACCGGGTCAAGGTGTCGGTGTCGATCTTCGGTCGCGCCACGCCGGTCGAGTTGGACTTCGAACAGGTCGAACTGTCGAAGTAAGAAGCCGCGAGACGGTTTTCAAAAAGGGTCGCCTATCTTCGGATCGGCGGCCCTTTTTGCTTTCGGATGATAGGACAGTAGCGAACCGGGAACGGAGCGTTCCCCGGCGCAGGCCGGGGTCCAGTTCAATGCTCCGACCTGGACCCCGGCCTTCGCCGGGGAACAAAGAGCGATGGCTTATCTCCGTGGGAATGATGGCCGGACGGGGTTTTCCGACAATTGGACAGACCCCCTTTCCTTTCCAAGTGAACATCGCTATAGGCCCGCGCTTCCATATCGCCCGTCAGGGTGGATGGAGCCAAATGCGGGAGGTTGTTTTCGTAACGACCGTTCGACCGCTAAACTTGAACCGGGCGGCATGCATGCCAAGTCGCCCAGCTAAAGAGTGAGTGACAATGGCCAAGAAGATTACGGGCTATATCAAACTCCAGGTGCCCGCTGGAGAAGCAAAGCCCGCCCCGCCGATCGGCCCTGCCCTGGGTCAGCGCGGCGTGAACATCATGGAATTCTGTAAGGCGTTCAACGCCCAGACCGCGAACATGGACAAGGGTACCCCGCTGCCCACCATCATCACCGTCTATGCAGACCGCAGCTTCACCTTCATCATGAAGCAGCCGCCCGCCACCTATCTGATCAAGAAGGCCATCAACCTGAAGTCGGGTTCCAAGGAACCGGGCAAGGTCGTCGCCGGCAAGATCACCCGTGCGCAGCTCGCTGAAATCGCCCAGTCGAAGATGGTCGACCTGAACGCGAACGACATCGACGCAGCGACGAAGATCATCGAAGGCTCCGCCCGCGCGATGGGCCTCGAAGTGGTGGAGGGCTAAGACCATGGCAAAGATCACCAAGAAGGCGAAGGCCCTGTCCGCCGCCATCAACAAGGAAAAGCTGCACGGCGTTGACGAAGCACTGGGCCTGATCAAGACCCACGCGACCGCCAAGTTCGACGAAAGCGTCGAAATCGCGATCAACCTGGGCGTCGATCCGCGTCATGCCGACCAGATGGTCCGTGGCGTCGTCACCCTGCCCGCCGGCACCGGCAAGGACGTCCGCGTCGCCGTGTTCGCCCGCAACGACAAGGCGCAGCAGGCGCTCGACGCCGGTGCCGACATCGTGGGTGCCGAAGACCTGCTCGAATCGATCCAGGCCGGCAACATCGACTTCCAGCGCGTCATCGCCACGCCCGACATGATGGGTCTGGTGGGTCGCCTGGGTAAGGTTCTGGGGCCCAAGGGCCTGATGCCGAACCCCAAGCTGGGCACCGTGACGCCGAACGTCGCCGAAGCCGTGAAGGCCGCCAAGGGTGGCCAGATCGAATTCCGCGTCGAAAAGGCCGGCATCATCCACGCTGGTCTGGGCAAGTCGAGCTTCTCGGCCGAAGACCTGCGCAAGAATTTCGACGCCTTCGTTGAAGCAATCGTCAAGGCGAAGCCGTCGGGTTCGAAGGGCAAGTACGTCCGCAAGATCGCCCTGTCGTCCTCGATGGGCCCGGGCGTGAAGGTCGATGTGGCGGAAGTCGCTTCGGTCTGATCCTGCACGGATAAGTATAAAAGGGGCCGCCTTCCCTCCTTGCGGGGGAAGGCGGCCTTCTTATTTTGTAGAGCATCGCCTTCTTCGGGAGGGCGCCGCTACAGCGAGGGTTTTCTCCCTCTATAGGGGGACACCCCTCCACCATCGCCCCGGCGGTGGCACCCCTTTCCCCGAACGGGAAAGGATTTTGGAACCGGAAGCATGACCTACTTCCGGGCTTCCCCTTTGCGGAAGCATGAGCGGTCTTTTCGTATCCGTCGGGAATGGCGGGTCGCTTTTACCGATGGAAAACAAGAATATGGCATTTGAATTTCTCCCCGCCCTCCTGTCGCAGGCGCTGACGACCAAAGGGTATGAAGCGCTGACCCCCGTCCAGTCCGAAGTGACGCAGGAGGAAGCGCATGGCCGCGACCTGCTGGTGTCGGCACAGACCGGATCGGGCAAGACCGTCGCCTTCGGCCTGGCCATGGCCGGCGAACTGCTGGGCGAAGAAGAAAGGTTGCCCGTGGCCGGTCTGCCGCTGGCGCTGGTGATCGCGCCGACGCGCGAACTGGCGTTGCAGGTCAGCCGCGAACTGGAATGGCTCTATGGCGCGGCGCGCGCCCGCATCGCGACCTGCGTGGGCGGCATGGACGCCGCCAAGGAACGCCGCGCGCTCAGCCACGGCGCGCATATCGTCGTCGGCACGCCTGGCCGTCTGCGCGACCATCTGGAACGCGGCGCGCTGGACCTGTCGGCCATGCGTACCGTCGTGCTGGATGAAGCGGACGAGATGCTCGACATGGGCTTCCGCGAAGATCTGGAAGGCATTCTCGACAGCGCGCCGGAAGGCCGCCGGACCCTGCTCTTCTCGGCCACCATGCCCAAGCCGATCGTGGCGATGGCCAAGCGCTACCAGCAGGACGCGCTGCGCATCTCCACCGTCAGCGAAGAACGCGGCCATGGCGACATCAGCTATCAGGCGCTGACGGTCGCCCCGTCCGACATCGAGAATGCGGTGGTGAACCTGCTGCGCTTCCATGAGGCGGAGACGGCGATCCTGTTCTGCGCCACGCGCGACAATGTGCGTCATCTGCACAGCAGCCTGACCGAGCGTGGTTTTGCCGCCGTGGCGCTGTCGGGCGAACATAGCCAGAATGAGCGCAACCATGCGTTGCAGGCGCTGCGCGACAAGCGCGCCCGTGTGTGCGTGGCGACCGACGTGGCCGCGCGCGGCATCGACCTTCCCTCGCTGACGCTGGTGGTCCATGTCGAACTGCCGCGCGACGCCGAGACGATGCAGCATCGGTCGGGCCGCACCGGTCGCGCCGGCAAGAAGGGCACCGCCGTCCTGATCGTGCCCTATCCGCGTCGTCGCCGCGTCGAATCGATGCTGCGCGGGGCGAAGATCCCGGTCGAATGGGGCACCCCGCCGAGCAAGGAAGCGATCCTGGAGCAGGATAATCTGCGCCTGCGATCGACCCTGATGGAAAAGGCGGAACTGGACGAGGCGGATTGGGCGCTGGGCGCCGAACTGCTGGCCGAAAAGTCCGCCAAGGAAATCGCGGCGATGCTGGTCAGGAGCGCCCGTGCAGCCCTGCCTGCGCCTGAAGAGCTGCTGGACCGCAGCGAAGCCCCTGCCCGCAATGACGGGCCGCGTCCGGGCTTTGAGGACACCCAGTGGTTCCGCATGGACATTGGTCGTCGCCAGAATGCCGATCCGCGCTGGATTCTGCCGCTGATCTGCCGTCGTGGCCATGTGTCGCGTCAGGACATCGGCGCGATCCGCATCACAGCCGACGAGACCATGTTCGAAATTCCCCGGACGATCGCCAGCCGCTTCATGTCGGCGGTCAAGCGCAGCGGTGAGGCCAATGACGAGGGCGCGGATGTCGCGTTCGAAATGATCGACGGCGCACCGCGCGAACAGGCCCGCGAGCATAAGCGCGCCGGTGGCCGGCCTAACGATCGCGGGCCGCGTCCGCCCGCCCATGCCGCTCGCCCGTTCAAGGGCGGCCCCAAGCGTCCGGGTGGCCCCGGCGGCCATGGCGGCCCGCGTCGTCCGCGCGGCTGATCTTTGAACAAAGTTGGCGGGTGGAGCGATCTCCACCCGCCATTTTTATATCAGCGCACGCCACAGAGCGTGAGCATCCGGCCCGCCAGTTCGCGTTCGCCCATGACGACATGGGGCACGCCCAGCCCCTCCAGATGCGCGACCTCCGCATCGCTATGGGCGCGGGCGATCACTTGCAGCTTGTCGTTCAGGTGGCGGGCATGTTCGTGGATGGCGCCACCCTCGAAACCCTCCGGCACCGCGATCAGCAGGTGACGCGCCTCGCAGATGCCCGCGGCGAGCAGATGCTTGTCCTCCAGCGCATTGCCCTTCACCACGGTCAGACCGGCCTCCTGCGCCTCCTCGACCTTTTCTGCATCGCCCTCCACGATCACGAAATGGACGTTGCGTTCGTGCAGGCGCGCGGCGATCAACTTGCCGACGCGGCCATAGCCGACGAGGATGACATGACCGATGCGGGGCTGTTCGGGCTGCTTCTTCGCTTCGCCTTCATCATCCGCTCGCTCATGCTTGCGCACGATCATCGAGAAGAGGATGGGGTTGAGGAAGATCGACGCCATCGCCCCGGCAAGGATCAGGTCGCGCGCATCCTCCGGCAAGACACCCAGCCCGGTGCCCAGTGAGGCGAGGATGAACGAGAATTCGCCGATCTGCGCGAGGCTGGCGGCGATGGTGAGCGCGGTGACATTGGCATAGCCGAAAGCACGCACGATGCCCCATGCCGCGATCGACTTGCCGATGACGATAATCAGGATGGTGGCGAGCAGTGGCAGCGGATGCTCCACCACGATCGAGGGATTGAAGAGCATCCCCACCGACACGAAGAAGAGCACGGCGAAGGCGTCACGCAGGGGGAGGGTTTCTTCCGTCGCGCGGCGGCTGAGTGGCGTTTCGCCCAGAATCATGCCCGCGAAGAAGGCGCCCAGCGCGAATGACACGTCAAAGGCCAGCGCCGCGCCGAAGGCGACACCCAGGGCGATGGCGAGGACAGCAAGACGGAACAGCTCGCGCGATCCGGTATGGACGACCCAATGCAGCGCCCAGGGGATGACGCGACGGCCGACGATCAGCATGAGCGCGACGAAGCCAACCACCTTCAGCAAAGTGCCCAGCAGCGGCGCGATCAGGGCGGAAGCCCCTGCCCCGTCGGCGCTGTTCATGACGCTGGCGAGGGCGGGCAGCAGGACAAGGGCGAGGACCATCACCAGATCCTCCACGATCAGCCAGCCGACCGCGATTCGTCCACGCCGGGTTTCGACCAGATCAGCGCCCTGAAGCGCCCGCAGCAGGACGACCGTGCTGGCCACAGACAAGGCCAGGCCGAAGACGATACCGCCCATCAAGCCCCACCCCATCAAATGCGCCAGCCCCATGCCCAGCAGCGTCGCCACGGCAATCTGGACCAGTGCGCCGGGCACGGCGATATTCTTAACCGAGAGCAGGTCTTTCAGAGAGAAATGCAGGCCGACTCCGAACATCAGCAATATGACGCCGATTTCGGCCAGTTCATTGGCCAGCCCTGCGTCGGCGACGAAGCCCGGGGTGAAGGGGCCGACCATGATGCCGGCGATCAGATAGCCGACCAGCGGCGAGAGTTTGAGGCGATGGGCGATGGCGCCCATGATGAAGGCGACGACGAGGCCGGCAACGATAGTGCCGATCAGGGGCGTGTGATGGGGCATAGATGCCTTTCGATCCTATCGCCGGACGCTGGGGAAAACCAAGCGTCCGGCGGAAATTAGCAGTTTTGCGACGATCCAGCCATGCCGTTCGCTTCAGGCACAGGCTGGATGCGCGCCGGTCATTCCACGATGGTCATCATGGCGGCCGACAGGGCGACGGCCGCGGCGCCCAGACCCGCCATGACGACAGGCATGAACCACCAGGGCTGACGGCGACGACGGCTGCGTCGCTGACTTTTGCGAGGCATGGGACAGTCTCCTCCTTCCGACGACAGGCCCGTGCGGGACGGGCGGGTCCGATCAGTCAGAAGAAGGCGGGCGGCGCCCTGGCACGATGGGCGCGCAAAAGATGCAGCGGCTTGAGACGCGGCGCATCCGTCGAAGAGATGCTATCGGGAAGCCGCCGCCAGACGGCCATCAGCAGCGCCGTAAACAGGCACCACAGCGCCACCGGCGGAATTCCGTCGCCATCGGGGCGAGCCGGCTGAACCGCCTGTACGGCGGCCGGCGCCCGCACCTTGAGCACGACATCGATCGTGGCGGGATTGAAGGCAGAACCGGTCGCCCGGCTGAGCGGCAGGCCAAGCGGCGCCAGTGCGGACAGGAGGGTGACAGCAATCAGGGTGCAGAAAGCGGCGAAAAGCGCGGCACGATACATCATGCGCCTTCCCTTCCGCTTTTCCCTACCCATATGCCGCATAGCATCGCCTGTTTGCGTGATCCCACCTTTAAATAGGGAAAGGCGGGGGTGAAAACCAGTGCGGAAACCGACCCCGATCGGTTGACAGAAGCGAGTCATTCCACTAACGGGCCACATTCCCGCGCGGGTCGGCAGGACTTCAATGTCTTTGGTGAGCTGCGTAAAGCAGATTTGAACGAGAAGAGACAAGCCATGTTCGCTATCGTGCGCACAGGCGGCAAGCAGTATCGCGTCGCCGCCGGAGACAAGATCGTCGTTGAAAAGCTGGCTGGCGAAGCCGGCGACAAGGTTGAGCTGGGCGACGTCCTGCTGGCCGGTGAAGGTGGCGAGCTGAAGGATGCTTCCAAGCTGACCGTCGCCGCCGAAATCATCGCGCAGGCGAAGGGCGAGAAGGTCATCGTCTTCAAGAAGCGCCGCCGCCACAATTATCGCCGCAAGAACGGTCACCGCCAGAATCACACGATCCTCAAGATCGTGTCGATCGCCTGAGCGCAGCTAAGTTAAGGAGTTTAGGTCATGGCACATAAAAAAGCTGGCGGTTCGTCGCGCAACGGTCGCGATTCTGAGTCGAAGCGCCTTGGCGTGAAGAAGTTCGGCGGTCAGGACGTGATCGGCGGCAACATCATTATCCGTCAGCGCGGCACCCGCGTGTACCCGGGCCGCAATGTCGGCATGGGCAAGGATCACACCCTCTTCGCGCTCGGCGAAGGCAAGGTGGTGTTCCACACCGGCAAGCTCGGCCGCAAATATGTGTCGGTAGACGCGCTGGCCGCAGCCGCAGAATAACGGACGACTGATGACGGGTCGTCCTTCAAAAGGGGCGATCCTCATGGGTGAAGGGCCATTGGCCTGAACCCGGTCCGAGGGAATAAGGGGCGCTCCTTCCACGCGAAGGGCGCCCCTTTTCCGTTGGGCGAAACACCCTCGCAAAAATCCCTCAAGCCTCTGGAACTCCATGCCTTCTCGCGCGTCGTGCGGGCGGGGCATCCAGCCAGAGATCACCGTCGCGAAGCCGTCATGAAAGGCGGCTAACGGCGCGCCCTAAGAGGAGACGAGAATGTTCGCCCGTACCCCCCGCCTGCTGCTGCGTCCCGGCTGGATGGAAGACGCCCAGGCTCTGGCCATGGCAATCGACGATATCGCGGTTGCCCGCAACCTGACGCGCGTGCCCAGCCCCTATGGGCTGGACGATGCCGAAGCCTTTCTGGCCCTGCCCCATCATCCGCAGTTGCCCCGCCTGCTGGCCTTCACCCGCACCCAGGGCGCCCCGCGCCTTATCGGTGGATGCGGCATCCATCTGAACGAGGATGGCGCGCCGGAACTGGGTTACTGGATCGCCCGCCCCTATTGGGGGCTGGGCTTCGCGACGGAGGCCGCGCGCGCCGTGCTGGCGATGGCGCGGGCAAACGGTGTCACCGATATCCGCGCCTGTCACTTTGCCGACAATCCGGCATCGGGCAATGTCCTGCGCAAGCTGGGCTTCCGCTTCACGGGGCGGATCGAGCCGCGCCATAGCCTGGGCCGTGACGCGATGGTCAATTGCCTGCTGTTCGAAGAAGGCGAAGGTGGCCGAATGAATGACGACCCGGCGATGATGCTCTATGGCGATGCATTGCCAGTGGCAGCCTAAGAGCCTGTTTGGAAAATGCGCGGAAGAGCGCATTTTCGATGCGGCACCGGCCTTCAAACGAGGCACGTGACTCGTTTGAACCCCACCCGACCGCCCACATATGGTACCCTGTTGGGCGGTCGGGTGTGGGCCGGTGCGGATGCGCCAGAGGCGCATTTCCAAACAGACTCTAAGGCATAGGTGATTGCCGCTCCGCAGGGCCGGGGCGGCAATCAAACGCGCCTGCACTAGCAATCCGCTGCATGCCCCGGTAGCGTTCCGGCATGAACAATCACCCCAACGGGGCCGCGACCGGCTCTTCTTCCCGCACCCTGGGTCTGGCCGCCTGCATCGCGCTGGTGATGGGCAATATGATCGGGTCGGGTGTGTTCCTGTTGCCCGCATCGCTGGCCCCATTCGGCTGGGATGCGGTGGCGGGGTGGGCGTTCACCATTGCCGGGTCGCTGGTGCTGGCGTTCGTCATCGCACGGCTGACCGTGGCCATGCCGGATGCCAACGCCTCCCAGATGATCGCGCGCGCCTATGGGCCGCTGGCCGGTTTCGCGATCGGATGGATTTACTGGCTGTCGATCATCATCACCAATGTCACCATAGCGGTGGCGGCGACCGCGAACCTGAGCAGCGTGCTGCCTGCGCTGGCGAAGCCGGGCGTGGGCGCGGTCTCTTCCATCGCCTTTCTCTGGGCGATGACCGGCATCAACCTGATCGGCGCGCGCGCAGCCGGGATTACCCAGATCGGCACCACCATCATCAAGCTGATCCCGATCGCGGTCGTGCTGGTGCTGCTGATGGTCGTGCTGGGCAGCGGCGAGGCGCAGGTCGCCCCCTTCCCCGCGCAGGGTCTGACCGGTGCAGGCATCACCGCATCCGCAGCGCTGACCCTGTGGGCGTTGCTGGGCTTTGAATCGGCCAGTGTCGCGGCGGACAAGGTGCGCGATCCCGCCCGCACGATTCCGCGCGCCACGCTGATCGGCACGGCGGCGACGGGCCTTATCTATCTGCTCGTCTGTTCGGGCATCGCGCTGACCCTGCCGGCGGCGGAAACGCAGACCGGATCGCCCTTCGGCGCGTTCGTCAGCCATTACTGGTCGCCCGGCCCCGCCAGCTTCATCGCGATCTTCGTGGTGATAAGCTGCCTTGGCGCGCTCAATGGCTGGACGCTGTTGCAGGGAGAAGTGCCGCTGGCGATGGCGCGGGCGGGCGAACTGCCCCGCTGGCTGGCCGTGACGGATGCCAAGGGGACGCCGGTGCGCGGGTTGATCCTGTCCACCCTGTTGGCCAGCCTGATGCTGGTGGCGAACAGTTTGCAGGGGCTGGTGGCGCTGTTCACCGCCATGGCGCTGCTGGCGACGTCGGCGACCCTGTGGCTCTATGTCGGCTGCGCGCTCGCGAGCCTGCGGTTCCGGCTGGTGGTGCCGGCGGCGGTCATCGGGCTGGGCTATGCGCTGTGGACGCTATGGGGCGCGGGGATTGTGGCCAGCGGATCGAGCATCCTGCTGATGCTGGCGGGCCTGCCCTTCTACTGGTGGGCGCGGCGGGGACGGAAATAGCTTCGTCATTGCGAGCCGAGCGAAGCAATATTGCTTCGCTCGGCTCGCAATGACGATAGCGGGGGATCAATCCCCCCAGATTTCCTTGAGCTTGGAGAAGAAACCCGTCGATTGCGGGCATTCCTCGCCAGTTTCGGTGTCACGGAAGGCTTCGAGCAATTCCTTCTGCTTGGCCGTCAGCTTCGTGGGCGTTTCGACATCGACCTGAACGACCAGATCGCCCTGCCCGCGCCCGTTGAGGACGGGCATGCCCGCACCACGCTGGCGGATCTGCTTGCCCGACTGGATGCCGACGGGAATCTTGATCTCATGCCGCGAGCCGTCGAGGCCCGGCACTTCGATCACCCCGCCCAGCGCCGCCGTGGTGAAGCTGACGGGCGCGCGGCAGAACAATGTCGTGCCGTCGCGTTCGAAGATCGCGTGCCGCTTCACATGCAGGAAGATATAGAGGTCGCCCGCCGGTGCGCCGCGCGCGCCAGCCTCGCCCTCGCCCGTCAGACGGATGCGCGTGCCTTCATCGACGCCGGCCGGGATATTGACCGACAGCGTCTTGGGCCGGTCGACACGCCCATCGCCCCGGCAGGAGCGACAGGGGCTTTCGATCACCTGACCCGCGCCATGGCAGGACGGACAGGTGCGTTCGACCACGAAGAAGCCCTGTTGCGCGCGGACCTGACCATGACCGGCGCAGGTGCCGCAAGTCTTGACCCCGGTGCCCGGCTGGGCGCCGGAACCGTCACAACTGTCGCAGGCGGCCGACACCTCGATCTGGATCTCGGTCTTCTTGCCATGATAGGCTTCGTCGAGGCTGATCTCCATGTCATAGCGCAGGTCAGCGCCGCGCCGCTGCTGCTGGCGCCCGCCACCGCCCTGTCCGCCAAAACCGGACTGGCCGAAAATCGTCTCGAAAATATCGCCAAGGTCGGAAAATCCGCCCGCCGCGCCGCCACGGAAACCGCCGCCGCCACCGCCGCCCGACTGGGCATTGGTATAGGCCGCATGACCATAGCGATCATAGGCCGCGCGTTTTTGCGGGTCCTTCAGGCATTCATAGGCTTCGGATACGGCCTTGAATTTGGCCTCGCTGTCGGTGCAGCCCCCGGTCCGGTCCGGGTGATATTTCATCGCCAGCTTGCGATAGGCGCTCTTGAGCGCGGCGCCATCGGCGGTGCGCTCGACTTCGAGCAGTTCGTAATAATCAACTTCGGTAGTCATCTGGACCCCCGCCCGCCCCTTCCCTCACCCGGGCGCGGGCCGGGGTGAGGGAGGTTAGGCATAGCTTACGCCTTGTTGTCGTCCACTTCGGAGAATTCGGCGTCGACGACATCGTCATCAGCCTTGGGCGCGTCCGCACCCGGAGCCGCCGCATTGGCCTGCTCCTTCTCGTAAATGGCCTGACCCAGCTTCATGGCGACCGTGGCGAGTTCCTGCGCCTTGGTCTTCATCGCTTCTGCGTCACCGCCTTCGATCGCGGTCTTGGTTTCCGCGATGGCGGCTTCGATCTCGCCCTTCAGCGATGCGTCGACCTTGTCGCCATGTTCGGCCAGCTGCGCTTCGGTCGTGTGAACGAGGCTTTCGGCGTTGTTCTTGGCTTCGGCCGCTTCGCGACGCTTCTTGTCGTCTTCGGCGAAACGCTCGGCATCCTTGACCATCTGGTCGATGTCCGAGTCGCTGAGGCCACCCGACGCCTGGATGCGGATCTGCTGTTCCTTGCCGGTGCCCTTGTCCTTGGCCGACACGTTGACGAGGCCGTTGGCGTCGATGTCGAACGTGACTTCGATCTGCGGCACGCCGCGCGGGGCTGGCGGAATGCCGAGCAGGTCGAACTGGCCGAGGATCTTGTTGTCCGCCGCCATTTCACGCTCACCCTGGAACACGCGGATCGTCACCGCCTGCTGATTGTCGTCGGCGGTCGAATAGACCTGCGACTTCTTGGCGGGGATGGTGGTGTTGCGATCGATCATGCGGGTGAACACGCCACCCAGCGTCTCGATGCCCAACGACAGCGGCGTCACGTCCAGCAGCAGCACGTCCTTGACGTCGCCCTGAAGCACGCCGGCCTGAATGGCGGCGCCCATGGCGACGACTTCGTCCGGGTTCACGCCAGTGTGCGGTTCCTTGCCGAAAAATTCCTTCACGGCTTCGCGCACC
Organism: Sphingobium sp. YR768; assembly: GCF_900111125.1. Lineage (GTDB taxonomy): Bacteria > Pseudomonadota > Alphaproteobacteria > Sphingomonadales > Sphingomonadaceae > Sphingobium. Next base: position 323,156 of record NZ_FOGE01000003.1, read on the forward strand.
TTGGGCATGCGGGTCATGCCGCCGACCAGAACGACTTCGCTGATCTCGCTGGCCGAAACGCCTGCGTCGGCCATCGCCTTCTTGCAGGGTTCCATCGTGCGCTTGATGAGGTCCGCGACAAGGCGTTCCAGATCGGCGCGGGTGATGGTCTTCACCAGATGTTTGGGACCATTCTGGTCAGCGGTGATGAAGGGCAGGTTGACTTCGGTCGTCTGGGCCGAGGACAGCTCGATCTTCGCCTTTTCAGCGGCTTCCTTCAGACGCTGGAGGGCCAGCTTGTCCTTGGTCAGGTCGATGCTTTCCGCCTTCTTGAAGTCGGCGGCCAGATATTCCACCAGCTTGGCGTCGAAATCTTCGCCGCCCAGGAAGGTGTCGCCGTTGGTCGACTTCACTTCGAACACGCCGTCGCCGATTTCGAGGATCGAAATGTCGAAGGTGCCGCCGCCAAGGTCATAGACGGCGATCGTCTTGCCGTCCTGCTTGTCGAGGCCATAGGCCAGCGCAGCCGCCGTCGGCTCGTTGATGATGCGCAGCACTTCGAGGCCCGCAATCTGGCCGGCGTCCTTGGTCGCCTGGCGCTGGGCGTCGTTGAAGTAGGCGGGGACGGTGATGACCGCCTGCGTCACGGTTTCGCCGAGATAGGATTCAGCGGTTTCCTTCATCTTCTGAAGGATGAAGGCGCTGATCTGCGACGGGCTATATTCCTCGCCACCGGCCTTGACCCAGGCGTCGCCATTCGGGCCCTTCGCGATGTCATAGGGGACGAGTTCCATGTCCTTCTTGGTCATGGGATCGTCAAAGCGGCGGCCGATCAGGCGCTTCACCGCGAAAATCGTGTTGTCCGGATTGGTGACTGCCTGGCGCTTGGCCGGCTGACCGATCAGACGTTCGCCATCCTTGGCGAAGGCAACGATCGAAGGAGTCGTGCGCGCCCCTTCCGCATTTTCGATGACCTTAGGCTTGCCGCCGTCCATGACAGCGATGCAGCTGTTGGTGGTGCCCAGATCGATACCAATAACTTTTGCCATCTCTTCCTCTTGTAACCCCAAATATTCAGCGGTTGACGGCCCAATACCTCACTAAAGCGCCAAGGCAAGGCCGGTTTGCAAGGGGGGATATAGGCGCGGTTCCGCTTGGCACAAGACGCTGGGACGATTAGCTGTGGTATCGACCGGAAACGAGACAGTTACAGGAGTATCGGATGCGCGCCCGCTTTGCCCTCTTCGCCCTGGCCGCGCCGCTGGCGCTCAATGCCTGTGGCGACCCGGCCCCAACCTATATCGATCAGGCCTGGGTGCGGCTGTCGCCCAACAAGGATGCGCCTTCGGCCGGCTATTTCGTGGCCCATGGCGGCGACGCGGGCACGCAGTTGCGCGGCGTGATGACGGACTATGCGTTGAAAGTCGAAATGCACGAAACCGTCAGCAAGGACGGGATGACGACGATGGAAGCGATCGACAGCGTCGACATTCCGGCCAAGGGGCAGGTCAGCTTCGCACCGGGCGGCAAGCATCTGATGATCTTCGGCGTCAATGATACGGCGATCAGCCGGGGCAAGATGCAGATGACCTTCCTGCTGGCCAATGGCGACCGGTTGCTGGTGGACGCGGTGATCCGCAAGCCCGATGGCACCGCACCCGCGCCCGCTGACAACGCGGCTCATTGACCAGCAGGCCGCTCACCACGCAGGAAATCACGCTCGCCGGATCGATGTTCGGCCGGGCGATCGATTATCAGCGGGTACGGGTGCATGAGCGGAAATGGTGGCCGCTCCAGCCGAAGGGTGTAACCATGGCCCCGGATGGCGACCTGTGGTTCCATCCGGAAGGCGGCCTGTTCTGCGCGGATTTCTGCGAAAGTCCGCTGCACATACAGGGGCATTTCATCCATGAGATGACCCATGTGTGGCAGGCGCAGCGATCCGGCAAATATTGGCTGCCGCTGATGCGCCATCCCTTCTGCCGCTATGGCTATGCGCTTGTGCCCGGCAAGCCGTTCGACCGCTATGGCATCGAGCAGCAGGCGGAGATCGTGCGGCACATTTTCCTGCTGCGACAGGGCGTTGCGGTGAAGGGCAAGCCGGGGCTTGCGGCCTATGCGGGGCTGTTGCCGTTCGCTTGAGAGCATTACCCAAATCGGGTAATATACGCTCAATGAGCGCATCCACCTCCATCACGCTGAGCGATCATTTCCACGCCTTTGCCGAACGCAAAGTGGCGGAAGGCCGTTTCGGGTCTACCAGTGAAGTCGTGCGCGCCGGGCTGCGACTATTGGAGATAGAAGAGGAAAAGCTGGAGCGGCTGCGAGCCGCGTTGATCGAGGGCGAGGAAAGCGGTCCGGCCGAAGCCTTTGATTTCGATCAGTTCCTGTCGGAAATGCATCAGCGTCATCGCAAGTCCGCATGACGTCGATTGCGTTCGCACCAGGCGCACGCAACGATCTCATCGACATCTGGTCCTACACATTTGATCATTGGGGCGTTGAGCAGGCCGACGCCTACACGGCAGATATTCACGCTGCTCTGCACGCCGCCGCCGATCAATCACCCAAGGCACAGTCCATCAACATGGTTCGCGCAGGCTATTGGCGGATCAGGACAGGCAGTCATATCTGCTATTTCACAAGAGCAGACAAAGACATCATCGTGATGCGTATCCTGCACGAACGCATGGATGCAGCCAGCATATTATGAATGAAAAAGGGCGGACCTTGCGGCCCGCCCTTCCTGTTTCTTCACCTGTCGGCGCGTCGCTTAGTAAACGCGGGCCTTGGGCTTCACATATTCCGCTTCGTCGGTCATCGTATAGTCGTGGACCGGACGATAATCGAGCGTCACCTTGCCGCTCGATCCACCCCAGCCTTCGAACCAGCTGATGGTGTGCTTCATCCAGTTTTCGTCGTCGCGGTTCGGGAAATCCTCATGCGCATGGGCGCCGCGCGATTCCTTGCGGGCTTCGGCGCCTTCCATCGTGCAGATGGCCTGGCTCATGAGGTTGTCGAGTTCCAGCGTTTCGATCAGGTCGGTGTTCCAGATCAGCGAACGGTCGGTGACCTTCACATCCTGAAGCCGCTTGTTGACGGCCTGCATCTGGGTGACGCCTTCGGCCAGCAACGCACTGTCGCGGAACACGGCGGCATGCTTCTGCATGGTGCGCTGCATGTCCATGCGGATGTCCGCCGTCGGCGTGCTGCCCTTCGCATTACGATAATGGTCGAGGCGGCTGAGCGCCAGATCGGCGGCATCGGCCGGCAGCGCCTTGTGCGGGGCGTTGGGCTTGAGGTTGTCCTTGAGGAACAGGCCGGTGGCGCGGCCGAACACGACAAGGTCGATCAGCGAGTTGGAGCCGAGGCGGTTCGCGCCATGGACCGACACGCAGGCCGCTTCGCCGACCGCGAACAGGCCCGGCACGATCACTTCCGGGTCATCGCCCTTCTTGGTGACGACCTGACCATGATAGTTACAGGGGATGCCGCCCATATTATAATGGACGGTCGGCGTGACGGGCAACGGCTGGCGGGTCAGGTCGACACCGGCAAAGATCTTGCCGCTTTCGGTGATGCCCGGCAGGCGTTCGGCCAGCACCTTCGGATCGATATGGTCGAGATGAAGGAAGATATGATCCTTATGCTCGCCCACGCCGCGCCCTTCGCGCATTTCCATCGCCATCGATCGCGACACGACGTCGCGCGACGCCAGATCCTTCGCCGAGGGGGCATAGCGTTCCATGAAACGCTCGCCTTCGGAATTGGTGAGGTAGCCGCCCTCGCCACGCGCGCCCTCGGTGATCAGCACGCCCGCGCCATAGATGCCGGTCGGATGGAACTGCACGAATTCCAGATCCTGAAGCGGCAGGCCCGCGCGCAGCACCATGCCGCCGCCGTCGCCGGTGCAGCTATGGGCCGAAGTGGCCGAGAAGTAAGCGCGGCCATAGCCGCCGGTCGCCAGCACGACCGCATGCGCCTTGAAGCGATGGATCGAGCCGTCTTCCATGCAGATGGCGATGACGCCACGGCATTCGCCATTTTCCATGATCAGGTCGATGGCGAAATATTCGATGTAGAAGTCCGCGTCATATTTCAGCGACTGCTGGTACAGCGCGTGCAGCATGGCGTGACCGGTACGGTCAGCCGCCGCGCAGGTCCGCTGCACCGGCGGGCCGGCGCCCATATTCTGCATGTGGCCGCCGAAGGGCCGCTGATAGATCGTCCCGTCCTGATTACGGCTGAACGGCACGCCGGCATGTTCCAGCTCGATCACGGCGGCGGGCGCTTCACGCACCATATATTCGATCGCATCCTGGTCGCCCAGCCAGTCCGACCCCTTGACGGTGTCGTACATGTGCCAGGTCCAGTGATCGGGGCTGTTATTGCCCAGCGAGGCGGCGATGCCGCCCTGCGCCGCCACGGTGTGCGACCGGGTCGGGAACAGTTTGGTGATGCAGGCGGTCTTGAGGCCCGCTTCGGCGCTGCCCATGGTCGCGCGCAGGCCCGAGCCGCCAGCGCCCACCACGACGGTGTCGTAGGTGTGGTCGATGATCTTATAGGCTTCGGTCATTACTTGACGATCCCGATGAAGGCGATCTTGGCGATCGCGAAGACGCCCGCGGCAGCGCCGCCAAAGGCATAGAAGTTCAGCAGCAGCATGGAGAAGAAGGCCAGACCCTTGTCATGGACATAATCCTCCAGCATCACCTGCATGCCGAGGCGCAGGTGCATGAAGATGCTGACCACCATCAGCATCAGCGGCACCGCGACCAGCGGATTGTGAATCCAGCTGACGACGCTCTCATAGTCGAGGCCGGGCAGGCTGAGTAGGCTGAAGACCAACCACAGCACCAGCAGCAGGTTGCCGACGGCGCTGTAGCGCTGCGCCAGCCAGTGATGTGCGCCATGCTTGGCGGAGCCGAGGCCGCGAACGCGACCGATGCCAGTACCGGTACCCATCAGAGCGCCTTTCCGAAGATGTAGAGCCAGACGAAGCCGGTCGTGAGGAGCGAAGCGACGAAGGTCGCGATCGACCACATCTTGTTGTTCTTCAGCTCGTAACCCGCGCCCATGTCGAGCACGAAGTGGCGAAGGCCCGAGAAGAGATGCTGGAAGAAGAACCAGGAAAGGCCGATCATCACCAGATAGCCGATCGGCGAGGTCGCGCACGCCACGAAGGTCGCATAGGCCTCCGGACCGGTCGCGGCGGCCATCAGCCACCAGATGAGGCCCAGCGCGCCAGCGGTCGCCAGACCGTTGCCCGTCACGCGGTGCATGATGGAGACGGCCATGGCCGGTCCCCATTTCCAGATCGTCAAGTGCGGCGAGAGTGGCCGGCTGGTGGAACGCGCCATGTCTACCCTAGTCCCTGATATTTGTCCCTGAGTCCCGTCCCCTTAGGAGCGAAGCGCCGAGAGGGCAAGCAGAGGAAGGCAACAGAAAGTTGCTGGCGCTTTCGTGGCTACAATCGCGCAGCCATAAGAATGGATTAACCAACCTGCGATAAGGATGAACCGCAACCCGATCACGTTACCAAGCAGGGGCCGTTCCTTCATGCCGTCCACCCTTCCCTCCGCCAACACCACGTCGGACTATCTGGCGGAAGTCGACCCCTCCGGCGCGATTGCCCGTACGGCACGCGAAATCGGCGAGCTGATCAGCGATGATCTCAGCAGTGTCGGTGCGATTTTCTTCACCACCTATATGCAGGAAACGGGGCTGCAACAGCAGTTGAACGGCGCGATCATCCGCCGGATCGAGGCGGAAGCCGGCAAATATGTCGAGGAAAAGCTGCTGCATTTCGCCGATGGCCGCTGGGCCGCGTCGGCGGCGGACTGCGTGCGCCATGCGCGCAAGCATGGCGTATCTGTGCGGGCGGTGCTCAATGCAGTGGCCACCGCCAATGAGCGCGTGTCCGACCTGATCTGGGAAAAGTGCAAGAGCGACGATGCGCGTTGCCAGCGCCTGATGCGCATGATGTTGCAGATTGCGATGATCGATTCGGGCTTCATGAGCAATGTGCTGGCCACCGATCAGGCGGAAACCCAGCGGGCTGAGCGGCAGCGCTACGGCACGCTGTTCGAACAGCGAATCGTGGGGGAAATCGACGGAGCGTCGAAACTGGGCGAATCGCTGCGCGAACAGGCCAAGGACGCTTCCGCCGCCACGCGCGGCATGCTGGGCAAGGCCTCCGAAGTCGCCGCCGCCGCCGAACAGTCCGCGCTCGCCATGCGCGAAGCCGCCCGGACCTCGGCCGGCCTGATCCGCGCGATCGAGGACGCCCGGACCGAAGTCGAAAGTTCCGCCGAAGTCGCGCGCCGGGCATCAGCCCAGTCGGGCGATGCAGTGACGATGTCCGCTACCCTGTCCGAACATGCCAAGTCGATCGAATCGATCCTGGGCCTGATCCGCGACATTGCAGGGCAGACCAATTTGCTGGCGCTCAACGCCACGATCGAGGCGGCACGGGCGGGTGACGCCGGACGCGGCTTTGCCGTCGTTGCGCAGGAAGTGAAGAGCCTGGCCAACCAGACCGCGCGGGCGACCGACGAAATCGCCAGCAAGATCGCCGATATCCAGGCATCGACCCGCCAGTCGGTGGAAACCAATGAACGCATCCGCGACACGGTGGGCGAAGTGCAGGCTAGCGCCGAACGCATCCGCCACGCCATGGACGCACAGGCGCAGACGGTGACGATGATCACCGCCGCCGTCGACGAAACCGCGCTGGCGGCCGATTCGATGTCCACCACCATTTCCGCGATCCGGCAGGACACGGAAGTCGTCGCATCGGAAATCGACCAGTTGGAGCGCGGCTTCGTGAGCGTGGAGGGCAAGCTCGCCAGCCTGCGCCATGCGTCCTCCGACTTCGGACGGCAGGTCGCGTAAAAAACACACCACCTCCGTTCGCCCTGAGCTTGTCGAAGGGCGTTCCGCGCGCCGTTGACCTTCGGTCGCCTCCGGCACGACAAGCTCAGGGCGAACGGAGGAAGAGACTGCCATCCCTATCCTAAAAGGTTTGGGGGCCGTCTTTAGCCACGCTTCCCCTGCCCCGCCGCCTCGGCTAAAGGCGGCGGGATGAATGATGCCGCAAAGTCCGCCCAGAGCTGGAAAGTCACCCTGCCCTGCACCCGCGCCGAAGCCGAAGCGCTGGACGGGGAGATCGCCGCCTTTGCCCTGATGGACCGGCCGCCGGTGCTGATGACCAGCGAAACGGTGGAGGATGAGAATATCTGGCAACTGGACGCCTATTTCGAGGGCAAGCCCAGCGCCGCCGCCGTCAAATTGGTGAAATCTCTTGTCCCTAGCGCCGCCGGATCGAAGCCGCTGGTCGAGGCGCTGCCGGACGAGGATTGGGTGACGCTGAGCCAGCAGGGCCTGGAACCCGTGACCGCCGGCCGCTTCCATGTCCGCAACATCGCGTCTGACCCGGAACTGCCCGGCCATGTGAACCTGCTGATCGAGGCGGGCCGCGCCTTTGGCACCGGACAGCATGAAACCACCGCCGGGTGCCTCGCCATGCTGGACCGGATGCGCCGGGTGGGCATGCGGTTCGGCAATGTCGCCGATATCGGCACCGGCACCGGCTTGCTGGCCTTCGCCGCTTTGCACCTGTGGCCGCGCAGCTATGCCATCGCATCGGATATCGATCCGGTCGCGGTCGAGATCAGCGCCGAAAATGCCCGCGACAATGCGATCGCACTGGGCGACGGGCGCGGGAAACTGGCGCTGGTGACGGCGGCGGGCGCAGACCATAGCGCGATCGTCGGCCGGGCCCCCTATGACCTGCTGATCGCCAATATATTGGCCGGGCCGCTGATCGAATTGGCGCCCTCGCTCAGCGCACTTGTGGAGGATGGCGGGACGATCGTGCTGGCCGGCCTGCTGAACGAACAGGCCGACGCCGTGATCGCCGCCTACCGCGCGCAGGGGATGCGCCTTGCCGAACGCAGCGACCGGGGCGACTGGCCCACGCTGCGCCTGCGCAAGCGGCCGAGCATCGGCTGGAAGCGCCCCCGCCGCATCAACAGCGCCGCGCGCGGCGAAGCCCCCGGCTTCGGCAGCCTCTGACCCCCTGAAAGGAGACACAGCCATGGCGATCACCCGCCGCATCATCCTGCATGACGGCTTCGAGAGCGTGGGGGTGGCCGCCGCCGCCGCCGCGCCCGCGCCGGGCATCCTGCTGTTCCCCAACATATTGGGGACGAAGGAAGCCGACTTCGCCTATGCCGAAAAGGTTGCCGCGCTGGGCTATGCGGTGCTGGTCGCCGACGTCTTTGGCCAAGGCAAGCGCACCAGCCGGTCGGATGCCAATCCCGGCCTCTATATGGACCCGTTAAATGCCGACCGCGCCCTGCTGCGCGATCGCGTCAATGCGGCGCATGCCGTGCTAAAGGCCATGCCGGAAGTCGATGCCAGCCGCACCGCCGCGATCGGCTTCTGCTTTGGCGGGCGCTGCGTGCTGGACCTTGCCCGGTCGGGCGCGGACATTGCCGGGGGCGTCAGCTTCCACGGCGTCTATCAGGCCCCGCCCTTCCCCAATGCGACGATCAGCGCCAAATTGCTGGTCTGCCACGGCTGGGACGATCCGATCGCCCCACCGGAAGCCACGGTGGCGCTGGCGAAGGAACTGACCGAGGCCGGCTGCGACTGGCAGATCCACGCCTATGGCGGCACCGGCCACGCCTTCACCGACGAGGCCGTGCATATGCCGGAAAAGGGTCTGGCCTATAGCCCGGAGGCCGACCGGCGCAGCTTCCGGTCGATGAGGGATTTCCTGGGCGACCTGTTCGGCTAAGGCCCCAAAAAGCAAGGGTTTAGATCCGTTCGCCCTGAGCCTGTCGAAGGGCCGCACTTCTTCTGAATGCCTTTCGAAAAAAGAAGTGCAGGGCTTCGACAAGCTCTCCTGAGCAAAGTCGAAGGGCCGAACGGAACTGAGGTAGCGATCAGCCCCTTTTCAGCGCGTGGGAATGCGCCGCGCGCTGGCCAGATGATGGGCGTGGGTGATCGCCACGGCCAGCGCGTCCGATGCGTCCGGCCCAGCGATCTTCGCGCCGGGCAGCAGGCGCGACACCATGGCGTGCACCTGATCCTTCGACGCATTGCCGACGCCGACGACCGATTTCTTGACGAAGCGGGCGGCATATTCGCCCACTTCCATGCCCGCCCGCGACGCATTGAGCAGGATCACGCCGCGCGCCTGCCCCAGTTTCAGCGTCGATTGCGGGTTCACATTGACGAACACCTCCTCGACCGCCGCGCCGTCGGGCCGATGCTCCAGGATCAGGTCGGTCAGTGCAAGGTCGAGCGCCAGCAACCGCGTCGCCAGCGACATGCCCGAATCGGTCTTGATCTGGCCATTGCCGATATGGGTCAGGCGATTGCCGTCCGCGGCGATGATGCCCCAGCCGGTCGTGCCAAGGCCGGGATCTAGTCCGAGAAGGATCAAATACCCTCTCCCTGTGGGAGAGGGAGGGCCCCATGCGAAGCATGGGAGGGTGAGGGTGAAGGGCGATGATCAATCACCCTCACCCTTCCGGCGCTTCGCGCCTCCCTTCCTCTCCCGACGGGAGAGGGAAAGAAGATCAACCCAGCTTCTCCATCACCTCGTCGGAGACTTCATAGTTCCCCCAGACGGTCTGGACGTCGTCATCCTCTTCCAGCGTATCGACCAGCTTCATCAGCGTGGCGGCGTTGCTTTCGTCGACTTCGACGGTGGTGGTGGGCTTCCAGGCGAGCTTCGCGCCATCGGCCGCGCCCAGCGTGATTTCCAGCGCCTTGGCGACTTCGTGCAACGCATCCATGGCGGTCCAGATTTCATGTTCGTCCTCATTGGACGACACGTCCTCCGCACCTGCTTCCAGCGCCGCTTCGAAAATCGCTTCGGCGTCGCCGGCGCTCGCCGGATAGGTGATCAGGCCAAGGCGATCGAAGCCATGGCTCACCGCGCCCGAAGCGCCCAGATTGCCGCCATTTTTGGAGAAGGCGGTACGGACATTGGTCGCCGTGCGGTTGCGATTGTCGGTCAGCGCTTCCACGATGATCGCCGTGCCGCCGGGGCCATAGCCCTCATAGCGCACTTCTTCGTAATTCTCGGTGTCGCCCTTGCTCGCCTTGTCGACCGCGCGCTGGATATTATCCTTGGGCATCGACTGGGCCTTGGCGGCGTTGATCGCCAGACGCAGGCGCGGGTTCATGTCCGGATCGGGCATGCCCATCTTGGCCGCGACGGTGATTTCGCGGCTGAGCTTGGAGAACATCGAGGAGCGCTTCTTGTCCTGCGCGCCCTTGCGATGCATGATGTTCTTGAATTTGGAATGGCCTGCCATAAGTCCTGAATTCTTATCTGCCGGTTGAAAGTGATGGGCGCCCTTACACCAGCGGCCGCCCCAAGGGCAACCTTCAGAGCAGTCGCTGCCACCAGCCGACATCGCGCCAGCCGTCCATCTTCCATCCCACTTCCCGATAAATGCCGACGGGCGTGAAACCCATGGCTTCATGCAGGGCGACGCTGGCATCATTGGGCTGGGCAATACCGGCGAAGACAGCGTGGACGCCGCGCGCCTTCAGGATCGGGAACAGGGCAGCATAAAGCGCCCGCCCCACCCCCTGCCGGGCGAAGGCCGGATCGACATAGATGGCGACATCGGCGGAGCTCGCATAGGCGGCCCGGCTGCGATGGGCACTGCCATAGGCATAGCCCGCGATGCGTCCGCCAGCGCCTTGGGCGACCAGCCAGCCATGCGATGCGCCATGCTCGGCAATCCGGCGCGCCATTTCGACGGCGCCGGGCGGGTCGGTTTCGAAACTGACCCAGCTATCCGTCACATAAGGGGCATAGATCGCCGCGCAGGCGACGGCATCATCGACCCGCGCCGGACGGATGCGGATCATCAATAGAGGATCGCGGTGCCGGACGCCGACACCATCAGCATCGATCCGTTGGACCCGATGACTTCATAATCGAGGTCGACGCCCACCACGGCATTGGCGCCCATGGTCGCGGCGCGCGTGCGCATTTCGGCAATCGCCTGTTCGCGGGCGCGCTGGAGCACATCTTCATAGGCGCCCGATCGCCCGCCCACGATATCGCGGACGCTGGCGAACAGATCGCGGAACAGGTTGGCGCCCACGATCACCTCGCCGGTGACGATACCGAGATATTCCTTCGCAGGCCTTCCCTCCAGACGGCTGGTGGTGCTGACGATGATCTCGGACATCTTCTTCTCCCTTGGAACGAACCGCATCCTTGCTAAGAAGTAGCAGGGGGCATGTCATGGACCAAGCACGCAGCCAGTTTCTTCGAATATTGATCGATGATGTGCAGCGAGCACTGGACCGAACGGCATCGACCGACACGCAGTCCGATCGCCGCAACCTCTTGCGAACCATCATATCAGCCGCCGAAGGCGCATCCTGGATCTATCGAGTCCATGTCCTGTCTGTTGCCCAACAATTCGATGTCGCTACGCCGCAGATTGAAATGGCCTTCGCCGAAGCGTCCTTCTCGGTTTCCGGTTCCGGCGAAATTGTCGAGCAAGCACGATATATCCCGCTGACAGCCATGATTCGGCTGACCACGAACGTGGCGCAATCCTTCTGCCCTGGTGCGGATGTCGATTTCGGTGATGCTGGATGGCAAAAGTTGCGGATCGGCATAGCAGCGCGCAACCGCATCACACATCCAAAGAATGATAACGACCTGATCTTGTCAGACGCCGAGATCGAGGCGGCCAAGGCAGGCTTTTTCTGGTTTCTGGATATATCCGCAAATGTAATGGAAAAGACGGTAAAAGCCTATTCCGAATTGGTTGCCGATCTGAAGCAACTCGGTCAGGAGCTTCAAAGCGGCGACCCTGAGGCGCTCGAACTATATCGCCGAGTGCATCAGGGCCAAGGTGAATGAATTTGTTTATTCCATTCCCAGAGCGGCCAGATAGGTCTGGAGCACCGCTTCCATTTCCTGCCGGTCATGCGGCTGCATCTTACGCAGGCGGATGATCTGGCGAATGATCTTCGCGTCGTAACCGGTTGCCTTGGCTTCCAGATAGACGTCCTTGATATCGTCGCCGATGCCCTTCTTTTCTTCTTCCAGACGCTCGATGCGCTCGATCAGAAGGCGTAGCTGGTCGGCGGCGACGTTGCCCTCGCTCATGTCATAACTCCATGTCAGTGTGAATCGGTTGGCGGACGCCTCTAATGGGTGTCGGCGTTCTTCGCCACACTCTCCTGCATCTTTGCGATCTGCTGAGGCGTGGCTTCGCCCTGATGCTGCGCTTTCCAGTCGGCAAAAGGCACGCCGTGGATGATCTCGCGGGCCTGATCCCTGGTCAGATTGCCGTCGGCCTCGGCGATCCAGTCGGCCAGGCAATTGCGGCAAAAGCCCGCGCTGCCCATCAGATCGATATTCTGGACGTCGGTCCGGTGCTGCAAATGCGCCACCAGACGGCGGAAGGCGGTTGCAGCAACCGCATCTGTGAGTATGCTATCAGTCATCGGCGATCCTTTTCGCTGATCTACATCATCCTGTCGTGCAGCACGGATAACCCATAACGACGCCCTGACAAGATTCAGGAGCGATCATGACGGCCAGGAGAAGACATGACTCAGTTACCGCCCCGCTCACGCAAGGTTCGCATCCTGGCGACGCTTGGCCCTGCCAGCGATTCGCCGGAGATGATCCGCGCCCTGTTCGTCGCCGGGGCCGACGCCTTTCGCATCAATATGAGCCATGGCGCGCATGAGGATCATGCCGCGCGCATCGCCACCATCCGTACGCTGGAAAAGGAATTCAGCCGCCCGACCACCATTTTGGGCGACCTTCAGGGCCCCAAGCTGCGCGTCGGCACCTTCGAGAAGGGGCTGGCGATTCTGGAAACCGGCGCGAAATTCGTGCTGGACCGGGACGAGACGCCGGGCAATGCCCGCCGCGTCAACCTGCCCCACCCGGAAATCTATGCCGCGCTGGTGCCCGAAACCCGGCTGTTGCTGGACGACGGCAAGCTGGTGTTGCGGGTGAAGGCCATTGAGGGCGACCGCATCGAGACGATCGTCGAGGTCGGCGGCACCCTGTCCAACCGCAAGGGCGTAAATGTGCCCGACGTGGTGGTGCCGGTGCCGGCGCTGACCGACAAGGATCGGCGCGATTTGAGCTTCGCCATGCAACAGGGATGCGACTGGATCGCGCTCAGCTTCGTGCAGCGGCCCGAGGATCTGGCCGAAGCCCGCAAGCTGATGGGCGGCTATGGCGCGCTGATGGCCAAGATCGAGAAGCCGTCGGCCGTGCAACGGCTGGAGGAGATTATCGAACTGGCCGATGGCGTGATGGTCGCGCGCGGCGATCTGGGCGTGGAACTGCCGCCCCAGGCGGTGCCGCCGCTCCAGAAGCAGATTGTCGCCACGGCCCGCCGCATGGGCCGCCCGGTGGTGGTCGCCACCCAGATGCTCGAATCGATGATCAAGTCCCCCTCCCCGACTCGCGCCGAAGTGTCGGACGTGGCGACGGCCGTCTATGACGGCGCCGATGCGATCATGCTGTCGGCCGAGACGGCAGCGGGCGACTGGCCGGTGGAGGCGGTGGCGATGATGGACAGCATCGCCCACAGCGTGGAGCGCGATCCGGGCTATTATGGCCGTCTCCATTATACCGAGACGCGCCCCGACCCGACCACGGCGGACGCACTGGCCGAAAGCGCCGGCAATATCGTCGATGTCGTGGGGGCCAGCGCCATCACCTGCTTCACCTCGTCGGGCAGCACGGTGCGCCGCGTGGCGCGCGAACGGCCCGCCGCGCCGATTCTGGCGCTGACGCCGCGCGCCGACACGGCCCGCAAGCTGGGCCTGACCTGGGGTGTCCATGCGATCCGCACCAAGGATATCGGCACGTTCGAGGAAATGATCGGCAAGGCGCGACGCATGGCGCTGCGCCATGACATGGTCGAAAAAGGCGGCAAGATCGTCGTGCTGGCCGGCGTCCCCTTCGGCACGCCGGGATCGACCAACGTGCTGCACGTCACCACGATTCGCGGCGACGAACTGAAGGGCCGCGACGAGGGATAAGCGCAAAGGGGGAGAGGCAGTACCTCTCCCCCTTCCGCTCCCGACGGATAGGCCGATTCGACGATTCGCCAGCCTATTTCCGTACCAACGCAGAAAAGCGCCCGATCATCGACCGGGCGCTTTGCGCAGTATCAAGACCTGCCCCCGCAGGGGCAGCCCTCGCTATCAGCCCTGGCGAGCCTTGAAGCGACGGTTGGTCTTGTTGATGACGTAGGTGCGGCCGCGACGGCGGATCACGCGGTTATCCCGGTGGCGGCCCTTGAGCGACTTGAGCGAGTTGCGGATCTTCATGGCGTCGGCCCTTGATAAATCTGGTGTGGTCGAATTTCGAAGCGCAGCCCCTATGGGCCGGAAGCCTCGGAGTCAAGGGTGATGACCGGCCTTTTGCTTCCATTCATCTTTCATGCAGCAAGAGGGTAGCTAGAGAGGCGTGAGGGTTTTACACCCGCCGCGCCGTGTATTCAGCACCCTATCTATCCGGCAAATGTCCGTTGGAGTGACCCCATGTCGATGCGCCCCCTTCTCGCCGCCGCCCTCGCCCTTCCCCTCGCCGCCTGCGCCGGCGGCGTACCGCCGGTGGAAGTGACGCGATTCCATATCGACAATCCCGCCCGGTCGGGCAGCATCGCGGTCGAGGAAATGCCGGGCAATCCGGACATCAGCCTGGAATTCCGCACCTATGCCGGAGTCGTGATCCAGGAATTCCAGCGCGTGGGCTTCACGCCCGCCAGCGATGGCGCGCAGAGCGACTATGTCGCGCTGATCAGCTTCAACCGCAGTTTCCGCCCCTCGGGCGTCGACCGCAGCAGCGACAAGCCGGTCAGCGTCGGCATGAGCGGCGGCATCGGCAGCGGCGGCGGGCGCCGGGACGGCACCTTTGGCGGCCTTGGTCTGGGCGTGGGCATCAACCTGTCGGGCAAGCCCAAGGACATCGTGACCACGCAGATGCATGTGCAACTGCGCCGCCGGTCCGATTCGTCGGCCGTGTGGGAAGGCCGCGCCTCGACCGAAGCGCGTCAGGGCACGCCCGCCGCGCAACCGGTTGCGGCGGCACAGAAACTCGCTGCCGCACTGATCGGGGGCTATCCGGGGGAATCGGGCCGCACTATAACGGTCAAATGAGCATCAGCATTTCCAGCGGCTTTGACAGCGGCAACATTCGCACCCTCTCCATCACCGATACTCCGGCCGGCGTCAGCGCCGAGCTGGAGATCGTGACCGATCATCAGAGCGACTTTTATCAATGGTTCCACTTCCGTCTGGCCAATGCGGCCGGGCGCGAGGTGGAGTTGAAGATCGTCAACGGGGGCAACTCCGCCTATCCCGGCGGCTGGCCTGGCTATAGCGCGCGCTTTAGCGAGGATCGCGAAAGCTGGCTGCTGGCCGACACCGACTATGCCGACGGCACGCTGACCATCCGGCTGACGCCGGACAGCAATGCGGTGTGGATCGCCTATTTCGCGCCCTATTCGATGGAGCGCCATCACGACCTGATCGCCTGGGCGGCCAGCCAGCCGGGCGTGGAGCATCGCGAACTGGGCCTGACGCTGGACGGCCAGCCGATGGACCTGCTGACGATCGGCGACGGCCCCAAGCAGGTGTGGCTCTATGCCCGCCAGCATCCCGGCGAATCGATGGCCGAATGGTGGATGGAAGGCGCGCTGGAGCGGCTGACCGACGAAGAGGATGCCGTCGCCCGCCTGCTGCGGCAGAAGGCGACGATCCATCTGGTGCCCAACATGAACCCGGACGGCAGCCGTCGCGGCCATCTGCGCACCAATGCGGTCGGCGTGAACCTGAATCGCGAATGGCATGAGCCGACCGCGGACAAGAGCCCCGAAGTGCTGCTGGTGCGCAATGCGATGGACGCGACCGGCGTCGACTTCGCCATGGACGTGCATGGCGACGAAGCGATCGCGGCGGTGTTCATTGCGGGCTTTGACGGCGTTCCGTCGATTACGGCGAAGCAGAGCGAACTCTATCACCGCTATCGCGACACGCTGGCCGTGCGCACGCCCGATTTCCAGACGCGGCTGGGCTATCCGGTGGCGGCCGCGGGCAAGGCCAATCTGTCCATGTCGACCAACCAGGTCGCCGAACGTTTTGGCGCGGTGGCGATGACGCTGGAAATGCCGTTCAAGGATAATGACGACCTGCCCGACGCCGATTTCGGCTGGTCGCCCGCGCGCTCCATCCAGTTGGCCAAGGATTGCCTGGCCGTGCTGGCGGAGATGATCGACGATATCTGATTGCCTCCGTCATCCCAGCGAAAGCTGGGATGACGAATGGACTTACTTCCAGTCGAAGGGCAGCGGCGCTTCGCGGAAGGCGAAGCGGTCGAGATGATCGGCGACCACCTGCTTGAACCGCTCGACATCGGCGTCCGCATTGGGCTCCAGCACCACGACCAGCGCTTCCGGCTCGGCCGTCATGCGGATCGGCCCCATCGGGAAGGCGATCTCCCCCTGCGCGGGATCGAAATTCACCTCGAACTTGTGGCTCCAATGTTTGCACAGCTGCTGGAGGTAACGGCTGCCGCTGGTGGTCGGCACGGTTGCAGTCACGGTCATGGGTTACAGCCTTTCGATCTTGTTGACGGCTTCGTCGATCAGGGCGGCGACGTCGAACATGGTCTGGCTATCCGCCCCTTCCTTTTCAAGGCGTTGCTGGATGGCAAAGCG
This sequence comes from Sphingobium sp. YR768, assembly GCF_900111125.1. Taxonomy (GTDB): domain Bacteria; phylum Pseudomonadota; class Alphaproteobacteria; order Sphingomonadales; family Sphingomonadaceae; genus Sphingobium. Next base: position 339,880 of record NZ_FOGE01000003.1, read on the forward strand.
CAAATTGTGCATGGCGCGGCGGACCGGACCACCATCGACCCGCTGCGCCTGCTGCGCCAGCGAGGCAAGCCGGGCCAGCGCCAGTTCCAGCGCCGCCTTGCGCTCCTCGATCTGGGCGGTTCCGGCTTCGGTGATGGCAAAGCGCTTGCGGCTGCCTGAGCCAGAGTCTTTTGGGGGCTGTTCGACGATCAGGTCCATCTCGGCCAGCAAGGTCAGTGTGGGATAGACCACACCGGGGCTGGGCGCATAGGCCTCCGCCGTCAGCGCCTCGATCGCGCGGATCAGTTCATAGCCGTGGCGCGGTTCATCGGCGATCAGCTTCAGCAGGATAAGCCGCAGCGTTTCATTGTCGAACAGCCGACGACGACCACCGCCGCCACCGCGCCCGCCCCGGCCACCGCCGCGCGGACCATCTTCGCCAAACGGATCGCCACCAAAGAGACCACCGCGACCCCGGCCGAAGCCGTCAGGAAAGGCGAAGCGGCCATGACCGGAATGGGGGCTACCCCGACCTCCGTGCATTCCGCCATGATGACCAAAGCCGCCATGACGGCCGTGAGAGGGATGAAAATTTCGCATCAATTCTTCTTTCATATGCCTCATGATGTACTGCGATATATCTTAAAAATTCTGATCGTCAAGACTTACGATATATCTTTTTGTATCTTTCAGATTTTCGAGCGCCTGATCCGCATGCCCTTGGTCCGACTGGTCAGGTGGAATTTCCGACACAGGGCACAGCGATAGGGGCGCAGCACAATGGCCGCGCGGGCGATCACCGCCCAGGCTTCATCTTCCGTGTCATAGCGCGCCTTCTTGCGGCAGATGCCCAGGGTCGTGCGCATGGCCCGCCCCGATCGCCTAGAGCGACGCGAAATCGATCGGCGCGTGCCGATCGAGCGTCCGGCTCTGGTCCTCAAGCGGATATTTGAGGCCGCTGGCGCAGTTGAACAGCACCGCCCGATCGTCGCGGCCGATCAGACCTTCGTCCAGAGCGCGCTGATAAGCCGCCAGCGTCGCCCCACCCTCCGGACAGAGCAACAGCCCGTCATCGCGCGCTACATCACGCACCGCCGCCGCGATCGCCGCGTCCGACACCGCCAGCGCCGCGCCGCCACTTTCCCGCACCGCGCGCAGGATCAGGAAGTCGCCCACGGCCTTTGGCACGCGAATGCCCATCGCGATGGTCTGCGCATCCTCCCAGCGCTCGGCAAATTCCACACCCTGCTCGAAAGCGCGGACCATCGGCGCGCAGCCCTCCGCCTGCACCGCGAACATCTTCGGCCGTTTGGAGCCGATGAAGCCGATCTTCTCCAGTTCGTCGAACGCCTTCCACATACCGATCAGGCCGGTGCCGCCGCCGGTAGGATAGAAGATCGCGTCCGGCAGTTCCCAGCCGAGCTGTTCGGCCAGTTCCAGCCCCATCGTCTTCTTGCCCTCGATCCGGTACGGCTCCTTGAGCGTCGAAAAGTCGAACCAGCCGCGCTCTTTCGCCCCCTGCCCCACGATCGCGCCGCAATCGTCGATATAGCCATTGACGCGATAGACCCGCGCGCCCTGCGCCGCGATCTCGCGCACATTCACTTCGGGCGTATCGGCCGGGCAGAAGATCACCGATTCCATGCCAGCAACGGCGGCATAGGCAGCCAGCGCCGCGCCGGCATTGCCATTGGTCGGCATCGCCACCTGGGTCACGCCCAGTTCCTTGGCCATCGACACGGCCATGACGAGGCCCCGCGCCTTGAAGGACGCGGTCGGCAACCGCCCCTCATCCTTGGCGAGCAGATGCGCGCCGCCCAGCCGCTTCGCCGTGCGCGGCAGCGGAATGAGCGGCGTGGCATTTTCGCCGAGACTCACGATGTTGGACGTCTGCCGCACCGGCAGCAATTCGCGCCAGCGCCACAGGTCCATCGGCCGCGCGGCCAGCGCTTCCTTGGTCAGCGTGGCCCGCACGCCCTCCAGATCATAGCGCACCAGCAACGGCTTCCCCGCCGCCGACAGCCCATGCAGCCGATCCGCCTCATAATGCTCGCCGGTCAGCGAACATTCGAGATGGGTGACAAAGGTCGGGCGATCGGTGGTGAGGTTCAGGTCGTGGCGCATGAAAATCCCGTTCGTTCCAAGCCTGTCATTTTCCCGTCCCTCTAAAAAGAAAGAACAGGGCTTCGACAGGCTCAGCCCGAACGGGTTGAGAAGATTAGTCCGGCTTCTTCGCCACGCTGACCATGGCGGGGCGCAGCAGGCGGTCCTTGATCATATAGCCGGCCTGCATTTCGACCAGCACGGTGCCCGGCTCGGCATCGGCGGAGGGAAGTTCCATCACCGCCTGATGCTTGTTGGGGTCGAGCGGCTGGCCGACCGATTCCAGCTTGGTCACGCCGTTGCGGCCGAACACGCTGTCCAGTTCGCGGCCGGTGGCTTCCAGGCCAACGACCAGGCTCTTGAACTTGTCATCCTCACGCAGGTCGGCGGGGATGGCGGCCAGCGCACGGCTCAGATTGTCGGCGACCGACAGGATATCGCGGGCGAAGGCGGTCGATGCATAGGACCGCGCGTCCGCCAGTTCCTTTTCCAGCCGACGGCGCACATTTTGCGTATCGGCATGGGCGTAGAGAATATCCTGCTTCGCGGTGGCGAGTTCCGCCTCCAGCGCCGCGATCTTCTCCGCAACGGGGTCTGCTGCGGGCGCGGCGTCTTCCGGCAGCGCGTCCACGACTTCGGTGTTTTCGATAGTGTCTTTTTGTTCGCTCATCTCATCAATCTCGATAGCGTCTGTGCTGTGAAATCCACCATGGGGATCACCCGCGCATAGTTCAAGCGCGTGGGGCCGATCACGCCGACCACGCCGACGACCCGGCCGTCCGCGCCCCGGTAGGGGGCGGCTATGACCGAAGAACCCGACAGGGAAAAGAGCTTGTTTTCCGAGCCGATGAAGATTTTGGTCGCGCTGCCCGCCAATGCGCCGCGCAACAAGTCCAATATTTCCTGCTTGCCCTCCAGTTGCTCCAGCAACTGCCGGGCGCGCTCCAGGTCGGCGGCGGCACTGTCATCCAGCAGATGCGACTGGCCACGCACGATCAGCACGGGCCTGTCGTCCGCATCATGCGACCAGATGGCCAGGCCCCGCGCCGCCAGATCGCGCGCACTGTTGTCCAGCGCGTGCCGCTCGGCCTCCATCTCGCGCGCCAGCGCCTCGCCCGCCTGCCGCAGGGTCAGGCCGCCAAAGCGCGCCGACATGAAATTGGCCGCTTCGTTGAGCGCGATCGGGCTGACCCCTTCGGGCAAATCCAGCACGCGATTTTCGACCGATCCGTCCTGCCCCACCAGCACCGCCAGCGCCTGTCGGGCATTGAGCGGCACAAAGCCGAATTGACGCAATATCGGCTCGCGCTTGGGCACCATGACGATCCCGGCGCAGGCCGACAGGCCAGACAGCGTAGCGGTGGCAGCGGACAGCGCTTCCTCGATCGGCCCGCTTTCCGATATACCGGCCTCTATCGCGCGACGCTCCTCGGGCGACGGTTCGGCCGCCTGCATCATGCCGTCGACGAACAGGCGCAGCCCCGTCTCGGTTGGCATCCGCCCGGCCGACGTATGCGGCGCGGCCAGAAGCCCCAGTTCCTCCAGATCCTGCATGACGTTGCGGATCGAGGCGGGCGACAGGCTGAGCGAGGCCATCTTGCTGATGGTGCGCGACCCCACGGGCATGCCGGTGCCCAGATAGCTTTCCACCACCAGGCGAAACACATCGCGCGCGCGATCATTCAGTTCGGAGATGGGCGTGACCGACATAGTCTCTATCTAGGCAAGGCGGCGTGCGCGCTCAAGGCGCGACGGCCTTGGGATTGAGCATATGCTGGACGTCGAGGATCTTGGGCACCGAAGCGATCGCCACGCGCAGCTTGCCATATTGCGGGTCCATGCAGCCGGATTGATAGTCCAGCCGCGTCGTCGCCTGCCCCGGACGGGTCCATTCCACGCTATAGCTGGGCATATCGGTGGCGAAGCGCTCGCAATTCTTGCCATGGGCGATGGTCTGGGTCGTACCCGCCGCCGGGCGATGCGGGGCCAGGGTCGCGACCAGCTTGCGATATTGCACCCTCGACACCGTGAAGCGGGTCGGCCCCGGCACCGATGTATAGCGTTCCGGCGTCAGCAAACCCGCCCCGTCGGGCGACACCTGCACCGTATAAGTGGGGCACGCGCCAAAGCAGCGCCCGGCGGTGAAGCGGATCACGTCGCCTGGCGCCTTGGGCGGTTCCAGCCCTTCCTGCTCTGCCATACACCCCGCCAGCGCGAACAGCGCGGCCAGACCCAAGATTTTTATCGTCATAACGCCTCTTATCGTCCAATTCCCTCGCTGGACACTGGCAAGTGTCGCCGTCGGACGCTAAGCGCCGCTTTAAGTGCGCTATTGGGCGCATTGGTGGCCATGGCCGCCATCAGACCGTTTTTCGGAGAAATATTATGCGTCCTTCCGGCCGCGCGCCCGACCAGATGCGCGACATCACCATGGAACCCGGCTTCACCATCCACGCGGAAGGCTCGTGCCTTGTTAGCTTCGGTGACACCCGCGTTCTGTGCACCGCCTCGATCGAGGAAAAGGTGCCCCCCTTCCTGCGTGGCAAGGGGTCGGGCTGGGTCACGGCCGAATATGGCATGCTGCCCCGCGCCACCCATACCCGCGGCAGCCGTGAAGCGGCCAAGGGCAAGCAGTCGGGCCGCACGCAGGAAATCCAGCGCCTGATCGGCCGCTCGCTGCGCACGATCGTTGACCTGAAAAAGCTGGGCGAGCGCCAGATCGTGGTCGATTGTGACGTGATCCAGGCCGATGGCGGCACCCGCACCGCCGCGATCTCAGGCAGCTGGGTTGCGCTGCGCATCGCCGTCGACAAGCTGCTGGCCTCGGGTGCGCTGAGCGAAGATCCGATCATCCAGAAAGTCGCGGCGATCAGCTGCGGCATCTACAACGGCACCCCGGTCCTCGACCTCGACTATGCCGAAGACAGCAATGCCGAGACGGACGCCAACCTGATCCTGACCGGCGACGGCAAGTTCGCCGAAGTGCAGGCGACGGCTGAGGGCGCCGCCTATGACGAGGAAGAGCTGCTCCGCCTGCTCCGCCTCGCCCGCATCGGCTGCGCGAAGATCTTCGCCGCGCAGGACGTGGCGACCGGGCGTTAATTCACGCCCGATGTTGCAACCCTGCCGTGCTCCTGCGAAAGCAGGAGCCCAGGGTTTTGGGCACTCAATAGGGTGCCTTGGGTTCCTGCTTTCGCAGGAACACAAAGATGGTGCAGGGTAGAAAAATGAGCGACGATTTCGGACAGGAACAGGCGATCCGCAAGCTGAAGCCGGGCAAGCTGGTGATCGCCAGCCATAATCCGGGCAAGATACGCGAAATCGCCGCTCTGCTCGGCCCCTATGGAATCGAACCGATTTCCGCCGGGTCGCTCGACCTGCCCGAACCGGAAGAAACCGGCACCACCTTCATCGCCAATGCGGAATTGAAGGCGATGCAGGCCGCAGACCTCTCCGGCTTGCCCGCCCTCGCCGACGACAGCGGCCTGTGCGTCGAGGCGCTGAATGGCGATCCGGGCCTCTTCTCCGCCCGCTGGGCCGGGCCGGAAAAGGATTTCGGCATGGCGATGCAGAAGGTGTGGAACGGCGTGGAAGCCAAAGGCCCCGATGCCGGCCATGGCGCCCATTTCGTCTGCGCCCTCGCCCTCGCCTGGCCGGACGGCCATGTCGAAGCGTTCGAGGGCCGCGTGGACGGCACGCTGGTCTGGCCGCCACGCGGGCAGAATGGCTTTGGCTATGACGCGATGTTCCAGCCGCTGGGCCACGACATCAGCTTCGGCGAGATGGACCCGGACGCCAAGCACGCCATGAGCCACCGCGCCGACGCCTTCGCCCAACTGGTGAAGGCGGTTTTCTAAACCGCCGGCACGGCCTTCAGCTTCGCCTGGCCGATATGCCAGCGCAATTGCGCTGGCGACGCGCCGTCCACATCATTGACCCGTCGCACGACATAGTCGCCTACGAAGCGCTGGCGCGTGCCGTCCTCCAGTTGCGAATCGACCGTGACCGGCACCGTCTGGTAGATCGATCCCGCGCCGCCATCGCCCGGCTCCAGCTTGCCGATCGTCACCCGCGTCGACCGGGTATGGGTGAAGCCAGCCTCGAACTGCGCCAGCGTCTGACCGGGGCGGCCATCCTCCCCCCATTGGCTCCAGGCCGTGCCATAATCGCGGGCGTTGATCGCGGAATAGTATCGCAACACCATAGCGGCGGCAGCCTCCATGCTCTTGGGCGCGGGCGTGCAGCCCGCCATGGGCGGCCCGTCGCCATCGAACAGGGCGCAACTGCGCGCAATCTCATCCTCGATCATCGCGCAGCTATTGGCGGCGTTGCATGGCGGACGGGTGGCCGGCGATACATCACGGCACAGCTTCACCCGTTTGGCGGCAGCGGCCGATCCGATCTCCGCCGCGCAAGACAGCGGCCTCGCTGCCTGCGTTTCGGCAGCAGCTGTTGGCGTCCGCATGGGGCTTTGCGCCGCATCATTGCCCTCGCCCGCAACTACGGCCGGTGCTGCACTGTTGTTCGCCGCATCATCGACTTTCGGCGCGGTCGGTGCGCCACAGGCCGCCAGCCCGATCAGGGCCGTGCCCGACAATATCCATGACAGCAGCAGCGGGCGCATCCTCTTTCCTTCTTCAGAACAGTATAGAGGCCCAATGCCCGGCGGCTGCGAAAATATCCGTGCGGCTTATTTGGCCGCGCTCGCCACGATCGTTTCCGCGACATTCGGCGTGGCTGCCACAGGCGCCGGAAGCGGCGCATCCTCCGCATCCAGTGGCCCCTTGCCGTAGCTATTACCCGCCGGGAAATAGCGGCAGACCAGATAGTCATATTGCGCGCCTTCGCCCAGCGCGCAGCCGACCTTCTTCGTACCGCGCCAGATCATCTGGGTATAGTGGCCGACATCCTGCCAGCGCCCGGTCGTGCTGATATCGGGCAGCCTGCCACCGGCCCGGAACAGCTTCCCCTCTTCCAGAAACGATCCCACCATCACCTGATAGCCATAGAGCCGATGCGGCCCCATCCACAAATTTTCGCCGCTGGGGATCGCCCGGTTGCCGCGCTGCGAATGGCGGAACAGGCCGGTCTTTGCCATGTCATCGGCATAGCGCGCCGCATCGGCCGCCAGCGCCTCGTCCCAGTCCAGCGCCGCCACGCCCAGAGCCTCGCGCGCGCCATTATGCATGTCCAGCACCACCGCCCGCAGCAGGTCGGGGCCACGCGGCGCTTCCTCCATGCCGTAAAAGGCCGCCGGCATGACAGCGTTGGCTGCAACGGCCATGGGCGCGGCTGGCGGAGAGGTGGACGCCTGCGTATCCGCCGCCCCGGCCGTACCGCATGCGGCCATGGCCACCAATATCGGCGCAGCCCATAGCGAACCGCGCAAAAAGCCTCTAGAGCCGCCCCCAGCCATGTCCTCTTATTCCCCCGCATCTCCGCCGCCCCCCGGCGACGCTCAGGCCTTATACATTCATTGGCCTTTTTGCGTATCCAAATGTCCCTATTGCGATTTTAACAGTCATGTCCGCGACAGCGTGGATGTAGACGCATGGCAGGCGGCTTTGCTGGCCGACATGGCGCATGAGGCAGAACTGACCGGCGACCGGCCGCTTTCCTCCATCTTCTTTGGCGGCGGTACGCCATCCTTGATGCCGCCCAAGCTGGTCGAGGCGCTGCTGACGGCAGCGGAGCGGCATTGGGGCTTCACCCCCGACATGGAAATCACGCTGGAGGCCAACCCCAATTCGGTCGAGGCGGCCCGCTTTGCCGATATCGCCGCCGCCGGGGTCAATCGCGTATCGCTCGGTCTTCAGGCGCTGGAAAATGAGGCCCTGCACTTTCTGGGCCGCGCGCATGATGTGGAAGAAGGGCTGGCGGCGCTCGCCACCGCGCAATCGGTGTTCGACCGGGTCAGCTTCGACCTGATCTACGCCCGCCCCGACCAGAGCGAGGCCGACTGGGAAGCGGAACTGGCCCGCGCCCTCTCTTTCGGCACCGGGCATCTCTCGCTCTATCAGCTCACGATCGAGCCGGGGACGCGCTTTGCGACCTTGGTGGCGCAGGGCAAGCTGACCCCGGTCGATCCGGACCATGGCGCCACCCTCTATGAACTGACGCAGGCGATGACCGGCGCGGCGGCTATTCCCGCCTATGAGATCAGCAACCATGCCCGGCCGGGGCAGGAAAGCCGCCATAACCTGACCTATTGGCGCTATGGCGACTATGCCGGCATCGGGCCGGGCGCGCATGGTCGGCGGCGCGGCATGGCGACGATGCGCCACAAGAAGCCGGAAAACTGGATGGGCGCGGTCGCGCGCAACGGCCATGGCATCCAGAGCGAAGAGGCGCTGATCCCGGAGGACCGGGCGCGGGAAGCGTTGCTGATGGGATTGCGGCTGGGCGAAGGCGTGGACCTGTCCCGCATCGCCGCCCAGTCCGGTGTCCGCGCCGACCGGCTGGTCGACGAACGGGCGATCATGCAACTGACCGACCTCGGCCTCATCCGCCTGACCGGCGCCCGATTGCAGGTGGCCCCGGCGGGGATGCTGCTACTGGATGCAATCCTGCCGGAAGTGGTGGCGATTTAGGAATGTTAGTCGTTCCCGTTCGTCCTGAGCTTGTCGAAGGACGTTGCGCGCGTCCTTCGACAAGCTCAGGACGAACGGGTCTTATTTAAAGACCCGGTGTCTCAAGGCTGCTCGCTGCGCAGTTCGGCGATGGAGCGGTCGATTTCGCGCAGCGCCTCGGCACGGGCATCCCTGGGCATCGACATGTTCGCCGCGATCTGGGCGCGGGCCGAGCGCAGGCCGCTGATTGCCGCGACATGGGCATTGCGGGCGGCGCGATCGGCGCGGGCCGCATCCATGTCAGCCTGACGTTCAGCACGATCCGCCTGAAGCTCCGCCCGCCGCGCGGCGCGATCCGCCTCACCCTGCGCGCGTTCGGCGGCCATCTCCGCCTGCCATTCCGCCTGACGCGCAGCCCGTTCCGCCTGTTGCCCGGCCCGCTCAGCCGCCCGTTCGATCCCTGCCTTGCAGATGCGGACCCGGATATGACGGCGGCCATTGGCATCCACCGTCTCGCTGCGGGTCGTGCTCTGCTTGCCGGCATCGCAGCCTTCGCGCACATCGACCACCGGCGCCATGCGGGCGATCTCCGCTTCGGTCGGGATGCGATGGGTTTCGACCCGACCATTGGCATGGGTGACGGTGATCCGCCCCTTTTCACTGCGCACGCTGACAGGCGGCACCGGGGGAACGGGCGCGGTCGGCGCGATCATGTCGACGGGCGGCACAATGGGCGCGACCGGCGCCATCGGCGCAGGCGCCGGGTCGGCAAAAGCATGGGCGGCGGGCGCAGCCGGAACCGCTGGCACAGCCGGGACGGCGGGCACGGCGGCGACAGCGGGAATGGAAGCCTCGGCGGGCTGGGCGACCAGTTCGGTCAGGCGGGCGAAGTCGGCGCCGTCCACCTTGTCGGTGATCGCCGCCATCTGCTGCGCGGCGCGGCTGCCCGATGCGGTGAGCGCCAGACCGGTGGCGGTGACGAGCGCGACGGCGGCCATGCCCCAGCTGATACGGCGGAGCGACATGTCATGATTGGACAGCATTTTCAGTCTCCCCTTGAGAGCGTTGATGCGGGTAAGATGGCAGGCGGCGGCGAACTGGCGGCCACCGGCGGCCTTCAATATGGCGCGACCATAGGCATGGGCCTGTTCCCGGCCGTAAAGCGACAGGACACGCGCATCGCAGGCGGTTTCCTGATCGGCGCGATAGGCACGATAGGCGATCCAGGCGATCGGATTGCACCAGTGGACGGCCAGCAATAGCAGGGCGATCATATTGGCGGTCAGATCGCCGCGTTCATGATGCGCCCGTTCATGGGCGATCGCCATATCCTGTTCCTGCGCATCATAGCGCAGGGCGAAATCGGCGGGCAGCACGATGAAGGGACGAAAGATGCCGAAGGCCAGCGGCCCCGACGCCTGCGGGCTGGTGATGATGCGGATGCGCCCTTCTTCCCCGATCGGCGTCATGCCGTGCAGCATATGGCGACGAAAGCGGACATAGCCCACCGCCTGCACGATCAGGAAGGCGACCATGCCGACGAACCAGATCGCCAGCCCGATTTCAAGCCAGGGCATGGCGGGCGCGGCGGCCTCCACCGGCGCGGCGGCGGGCGTGGCGAGCAGATCGGTCAACCCCGCCTCATCCACCGCCTGATGCAGCGGGGAAGGGTCAAGATCGCACGGCAGCGCCGGCAGCAGCATGCGGGCCAGCGGCAGCGCCCAGAGCATATAGGCCGCCCCCGCCCCGAGCCAGCGCGCCACCGGGCGGCGCAGCATCATCACCAGCGCCATCAGCAATGTCGTGGCGATCAGCGTTTCAGCGATCCAGACGCTCATGATTTCAGCCCTTTCAGGATTTCCTCAAGCTCGGCGATATCCTCCGCCGTCAATTGATCCTGGCTCGCCAGCTGGGCGACCAGCGGCGACACCCGGCCGCCGAACAGGCGGTTCACCAGCCGCCCCGATTCGCCCGCCACATAGTCCTCCCGCGCCACCAGCGGGCGGTAGAGGAAGCGGCGGCCATCCTGATCGGCGGCGATCACATCCTTGGCCATCAGGCGGGACAGCAAAGTCTTGACCGTCTGGAGGCTCCAGTCGCGGTCGGCGGCGACCCGGTCGGCGATGTCATTGGCGGCCTGTGGCGCGGCTTCCCACAGGGATTCCATCACCACCAGTTCCGCTTCGCTGATCTTCTCGCTCACCTGTCCACACCCGACTCGATCGTTTAACAACTACAGCTGTAGTCGCATCGATTACGGATGTAGTCAATAACGATTCGCAGAGGGGCGCCAGCATCGCGGAGCGCTATTCCTGCTGCCTTTTCACCGACATGGCCCAAAACGTCGGAATTTTTTACAAATCGATATAGAGACGCTGCGGCGTTAACCTTTGCACCCCCCGCTTTCCCGTGCCCGCCGCATATTGGCATGGCGATTGCGTTCTGATCGCTGTTCCCACCGTTCAACTACCCGGGGGATGCAGGCAGGTCTCCGCCACGCATCCCCCACCCGGTGGCTTTCCCGAAAATCAGCTTTCGATCAGATCCAGATAGGCGACGACATCATTGTCCGTCGCCAGGAAAAGGCCGTCCTGCACCTCGGCCGGCTGCTGCTCGGCGACATGCAGCGCCTGACTGAGCGGGCCATACATTATCGTCATGGCCGCCCCATCATCGCCCAGATGATAGAGGCGGACGGTCGCGCTGTCATAGGTGGTTCGCATGGCGCTTACCTAGCAGATCAGCGCGGCGAAGTCAGCGCCCGGACTAACGGCGATCCTTGACCTTCATGCTGGGCGCCAGTTCGTTCGCGCCGATCTTCACCGCATCGTCGGTGAAATTGGCGACGAAGGTAGAGCCGCGTTCCAGCCCCGGCACGAAGCCCGCCTTGTTGCCCTCGATCACCAGCCCGGCGCTGGAATGTTCGCGGCCCTCCGGCGCGACGGTGATGAAGGCGGACCAATTATCCTTGTCCTTGCCCTGCACCATTTCATTGCCCGTAATGGTGCCGGTCGCGCCATTGGACAGGTCGATCATATAATTGGTCAGATGCCCGCCGCTGTCGTCGAAGCTGTTGCCGCTGATGGTGACGCGGGCGGTGCGGGCTTTCAGATAATGGCCGCCATCGCCCTGATCGAAGCGGCTGTTGGTGACGGAGAGGCTGGCGAGCCGCCCGATATAGATGCCATGCGCGCAATCCAGATCGCGGTCGCACCGCCCCAGCTTGCGGAAGGTCGACTTGTCGATCGCCACCTGCCCGCCATCATAATCGCCCGTGAGGATGCCTTCCTCGCTGTTACGGAACAGGCTGTTGCGGACGGTCAGGTTCCCGCTTTCCAGCCGGATGCCCGCGCCATTGCCGTCGGGCACGCGGATATTCTGAAAGATGATGCCGTCGACCGTGCTGGCCTGCCCGCGCAGCACCAGCGCGCCCTTCCCCTCGCACGGCACCCCGTCGAAGATTACCGTACCGGGCGTCGCGGCGCGGATGGTGACGTCGCCCCCCTGCTGCACGCCGCACTGATGATAGGTGCCCGGCGCCACAACCACCGTGCCGCGCCGATCCCCGATCGCCGCCAGCGCATCCCCGATGGATGCAAAGCCCTGCCCCGTTTCCGCGACGGTAAAGGGAGCGGCATTACCCTGCGCCACCGCAGTAGAAGCGATCGCGGCGGAGACGAGGAGCGTGGTGGAGAGGATGCGCATGGGCGGCAGGATAGGCCCGACCGGTTGCAGGACCAAGACGGGAATGGGGGCAATCGGCCGCTGCCCCGCTATGGGACAGGTTGGGGGCGGGCCTTTAAGCAGGAAACAGGTCGACCCGTTCCGCATCCGGCAACACCGCGTCGATCAATAGCGACCGGTGGCAGCCGGACGGGTCGCGTTCGAAGCAGAGCAAGGCGGTGGGAATTTCCGCTGCCATGTCCTTCAACTGTTCGGCCTGCACGATCGCTTCGGGAAGATCGAGTTGCCGGGTGTAGATTTCGGCGAGGCGGGCATGCTGTCCTTTACGCGCGGCTTCGCGCCCTTCGGCAGGCGTGCCCAGCGCCTTCAGGCCGACATAGTCGATGCCCGCTTCACGCAGGCCAGCGGCAAGGATGTTCTTCGAGAAGCCGGGGCGACGCGACAGCGGCACCGCGCGGACGTCGGCAAGGAGGCGCACACCGGCGGCTTGCAAGGCAGCGATCAACGCCGGCTGGGTCGTGCCTTCATAGCCGATGGTAAAGATTTTCATCGAAGGGAGATAGGGAGGGGATGGCGTGTTTACAGCCACGATCGTCCATAGGCCGTTCCCCGGCGAAGGCCGGGGCCCAGTTCGCCCCTTTCAACTGGACCCCGGCCTTCGCCGGGGAACAAGCCCTTAGTCCAGATTAGGCCGCAGATAGCGCTCCGCCGTTTCCAGATCGATGCCGCGCCGCTGGGCATAGTCCTCCAACTGATCACGCCCCACGCGGGCCACGCCGAAATATTCGGCCTGCGGATGGCCGAAATAGAAGCCGCTGACCGCTGCCGTCGGTAGCATCGCAAAGCTCTCCGTGAGGGTCGCGCCCGTCGCGTGATGCGCGTCCAGCATGTCGAACAATATCGGCTTGAGGCTATGTTCCGGGCAGGCGGGATAGCCGGGCGCCGGGCGGATGCCGCGATATTGTTCCTTGATGAGCGCTTCGTTGGTGAGTTGCTCGCCCTCCGCATAGCCCCACAGCGCAGTGCGGACATAATGGTGCAACCGCTCGGCAAAGGCTTCGGCCAGACGGTCGGCCAGTGCCTTCAGAAGAATGTCCGAATAGTCATCGATCGCATTTTTGAACCGCGCCAGATGCGGTTCGATGCCGTGGATCGACACGGCAAAGCCGCCCATCCAGTCGCCATCATGGCTGATGAAGTCGGCCAGACACATATTGGCGCGCCCTTCCCGCTTCTGGATCTGCTGGCGCAGCATCGGCAGGGTATAGTGCTTCTCATCCTCTACATGGACGATGATGTCGTCGCCCTCACGGCGGCAGGGCCACAGGCCCGCCACGCCGCGCGCGGTCAGCCATTTGTCGTTGACGATCTTGTCCAGCATCTTCTGTGCATCGGCGAACAGGCTGGTCGCGCTTTCGCCCACCACTTCGTCCGTCAGGATCGCGGGATAATTGCCGGCCAGTTCCCATGCGCGGAAGAAGGGGGTCCAGTCGATATACTGGACCAGATCCTTCAGATCCCAGTCGGGGAAGCGATGGACGCCGGGCAGGCGCGGACGCGGCGCCTTCAGGCTCTCGTCAATCTCGAAACCATTGTCGCGGGCATCCGCGATGCTGATCAGCGCGCTTTGCCCCTTGTTGGCGCGGGCGACGCGGACATGCTCATAATCATCCTTGGTCTTCTGGACGAAATCATTCTTCTGCGTTTCGCTGACCAGCGCCGTCGCCACACCCACGGCGCGGCTGGCGTCCAGCACATGCACCACCGGCCCGGTAAAGGCCGGATCGATGCGTAGCGCCGTGTGCACGCGCGAGGTGGTCGCCCCGCCGATCAGCAACGGCATCACCATATTGGCGCGCTGCATTTCCTGCGCCACCGTCACCATCTCGTCCAGCGAGGGGGTGATGAGGCCGGACAGGCCGATCATGTCCGCGTCATGATCGTTCGCAGCCTTGATGATGTCCTGCCAGGGCACCATCACGCCCATGTCGACCACTTCGAAGCCGTTGCACTGGAGCACGACGCCGACGATATTCTTGCCGATATCATGCACGTCGCCCTTCACGGTCGCCATGATGATCTTGCCCTTGCCCTTGGCGCCCGGTTCCTTGGCCGCCTCGATATAGGGCAGCAGATGCGCGACCGCCTTCTTCATGACGCGGGCGGATTTCACCACCTGCGGCAGAAACATCTTGCCCGCGCCGAACAGGTCGCCGACCACGTTCATGCCGTCCATCAGCGGCCCTTCGATCACCTCGATCGGCTTGGCGGCGGCGAGGCGGCACTCTTCGGTGTCCTCCACCACATACATGTCGATGCCCTTGACCAGCGCATGCTCCAGCCGCTTGGCGACCGGCCAGCCGCGCCATTCCTGCGCGGCCTTTTCGGTCGCCGCATCCTTGCCGCGATAGCTTTCCGCCAGCGTGACCAGCCGCTCGCCCGCTTCGGGATCGCTGTTCAGCAGCACATCTTCGCATGCCTTGCGCAGCGCCGGATCGATCGTGTCATAGACGTCGAGTTGCCCGGCATTGACGATCGCCATGTCCAGCCCCGCCGGAATGGCATGGTACAGGAACACGCTGTGCATCGCCCGACGCACCGGTTCGTTGCCGCGGAAAGAGAAGGAGAAGTTCGACAGGCCGCCCGAAATATGGACATGCGGGCAGCGCTTCTTGATCTCGCGACAGGCTTCGATGAAGTCGACGCCGTAATTATTGTGCTCCTCGATCCCGGTCGCCACCGCGAAGATATTGGGATCGAAGATGATATCCTCGGGCGGGAAGCCGATGGTCATCAGCAGCTTGTAAGCACGCTCGCAAATCTCGACCTTGCGCGCCTGCGTATCCGCCTGCCCCGTCTCATCGAACGCCATGACGACCACCGCCGCGCCATAGGCCATGCAGAGCTTCGCATGATGCAGGAAGGCTTCCTCACCCTCCTTCATGCTGATCGAATTGACGACCGGCTTGCCGGAAACGCATTTCAAGCCCGCCTCGATCACGTCCCATTTGGAGCTGTCGATCATGACCGGCACGCGGCTGATATCCGGTTCCGACGTCATGAGCTTCAGGAACGTGGTCATCGCCTCGACCGCGTCGAGCAGGCCTTCGTCCATGTTCACGTCGACGATCTGCGCGCCATTTTCGACCTGCTCGCGGGCGATGTCGATGGCGGCGGCATAATCGCCGGCCATGATCAGCTTCTTGAACTTGGCCGAGCCGGTGACGTTGGTGCGTTCACCGATATTGACGAAGGTGGCGGTGGATTGGGTGGTCATATCCCGTTCTCTAAATCCGTTCGGGCTGAGCCTGTCGAAGCCCAGTCCTTTTCTTCAAGAAAGTTCAGCCCTTCGACAGGCTCAGGGCGAACGGAGGAGAGTTACCCCCTCCGGTAATTCACGCAGCGATGTGCATCGGTTCGAGGCCGGCGAGCCGGGTCACGACCTGCAACTCCGGCACCACGCGCGGCTTGTGGCCGTCGAGCGCCTTCGCCACTGCGCCAATATGCGCAGGCGTCGTGCCGCAGCAGCCGCCAACCATGTTGACCAGCCCTTCATCCACCCACTGACGGATCAGCTTCGCGGTGGTTTCCGGCAGTTCGTCATATTGCCCCAGTTCGTTGGGCAGGCCCGCATTGGGATAGGCCAGGATCAGCGTGTCGGCATTCTTGGACAGTTCCGACAGATAAGGCCGCAGCAAATCCGCACCGAACGCGCAGTTCACGCCGATCGTCAGCGGCTTCAAATGCCGCAGCGAATACCAGAAGGCGTTGATCGTGTGGCCCGACAGGTTGCGGCCCGACATGTCGGTGATGGTGAAGCTGAGCATCACCGGCACCGGGCGGCCCGACGCCGCCTCCGCTTCACGCGCAGCCATGCCCGCCGCCTTGGCGTTCAGCGTATCGAAGCAGGTTTCGATCAGCAGGAAATCCACCCCGCCCGCAATCAGCGCGTCGCACTGTTCACGATAATCGGCCTTGAGCGTATCATAATCGACTTCACGATAGGCCGGATCGTTCACGTCGGGCGAGATCGACAGCGTCTTGTTCGTCGGCCCGATCGAACCGCACACGAAGCGCGGCTTGCCGTCCCTCGCCGTCGCCTTCTCGCAGGCGGCACGGGCGATCTTCGCGGCGGCGATATTGATGTCCCACACCAGATGCTCGCAGCCATAGTCCGCCATCGCGATCTTGGTCGAACTGAAGGTGTTCGTCTCGATCATGTCGGCGCCATTGTCGAGATAGGCGGTGTGGATGCCCTCCACGATGTCCGGCCGGGTCAGGCAGAGCAGGTCGTTATTGCCCTTCTGGTCCTTGCTCAGGTCCAGATCGCCGCGATAATCCGCTTCGGTCAGCCCATGTTTCTGGATCGACGTGCCATAACCACCGTCGAAGATCAGGATCTTTTCGGCGGCCAAAGCGCGCAATTTCTGTTCAGCGGACATCATCAAAACCCCGTTCGGGCTGAGCCTGTCGAAGCCCCGCCCTTTCTGGAAAAGAAGTAAGGCCCTTCGACAGGCTCAGGGCGAACGGAAACATATATCAAGCGGTCACGTCAGCCGCGACCGCCACTTTGGGCCTCAGCCCAAGCAGATGACAGATCGCATAGCTATGTTCCGCCCGGTTGAGCGTGTAGAAATGGAAATCGCGCACGCCGCCTTCATATAGCTTCCGGCACAATTCCGCCGCGATCGTCGCCGACACGAGCTGGCGCGCGGAAGGATGATCGTCCAGCCCTTCGAACAGGCGCGCCATCCAGCTCGGCACATCGGTATTGCACATGGCGGCCATGCGCTGGGTCGCGGAGAAATTGCCGACCGGCATGATGCCCGGCACGATATCCGCGCTGATGCCCGCCGCCAGCACCTTGTCCATGAAGCGGAAATAGGTGTCGGGCGCGAAGAAGAATTGGGTGATCGCACGGGTCGCCCCGGCATCCAGCTTGCGCTTCAGATTATCCAGATCGCTCTGCGCGCTCGCGGCTTCGGGATGCACCTCCGGATAGGCGGAGACGGAAATCTCGAACGGATGGCGCTGCATCAGCCCTTCGACCAGATCGGCCGCGCCGGTATAGCCATCGGGATGCGGCTCGAACTTGCCACCCACTTCCGGCGGATCGCCACGCAGGGCGACAATGTGGCGCACGCCCGCTTCCCAATAGGCGTCGGCAATCTCGCCAATCTCATCCTTGCTCGCGGCCACGCAGGTCAGGTGCGCCGCGGCCGCCAGCGGCGTTTCCTTCGCGATGCGCGCGACCGTATTATGCGTCCGTTCCCGCGTGGAGCCGCCCGCGCCATAGGTGACGGACACAAATTTGGGCGCCAGCGGCGTCAGCGTCTCGATCGCGGACCAGAGCTGCGCTTCCATCTTCTCCGTCTTGGGCGGAAAGAATTCGAAGCTGACCTGGCAGTCGCCGGCCAGGTCCGCATAAAGGGGGGCGGCAGGATCATTCAGGGTCATGCGGAAATCCGTTCTTCGATGGGCAGGATGCGCGCCGTCCTGCGCCGCCCCAGCCAGAGTTGTACCGTCAGTTCCTGGCCGGGCAGCGTTTCCACCCGTTCCAGCGCCAGTCCCGCCGCAGCGAACCAGCCATCCATCTGTTCGTCCGAAAAGCCCAGACGCGCATGCTGATCGCGCGTGCGCAGTTCTTCGCGTTCATGCGCCGCGAAATCGACGATCAGCACCCGCCCGTCCCGCGCCGTGACGCGCGCGGCCTCGGCGATCACCATTTCAGGCGCCTGTGCATAATGCAGCACCTGATGCAGGACGACCGTGTCGGCGCCACCCGGCGCCAACGGCAGATCCATAAAATCGCCCAGCAACAGCGCATATTTGTCGCCTGCGTCGGCCGGCAACTTGGTCCGCGCCAGCCGCAGCATGTCGGGGCTGCGGTCGATCGCCGTCACCTGCCGCGCTGCGTCACCGAACAGTTCGATCATCCGCCCGGTGCCGGTGCCGATATCGAGCAGATGGCCGATCGGCTCGCGCGTCAGCAGTGCGGTCATCGCCGCCTCCACATCGGCTTCGGCGACATGGAGCGACCGGATCGCGTCCCATTCCTCGGCATGTTCCGCGAAATAGCTTTCCGCCGCTTTCGCCCGGTCGGCCCGCACCGCCGCCAGCCGGGCAAGGTCGGCCGCCTGCCACAAAGCTTCGCTGTCGGATGTTTCCAACTGGTCGAACAGGGTCAGGAAAGGCGCGAAGGCGGCATCGCGGCTCAGCCGCAAAAACACCCAATTGCCTTCCTTGCGCCGCTCCACCAATCCGGCTTCGGCCAGGATGCGAACATGGCGCGAAACGCGCGGCTGGCTTTGCCCGACAACCTGCGCAATTTCCCCGACAGCCAGTTCCATCGCCCGCAGCAGATGGATCACGCGCAGCCGCGTCGGATCACCAAGTGCCCGGAAAATGTCGAGTGCCGCATGCATGTCCATGCCATATAAAGAATTCTTTATATACGTCAATGCCAGTGAATTTTCCGTGCATTTTTCATCCATGATCCGGCAAAACGGCGGCAACCCAACCTTTCAGCTTTATGAATGGGATTGCCTTGCTCTTTCCAAAGCATTAGGAATCAAAGGGCAGGCGCAATGGGGGGTGAGCTTTTCTCCGAGAGTGGTCTGCATTTTGTTTTTCTCAGAGAGGGGTTTTAACCCATGACCAAGTCGATTGCTCTTTCGCTCGTTCTCGCTGCTTCGCTCGGCCTGGCTGCTTGCTCGGGTGGCCATGAAAACGCCGCCAACAACGCTGCCAACGCTGCTGAGAACGCTTCGAACGCTGCCGACAACGCCATGAACGCTGCGCTGAACGCCGCCGACAACGCCGCTAACGCTGCGTCGAACGCGACCAACAACGCCGCGAACGCGATGTAATTTTCGCTTCTTGCGAAATATTCGAAAGGGGTCGCACCGGCAACGGCGCGGCCCCTTTCTTTTTGGCCCCTCTTCCCGGAAGACCATGCCCATGAAGCGGATCACCCTGCCCCTGATGGCTGCATTGATGCCTATACTGATGCTGGGCGCTTGCGGCGGTTCCGGCGATCAGGATGGCGTTGGCGGCGTCAGCGCCGGGGAGGCAAGAGCGCTCAACGAAGCCGCCGCTCGTCTGGATGCGCAGGCCGGCGCCGCACAAAGCGACGATGCCGGACTGAACCCCGCCGCGACAGCCGCCGCGCGCGCGGACCGGAACCGCGTCCCGCCCCAGCCTGCTCCCCGCCCCTGATCGACGCAGGCATGAAAAAAGGCCGCCCCTTGCGGAGCGGCCCTCTTCCCTTGCGCGACCCTTGTCGGATCAGCAATTGCGATCGATCGCCCGACCGGCCAGCGCACCCACGCCAGCGCCCACGATGGCGCCGGTCGTGCCGTCACCACGGCGACCATAGCGGCCAGAACCCTTGCCGATTTCATTACCCAGCAGGCCACCGGCGATTGCACCGATGATGGTGCCGCCCGTGCCATTGTCCCGGCAGCGATAACCGCCACGATAGCCGCGATAGCGATCACCACGATAGCCACGGTCGTAACCGCCGCGATAATAATCGCCGCGATAGCCACGATCATAACCACGATAACCCCGGTCATATCCGCCGCGATAATAGTCGCCCCGATCATATCCACGATAATGATCGCGCGCCTGCGCAGGGGCCGCCGAAACGGCCAGCGATGCCACGCCCATGGCCAGGGCGGCTCCCATATTCACAAGAAACTTCATCTTCATGGCTCTGCTCCTCAATTGCCATCCTCTTGGGCGGCCGTTGAAAAAGAACGGGATTGCCCTTCGATTGACGCCCTTATGCCGGAGTCGCGTTGAGCCGAGCCTGAATGGGGGTGACAGCCAGCGTTCAGGTGCGCGCCACCCGTCACTGTTCTGCTGCGCCCTGCCGGATAATCCCCTATGGCCGGTGCGATGCAGCGAATCCTGATTGTCCTGGCCCTTGCGATTTTGCTGCTGCCCGCGCCGCATCCGGGGAAGCCCGAAAGTGTGCAGGCCGGCGCCCTGCTGGTGCGGGCGCAGCCCTTGCCACTCAGCAGCGTCGATGCCGCACTCCGCCATGTGGGGGCACTCGACTATCTGGGCGGCTGGGCGCTGGAGAGCGCCAACCCCGGCTTTGGCGGCATTTCCGCCCTGCTGGTAGCGCCGCCGGGCGACGTGCTGGGCCTCAGCGATTCAGGCATATTGATGGGTTTCCATGTGGGGCCCGGCGAAGCTGCCCGCCGCCCCTTCATCGCCCCGCTGCCGATCCGCGCGCAGGATCGCTATCGCCCCTGGTGGGCCTGGGATTCGGAATCGCTGGCGCATGATCCCGTCAGCGATCGCTACTGGGTTGGCTTCGAACTGCAACAGGCGGTGTGCCGCTATGGCCCCGGCTTCGCGCGGGTGGAGGCGTGCCGCACCTGGCCGGAAATCATGGCCTGGCCCAAGACCGGATCGATCGAATCGCTCGCCCGCCTGCCCGACGGCCGCTTTCTGGTGATCGGCGAAATGGGGATGACCGCCGATGGCAAGCATGACAGCCTGCTCTTCGCTGGCGATCCGGCGGAAAAGGACACGCCCGATCCGATCCACCTGCGCTACACCCCGCCCAAGGGCTATCGCCCGACCGACGCCGTGGCGATTGACGCGCATCATCTGCTGGTGCTGAACCGGCGGCTGACGCTGGAGGATCTGTTCACCGCGACCATCGCGATCGTCGAGCTGCCTGATCGGTTGACGCCGGGAACGGAACTCAAAGCCCGCACCCTCGCCCGGCTGGCGCCGCCGCTGCTCGCCGACAATTTCGAAGGCATCGCCGTCACGCGCGAGGCAGGCCGCACGATCATCTGGGTCGTGTCCGACGACAATCACGAATTCTTCCAGCGCACCCTGCTGCTGAAATTCGGGTTGCCGGACGGGGAGTTGTAAGGGTCGGGCCTGTCAGGCAGCAGCCGTCGGCCCAGCCATTCTTCAAAAAACAGCACACACGCAAAAAAGCGGCCCGGTGAGGGGCCGCTCCTTATGCCGAAACGAATCGAGGCGAATCAGGCTGCTACGGCAGCCTTCTTCTTGACGATGTCGCGCTTCAGGCGACGGGCCTTCAGCGACAGCTTGTCGTCGCTGGTCTTGACCAGCCAGTTGTCCAGGCCGCCATTATGTTCGACCGAACGCAGACCATGGGTCGACACGCGCAGCTTCACGCTGGTTTCCAGCGTTTCGGAGAGCAGCGATACGTTCTGCAGGTTCGGCAGGAACACTCGCTTGGTCTTGTTATTGGCGTGGGAAACATTGTGACCCACCTGGCGACCCTTACCGGTCAGCTCGCAAATGCGCGACATAGTCAATCAACCTTTGAAAATCGGGTTCGTTCGGAAAGCCGCGCCGATAACGGGATTCGGCCATCGCGTCAACCCGGGAAACCCTTTTGCCGGGGAGTGCGTTGGAGCGCTGTTAACCCATAGGAGGGCGAAATGCGACTCATTGGTGGCTTGCTGATCATTGTTCTGATTGTTTTGGCCGGCGGTATCGCCACCGGCTTCATCGACCTGCAAAAGACGCAGGACGGGCGCCTGCCCGAAATCGCCGTGAAGGAAGGCGCGCTCCCCAAATATGAGGCGAACGTCGCCAAGGTGGAGGTCGGCACCCGTAACGAAACCGTGGCCGTGCCCACGGTGGACGTGAAGAAGCCCTAAGAGAGTGTTTGAGAATGGTGCGGTTGAGGGCTGGCGAGAGATTTTGCGCGCTGGCGAGGAGTGATCGAAACCGCGATGCTGGGACATCGTGGTGAGATCGCGACGCCGCCAACGTGCAAAAGCACCGCCAGACCGACCCGCATCCGTTCTCAAACGCTCTCCAACTTCCTTCCGCGCGCATGATCCTGTAACGGGCGGGGCTTATGGCTTCGCCCTTTCCTCTGCCAGCGCCCATGCGTCGCGCCCTTGATCTTGCCCATGCGGCACAGGCGGCGGGCGAAGTGCCGATCGGCGCCGTCGTGACGAAGGATGGCGTCGTCATCGGCGAGGGCGAGAATCGCAACCGACGCGACAATGATCCCACCGCCCATGCCGAAATCGTCGCCATGCGGGCTGCGGCGGCACATCTGCACGACTACCGGCTGACCGGCTGCGACCTGTGGGTCACGCTGGAACCCTGCCCGATGTGTGCAGGCGCCATTTCCCATGCCCGTATCGCTCGCCTCTATTATGCCGTGGGCGATGCGAAGGGTGGCGCGATCGAACAGGGGCCGCGCCTTTTCGCCCAGCCGCAATGCCTGCATCGCCCTGAAGTCTATGGCGGGCTGGCAGAAGCGGAAGCCTCAGCGCTGCTGCGTGACTTTTTTGCCGTCCGGCGCTGAATAATCTATTCGGTAGAGCTGATAGGGCAACGTCATCGCCGTCTCCAGCTTCACCGGGATCAGCCAGTCGGGCCGCTTGTCGCGCATCAGATCGGCATAGAAGCCGCCCGGACTGCGCGACTGATAGATGGTGCCTTCGGGGAACCAGGGGCAGACCAGCAGATAGGTCGCATGATGCTTCGCCGCGATCGCGCGGAAATCGCGCGTCGGCCCGTCAAAGGCGTGGTGGATGTCCAGGATCGTCGCGCCGTTGCGATGATAGGGACCGGCTAACGCGCTATGATGCGTCGTGGCGATCAGGCGCGGCCCCAGATCGACCAAAGTGAAGATGGTGGCCGGCGGCAACTGATCCAGCACCGCCAGCGCCGGCAATGTGCGGCACCGGCCATTGGCCTTCTTGATATTGTCGGTGCGGGCGATGGCCGACGGGCGCCAGGGCTTGGGCTTCGTACCCGTCGCCGCCTGCCACAACGTCACGATCTGCGGATAAAGCGGATAGGCAAAGGCGATGGCGGCGAGCAGCGCCACCCCGCCCCCGGCGGCGATTTTCACCCGGCGCTTGCCGGTCAGGATCGCGGCGACCAGTCGATGCGCGGCCCAGGCGGCCGGCGGGATCGCCATCAACTGCGCCGCCGGCCCCGCACGCAACTGCCAGAAAAGCAGGGCGGTGGAAAAGACCATCATCAGTCCCACCGTCGCCCAGGCCCACAGCCGCTCCGTGTCGCGCCGGGCATCCCATAGCGCCCAGAACAGGCCGATCAGCCCCGCCACCGGCACCGCCATCAGCGGCACCACCAGACTCTGCGCCTGCACCGTGATCGGCTTGGCCTCACGGATATTGGCGAGCCACAGGCGCTGGAGTTCGGGCGAAATCTGATAGGGGGTCAGGCATTGCGGCCAGTTCAGGTAGAAGAAGACGGCGACCGCTCCGCCCACGATCGCGCCTGCCGCCATCCGCACCGGCCATCCGCGCAGGGGCGCGATCGACAGGATCACCATGCCCGCACCCGCCGCGCCGAACACCGCCACCCAGATGGGCGAGAGAGCGTCGCACACCATGGCCCGATTGGCGTAGCTGGCGAACAGCACATACAGAATCGACGTCGCCCCTGCGAGGCTCAGGCCATAGGGCAGCATCCGCCGCTCCGCGCCCGGCCGGAAGACCCAGCGTAGCGCGATCAGCGCGCCACCAGCCGCCAGATAGACGATCATCTCCATGCCGATGGCGATCGACAATGCGCTGCTGATCCCCGCGATCAGGCCGCCCCGCCCCCGGTTCGTGTCGATCACCCCCGCCAGCGTCGTCACCGCCAGCGCCAGTTGCCAGCCATGATGGTCGATCCGCATCGGCGCATACATGCCCAGCGCCATCTGTGCGGCCAGCGGCGCCAGCGCCGCCAGGAACCAGCCATTCGGCCCCGCCAGCCGCCGCCCGATGAAGCCGAGCGAGAGCATCAGGAGCAACAGCGGCAGCAACGGCGCGATGCCGCAGGCCAGCCGGTCGGCCAGACCCTGATCGACGAACGCGCGAAAGAACAGGATCAGGCCCGCGATCGGGATATCCACCAGCCGCGACCAGTGGATATTCGCGCCGCCCGGCGGATCGAGTCGATATTGGCGCAGATCGTACCAGCCCTGCCCGGCCAGCCAGTCCTTCACCTGCACATAGCGGATATTGTCGTCGGTATCGCTCAGCACCAGCCAGTGGATCGCCGCCCAGCGCGTCATCACCATCGACACGGCGATGATGACCCAGATCAGGAAGGTCAGCCATTTCCAGTGCCGCTGGACATAAGCGGTCAGGATCGGCATCCAATGGCGGATGCGGGCGCGCAAGGTATCACCGCTAGGCAAGGTCATTCGCGTCGCCTAGAGGGATTTCGATTGAAATGGAACATTTCACGGCTCGGAAATCCCGGCCAACAGAAAGCCGGACGGCAATTTTGCTTCCGACAAAATTGCCGTCTATGGCTCAGCATCAAAGCGCAACCGGGGCCGTCATGAAATATCTGTCACGTCTATATGCAGAGCATGGCGCGCTGTTCTGGCAGATCGTCCGCTATGGCGTGACCGGCCTGTTCGTCACCGCCTGTCAGGCGGCGATCTACTGGGCATTGGCCGCACCGGTCGGGCTGCATCCCCAACTGGCCAATTTCATCGGCTATGTCGCGGCGGTCGCGATCGGCTATGCCAGCCATAGCGCCTTCACCTTTCGCGGCCATGGCACCGGCGGCGGCCATGCGACACGCGGCGTCCGCTTCGTCGCCGTCTCGCTGATCAGCTATGCGATCAATGCCCTGTGGGTCTATCTGTGCGTCACCCATATGCACTGGCCCGAATGGTCGCCGATCCCGGCGATGATCTTCGTGACGCCGCTCATCGTCTTCGGCCTCAACCGCCAATGGGTATTCCGCTAAAGGCGGGGTAGCAAACCGAGCATATCGCGTCATGCCAGCGAAAGCTGGCATCTCACTTCTTCGGACAATGCGCTTGAAAGAGAAAAGAGATCCCAGCTTGCGCTGGGATGACGGCGCGATAGGAACCTTGGGTCCCCTTCAAATCGCCAATGCCACCTGCGGCAGTCCCCTTAGCCGCCCCATGTCCCGCTGTGGCGGGGCGCCGAACAGGCGGCGATATTCGCGGCTGAATTGCGAAGGGCTGTCATAACCGACGCGATAGCCCGCCTCCGCCGCGTCCAGCCGGTCCGCCAGCATCAGCTTGCGCGCTTCCTGCAACCGCAACTGCTTCTGATATTGCAGCGGCGTCATCGCCGTCGCCCGGCGGAAATGATCGTGGAAGCTCGATATGCTCATGCCCGCCAGCCCCGCCAGATCGGGTCCGCTGAACGGCTCGCGGAAATGCGCCTTCAGCCAACCTATAGCGCGGGCAATCTGGCCGGTGCGACTTTCCCCGCTGGCGATCGCGCGGATGATGCCGCCATTGGGCCCGGTCATCAGTCGCACCAGCAATTCCCGCTCCACCAGCGGCGCGAGCAAAGGCGCGCTCTCCGCCTGGCCCAGCAGCGCCGTCAACCGTGTCGCCGCGTCCAGCAGTTCTGGCGTGATCGGATGCAGCGACAGCGCGCTCCCCTCCGCCACCGGCGCGACCGGCGGCCCAATTGGCGGCAGGGCGATCGCGATGTCGGACAGCATCGCCGGATCGAGATAGAGGCAGAAGCAGAGATAGGGCGCGTCATCCTCCGCCTCCGTCACGATGCCGGTGATCGGCAGATCGAGCGAGGCGATCAGATAGCTGGCCGGGCCATAGGAGAGCAGGCTGTCGCCCAGCATCACCGTCTTGGCCCCCTGCGCGATGATGCACAAAGCGGGTCGTTGCAGCATATGCACAGGCTCGCCGACATGCGACCAGCGCACCAGCGTCAGGCGCGGGATGGCAGTATCGATAATGCCATCACCATCGGCATATCGGGCAATCTGCTGACCAAGGGCCTGATGCGACATGGGGTATTCTCCTTACCCTACTTCTAAGTGAACGCATGGTGCGCGAACAGGGCCGCATCGCCGAAATGGAATATCGTGCAATCCTTCCGCAAGCCTGTTCTACCGCTCCAGCCCCATCATGCCGCATTCATGGCCCATCGGATCGACGCTCGATCCGCCGGACAAGGAGACTGAATCATGGCTATCGAGAACAAGGTCATCGCGATCACCGGCGCCAGCAGCGGCATCGGCGAAGGCACGGCGCGACTGCTGGCGGCGCGGGGCGCGAAGCTGATGCTGGGCGCGCGGCGCACCGACCGGCTGGAAAAGCTGGCTGACGAACTGAACGCCGCAGGCGGCACCGTCGCCTTCCGCGCGCTGGACGTCACCGACCGTGCCGATGTGGAAGCGTTCATCGCCGCGACGGAGGCGGAATTTGGCCGGGTGGACGTGCTGGTCAACAATGCCGGCCTGATGCCGCTCTCCCGCTTCGACAGCCTGAAGGTCGACGAATGGGACCGGATGATCGACGTCAATATTCGCGGCGTATTGCACGGCATCGCCGCCGCCCTGCCCCGCTTCAAGGCGCAGCGCAGCGGCCATTTCGTCAATATCTCGTCGATCGGCGGCTATCGCGTCTGGCCGACCTGCGGCGTCTATAGCGCCACTAAATATGCGGTCCGCGCCATTTCCGACGGGCTGCGCATGGAACATGACGATATCCGCGTGACCGTGGTGTCGCCGGGCGTGGTCGAATCCGAACTGGCCGGCACCATCACCGAAGCGGGCGCCGCCGCCGCGATGGAGGATTTCCGCGCCATCGCCCTCACCCCGGACGCGATCGCCCGCGCCATCGCCTATGCGGTGGAACAGCCCGCCGACGTCGACGTCAACGAACTGATCGTGCGGCCGGTACGGACGATGGATTGATACCAACAAGCGATGATATGAAGCTTTGACTCTCCGTTCCCCGGCGAAGGCCGGGGTCCAGTTCCACGGTCTGAACTGGGCCCCGGCCTGCGCCGGGGAACGCTTCGTATGAAACAACCCGTCGCGTCTTGGATTGAACCATGGAAAAAGGATCGCCTCCGATGAAGCGACCCTTTCTCTAAGATCAAGTCATCCATTCGCAGGCAGGAATGACGATTGGCTTATGTCAATGCACGAACCGCGCCACCACGTCGCGGTACGACCGGCTGACCTTCACCTGCGCGCCGCTTTCCAGCACCAGGAAACATTCGCCATTGGTGTGGGGCTTCACCTGCCGCACCTGGCTCAAATTCACGATAGTCGAGCGATGCACGCGCTGGAAATTGCGCGGGTCGAGCCGTTTTTCCAGATCCTTCATCGTCTCGCGCAGGATCAGCGAATTGTCGGCGGTATAGATGCACATATAGTCGCCCGCCGCGTCGATCCGCTCGATCGAATCCACGTCGACGCGGAAAATCTGCCCGCGATCCTTGATATTGATCAATTTTTCGAAGCGGTTGGACGCCGGCGCATCATCGTCGGACGCAAAATCGCTCATCGCCTGCGGCGCGACCTCGGCCAGCACTTCGCGCAGCTTTTCGACTTCCTGCACCTGTCGCTTTTCGCTCAGGCGCTGGCGTACGCGGTCCAGTGCATCGGCCAGACGGCCTTCGTCCACCGGCTTCATCAGATAGTCGACCGCCTGCGCCTCGAACGCGCGGATCGCATAATCGCTATAGGCGGTGCAGAAGATGACTAGCGGCGGTTCCACCTCCATCAGGCCCTGGACGACGGAAAAGCCGTCGAAACCGGGCATCTGAATATCCAGGAACACAAGGTCGGGTTTATGCGTCTTGATCGCGCGGATCGCTTCGCGGCCATTGGTGCAGGTTTCGACGATTTCGACATCCTCATGCGCTTGAAGACGCAGTGCAAGGCCCTGAACAGCCAGGCTTTCGTCATCGACGAGGATTGTTCTTATGGTCATGCGGCCACTTTCGATGTTTCATCCATGTTAAGCGGAATTTCGATGATGACCGAAAATCCGCCCGGCGTGGAACGCGTTTCGAAGCTCTGTCGTTCCCCGAAGGCCTTAATTAAACGGTCCCGGATGTTCGGCAGGCCGATCCCGGTCCCCTCGCTCATGGGGATGTGCGGCCTCATTCCGCTTTCATTCAATCCCGGCCCGCTGTCCGATACGACGATCCGGACATTATCCCCGGCAGGCTGCGCGCTGACCGATATTTCCGCCCCTTCCTCCTTGGGCGTGACCGCATATTTGATCGCGTTTTCCACCAGCGGCTGCAACAAAAGCGAAGGCAGGCGCGCCCGCGCGACTGCGGGATCGATGCTGAAGACCGGGCGCAGCCGCTCCTCGAACCGCATCTTCTCTATCTCCAGATAGAGTTTCAGCGTCTCGATCTCCTGCTCGATCGTCACCTGCGCGGTCGGCTCGTTGATCAGCGTATAGCGCAGGAAGGAGGACAGGCGCGACAGCATCGCATTGGCGCGATCCGTCTGCTTGAGCAGCACCAGAGTCGAGATGCTGTTGAGCGTATTGAACAGGAAATGCGGATTGAGCTGATAGCGCAGCATCGCCAGTTGCGCATTGGCCGCCTGGTTTTCCAGCAGCAGCAACTGGTCCGCCTGCTCCTCCACCGTCAGATAGAAATTGATGGCGTAATAGAGCGAGGACCATGCCCCCAGCAGCGTCATCGACAGATAGAAGGCGCCCAGAAACAGTTGCAGCCCCGCCGTCTCGCTCGCCCTATTCTGGGTCGAGAAGACCCAGGCATCGATAAAGGCGACCAGCCCGGCCGCCAGCACCACCGTTACGATCGACACGCCCCAGCGGATGATCGGCCGCTGTTTCAGCAGGAAACGGAACATCACCGCGATCAGCAGCGTCACCGAATAGCCGGTGACGGTCGATATGATCACCGGCACCAGGCTGGACAGCGGCTGCCCATTGGCGATGGTGGACGATCCGCGCAGCAGGAAAGCGCCGGCCCATCCGACCGACTGCAAATTCCAGAAGGCGCGATTCTTGTCAGCGAAAAAGGGCTGCGGCTTGATGCGAGGCACGGATACGGACATTGCCGACAGACTTAGGCGATTTGGGCCCATGGTCAAAGCCGCTTTACGGCATAGTGGCCGGGACTCGAACCGTCATTGCGCGCGCAGCGGGCCGAAAGCGGGCAACGCCCAACCGATCCATGAGTGCGCCAGTGGATTGCTTCGCTGCGCTCGCAATGACGGGGCAACACATAGTGCAACGTCGTTTAGTGCTGAAAGCCACTGCGCCATCGTCAGGCCGCGACGGCCGGGGCCTCCGCCATGGGGGTCACTTCGTCGGGACACACCCATACCAGATCGGTCAGGTCCAGCAGACGGCCGTCATGCGCCTGGATAGCGATACTGCGGATCGGCTGGCCGTCGCGCTTGTCCGCCAGAACCTGGCAGGATGCGGGCGCGCAGCCCCATTTTTCGCCCCACTGGCGCAGCGCGATCATGGCAGGCGCCAGATCCTGCCCCTTTTCGGTCAGCCGATATTCCACCTTGCGCCGGTCGCATTGCATCGGCTGACGCAGCATGATGCCATTTTCGACCAGCCGGCTCAGCCTGTTGGCCAATATGTTGCGGGCGATGCCCAGGGTAGACTGGAATTCCTCGAAATGTCGGATGCCCGACAGCGCACCGCGCAGGATGAGGAAGGACCAGCGCTCACCCATCGCCTCCAGCGCGGCGGGGAGCGCACATTGTTCCAGATCCTGGGCAAGATTATGTTTCATGGGTCTATCGCATAGCGCAAAGCGCCGGTTGTTGCAAAAGTGCCGACTTATTCCATCGATATGGGATTTTTTTGTTGCACGACAAGGCTCTTCCAACACAATCGGGAAACGATGCTACGTCAATATGAACTTGTCGAACGGGTAAAGCGCTACGATCCGGATGCGGACGAAGCGATGATCAACCGCGCCTATGTGTTTTCGGTCCAGAAGCATGGCAGCCAAAAGCGCGCCAGCGGCGATCCCTATTTCAGCCACCCGATCGAAGTGGCGGGCATCCTGACCGATTTCAATCTGGACGACCAGACGATCGTGACCGCGCTGCTGCACGACACGATCGAGGATACGCTCGTCACCTATGAGGAGATTGAGAGCGCGTTCGGCAAGGATGTCGCGCGCATGGTCGACGGCGTGACCAAGCTGTCGAAGATCGAGGCCATGTCCGAAAATGAGCGGGCGGCGGAAAATCTCCGCAAGTTCCTGCTCGCCATGTCGGACGATATCCGCGTGCTGCTGGTGAAGCTGGCCGACCGGCTGCACAATATGCGCACGCTGCACTTCATCAAGAATCCCGACAAACGCCGCCGCATCGCCCGCGAGACGATGGATATCTACGCCCCGCTGGCCGAGCGGATCGGCATGTATGATTTCATGCGCGAGATGCAGCTCCTCTCCTTCCGGGAGATCGAGCCGGAAGCCTATGACAGCATCACCAAACGGCTGGAGCAGCTCAAGGAAGGCGGCCATGACAAGGTCGACCGGATCGGGGCCGAACTGCAATTGCTGCTGGCGGGTCAGGGCATGTCGGTCAGCGTGTCGGGCCGTGAGAAACACCCTTATTCCATCTTCAAGAAGATGCAGGAACGGCATATCAGCTTCGAACAGCTGACCGATGTCATGGCCTTCCGCGTGATCACCGCCTCGACCGAGGATTGCTATCGCGCGCTCGGCATCATCCACCAGACGTTCAAAATGGTGCCCGGCCGGTTCAAGGATTATATCTCCACGCCCAAGCGCAACGGCTATCAGTCGCTGCACACCACCGTCATCCATCAGGACAATGCCCGGATCGAGGTGCAGATTCGCAGCCGCGACATGCATAATGACGCGGAGCTGGGGCTAGCGGCGCACTGGGCTTATAAGCAGAAGGGCGACGCCGCCGATCAGCATGCCGCATGGCTGCGCGACCTGGTCGAAATCCTGGAGCAAAGCCAGGATGCGGACGAGCTGCTCGAACATACCCGCATGGCGATGTATCAGGATCGCATCTTCGCCTTCTCGCCCAAGGGCGAACTGCATCAGCTGCCCAAGGGATCGACCCCGGTCGACTTCGCCTATGCCGTGCACACCTCGCTCGGCAACCAGACGGTCGGCGCGAAGGTGAATGGCCGCGTCGTGCCGCTGCGCACCAATCTTGAAAATGGCGATCAGGTCGAAATCCTCAAATCGGAGGGACAGGAACCGCAACCGGGCTGGTTGACCTTCGCCATCACCGGCAAGGCCCGCGCCGCGATCCGCCGCTATATCCGCCAGAAGCAGCGGGGCGAAGAAATCGCGCTGGGCGAGAAGCTCTATCAGGAAATCATCGGCCGCTTCTCCCCGGACCTTGCCAAGGAACTGGGCGAAAAGGCGCTGAACGCCGCGCTCAAGCGGCTGAAGCTGGACGATCGCGCCTCGCTGATGGTCGCCATCGCCACCCATCGCGTGCTCGATTCCGAAGTGATGGAGGCGCTGATGCCCGGCTCCACCACGGCGGGAGGGGTGGAGGAAGCCCATCCGCGCCAGCATGAACCCGTGTCGATCCGCGGCCTGACGCCGGGCATCGCCTATAATCTGGGCGACTGCTGCCACCCCGTTCCCGGCGACCGCATCGTGGGCGTGCGCCGCACCGGCGAGCCGATCGAGGTCCATACGATCGACTGCCGCTCGCTGGAGGTGGATCAGGACGACGACTGGGTCGACCTGTCCTGGGACAGCAAGTCGAAAGGCGGCACCGCCCGCCTCTCCGTCATCGTCAAGAACCAGCCGGGCGCCCTCGCCGCCGTCGCCAATGTCTTCGGCGCGACCAAGGCGAACATCCTCAACCTGCAACTGGTGAACCGCGAAGGCCCCTTCCACACCGACATCATCGATCTGGAAGTCGCCGACGCGCAGCATCTCAACCGCATCTTGCAGGCGCTCCGCGCGATCGACATCGTGGTGCAGGCGGACCGGGTTTAAGGCTCAAACGGGTGGATAGGCAACGCATCATCCCTACACCGGCATCCCCGCGCAGGCGGGGATCCATCTCTCTCCCTTTCACCTTGTTGAGAGGTTGGGAGATGGGTTCCCGCGTTGGCCTGCGGCCGCCCTTCGGGTCGCGGGAATGAGGGAATTGGGTGGTTAAGAGGCTGTCCGCTCTGAGTTGCAAGCGAGGGAAAGCGGTCATTGCGCCATGGACCGAGATACGGCACATCATGGGCCATGAACGACTTCAATATCGTTGACGTGCCGGGAATTCTGTCCACCCCAGTTGCCACCTACGATGGCAACGGAAACCAAATCACAGACGATGGCGGATGGCATCGGCAGGCCGCTGAGACGCAGTATGTTCTTGCCGAATTCCTTGTCGCCAAGGGAATGGTAGTGGACCGCACAGCCATTGATCGGTCGCCCACGCTGACCATTAAGTTTTCTACGCTAACACCCGAGGGGCAAGTGTTCGCGCGTGAGGCAGTCCACAAATGGTTAGTTTCGATGGATAGGCCGACCGCGAAAATCAACGACAGCGGATTAGAAAAGCGCTGGCAGAAATTCAAAGCCAAGCCAGCTTAACGGCTGCTTCGCGGATCGCTTGGCACTTCAAAGCACGGCCGCAACTGGTCGCCCCCCCAACCCACTTTCCGCGTGACAAAGCTCCCCTTTTCTCCTAAAGGCGCGCCCAGCGGGTTCCTCGGAACCCTCCGTCCGAGACAGTTGGTGAAGGGAATATGCCCTTCTTAATCTCCAGCCTAGACGGGGAAAAGTTCTTACCGGACGGGCCAAGCGCCCGATTCGGGTCTGCCTGTTTCCTTTTGAGGATAGGCCAGTCGATCTCTCCCCTTCGGACTTAGTGCCCCATGCCGTCAGGCGTGGGTTTAGCCGTTCGCTTGGGCCTGTCCAGGCGAAGCGAACATGAAGTGGAGTAATGGCATGGATCGTAATCAGAAAGCTGAGGTCGTTTCCGCGCTGAACGCAGAGCTGGCAGAAGTTGGCGTGGTCGTCGTGACCCGCAACCTCGGCATGACCGTCGCCCAGTCGACTGTCCTGCGCCAGAAGATGCGCGATGCCGGTGCAACCTACAAGGTTACGAAGAATCGCCTCGCCCGTATCGCCCTTGATGGCACCAGCTACACCGGCCTGAGCGACCTGCTCACCGGCCCGGTTGGCCTGGCCACCTCGGTCGACCCGGTTGCAGCCGCCAAGGTTGCGATCGATTTCGCCAAGACCAACGACAAGCTTGAGATCGTTGGCGGCGCGATGGGCGAAGTGCTGCTCGATGCGGAGGGCGTCAAGGCGCTCGCATCGATGCCGTCGCTGGATGAACTGCGTGCGAAGCTGGTCGGCCTTCTGGTCGCCCCGGCTACCAAGCTCGCAACCGTCACCCAGGCGCCGGCTGCGCAGCTTGCGCGCGTCTTCAACGCCTATGCGGAGAAGGAAGCGGCCTGAGCCGTCCCTCCTTCGTTTTTTTTGACCCTCATCTGACGGGGCATTTTCGCCCCAAAAAAGGAAATATATCATGGCAGACATCAACGCTCTGGTCGACCAGCTCTCGGCCCTCACTGTCCTCGAAGCCGCCGAGCTGTCGAAGGCTCTGGAAGAAAAGTGGGGCGTTAGCGCCGCTGCTGCCGTCGCCGTTGCCGGCCCGGCCGCTGCCGCCGCTGCTCCGGCTGCTGAAGAGCAGACCGAATTCGACGTGATCCTGACCGGCGACGGTGGCAAGAAGATCAACGTCATCAAGGAAGTTCGCGCCATCACCGGCCTGGGCCTGACCGAAGCCAAGGCTCTGGTGGAAGCCGCGCCGAAGGCCGTCAAGGAAGGCGTGAACAAGGACGAGGCCGAGAAGGTCAAGAAGCAGCTGGAAGAAGCTGGCGCGACCGTCGAGCTGAAGTAATCGGGCCAGCCCCGGAGCCACGCGCTTCGGGGCGAACCGATCCGGTCCAGCCGGACAAAGAGGCGGCGCCTTCGGGTTGCCGCCTTTTTTGTGTCTGTTTGAGGTGGGGACCTTTGGCCTGTGCGTGAGCGGCGCGCGCATCAGACTTTGCCATCATGGAAATACCGCGGATGCAATCCAGGCCCCACTCCTATCCGGCGCTGGAGAAGACAGCGGGCTCCCGGATCAAACCCGGCGTGACGAAAAGGAAATGATGGCTTACGGCCAAAAGCCGACCTTGCCCCCTCCCGTAGACGGAAGGCAGGTGACTCCCATCAAGGGGGTAGGCAAGCGCAACGTTGCAAATGCCCACCCCGCTGCGACTAAATTCGCTACGCTCATTAAGTCTCGCCACCCCTCCCGCAAGCGGTAGGGGCAACAAAATGCAGACCGTCGCCTTCCCTTCAAATCAGCCCGCTCAATAATTCCACTGCACCTGCGTCCGGATCAGGTCGCCTTCCGCGCGACCCGTACGGCGCTCATCCGCTTCCGCGCGCTTCATGCGGGCATAGGCGAAGGTGAATTCCAGCGCCTTCCACGGCTGCCATTCGACACCCAGTTCGAATTCATCCGTCTCCAGACGGGGCGCATTGGTGCCCGCCTTCCATCCGCCGCGATAATGTTGCCACCGGCCATAGGGCATCAGCGCGCCGATCGAGTCCGTCGGCAGGCGATACATCATCTGCACATAGCCGCCGCGCAGCTTCTTGGTCTCGATCGACTGGCTGCCAAGGTCGAATTCCGGACCCTTCCCCCAATTCCATTCCGCCTGAATGCCGAAGGGCTGGGGATAAAGCATGGCGTGGAGGCCGACACGATCATCGTCATAGGCGATCGCGCTCACCCCGCCGCTGCGCAATTCGGGCTGCACATCGTTCATCATCGCCGATCCGCCGATTTCGAACACCTGCCCCTCAAATGCCTCGCCCAGCCCATCCAGTTCGAACGGCCAGGTCGCGAAGGCCACCTTCATCAGCCCGCGATTCTGTTCGGTCCGGTTGGTGCCCTGCCCATTGAAGACGCCGACGCCGAACGCGCCATAATTGCCGAACAGCTTCTGCCCGTCATGCCCCAGCCGATCCCAGATCTTCTGCACCGACGGCGGCGTATAATAGCCCACAATGCCCAGATCGCGTTCGCTGGGCACCGCGCTGTTGATCGCATCGCTGCGGTCCAGCGTCAGGCGATTGGACGAGGATTGCATATTTTCCCAGCCGAACGGCACCTTCGACTGGCCAAAGCGCACGCGCCAGCTCTTCGCATCGTCCAGAAAGACATCGGCATAGGCATCGCGCAACTGGACGAAGCCCTCGCGCCGCTCGCTGCCCGCCTGATTATTCACCGCCGAAGCGAAATCGGACTGGAGGTAGAGCGATACCCGATCGGACACATCGCCCTGCAACACCAGCCGCGCCCGGCGCAGCGAGAAGCCGCCCCGATCCGATATCGAACCGTCATGCACCGACCGCAGCCGGGACTGGCCAGAAGGGGCTCTGTCGTCACCCGACAGGAAAGCATTATAGCGCATCTGGGTATAGCCGCGCAGCGACAGCTTTTCATACCAGGCCTTGGCTTTGGGCGCGGCCGATACCGGGGTAGCCACTGGCGGCGCAGGCGCAGCGGCAAGAGCGACCGGTGCCGCAGCAGCTTCCCCGGCGGGCGCTGGAGCCGCCGCAACCGGCGACGCCGCCTTGTTGGCGGCCAGTGCGACGGTCAGCGCCTGCACCTGCGCCTTCAGCTCATCGATCTGGCGTTGCAGGGCGGCATTGTCCGGCGCCTGCGCGGCAACCGGCGTGGATGTCATCAGCATCACCAGCGCGGTGCCGGCGGCCAGTCGCGTTCGCAGCGTCATTTCCGTCTCTTCCCCTGTTCGCCGACGCCAGTATGAATTTTCTGTTACAAGTCAGCGTCGATCGAATGTCAGTTTTGTGACATTCTCAAATGATCCGATCCCGGTTGGCGGCAGCGCTCCGCCGGGCTAAGCCTGTTCCTGCATGTTCGCCGTTCTCCCTTTCCTGCGCCGTCGCGCCGCCCTGATCGCCGGGGCCAGCCTCGCCCTCGCGCTCGGCGGATGTTCGGACGAGGGCAGCGGCCCGGTTGTCGTCAGCGTAGTCGGTGATCGCGACGATTTTGCGAAACCGCTGCAACATCTGCCCGATCCCGGCGCCAAGCTGATCCTGGAGGCGACGGCACAGGGCCTGGTCGCCTTCGACGCCAGCGGCGACATATTGCCCGCCCTCGCCCAGCGCTGGATCGTGCAGGATGATGGCCGGTCCTATATCTTCCGCCTGCGCCGCGCCTTCTGGGCCAATGGCGCCCGCGTCACCGCGCCCGATGTCGCGCGCATGCTGATGGCGCGGATCGAATCGCTGCGCCTGCTCGACCCCGACGGCCCGCTGGATGCGGTGCAGGCCGTCATCCCGATGACGGGCGAAGTGATCGAAATCCGGCTGGCGGCGCCCCGCCCCTATGTGCTCCAGATGCTGGCCCAGCCGCAGATGGCCGTCCTTTCGCGCGATGGCGGCACCGGCCCCTATCGCCGAACGAAACAGGATGGCGCCGTCGTCCTGACCCCCGTCGATCGCAGCAGCGGCGACGATGCCGATGAGGATCAGGGCGACGCGCCGCCGGTCTGGCAGACCCGCGTTGTGCGCGCGGAACGCGCCGCGCTGGCCATCATCCGCTTTCGCGAACGGGATTCCGCGCTACTACTGGGCGGGCGCTTCACCGACCTGCCCCTGCTGGTCCCGGCAGGGATCGATCGGGACAATGTGCGCATCGATCCGGTGCAGGGCCTGCTGGGGCTGGCGGTGACGGGCGAGGGCAAGCTGCTGGACGATGACGGCATTCGCGCCGCGATCAACATGGCGATCGACCGCAGCCAGTTGCCGGCCATGTTCCCGCTGGGC
Source organism: Sphingobium sp. YR768 (assembly GCF_900111125.1). GTDB lineage: Bacteria > Pseudomonadota > Alphaproteobacteria > Sphingomonadales > Sphingomonadaceae > Sphingobium. The sequence continues at coordinate 376,817 of NZ_FOGE01000003.1, forward strand.
GGCTGGGCGACCAGCGACCGGATCATGCCGGACCAGATGGACCTTGGCCGACCACCCACCGCGCCCGACTGGGCTGCCCTGCCGCTGGAGGAGCGACGCGGCAATGCGGCCGCCAGCGTCAAGCGCTGGGTGGCGACCCATGGCGCGCCGCCGCCGCTGCGCATCGCTTTGCCCAAGGGGCCGGGCGCCACCCTGCTCTTCGCGATGCTGCGCCGCGATCTGGGCGCAGTCGGCCTGCCGACGCAACGGGTGGCGATCACGGCGGAGGCAGACCTGCGGCTGGTGGACGAAGTCGCCGCCTATGACAGCGCGCTCTGGTATCTCGGCCGGGTCGGCTGCGCGCGCAAAATCCATTGCAGCGATCAGGCCGATGCCCAGCTACAGGCCGCCAGCCTCGCCTCCTCGCCGGACGAGCGCGCCGCCCGCATCGCCGCCGCCGAAGCGCTGATGGTCGCGCATAATGGCTATATCGCGCTCGGCGCGCCGGTGCGCTGGTCGCTGGTGTCGAAGCGGCTGACCGGCTTCCTCCCTTCGGCCCGTGCGCGCCATCCATTGAATCATCTCTTCCGCAGCACCAACTAAGGTCATGCGCCCGTCGGAAACGGGTTTCAGGAGAAGAGGCAGATGGCCGTTTCGCAGAATCAGTTCGACCGGATCGTCCGGGACATGCCCGGCTTCGGCAATGATCCCGCGTCAATCCGCCGCCGGATCGAAACGATGGAAGCGCTGTTGGAGGGGTTGTTCGTCATCCCCGGCACCAGGCGTCGCGTCGGCCTAGACAGCCTCGTCGGGCTGATCCCGGTGGTGGGCGATCTCGCCACGGCCGCGATGGGCGCGTGGATCGTCTGGGAAGCGCGCAACCTCGGCATGTCGAAATGGCAGATCACCCGCATGGCCGCCAATGTCGGGGTCGACACGCTGGTCGGCGCCATTCCGTTCGCTGGCGATATCTTCGACTTTCTCTACAAGTCTAACACGAAGAATCTGCGCATCATCCGCAAGCATCTCGATCGCCACCATCCCTCGACGGTGACGATCGACGCTTGATCATTCGCCGGCGCTATTGCCCAGCGGCTGGGTATTGGGGTCCAGATCCAGGATCAGCCCCGGCCGCTTGGTCGGGTTGGTCGGCGGCGGCACCGGACGGCGCGGGTTCAGGATGTTCGGCCCCGGCGCGATCTTGACATAGGCGCTGTCGGCCGCCCCGCCCTGATGCGCGGGGCAACGGGCGAATTCCAGCGCCCGATCCATGCACAGCCACACTTCGCTCAACATATTGTCGCGCGTGGTGGTGACGCGCATCATGTTCGCCTTCATCCCCTTGTTCGCCCGCGCAAAGGCCTCGGCAAATTGCCCGGCGGTCAAATTCTTGCGCCGCGACAGCGCCCCCATGTCGGGATAGCGCAGTGATTCATAGAAAGCGCGCGACAGGTTGAAATAGAGTTCCGGCTTGGTCGCCATGCAGGTGCCATGCTTGGCCCATTCATGCTGGATCAGCTGGGCCGATGGCGTGGCGCACATATTCTGGCGGATCACCGCGCGCGGCACGATATCGGTCGCGCGGCAATATTGCGGCCATTCCTTGCCATAGCCGTCGGGCCACAGGCCATGCAGCGTGAAGCCGAACTTGCCGTTGCGGCCACCGCACTGGACGCTGTTCTTCGGCCCCTTGGCCGTCGCGCAAAATTGCGGCGACCAGCTGATCGCCAGCGTGTAGCTGCCGATCGGCAGGACGCGCTTGGGCTCCTTGTCGCTGGGCAGTTCCGGTTCGGGCCGCGCCGGCTGGCTGGGCGCGCTGCAATAGGCGGCCTGCGCCAGCGCCGTGCCGGGCATGGCGGCCAGAAGGAAGGCGAAAATCAGCTTATGCATAGGCAAAATCCAGTCCGATATCGGCGGCAGGGGCGGATTGGGTCAGGCGGCCGACGCTGATATAGGTAACGCCGGTTTCCGCCTTGGCGCGGATCGTCTCCAGCGTGACCCCGCCCGAACTTTCGGTCGGCACCCGCCCGCCGATCAGCGTCACCGCTCCGCGCAGCGTCGGCGCGTCCATATTGTCGAGCAGCAGATGCGTCGCCCCGGCGGCCAGCGCCGGTTCGATCTGGTCGACCCGGTCGACCTCCACGATGATGCGTTCGACCCCGGCGGCCACGGCGCGGCGCACCGCCTCCTCGACCGATCCGGCGACGGCGACATGATTGTCCTTGATCATCGCCGCATCCCACAGGCCCATGCGATGATTGGTCGCCCCGCCCATGCGCGTGGCATATTTTTCCAGGACGCGCAGGCCCGGAATGGTCTTGCGCGTATCCAGCAGGGTCGCACCCGTGCCCAGGATCGCGTCGACATAGGCGCGCGTCATGGTGGCGATACCGGTCAGATGCTGCACCGTATTGAGCGCCGATCGCTCCGCCGTCAGCATCGCCCGCGCCTTGCCCCGAATGCGCAGGATGTCGGTCCCCGCCGCGACCCGATCGCCATCCTGATGCAGCAGTTCGACCTCCACATCGGGATCGAGCGCACGAAAGAAAGCGACCGCAATCGGCAATCCCGCCAGCGTTACCGCATCCCGACTGTCCATCACCCCGTCGAACACCGCATCGGTCGGAATGACCGCCTCGCTGGTAACATCGCGCCCATCAGGGCCAAGGTCTTCGGCAAGGGTCGCAGCGACGAAGGCGTCGAGATCGAAACCGGGGAGGGAAAAGGTCATGGCGCTTTCTCTAGCCATCTGGCGCATCCCTGCAAACCCCTCACGAAACGCTAGCGTGATTGACTTAGTCCACAACTTAGTCCACTTTTCTCGCATGACCCAGATCATCAACGTCCATGACGCCAAGACGCACTTTTCCAAGTTGCTGAACCGCGCGCATGCGGGCGAAGAAATCATTTTGGCAAAGGCTGGCAAACCTTATGCGAAATTGGTGCCGATCGTCGAAGAGCGACCGCAACGGCGGCCGGGACGTTTCGAAGGGCAGTTTGTAGTCGATGATAGCGCATTTTTCGACCCGCTCCCCGAAGAAGAGCTTCGTCTTTGGGAAGGACGGGACGATTGAGATGCCTGCTGGATACCCACGGCCTGATCTGGTGGTGGGCACGCTATCCAAAATTACTGGGCACGCGCGCCTATGCCGCGCTCAATGATCCACTGAACGATATTTTCGTCAGCGCGGCAACGGGTTGGGAGGTCGCCACGAAGAATCGTACGCGCGGCATCGATCTCCCCGTTACAATCGAAGACTTCGAGGCCGCAGTGGCCGATGAGGGCTTCATAACGCTCGATGTGACCATGAGCCACGCTGTCCATGCGGGGAATTATGACCTGCCCCACCGCGACCCGTTCGATCGCCTGCTCGCCGCGCAGGCGGAACTGGAAGGCCTGACGCTACTCACCTGCGACAAGGCCTTCCATGATTTTCCCTGCAAAATGCTCTGGGATTAGGGCCGCGCCCCGACATCCCCCTGCCCCACCGTGCCGCTGGCCATTTCCAGCATCCGGTCCAGGCTCTTCTTCGCCTGCAACCGCAGCGTCTCGTCCATCTCGATCCGCGGCTGCAAATCGCGCAGCGACAGATACAGCTTCTCCATCGTGTTGAGCGCCATATAGGGGCAGATATTGCAGTTGCAGTTGCCGTCCGCACCGGGCGCGCCGATGAAAGTCTTGTCCGGTACGGACTTCTGCATCTGGTGGATGATATGCGGCTCGGTCGCCACGATCAGCGTGTCGCCCGGCATCGTCTTGGCAAAGTCCAAAATGCCGCTGGTCGACCCGACATAATCGGCATGGTCGACGATATAGGGCGGACATTCGGGGTGCGCGGCGATCGGCGCGTCCGGATGCACGGCCTTCAGCTTCAGCAGTTCCGTCTCACTGAACGCCTCATGCACGATGCACACGCCCGGCCACAACAGCATGTCGCGGCCCAGCTTACGCTTCAGATAGCCGCCCAGATGCTTGTCCGGGCCGAAGATGATCTTCTGATCCTTGGGGATCTGCGCCAATATCTTCTCGGCGGAAGAGGATGTCACGATGATATCGGACAGCGCCTTCACCTCGGCCGAACAGTTGATGTAGCTGAGCGCAATATGATCCGGGTGCGCCTCGCGGAACGCCTTGAACTGGGCGGGCGGACAACTGTCCTCCAGCGAACAGCCCGCATCCATGTCCGGCAGCACGACGATCTTCTGCGGCGACAATATCTTCGCCGTCTCCGCCATGAAGCGCACGCCGCAAAAAGCGATCACGTCCGCGTCCGTCTCCGCCGCCTTGCGCGACAGTTCCAGACTGTCGCCGACGAAATCGGACAGGTCCTGAATTTCAGGCGACTGGTAATAATGGCCGAGGATGACGGCGTTGCGCTCCTTGCGCAGCCGATCAATCTCCGCTCGCAGGTCCAGCCCCTGCAAGCTGCCGCCCATGCCACCGCGTGCATCCACGTCGTTAGTCTCCGATTACTACCCTGCGACGGCAGATAGTCGGGCAAGGGTCCGGGATCAAGGGAATCAGGGCCGGGATGGCCATTGCGCCTGCATCGCCCGCGCCGCACCGGGCGTTCCGGCGGTCACGGCATCCGTCACGGCATAGCCGACGGGGCTATAGGCGATCGCCTGCGCCACCAATTGCCCCCCGGCCAGCAGCGCCAGCCCCCACAGATAGGCCGGATGCACCCGCCTCAGACGGCGCCGGTCGGCGATCATGCCCGCCACGATGAAGAGGGCCGGAAACAGCACCGCCGATATCCACCAGGCCCATGGCATTATCAACGGCATGGGCAGCAGCCGACCGAAGCCCGGCCCGGTCAGCCCCGCCATAGCCCCCAGCATCAGCCGCCGGTGCCAGTCCGTCCGCCGCCGCAGACCGATCGCCCAGAAAACCGTCCCCGCAAAGGTCGCCAGCCCCGTCAGATTGCCGAACAGAAATTCATTCTTCGCAAAGAAGAAGGGACCACCCGTCCTGCGCAAGATGGTCAGCAATATCGCTATGCCCAGGATCATCATCGCCGGCACCCAGCCCAGCGCCAGCCAGCCCAGCCGCCGGTGCAACGCCATGGAGCCGGTCGCGACCAGCCCGGTCTGCGCCAGATACAGGACCACCCAGCCAAAGAAGACAAGGGCATGAAGATGGAAGATCGGCGGCACCGCAAAGGTCGAACGACCCAGCGCAATATTGGTGGAAAATCCCGCCACCAGCACCAGCGCCATCAGGCAGGCCGTGACGAAGAAGAAACGATGCTCCCGCTCGAAGACAGTCGCCGCCTGCACCTGCGTCGCCATATCACCCCCCGAATTTTGCTATGGCCGAAAATAGCATTTTCGGCAGGAAAGCGTCAATTCAGGCAGGATTTTCTATCAACGATGCTTTTCAAGCACTTGGTTGATCGGCGTCGTCACGTCCCATTTGTCGCGACTATTATTCTTCCGCTCCGGCGGGAAGGTCACGATCACCCGCGCATCGCCAAAGCCCATGGCGGCCAGCGGCGCGCCCATGACCTTGGCGATCGCCGTGCGCCCATATTCGCGCGCCTGCGCCATGCGTTCGGGCGACCGGGCCGATGCCTCTGCCCGCGCCTGCGCATGGACGGAGGCCTTGCGGCTCAATTCTTCGCCCGCCTCCCGCGTCACGAACAGCCCGCTGGTCTTTACGAGCGTGCGGCGCGCCTCATCGACATTGGGCTTATCCGGCTTCACGTCCGGCGCGTTGACGATCAGCGTGCGCGCCTTCTCGTCCCATTCCAGATCGCCGGCGGACAGGCCCGACAGGTCGATGAAATAATCGACCGAATAGGGCATCTTCACCACCTGATCGGATTTCAGCCAGCCAAAGCCGCGCACATCCTGCGCCGTGCTCTGGATCGTGCCGTTCAGCCGCGACACGCGCAGGTCGCTGGTCCCGCCGATCTTTTCCGCGATGATCTTCGTCACCGCCGACCCGTCATCCTCGACCGTGACGACATAGTCGCGATTATAGCTCTGCCAGCCGACCAGCATCGCCGCGCCGACAAACAGGATCAGCAGCGCCGCGCCAATCGGCCCGGCATAGCGCCTCAACGCATCCGCCATTGCCCGTCCCCGGCCGGCGCCGCGATGCCCCGGCCATCCAGATCGATCAGATGCGCCAGCACCGATCGCCCGGCCGCGCCATAGAGGCGCGGGTCGACGCCCTTGTACATTTCCGCCACCATGTCCGGAATGGCGCTCTGGCCGTTGCGCTCCAGAAAGCGGAGTATCTGCCCCTCGCGCTGCTTGCGATGACCCATCATGCCGCGCACCAGCCGCTGCGGATTGTCGATCTGCTCGCCATGCGCGGGATAATAGATCATGTCGTCCCGCCCCAGCAGCAATTGCATCGACCGCATATAGGCGCTCATGTCGCCATCGGGCGGGGATATGACGCTGGTGGACCAGCCCATCACATGATCGCCGCTGAACAGCGCCTTTTCTTCCAGCAGCGCGAAGCACAGATGGTTGGACGTATGGCCCGGCGTCGCCACCGCCGCCAGCGTCCAGCCCGGCCCGCCGACCTGCTCGCCATCGCCCAGCACGCGGTCCGGGCGATAGTCCGCATCGAAGGCCGCATCGGCGCGCGGCCCGTCATCATCCAGCGTCAGCGGCGCACAGCCGATCACCGGCGCGCCGGTCAAGGCGCTCAGCGGCCGCGCGGCGGGGCTATGGTCGCGATGGGTATGGGTGCACAGGATCGCCACCACCGGCCGCCCGCCAATCGCCGCGATCAGCGCCGCCAGATGATCGGCATCGTCCGGCCCCGGATCGATCACCGCCACCGCATCACCGCCGACAATATAGGTCTGCGTGCCCGTATAGGTGAAAGGCGACGGATTGGGCGCCAGCACGCGATGAACCAGAGGGCTGAGCGGCATCAGAACGCCGGTCGGCAGGTCGGCCGGATCGAAAGGAGGTGCCATATGCCCCATGTGCCCATTTATGGGCGGATTTCAAGGGTGGCGGGACTATCCCTCTCCCATCGGGAGAGGGAGGGAGCCGCGCAGCGGCGGAAGGGTGAGGGCGGCAGGGTGCCGATATGACCGCCCTCACCTTCCCACTCGGCTGCGCCGAGCGGGCCCCTTCCTCTCCCGATGGGAGAGGAGACAATAGCCGCTAACGCCCCAATTTGTCATTCGGGCTGCGCGTTTATCTCAATCCCCCAACCAGTCGGCTATGATCTCGCCGTCATGCCCTTCGGGCGCCAACGCCGCGCGCAACGCTTCCAACATGGGCGGCAATGCCTGCGTGAAGGCATAAGGCGGGTTCACGATAAACAGGCCCGCGCCATTATAGATGCCGGGCTGCTCGCTGTCATAAAGCCAATGCTCCACCAGCAGCATTTTCGGGATGCCGAGCTTGCGCAACTGCTTCTTCCAATGCCAGTGCGCGGCGCCGTCTTTCAGCGGATACCAGATCACCGTCACGCCATGCGCCCATTTGCGATGCGCGGCGGCGAGGGTGGCGGTGATGCGCGCGCGTTCGTCCGTCTGCTCATAGGGCGGATCGACCACCACCACGCCGCGCGCGGTGCGGGGCGGCACCATGGCCAGCCACAGTTCATAAGCGTCGCGTTCATGCACCGCCGCGCCAGTGTCCCGCATCACGCCGCGCAGGGTATAAGCGTCTTCCGGATGCTTTTCGTTGAGGATCAGCCCATCCTGCGGCCGCAAAAGCTGCGCCAGAAAGCGCGGCGAGCCGGGGTAAAGCCGCGGCTCGTCCCCCGCATTCACCGCCCGCACGGCGGCGCGATAGTCGTCCAGCAAGGGATTCGCGTCGGCAAAGGCCCGCAGCACGCCTCCCGTCGCCTCGCCGGTGCGCTGCGCTGCGTCGCCGCCAAGGTCGTACAGCCCGCAACCGGCATGGGTGTCGATCAGGGTCAGCGCGCCCGGCTTTTGCTGCAAGGCCTGCACCAGAGCGATGAGGAGGCTGTGCTTCACGACATCGGCGCTGTTGCCGGCATGGAAGGAATGGCGATAATTCATGGTGGTTCAAAATCCTGACGACCGGCCTTTAGACGAACTGCCGGACCTTCTGCAAAGCGAAGTTATGGCAGCGCCGCTATTGCCGGGCGGGAGGAAGGATCGAGCAGCCAATCCGGTGCTTGCATGCGGTTGCGCGGAAACCTCCAAGGCGCTTCGGCGTAAGGTCTTAAGTGAGAGTTAGCGATCTTTATCGAAAACAGAGACTGTCCAGATCGAGCCATCTTAGCCCCTCCCCTTTAAGGGAGGGGTTGGGGTGGGGGCTATCCTCTTGGCGCTGCGCGTGGGGCGATCCCCCGCCCCCGACCTGTCCTACCCGGCCCCCCTCTGCTAGTCTCCGCCCCATGCTCGTACTCCCCTCCACGCCACACCGTCCCTCGCAACAATATTTCCAACATTTGTTCCGAAATATCAAAACTCACGGGACATATGCGAAGTTAAGCGTGGGATTTCCGACATGACCGCCGCCCTGCCCGAACGCTGGCGCCAGTATCTGGCACTCGACCGGCGCCGCTCCACCCATACGGTGCGCGCCTATGTCGCCACGGCCGAGCGGCTGATCGCCTTCCTCGAAGAGCATCGCGGCGAAAGGATCGAGGCGTCGGCACTCGCCACTCTGGATCAGGCGGACCTGCGCGCCTTCCTCACCAGTCGGCGGATGGACGGGATCGGCAATCTGTCGGCCGCCCGCGAACTCTCCGCCGTGCGCGGCTTCCTGAAATTCGTCGGCGGTGAGGAGGGCCGCGTGCCCCAGCTCAAGGGACCGCGGGTCAAGCGCGGCCTGCCCCGTCCCATTTCCCCGGACGAGGCGATGGCGCTGGCGCAGGACATTGCCGAAACCGCGCGGGAGGGCTGGATCGGCGCGCGCGACTGGGCGGTGCTGCTGCTGCTCTATGGCGCGGGTCTGCGCATCGGCGAGGCGATGGGGCTGCAAGGCGACATCATGCCGCTGGGCGAAACGCTGCGCGTCACCGGCAAGCGCAACAAGACGCGGATCGTGCCGCTGTTGCCACAGGTGCGGCAGGCGATCGAAACCTATATCGACCTGTGCCCCTATCCCCCGGCGCGCGACGAGCCGCTGTTCCGGGGCGCCCGCGGCGGGCCGCTGTCCGCCGCGCTGATCCGCCGCGCGGTACAGGGCGCGCGCGGTCGGCTGGGCCTGTCGGACCGGACCACGCCGCACGCGCTGCGCCACAGTTTCGCGACCCATTTGCTGGGGCGCGGCGCCGACCTGCGCAGCCTGCAAGAGTTGCTGGGCCATGCCAGCCTGTCCTCCACACAGGTCTATACCCAGGTCGACGCCGCGCACCTGCTCGACATTTATCGCAACGCCCATCCCAGGGCGTAGCCTGCCAAGGGGCAAGCGGCGGGTCAGGGCCGAAGGTCGCCACGAATCCGCCGCATTCCCCGGTCAGACTGACCCGCGACTCCATGATGGTGAGAGACTTGCGATGATGCTGCGTCTGATCCTGGCCCTGCAAAGCGTCGGCGCGGGCGACATCCCGCCCGATTTCGACCTGAAGAAGATGCAGCCTTCACCGGACGCCAACGCCATCGTCGTGACCGCCCGGCGGAGCAGCCAGCGGATCGAACGTGAACCGGTCGGCAAGGCGGAACCCCCGCTCGGCCGCGCGGAATTCGGCCTGTTCGGCAAGGTGAAGGGCAATGTCCACGCCGAAAGCCAGAGCTTCGGCAACGGCACCACATCGCAGCGGGTCATGGTGGGCATCAAATTGCCCTTTTAGCGTGAATCGCCTTCATTAAGCATCGTCATTGCGAGCGCAGCGAAGCAATCCATGAGCGCACCATTGGATTGCTTCGCTGCGCTCGCAATGACGGCACGGGTCAAAGCAATCTCATCTCTCTTTAGGAAAAATCCTTACCGGCTCTCATCCCTTCGGCCGCCAGGTCGCCAGCCGCCACAGATAGATCACCACGGCCCCGATCACACAGGCGGTCGCGGCCGGGCCGACATAATGGTCGATATGGCGGAAATTCTGGCCCAGCAGATAGCCGGCATAGGCAAGGATCAGGTTCCACACCAAAGCCCCGCCCGTCGTCCACAGCAGGAACCGGACATGCCCCATGCGGAACAGGCCTGCGGGCAGCGATATCATCGTGCGGAACGCGGGCATGAAGCGGAAGACGAAGACGACGATCTGGCCATATTTGCCGAACAGATGGTCCAGCGCCTCGACATCCCGCCATTCCAGCGTCGCCCAGCGGCCATAGCGGTCGACCAGCGGCTTCAGGCGCTTAAAACCCAATATATGGCCGACCAGATACCAGAAATAATTGCCGATCGTGGTGCCGATGGTCCCGGCCAGCAGCAGCCACTCCATATCCATCCGCCCCTGCCCGACGCGGATGCCGCCAATGCCCATGATCAGTTCGGACGGGATCGGCGGAAAGACATTTTCGAGGATCATCAGGAAGAAGATGCCCCAATATCCCCCCGCATCGATCAGGCGGAGAACCCAGTCGGTCATCGCCTCTTCCCACACCCCGTCATCCCGGCGCAGGCTGGGATCTCCCTTTTCTGCTCAACCTCGAAACAGGGAGAAGAGAGATACCAGCCTTCGCTGGCATGACGGATATTGTGCATCAGGATCAAGCCGCCGCCCGCGCCGCAAGCCGGGCGTCGATCGCGTCCCAGATCATGCCGCCCGTATCGGTGCCATCAAACGCATCGATCGACACGATTCCGGTCGGCGACGTTACGTTGATTTCCGTCAGCCATTCCCCGCCGATCACGTCGATCCCCACGAACAGCAGGCCGCGCGCCTTCAATTCCGGCCCCATGGCCGCACAGATTTCGCGCTCCTTGTCGGTCAGTTGCGTCTTGGCCGCCGATCCGCCCACCGCCAGATTGGACCGGATCTCGCCCGCGCCGGGAATGCGATTGACCGCGCCCGCCACCTCGCCATCGACCAGCACGATACGCTTGTCGCCTTCCGCGACGCCGGGGATGAAGGCCTGCACCATGAAAGGCTCGACCCATGACGCCTTGAACAGTTCCACCAGAGACGACAGGTTCGCGCCATTCTTGCCGACATGGAACACCGCCACGCCGCCATTGCCATAAAGCGGCTTCACCACGATCTCGCCATGCTGGGCCAGGAAGCTCTTCACCTCGGCCAGATCGCGCGTGATCATCGTCGGCGGCATGAAGCGGGCGTAATCCAGCACGAACAGCTTTTCGGGCGCGTTGCGGACACTGGCGGGATCGTTCACCACCAAAGTTTCGGCCTGCACCCGCTCCAGCAAATGGGTGGCGGTGATGTAGCTCAAATCAAAGGGCGGGTCCTGCCGCATCCACACGACATCGACATCGCGGCCTAGGTCCAGAATTTCTTCGGGGCCAAAGGCGAAATGATCGCCCTGCACCTTCTGGACGTTGACCGGCCGTGCCTTGGCCAGCACGCGGCCGTCGCGGAACGTCAGGTCGGGCGCCAGATAATGATAGAGCCGGTGCCCCCGCGCCTGCGCCGCCAGCATGATGTGAAAGGTCGAATCGCCCGCGATCTTGATCCCTTCCATCGGGTCCATCTGCATGGCGACGGTCAGGGGGTTGAATGTGGTCATCTACGTTCCTTTTTCCGTTCGCCCTGAGCCTGTCGAAGGGCCGCACTTCTCTTCAAGAAAAAGGGCTGGGCTTCGACAAGCTCAGCCCGAACGGGGCGTGATATTTCACCCCCCATGCCAGACATTGGCCAGATGGCGCGGCGCGCGGCCCGGCGCAAGGAGGATGACGTCGATTCGCATGTCGTCGCCGGGTTTTGCGAGGTCGTGCCACAATATTTCCGCCGCCTTCGCCACCCGCGCCAGCCGCCTTTCGTCGATGGCGACGTCCAGTTCTGCCGCGCTGCCCCGCGCCTTCACCTCGACAAAGGCGAGCATCGATCCGCGCCGCACGACCAGATCCACCTCGCCCGCCGGGGTTCGCATCCGCCGACCGACAATCTGCCAGCCTTTCAGACGCAGCCACCAGGCGGCGATGCGTTCGGCCTGCCGCCCGCGCTTCTCCGCCTGCTGCCTGTTCACCCCTTCAATTCCATCGCCCGGTCATACAGCGTCCGCCGGTCGAGTCCCAATTTCTTGGCGACTTCCCCCGCCGCCTTGGACACCGGCAGGCGCGTCATCGCCTCCAGCAGGGCAGCGTCGGCATCCTCCGCACTCGCCGGCGGCGCTTCGCCTGGCGGCCCCACGATGACGACGATCTCGCCCTTGGGCGGCGCATCGGCATAGCGGGTGGACAGTTCGGACAGCGTGCCCGTCGCCGTCTCCTCATAAGCCTTGCTGATTTCCCGGCTGACTGCCGCGTCGCGATCGCCCAGATGCGCCGCCATCGCCGACAGGCTTTCCGACAGGCGCGGCCCGCTTTCATAGAAGACCAAAGTCGCCCGCAGCCCCGCCACTTCGTCCAGCGTATCGCCCCGCGCCTTCGCCTTGTTCGGCAGGAAGCCCATGAACAGGAAGCGATCGGTCGGCAGGCCCGACAGCGTCAGCGCCGCGATCGCCGCGCTGGGTCCGGGCAGCGTCGTTACCTTGCGCCCCGCCGCCCGCGCATCGCGCACCAGCTTGTAACCGGGATCGGAAATCAGCGGCGTCCCTGCATCCGACAGCAAAGCCACCGATTCGCTCGCCATCCGCTCGATCAGGCGGATGCGCACATGATCGGCGCTATGATCATGATAGGGCAACATCGGCCGGTCGGACCCCGCATGGCGCAGCAGGCGCGCGCTCACCCGTGTATCTTCCACGGCGACCACATCGGCCAGCCGCAGGACTTCCGCCCCGCGCGGCGTAAGGTCACCAAGGTTGCCGATTGGCCCAGCAACGATATAAAGCCCGGGTTCAAGCCCTGAAGGTTCAGTTTCCATAAGGACGCCAGATGACAGAGACGGATGCCCCCCGGCAAGCAAACATGTTCGCCGCCGTAAAAAGGGGCGCGCGGATCGCCTTCATGGGAACGGCCCTGTTCCTGGCCGCCTGTTCATCGATCGTGCCCAAGGGGCCAGCCCCCACCACCCCGACCGGCCCGGCCCAGCCGACCGGCCCCGAAGTGGTGCAGGGCCTGCCGACCGACACGGCGCGCCATCGCGTCGCGCTGCTGGTGCCGATGACAGGCACCAATGCGGGCGTGGGCCAGTCGATCGCCAACGCCACCACGCTGGCGCTGCTGGATACCAAGACGGACCGGGTCCGCATCACCACCTATGACACCGCGCTGGGCGCGGCTGCCGCGGTGAACAAGGCGCTGGCCGACGGCAACCGCCTGATCCTCGGCCCGTTGCTGGCGGAGGATGCCCGCGTGATCGGGCCGATCGCCGCACGCGCCAACGTACCGGTCGTCAGCTTCTCCAACGACGCCAGCATTGCCGGCGGCGGCGTCTATGTGCTGGGCTACAACACCGCCCAGTCGATCGACCGCGTGGTCGATTTCGCCAAGGACAAGGGGCTGACCCGCTTCGGCGCGCTGGTGCCGCGCGGCACCTATGGCGAGCGGGCGGGCAATGCCCTGCTGCGCGCAGTGCAACAGGCCGGCGGAACGGTGGTGTCGATGCAGAGCTTCGACCGGTCGCCCGCCTCCATCACAGCGGCGGTCAAGAAGTTGCAGGCCTCCTCCAGCTATGACGCGCTGCTGATCGCCGACAGCGGCCGGGTGGCGTTGCAGGTCGCGCCGATCGTGCGCAAGAATGGCGGCGCCACCGCCCGCCTGCTGGGCACGGAGCTGTGGAACACCGACACGTCGCTGGCCGCCAGCCCCGTGCTGCGCGGGGCATGGTTTGCCAGCGTCTCCGACACGCTCTATCGCCAGCTCGCGACCAAATATCGCGCCCGTTATGGCGCCGCGCCCTTCCGCCTCTCCTCGCTCGGCTATGATTCGGTGCTGCTGACGGTGCGGATCGCGCAGGACTGGAAGCCCGGTTCGCCCTTCCCCGCCGCGCGCCTGCGCGACGCAGGCGGCTTTTCCGGCATCGACGGCGCCTTCCGCTTCAACCGGCAGGGCATCGCCGAACGCGCGCTGGAGGTGAATGAAGTGGGCGCCGGCGCGTCAACAGTGGTCGATCCGGCCCCGCGCGGTTTCGGGGAGTAACAATCCAATTTCAAACCGTTCGGGCTGAGCCTGTCGAAGCCCTGCTCTTCTCTTCAAAAGAAGGGCGGCCCTTCGACAAGCTCAGGGCGAACGGACTTCATAGCTTAACCCGCCCCATCGGCAGGATCATCGGCCCATCGCCCGCCTGCTCGATCCGCGCGGTTACGCCATAGACCCGCGCCAGCGCTTCCGGCGTCAGCACATCCATCGGCGCGGCATCGGCCACCAGCGCGCCGCCCTCCATCAGCAGCAGCCGGCCGCAATAGCGCGCCGCCATGCTGAGATCATGCAGCACCGTCACCACCAGCGCCCCGCCGCGCGCTTCCTCCCGCAACAGATCCATCACGTCGATCTGATGCCCCGGATCGAGCGCGGCCAGCGGCTCATCGGCGATCAGCGCCCGTGCCCCCACCGCCAGCGCCCGCGCCAGCAACACCCGCGCACGCTCCCCGCCCGACAATTCGGTCGCGATCCGGCCCTTCAGGTGCAGCACATCGGCCCGCGCCATCGCCGCTTCGATCGCGGCATCATCCGCAGCCGTCAGGCGAGACAGCGGCCCCAGATGCGGCAGCCGCCCCAGCGCCACCAGCCGCTCGACACTCAGCGGCCAGTGCAAAGTCTGGCCCTGCGGCAAATAGGCAACCGACCGCGCAATCGCCTGCCGGTCCAGCCGCGCCACATCCTGACCGTCGATCGTCACCTGCCCCGCCTGCGCTTTGGTCAGCCCCAGCAGCGCGCGGATCAGTGTCGATTTGCCCGCGCCATTGGGGCCGATGATGCCGACCAGCGCGCCCGGTTCCAGCGTCACATCCACATCCCGCACCGCCGCATGGCGACCAAGGCGAACGGACAGATTTTCCGCGCGCAACGTCACCATAGCCGCTTCTCCCGCATCAGGTGGATCAGGAAGACCGGCACGCCCAGCAGCGCCGTCACCACGCCCAGCTTGAGTTCGCTGCTGGTCGGGATCAGCCGCACGCCGATATCCGCCAGCGTCAGCAGCGCCGCGCCACCCAGCAGCGAAGGCAGCAGCACCGCCGAGGGCGAGCGATCGGTCAGCGGCCGCACCAGATGCGGCACGATCAGCCCGACAAAGCCGATCGCCCCCGACACCGCCACCGCGCCGCCCACGCCGATCGCCACCCCCAGCATCATCCGCAACCGCGCGGCCGACAGGTTGACGCCCAGCGCCTGCGCGCCTTCTTCCCCCAAGGTCAGCGCGTCCAGCGTCCGCCCGTCGGCGATCAGCAGCGCCGCGCCGATCGCGACACAGGGCAAAGCGATCCAGACATGGTCATAGCTGCGATTTTCCAGGCTCCCCATCAGCCAGCTCATAATCTCCATCGCGGCAAAGGGGTTGGGCGACAGATTCAGCGACAGGCTGATCCCCGCGCCCGCCAGCGTCGCCACCGCGATACCGGCCAGGATCAGCGTCAGCGGGCTTTCCGCTGATCCCGACAGCAGGAACAGCGCACCGATCGCAATCAGCGCGGAAGTGATCGCCAGCACGGGCAGCGCCAGCGGATGCAGTTGCGCCAGCCCGAAATAGAGCGCGCACACTGCCCCCAGCGCCGCCGCATTGGACGCGCCCAGCACGGACGGTTCGGCAAGCGGATTGCGCAAATAGCCCTGCAAGGCCGCGCCCGACACGCCCAGCATCGCGCCGACGATCAGCCCCAGCGCCATGCGCGGCAGGCGCAGGTCGAGGATGATGGCGCGCGCGACCTCATCGCCGCCGCCGGTCAACACTGCCGCGATCCGCGCCGGACTGAGCGACACCGCGCCGAGCAGGATCGATCCGAACGCCGCGAGAATAACCAGCAGCAACAAGCCGGGAATTAGCAGCGGATGATGGCGGCGTGCGGTCATGGACACGCGCCTTGTCGATTGGCAAAGCAGCGTGTTCCTGCGAAGGCAGTTGCGAGGAGGCACGTGACTCCTCGCAACCAGTTCCACCCTCTCAACTGGGTTCCTGCCTTCGCAGGAACACGCTGTGCCATTGGATTGATAGCATTTCCATGATCCGGCCCCTGACCCTCGCGGCGACCGCCCTTTGCCTGCTGACCGGCGCAACCACGCCCCTGCCCCCGCGCAGGATCGTGTCGCTCAATGTCTGCGCCGATCAATATCTGCTGGCGCTCGCCGATCCCGGCCAGATTGCGGCGCTCAGCAGCAATGCCCGCGATCCCGAGCTTTCGGCGGCGGCAGACAAAGCGCGCGGTTATCGGACGCTGCGCCGTCCGTCGGAAGAAGTGCTGGCGATCCGGCCCGACCTGCTGGTCGGCTTCCCGCTGGGTCCGGGCGCCGTCGCCGGCGCGCCGCCGGGCCAGTGGCGCACGCTGGGCGTCGCCAGCGCCGACAGCTATGGCGCAATCCTCGACCAGATCAGGCAGGTCGCCCGCGCCGTCGACCATGTCGAACGGGGCGAAAAGCTGATCGCGCACATGAACCGCGACCTTGCCGCCCTGCCAAAGGCCCGGCGCAGCGGCGTGGCCGCCTATTATCAGCGGCGCGGCTATATGACCGGCACCGGCACCTTGATCGACGATCTGATGCACCGGGTGGGCCTCACCAATCTCGCCGCGAAACTCGGCAAGCCCGCGCTGGCGCAGGTATCTCTGGAGGAAATGGTCGCCGCCCGGCCCGACTGGCTGATCGTGGAAAGCGCCACCGATCATGTGGTCGATCAGGGTACGGAGATGCTGCACCATCCCGCCCTCGCCCGCATCCCGCGCATCAGCCTGCCACAAAGCTGGACCGTGTGCGGCGGCCCCGCCTATGTGCAGGCCGCGCGCGCCATCACGGCGCGCCTGAACGCGCCACGCTGAAAAGGCGGGCATCACGCCCGCCCTTCCCTGTAACGATCAGAAACGGACACGCACCCCGCCATAAGCGGCGCGGCCGAAGGTATTATAGCCATAGGCCGTGGCGTATCCTTCATCGAACAGATTGTCGATGCGGCCATAGACCTCCAGATGATCGCCGACCGGCAGGGACGCCCGCAGCCCGACCAGCGCATAGCCGTCCAGCCGCCGCGTATTCGCCGCATCGTCGAAACTGTCGCCGACCATGGTGACGGTCGCGCCCGTCGACAGGCCGAAGAACCAGTCATAATCCGCCGATAGGCTGACAGCATTGGCCGCGCGGCGGGCAAGGCGATTGCCATAGATCGCCGCGCCAGCCGAACGATCGCGCGCATCGACATAGCTGTAGCTGCCCGTCACCGTCAGCGCATCGACCGGCTTCAGCGCAACCGATGCTTCCACGCCCTTAGCCCGGGTGCGATCCAGATTGCCATAGGTGAAGGTGGCATAATCATAATTGATCTGGTTGCGGGTATCGCGCTGGAACGCCGTCAGCGACAGGGTCGCGCGGCCGCCATCCAGGCTCTGGTCGAAGCCGATATCATAGCTTTTCGACCGTTCGGGCGTCAGCGCGCGGTTGCCGCTCCATGTGTCGTACAACTGATAAAGCGAGGGCGCCTTGAACCCTTCGCCATAGCTCAGGCGAATATTGGTTGCGCCGCCATTGGGCGTGTAGTTGGCGTTCGCGCCAAAGGTGGTCGCACCGCCGAACTGGCTATGATCGTCGTGGCGCAGGCCGCCGGTGACGGCCAGACCCGTGAAGGGCTTCACGATCGCCAGACCATAGACGCTGTCGATATTGATCTTCGCGCTCGCCGTGTCGCCAAAGCCGAAATAATCATAATCGGGCCGTTCATGCTCATAGCCGAAGACCAGCTTGGCCTGATCGACCGGGGCATAGACGCCTTCATATTCGAAGCGCAGATTGGTGCCCGAATAGCCAAAATCCGGGTCGGTGCCGCGCACGAAATAATAGTCGCGATCGTTGCGCATCCAGGTGACGGCCGCGCGGTTGGTCAGCTTGCCGTCCAGCAGCGCCAGATTGACGCCAGCATAGCCGACATATTGGTCGAGCTTCGACACGTCGCTGCTGTCGGCGGGCGCGCCGAAGAAGCTGTCATAGTCCAGATCGGCATGGATATAATAGCCACGCAGGTCGAGGCTGAGGGTGTCGGTGAAGGCCAGCTTCAGCCGGGCGTTGGCGGCGATATTTTCATAGCCGTCCCGTTCGGTGCCGCCCGCGGCCGACGAAATGCCGTCGGTGCGGTAATAGGCCGCGCCGATCCCGCCGGACGCGATACCGGCGGTGCCGGACACGTCCGCCTTGGCATTGAGCGTATCGGCATAGCCATAATCGATCGAGGCGTTACCGGCGAAGCCTTCGGCCGGCGTGCCGGTCATCAGGTTGACGACACCGCCGATCGCCTGGCTGCCATAGACCACCGAGTTGGAGCCGCGCAGCACTTCGACCCGGCGGATATTGGCGGTCAGCAAATGGCCGAAATCATAGCCGTCACCGATGCCGCTGGGATCATTCACCTTCACCCCGTCGATCAGCACCAGCGTCTGCGTCGTTTCCGCCCCGCGCAGCGACACGCTGGTCACGCCGCCGGTCGATCCGTTGCGGTTGAAGCGCACGCCCGGCGTCGTCGCCAGCAGGTCGACGATGTCGGTCGCCTGCCGCTGTTCGATCGTCTTCGCGTCGATGACGGTGAT
Source organism: Sphingobium sp. YR768 (assembly GCF_900111125.1). Classification (GTDB taxonomy): domain Bacteria; phylum Pseudomonadota; class Alphaproteobacteria; order Sphingomonadales; family Sphingomonadaceae; genus Sphingobium. Next base: position 395,476 of record NZ_FOGE01000003.1, read on the forward strand.
CGCCTGCCCCACGTCGTCGCGCGACTGTTCGATGCCGGTGGCGGTGACGATGATCTCGTCCTCCTGCGCCCATGCCGGTGTCGCCGCCAGCAAGGCCGCGAGCGATATTCCCATTTTCAACATATAAGCCCCTATGGCGTCGCATGGCGACTGTCAGGGTCGGGGCGTCCGCACATGCGGTCGGATGTTGGAGGGATGACGCCATGCCCCGCCGCAACCCGATGCGGCCCCGGCCGCACGGCGTCGCTCGACGGAAAACCCACCGTGCCCCGGCCATCCCCTGGACCAAAGCAGAGCGACCAAGCGCCGGCAGGTCTCCTGGCTCGCGGGTCGTTGCACGATGCATCAGCCTTCCCGGATAACTCCAGTGGCCGGTCTTTCGACCCCATGCATCGCGCTATCCGCTTACAGTTGCAGGGACAGCCACGGAATTGGGCGCTCACGCACCCGCACCGCATTCCCGTTTTCAGCCCTTTCGGGCACCGGCGCGATCTGTTTGCAGGGAAAGAACAGCCCCTCCCCACGCGCGGCCCTGTAAGGGAAAGCCGGGGCGAATCCAAGCAGGCCGCGATTAAAGCGCCACAGCGTTGCCCCGCAGCAACAGCGCGTCCGATCGGGCGAGCGCGACCAGCGGCAATCCCGCCGCCGCCGCCCGTTCCGTCGCCAGCCGGGTCGGCGCGGAAATGGTGACGAGCAGCGGGCAATCTGCCAGCGTCGCCTTCTCCACCAGTTCATAGGAACAGCGTGAGGACAGCAGCGCGAAGCCGCCATCCCAATCCATGCCCTGCCGCGCCATCGCGCCGATCAGCTTGTCGAAGGCGTTGTGCCGCCCGACATCCTCGCGCACCAGCCGGATCGCGCCGTCCGCGCCGACCAGCGCAGCGGCATGGGCGGCGCCGGTGGCCGCGTTCAACGGCTGATGATCGCGCAAAGCCTCCAGCGCGCGGAAGATCGCCGCGCGGTCCGCCAGCGATGTCGTCGTGACTTGCGGCAGCGGCCGGATCGCCTGCTCCAGATTTTCGATGCCGCACAGGCCACAACTGCTGTCCGACGCCCGATGCCGCACCCGGTCCAGAAGGCCCTCGGTCCGGTGCGGCGGCAATGTCGCGCGCGCGATGACGCCGCTGTCGGTCCGATGCACATCGACGTCCAGCAATGCATCCGCGCGCGTCACCAGCCGTTCGGCCAGGCTGAACCCCTGCACCAGATCCTCGATATCGGTCGGCGTCGCCATCAGCACGGCATAGCCCGCGCCATTATATTCGATCGCGACCGGCACTTCCTCCGCCAGCGCCCGGGTGATCGCTTCCGTCCCGCCATCGGGCGTCAGCCGGTCGAAGGACAGGCTGCTCAGGCTCTCCCCGTCCATCAGCGGCAAGCACTCATCCGGCGTCGCAATGGCCAGCCTCGTCTACGCGATTGAACTGCGCTGCATCGACCTGCGGCGCTGGCCGCCCCTGCGCCATCCGGGCCACGGCAGCGGTCACCACCGGCGAGAGCCGTTCGGGCTGATCCTGCGCGATGGCGATGATCTGCGCCTTCATCCGCGGGTCCCAGAAGCGGGTCAGATGTTCGGCGAGCGCTTCCGTTGCCTTCGCCTCGCCCATCATCGCCATGTTGCGGGCGATCTGGTGCGCCATATAGACCAGCCGATCGGTCGTGGACATGACATGGGTGTCATCGCTCATGGGGCCGATCCTATTCCGCCGCTTCCAGTGGCGCAATGCGGCGGCTGTTGCGAGCCTGCTCGGCATAATCCTGCTGCCAGTCGCTCGGCCCGTTGCTGGCCATCACCTGCACCGCAGTCACCTTATATTCCGGGCAATTGGTGGCCCAGTCCGAATAGTCGGTGGTGATGACATTGGCCTGCGTCTCCGGGTGATGGAAGGTCGTATAGACCACGCCGGGCGCCACCCGTTCCGTGATCAGCGCGCGCAACGTCGTCTCCCCTGCCCGGCTGCGCAGCGTCACCCAGTCGCCATCCTTCAGGCCGCGATTGTCCGCATCGCTGGGATGCATCTCCAGCCGGTCCTCCGGATGCCAGGCGGTGTTGGCCGTCCGCCGCGTCTGCGCGCCAACATTATAGTGGCTCAAAATGCGCCCGGTGGTCAGCAGCAGCGGGAAGCGCGGCCCGGTCTTCTCATCGGTCGGCACATAGTCGGTGACGACGAACTTGCCCTTCCCCCGCACGAAGCCGTCCCGGTGCATCGTCGGCGTGCCGTCCGGCGCAGCGTCATTGGCCGGCCATTGCAGCGATCCTTCCGCCTCCAGCCGATCATAGCTGACGCCCGCAAAGGTCGGGGTCAGCGCCGCAATCTCGTCCATGATCTGCGAGGGGTGATCGTAGGTCCAGGCCAGCCCCATGGCGTTCGCCACCAGTTGCACGATCTCCCAGTCGGCATAACCGTTGAGCGGCGCCATCACCTTGCGCACCCGCTGGATGCGCCGTTCGGCATTGGTGAAGGTGCCGTCCTTCTCCAGGAAGGTCGATCCGGGCAGGAAGATATGGGCATAATTGGCGGTTTCATTGAGGAACAGATCCTGCACCACCACGCATTCCATCGCCGCCAGCCCCGCCGCGACATGATGGGTATTGGGGTCGGACTGGAGGATATCCTCACCCTGCACGAACAGCCCCTTGAACGTGCCGTCGGTCGCGGCGTCCAGCATATTGGGGATGCGCAGGCCCGGCTCGGCATCCAGCGCAACGCCCCATGTCCGTTCGAACAGGCTGCGCGTGGCATCATCCGACACATGGCGATAACCGCTAAACTCATGCGGGAAGCTGCCCATGTCGCAGGCGCCCTGCACATTATTCTGCCCCCGCAGCGGGTTCACGCCTACGCCCTCGCGCCCGACATTGCCCGTCGCCATGGCAAGATTGGCGATCGACATGACGGTCGATGACCCTTGCGAATGTTCGGTGACGCCCAGCCCATAATAGATCGCGCCATTGCCCCCGGTGGCATAGAGCCGCGCGGCCGCCCGCACATCATCCGCCTTCACGCCCGTCAGCGGCGCGATCGCCTCGGGCGAACGCGCCGCTTCCGATACGAACTCCGCCCAGTCCATGAACTCGTCCCAGTCGCACCGTTCGCGGATGAAGGCTTCGTCATACAGCTTCTCGGTCACGACCACATGGGCGATCGCGGTCAGCATCGCGACATTGGTGCCGGGCCGTAAGGGGAGATGATGTTCCGCCGCGATGTGCGGCGATTGCACCAGATCGGTGCGGCGCGGATCGATGACGATCAGCTTCGCCCCCTGCCGCAGCCGTTTCTTCATGCGACTGGCGAACACCGGATGCCCATCGGTCGGATTGGCGCCGATGACGAGGATGACGTCCGCCTGCATCACGCTGTCGAAATCCTGCGTCCCCGCCGACGTGCCGAAAGTCTGGCTCAGGCCATAGCCGGTCGGCGAGTGGCAGACGCGCGCGCAGGTATCGACATTATTATTGCCGAACCCCTGCCGGATCAGCTTCTGGACGAGGAAGGTTTCCTCATTGGTGCAGCGGCTGGAGGTAATGCCACCGATCGAGCGGGTGCCATATTTCGCCTGTATCCGCCGGAACTCGCTGGCGGTATGGGCGATCGCCTCCTCCCACGACACTTCGCGCCAGGGCTGGTCCACCGATGCGCGGATCATGGGGTTCAGGATCCGGTCCTGATGCTGGGCATAGCCCCAGGCGAAGCGGCCCTTGACGCAGCTATGGCCGCGATTGGCCTTGCCGTCCTTCCACGGCACCATCCGCACCAGTTCCTCCCCCCGCATTTCCGCGCGGAAGGTGCAGCCGACCCCGCAATAGGCGCAGGTGGTGACGACGGCCCGGTCCGGCGTGCCGCTTTCCACCACCTTCTTCTCGATGAGGGACGCGGTCGGGCAGGCCTGCACGCACGCCCCGCAGGACACGCATTCGGACCCCAGAAAATCCTCGCCCTGCGACGGCGAAACCTTGGATTCAAACCCCTTATTCTCGATCGTCAGCGCGAACGTGCCCTGCACTTCCTCGCACGCCCGCACGCAGCGCGAACAGACGATGCACTTGCTGGGATCGAAATCGAAATAGGGGTTCGACTGGTCCTTCGCCTGCCCCATATTGGTCGCGCCATCATAGCCATAGCGCACATCGCGCAGGCCCACCGCGCCCGCCTGATCCTGCAATTCGCAGTCGCCATTGGCGCCGCAGGTCAGGCAATCGAGTGGATGATCGGAAATATAGAGTTCCATCACCCCGCGCCGCAACTGCTTCAGCCGGTCGGTCTGGGTGCGCACCACCATGCCCTCGGCAACGGGCGTCGTGCAGGACGCGGGATAGCCGTTGCGCCCCTCCACCTCGACCAGACAAAGACGACAGGAACCGAAACTCTCGACATTGTCGGTTGCGCATAATTTGGGGATGGAGCCGCCCAGCAGAGACGCCGCGCGCATGATGCTGGTGCCTTCGGGCAAGGTCACGCTCTGCCCATCGATGGTCAGGGTGACGCTCTTGCCGGTCGCCAGCACGGGCGGCGTGCCATGGTCGGTTTCGCGGGAAAAGCTCATTCCGCGGCCTCCTTTACGGGCGCAGATGCGCCGAAATCCTCGGGAAAATGGTCGAGCGCGCTCAGCACCGGATAGGGCGTGAAGCCCCCCAGCGCACAGAGCGAGCCATATTTCATCGTATCGGCCAGATCGCGCAGCAGATTGGTCTGCGCTTCGATCGAAACATCGATCCGATCCGGCGCGCGGGAATAGAGGGCCTTACCTAAATATCCCCCCTCCGTTCGTGCTGAGCTTGTCGAAGCACGCGCGCGCCCTTCGACAGGCTCAGGGCGAACGGGTGCTGTAATGTCCCTCTCCGCTATAATCCGATCCATGATCTCCACCCCGCGCGTCGATCCGATCCGGCACGGCGTGCATTTGCCGCAACTTTCCGCCGCACAGAATTCCATCGCGAAGCGCGCCATATGCGCCATGTCGACACTGTCGTCGAACACGGTAATCCCGGCATGACCAATCAGCCCGCCCGCCTGCGCGAACGCCTCATAGTCGAACGGCAGATGGAACATGCTCGGCGGGAAATAGGCGCCCAGCGGCCCGCCCACCTGCACCGCGCGCACCGGTCGCCCGCTCGCCGTACCGCCGCCAATCTCGTTCACCAGTTCGCCCAGCGTGATGCCGAAACCGATCTCGTACAGCCCGCCATGCCGCACATTGCCCGCCAGTTGCACCGGCATCGTCCCGCGCGACCGGCCGAAGCCCACCGCCGCATAAGCCTCCGCGCCTTCGCTCAAAATGAATGGCACGGCCGCCAGCGACAGCACATTGTTGATGACGGTCGGCCGGCCGAACAGCCCCTGCAAGGCCGGCAAAGGCGGCTTGGCCCGCACTTGCCCGCGCTTGCCCTCGATCGAATCGAGCAGCGCCGTCTCCTCGCCGCAGACATAGGCGCCCGCGCCCTCGCGCACCTCCAGCACGAACGGCGCGACCAGATGCGCCGACGCCTCGATCGCCGCGCGCATCGTCGCGACGCAGAAGGGATATTCGGACCGGATATAGATATAGCCATGGCCCGCGCCGACCGCATGGGCGGCGATCGCCATGCCTTCGATCAGGCAATAGGGATCGCCCTCCATCAGCATTCGGTCGGCAAAGGTGCCACTGTCGCCCTCGTCGGCGTTGCAGACGATGAACTTGTCGCCAGCGGGCGCATCCAGCACGGTCTGCCATTTGATCCCGGTGGGAAAGCCCGCCCCGCCGCGCCCGCGCAGGCCCGATGCCTTGACCGCATCGACCACCTGTTGCGGTGCCAGCGCCCGCGCCTTTTCCAGCCCCAGCCAGCCGCCATGCGCCGCATAATCATTCAGGTCGACCGGATCGATGATGCCGCAACGGGCAAAGGTGAACCGCTGCTGCCCCGCAAAGAAGGGCAGATCCTCGATCCGGCCCAGCCGGTTCGCATGGCTGCCATCCAGCACCGCCGCCACATCAGCCGGCCCGACCGGCCCGAAGCCGATCCGCCCTTCCTCCGTCTCCACCTCGACCAGAGGCTCGATGTTGAACAGCCCGCGCGATCCGGTGCGCACCACCTGGCACCCGGCCGCGGCAAAGGCGCGCGCCACATCGTCCGCGCCCAGCGCCACCGATGCCATGTCGCGGCTGACAAAGACCCGGCTCATGCCGCCACCTCCAGCGCGATCCGCTCCAGCACCGCCGCGTCGATCCGCCCCACCGGCCGCCCGTCGACCAGCGCATTGGGGCCGATCGCACACAGGCCCAGACAATAGACCGGCTCCAGCGCCACCTGCCCGTCGGCCCGCACCTCGCCCATCGCCACGCCCAGCCGCTTGGCCGCCGCCGCCTCGATCGCCGCGCCGCCCCGCGCCTGACAACTTTCCGCACGGCACAGCTTCACCACATGACGCCCCGGCGCGGTGCGCCTGAAATCATGGTAGAAGGTGATGACGCCATGCACATCGGCCCGGCTGAGGTTCAGCGCCCGCGCGATCGCCGGGACCAGCGCATCGTCGATATAGCCTGCCTCTTCCAGCATCGCGTGGAGCAACGGCAACAGCCGGTCGCGCGTCGCGCCATGGCGCGCGGTCCACTCCGTGACAAAATCTTCCATCTCTACCCTGCCTTCTGGCCTGCCTTTTGCGGCTGATTTTGCGCATGATCCTGCGCGCGCGCCGGATCAGCGTCAAATCGAAGCCCGTAATGGCTGATAGGAAAACTCTATCAAGAGGTCCGAAAGCCCGGCGGCAGGCGCAGCGATCGCGCCACCGCCAGCACTGCCTGCGCCAACGGCCCCATCGGCGCGCTGTCCGACACGATCACCCCCACGCGGCTGCCTTCCTCCGTGTCCGGCATGGCGTGTATCCGCGCCCAGTTCAGCCCATCGAGCAAGGTCGCATGGCTATCCGGGATGATCGAACAGAGCCGCCCCTGCTGCACCAGTCCCAGCAGCGCGACATAGCTATCCGCCGTCACCAGCGGCCGCAGCACCAGCCCGCGTTCGGCCAGTCGCGCGTCGAGAATCCGCCGGTTCTGCATCCCCTGATGCAGCAGGCACAGCGGCAGCCGCGCCAGAACGGCCCAGTCGATCACATCGGGAACCGCCACGCCCCCCAACGCACTGACCAGCATCGTCCGCTCGACATAGAGCGGCACCGACAGCGCATGGGCAGGCGGCTCGAAATCCAGATAGGTCAGCCCCGCATCCAGTTCGAACGCCGCCAGCTCCCGCTCGATCTGCCGCGATGTCAGCGCCCGTACCGAGATATTCAGCCCCGGATAGCGCGCCAGCATCGCTTCGGCCAGACAGCCGATCGCGGGCATCGCCGCCGGAATAGCCCCCAGCCGCAATTCTCCCTTCAACGGCCCCCGCGCCGTTTCCGCCGCCTGCCCCAGCGCTTCGGCCGCCGCTACCAGTTGCCGCGCCCAGGGCAGGATCGCCTCCCCCTCCGCCGTCAGCCCGGCATATTTGCGGTCGCGCCGGATCAGCCTTTTGCCCAGCTGCGCCTCCAGCGTGGCGATGCCAGCCGACAGCGTCGGTTGCGACACATTGCAATGCGCGGCGGCGCGCGCAAAATGGCCTTCGCGCTCCAGCGCCAGAAAATATTCGACAAGGCGGGTCTGCATGACATCTGCTATAAGGCAGTTGGCATCCTCTTTATAGAGGAGAGCTATCAAGGAGGCACAGATGCGCAACGGACCGATATTGGGCGCGGTGCTCGCGGGTGGACGCTCCAGCCGCTTTGGCAGCGACAAGGCGATGGCCCTGCTGAACGGCAAAACTTTGCTCGATCATGCCAGCGCCAGCCTCGCCCCCCATGTCGCCGAACTGGTGATCTGCGGCCGGGCGGATGGCCTTGCCGACCGGCCTTATCCCGACATGGGACCATTGGGCGGCCTCAATGCAGCGCTGCACCATGCGCTCAGCCATGGCTTTGTCGGCGTGCTGACCACCGGCTGCGACATGCCGCTCTATCCCGACATGCTGCCCGCCGCCCTGATCGGCGATCGACCCGCAATTCTGAAAGGCCAGCAACTGCTCGGCTGGTGGCCTGCAACTCTGGCGTTCGAACTGGACGCGCACCTGAATGAAGAAAATAGCCGGTCCATCTATGGCTGGCTGGACCGGATCGGCGCGCGGACGGTGGACATGCCCGGCCTGATCCTGCCCAATATCAACCGGCCGGAAGATCTGGCGCGTCTGTGACACCCACATCTGCGCGCCGCATTTTGGTGAAGATATTCCAGGTCGCGATGAACAAAGCCGCGATCACCGGGCCGATGATGATGCCGTTGAAACCGAACAGCTCGATTCCGCCCAGCGTGGAGATCAGCACCACATAGTCGGGGATGCGCGTGTCGCGGCCGACCAGTATCGGGCGCAGCACATTGTCGACCATGCCGATCACCAGCACGCCGCACGCCACCAATATGATCGCTTTCCAGATCGCCCCGGTCGCGAACAGATAGATGGCGACCGGCACCCAGATCAGGCCCGTCCCCACCGCCGGCAGCAGGGAGAAAGCGCCCATCAGCACGCCCCACAGCAAGGCGCCCTGAATGCCCAGCCCCCAGAAGACCAGACCGCCGATCAGCCCCTGCACGATGGCGACGACGATGCTGCCCTTGATCGTCGCGCGGATGACGATGACGAATTGCTCGATCAGCGCCTGCCGCTGGCCCGGCCGAAGCGGCGCGGCGGCGGCGATACGCTGCGACAGCGCCTCGCCATCGCGCAGCAGGAAATAGGTGAGGTAGAGCATCACGCCCAGCCCCACCATGAAGCTGAAAGCGCTCTGCCCGATCTGGAAAGCCTGCGCCGCCAGCGTGCGGAAACTGCTGGTCACGCCCTTCGTCACCAGTTCCTGCGCCGCATAGAAATTGCCTAAGCCCAGTCGCCGCAGATAGGGGCGCAGCCAGTCCGGCATGCTGGCGACCGTTTCGGAAAACAACCGGACGAAGTTGATCTCCCCCGACTGGATCTTGCCATAGAAATAGGCCGCTTCCTGCAACAGCGCGCCACCCAGCACGAAGGCCGGGACGATCACCACCGCCAATATCAGGAACAGAGTGATCAGCGCCGCGCCGTTCCGGTGTCGGGGCATCGCCGACAATATCTGCCGGTTGAGCGGCGCGAACACGATCGCCGCGATCACACCCCACAGCACGGCCGCGAAGAACGGCTCGATGACCATGGCGAAGGCGATCGATACGACCAGCACGACGCCAAGAAAGAAGCCATCCTCGATTTTGGGCGAGACATTCAGCGGGGGCGGTGGGGTGTCCATATCCATGTCTTCGCAAAATTTAGGATCCAAATCCATCGCCGAACGATCCTCAACGGCTTTCCCCTGTCCTTTTCCCGATTCGCCCGGTAGAGAGGCCGCTTCCTTGCGCTCTTTGGGACCAGCAGACATAGTGGCACGCGAAATCACCGGATTTTCCAACCCGCTGGTGAAGCGCGTCCGATCGCTGCGGGAAAAGAAATATCGCAAGGCCGAAGGGCTGTTTCTCGCCGAAGGGCTGCGCATCCTCACCGAAGCGCGCGAAGAGGGCGTCCTGCCCGAAATGCTGTTCCACGCCGGGTCGACGCATCCGCTGGCGCTGGACCTGATCGACGCGATCGAGGCCGATGGCGGCGACGTGATCGAAACCACCCCCGACATCCTGAGCAAGATCAGCGGCAAGGATAATGCGCAGGCGGTCGTCGGCGTCTATCGCGACCGGCTGACCCCGCTGGCCAAGCTCGACCGCAGCAAGGCCGATATCTGGATCGTAGCGCAATCGCTGCGCGATCCCGGCAATCTCGGCACGATCCTGCGCACCGGCGATGCCGTGGGCGCGGGCGGCCTGATCCTGATCGACGATTGCGTCGACCCCTTCTCGGTCGAATCGGTGCGCGCCTCCATGGGCGCGCTCTTCACCCAGTCGATCACGCAGGCGCGCTGGGGCGAATTCATGCACTGGCTGCGCGAAGGGCCGGGCGAACTGATCGGCACCAGCCTGAAAGCGACACAGGATTATCAGGAACCGCGCTATGCCAGCCCCAGCTTCCTGCTGGTCGGCAATGAAGCGCAGGGCCTGCCCGAATCCTATGAAGCCGAATGCGACCAGCTGGTGAAGATGCCGATGCTGGGCAAGGCCGACAGCCTGAACGCCGCGGTGGCGACCGCCGTCATGGCCTATGAATTGCTGAATCAGAAGCGGCGGCGCGGATAAGATTGCGTTCCCCGGCGAAGGCCGGGGTCCAGTTCCACGCTTCGATCTGGACCCCGGCCTCCGCCGGGGAACCAGTCGGCGGAACAGAATGCGGGAAAGACGGGGGCAAGGCGAGATGACACAAACCAGCGGCATGGGCGAAATGTGGCGGCACAAGCGCGTGCTCGCGGCCAGCCTGATCGGCACGGCGGTCGAATTTTACGACTTCTATATCTATGCCACCGCCGCCAGCCTGATCTTCCCCTTCCTCTTCTTCCCCGCCTCCTCGCCCACGGCGCAGTTGATGGCTTCCTATGGCAGCCTCGCCCTCGCCTTCTTCGCGCGCCCGGTCGGCGCGGCGGTGTTCGGCCATTATGGCGACCGCATCGGGCGCAAAGCGACGCTGGTCGCCTCGCTGATGCTGATGGGCGGCTGCACGCTGCTGATCGGCTTCCTGCCCACCTATCAGATGATCGGCTATTGGGCGCCGGCCATCCTGTGCCTGCTGCGTTTCGGTCAGGGCTTCGGCCTTGGCGGCGAATGGGGCGGCGCGGCGCTGCTGGCGGTGGAGAACGCCCCGCCCGGCTGGCGCGCGCGCTTCGGCATGTTCCCGCAGCTTGGCGCGCCGGTCGGCTTCATCGCCGCCAACGGCCTGTTCCTGATCCTGGGCGCCTTCCTGACCGACGAAGCCTTTTTCGAATGGGGCTGGCGCCTGCCCTTCATTGGCAGCGCGGTGCTGGTAATCCTGGGCCTGTGGGTCCGCCTGAAACTCACCGAAACGCCCGAATTCGCCGCCGCGCAGAAGGAAACGCCGCCACCCGCCGTGCCGCTGGCGACGCTCCTGTCCTCGCATCTGGGCGCGGCGATCGCGGGCACCTTCGCCTGCGCCGCCTGTTTCGCCGTCTATTATATCGCGACCGCCTTTGCGCTCGGCTATGGCACCACCGCGCTCAAGATCGACCGCGAAATCTTCCTCGCCATCCAGCTTGGCGCGATCCTGTTCATGGCGCTCAGCATCGTCCTGGCCGGCTGGTGGTCGGATCGGACCACGCCCACCAATGCGCTGGCATGGGGCTGCGTCGGCACCGTGCTGATGGGCCTCGTCTTCGGCCCGCTGATCGGCACGGCGGCGCTGCTGCCGATCTTCGTCGCGCTCAGTCTCGCCTTGTTCGTCATGGGCTTCATCTACGGGCCGCTCGGCGCCTATCTGCCTGCGCTCTTCCCGATCCAGTTGCGCTATACCGGCGCGTCCTTCGCCTTCAATCTGGGCGGGATCGTGGGCGGCGCGCTGGCGCCGATCGTCGCCACCTGGCTGATCGGCGTACAGGGCGTGGGCCTCGTCGGCCTCTATATGTCGGCCGCCGCGCTTATCAGCCTCGCCGGCCTGTGGTGGACCAGCCGCAAGGCCTGAAGCTTTTCTTCTCGGCATCCTCTGCGCCTCTGCGCGAACCGGATTTGCGCGCAGAGGCGCAGAGGACGCCGAGATTTCTGTGAGCCTGCGGCGCTATCCGATGATCTTGCGCATCAGCAGCATCGGCACGCCCTGATCCTCAAAGTCGCGCACGCCTTCGAACCCGAAGCTGCGGTAGAGCGGCACCCCCGCCATCGTGCCCGACAGTTCGAGCGCGGCAAAGCCTTCCGCCCTCGCCGCCGCTTCGCAGAGCGAGAGGATCAGCGTGCCCACGCCCTTCCGGACATGGTCGGGATGGGTATACATCGCCCGCACCCGCGCCGGCTCGCTCGCCGGATCGAGCAGCCGGTCGTCCCGCCCGGCGCTGTGATTGCCGCCATAGGCCGTAGCCCGCCGGCTCCAGCCGCCACATCCGGCGATCGCATCGCCATCCTGAATGACGAAATAGGTGCCATCGGCAATCAGACGGCTGTCCAGCCCCATGAAGGCATGGCTGGCCTTCACCTGTTCGTCGCTCAGATAGCTGGATTGCAGCCGGTCGATGGCGAGCGTCATGACGGCGGACAGGGCCGCTTCGTCAGACAGGGTGGCAAGACGATGGGTCAGGGTCATAAAATTTGTCCTGCAACGAAAACGGCCGATCCTGCAAGGGACCGGCCGTCAGTGTTTTTGTTAGGAAAAGATCAGAACTTGAAGCCGACCTTCCCATACCAGAAGCCGCCGTTGAAGCCGAAGGGCGACACGTCGGGATAGATATCGCCCGTGAAGCGACCGCCGGTGGACCCATAGACCGGACCCAACGTTCCCTTGGTGTTGGAATATTTGTCGGGATAATTGCTGAAGAGGTTCTGCACGCCCACGCTCAACGTGAAATTGTCGTTCACCTCATAGCTGGTTTCAAAGTCGAACACGAACTCGCTGCCGAAGGTCTGCGACACCGGGCCGTCATCGGTCTGGGTATATTTGCCATACCAATTCATGCGCGCGAGCACCGAGAAGGGGCCGCTGTTCCAATTCTCGGTCAGGATGACACGGGTCTTGGGCAGGGTCTTTTCCAGCTGAGCGACGCGGACATCGGACACGATGTCGGGATCGCGGGCGATGACCTTGGTCTTGTTATAATTGAACGCCAGCGTCGTGTTGAAACTGCCCATCGTGTCCGTCGCAAAGCGATAGCTGCCGACGACATCGACACCCTGCGTCCGCGTGTCGAAGGCATTGGTCAGGAACTGCACTTCGTTGACGGTGGCATAGTTGGCCAGCCCCAGCGACTGGAGCGTGGGCCGCTGCGCGTCGGTGATTTCAAAGGTGCCGGACGTGCCGATCCGGTCCTTCACCTTGATGTTATAATAGTCGATCGACAGCGTAAAACCGGGTGCTGGCGTGAACACGGTGCCGAGCGAGAAGCTGACCGATTCTTCGGGCTTCAATGGCGTCGCGCCCAGGAAAGCCGCGACCGGGCTGGTGACCGGCAAAGTCATGGATTCGATCGCGTTGGGATTGCCGGGGTTGAAGCCGGTCGCGATGCTGCTGCTGTTGACCTGGCCCGGTGTCGGCGCGCGGAAGCCCGTCGCCACCGTGCCGCGCAGGGCGACGATATCGGGAACGACGGCATAGCGGGCCGAGAATTTACCGGTGGTGGAATTGCCGAAGTCGGACAGATGCTCATAACGGCCAGCGATACCGAAGGAGAGCTGTTCGGTGACGTCCCCTTCGATGTCGATATACAGCCCCTTTGAATTGCGGCTGCTTTCGCCGGCAATGGCAGGTCCGTAACCGGGGAACCCGTTGGCGCCGACCGGCAAGGTGACCGAAAGTTGCGACCCGTCCGCATTCAATACGGGCGTGCCGTCCTGATGGAAGACAAGGTTGCCGGTATATTGTCCGATCGCATAGGAAGCCGCGTCGCCCAGGCCCAGTTCATAGGATTCGCGGAAATACTGCCCGCCAAAGGCGATGGTGACGGGACTGGCAAAACCGACTTCCCAAGGATAGCTGAAGTCCGCGTTGACCAGCGTTTCGCGCTGTTCCAGCTTGCCCAGATAGAATTCGGTGGGGGACGTGATACCCAGCGACGGGTTCATCGTGCCGTTCATCGTGTAACGCAGCGTCGATTGGCCATAGCTGCCCGAAATGTCGTAGTTCAGGCCGAAACCCAATTTGCCCTTGTAACCGACCGTGCCGGAAATATCGTCGATCTTGCCGAAAAAGATCGGCGTGAAACCGCCGGGATAGACGCAGCTCCAGTTCTGGACCAGCGGGTCGGAACAGGTCGCAACCTTGGTATAGTCGCGCGTCGTGACTTCATAATCGTTGGGCGCATAGACGTTACCGCCCGCAGCGCCTGTCTGGATGCCCGGCCGCGTATTGTCGAAATCGGTGAAATAATCGTTGAAAATGCCGTTCTTGCCGAAGCTGTTGCCTTCGATATCGACACCGGAGGTGTCGACCGACTGGCGATAGTTGAAACTTTCCTCCTGGAAGCTGTGACCATAATTGCCGAAGAAGTAGATGCTGCTGTCGTCACCCAGATCGAACCCGCCATTGACGAAGAAGCGGTAGGATTCCATCTTCGGATTGCCGTAGCGCTGCGCCAGCTTGGGCACGCCGATGGTCGGCTGCTCCTGCGCCAGCAGATGGGCGCCCGCGCGCGTCACGCCACGGCTGGTCTTGCCCGCATTCACATATTCGCCGCTGATGTTGATGAAGCCGCTGTCGCCCAGTTTGAAGCCGCCGTTCAGGGCGAGCTGATAATCTTCGCCATCGCCCCGATAATATTGGCCATAGCGGGCATAGCCCGAAATGCCGTCCGTATCATCGCGCAAGGTCATGTTGATGACCCCGGCGATCGCGTCCGACCCATATTGCGCCGAAGCGCCGTCGCGCAGCACTTCAACCGCACGGACCGCAATCGCGGGCACCTGCGCCAGATCGGCGGAATGGGCGCCAGCCGATTGGGCGTTGGCGCCGATCTGCACCAGGGCGGAACGGTGCATCCGCTTGCCGTTTATCAGGACCAGCGTCTGGTCAGGCGCCAGGCCGCGCAGGTTGGGGGGACGGACGAAGGACGAGCCGTCGCCTATGGCGTAGCGCGCGACCGAGAAGGAAGGAACGAGGTTCTGGATCACCTGGTTCATGTCGGCCGTGCCCTGCTTTTGCAGTTCAACGCCCGAATAGACGTCGATCGGCGTGGGCGATTCCGCCACGGTGCGATCGGTACGGCGCGTGCCGGTCACGATGATGGTCTGGCCCGGTTCGGCGGCTGCGGCCTGCGGCGGCGCATCCTGCGCAAGAACAGGTGCAGTATAGAGAAGAGAAACAGCAATGGCGCTGCGCGAAATCAGACCCTTATACTTCATCAAAAAGCCCCCTTTTTGCTCTTTTACAGAGGCCTTTTTCGTCATCCCCATCCTATTTTATTATTAAATTGTTCGAGCTGCAAAATCCCCCAGCCGAAACTGAAAGTTTCAGCGCAACTACAATCTGTAACAATTGGAAACGGAAGGCTGACATAAATCCACCATCAACAAAATGGCCCTTTTTGCCGCAGCGCAAAATCTTTCGCACGGGGCAAAGCCGGACAACCGTCAAACTTTGTCAAATCCTTGTAACATAACGAAAAAGGCGGCGACCCTGGAGGTCGCCGCCTGTATCTTTTTTACAACTGTCAAGAAGCGTCGTTAACCGCTCACCTTTGTGCAGTTAACCCCCTTGCTATCAGCCCTCGCGGTTGTCGCGGCGCTCGGCAATACGGGCGCGCTTGCCGGTGCGGCCGCGCAGATAGTAGAGCTTCGCACGACGCACGACGCCACGACGGACGACAGTGATCGAATCGAGGTTGGGCGAATAGAGCGGAAACACACGCTCCACGCCTTCGCCGAACGAAATCTTGCGCACGGTGAAGTTGGAACCCATGCCCTTGTTCGAACGGGCGATGCACACGCCTTCATAGTTCTGAACGCGGCTGCGCTCGCCTTCGATGACCTTCACGCCGACGCGCAGGGTGTCGCCGGGACGAAAATCGGGGATATCCTTGGCGAGGGCGGCAATGCTTTCCGCCTCGATCTGCTGGATGATGTTCATGTAACGTCAGTCCTTGGTCTTTTGCTGCGCACCAGAGGGCGAACGGTCCCGAACGCCGATATGACGTTCCCAAAGGTCCGGCCGCCTTAGCCGTGTATCTGCCTCCGCCTGGTGTTTCCGCCAGGCGGCGATCTTCGCATGATCCCCCGATCGCAACACTTGCGGGATCGCACGACCCTCCCATTCCACCGGGCGGGTATAATGCGGATATTCGAGCAGCCCCGTTTCAAAGGACTCTTCGACTCCGCTGGAAGCCGCGCCCATTACACCGGGAAGCAGGCGAACACAAGCATCGAGCAGCAGCAAAGCCGCCATTTCCCCGCCCGACAATATGATGTCGCCCATGCTGACCTGCTCGATCGGGCGCGCGTCGAAGATTCGCTCGTCAAACCCCTCGAACCGGCCGCACAAGATGGTCGCGCCCGGCCCCATCGCCAGTTCGCGCACGCGGCCTTGCGTGATCGGCTTGCCGCGCGGCGTCATCGCCAGCACCGGCAGATCGGGCCGCTTGTCCAGCGCATGGTCGACTGCCTGCGCCAATATGTCCGCGCGCAGCACCATGCCCGCGCCGCCGCCCGCGGGCGTATCGTCCACGGTGCGATGCCGGTCAGCCGCGAAATCGCGAATATGGATCGGGTCGCAGGTCCATTTGCCATCTGCCAGCGCCCGCCCGGCCAGCGACACGCCCAGCGGCCCCGGGAACATCTCCGGATAGAGGGTCAGGATTTGCGCCGTGAAGCTCATTTGCGCCGCCGCGCGCGCAGTCGCGCCGCCGAAAAGCCACCCGCCACGCAGATGATGCCGCAAACCAGCAGGGTCAGCCCCAGTTGCAGCAACAGATCGGACCAGGGATCGCCCCGATGCTGCATCGCCGGCAGGATGAACAGCAACGGCATAGGCAGGACCAGCGCCAGCGCGGTCACAGCCTTGATCCGCATGGACCATGTCACGGTCCACAGGCGCCAGCCTGCCGCGACAAGGAACAGCAGATAGGCGCCAAGCATGATTTGCGGAATGATGGGCATGACCGGCGCTTAGAGCGATTTCCAGCCAGATGGAACATCTGACGATCAGAAATCGCGGAAATCAAAGATCATTGATACGGGCCGCAGCGTCCAGATCAGGGCGCCTTGATCGCGATCTTGAATTCCTGAATCTGCGCCGTCGTGGTGGGCGCCAGCAGGATGGTGCCGGCCACCCGCCCCTTCTCGCACGACCAGGTGAAGCTGCCGGACAGATTGCCTGTCGCCGTGACGGGCGCGTCAGTCTTACACGCACCAACCTCCCCCTTCAGCGTCGCCAGCTTCTTCGCCCAACTGTCCACATCGCCGTCCATCAGGAAGTTCATCGCCAGATGATCCCGCGCCACGCCGACCGTGCCTGCCGCATAGATGCGCCCGGCCGCCGCATAGCCATCGGCCAGCAGCGGCGTGACCGGCACGGTCCGGGCGATCAGCGCGCCCGCCTGCTTCAACGCCACCGCCGCGTCCCAGGCCGCCCCTGCGCCGCCATTATAGGTGCGGTTGGTGAAGACGAAGATGCCCACGCCATAATCCGGCATCAGCATCACATGGCTGCCATAGCCCGGATAGCCCCCGCCATGCGCCAGCGTGAGGCCCAGATCGCAATCCTGCGCGATCCGCATCGCAAAGCCATAGGCCGCCGCCTGCTTGCACGCCGTCGCCCCGCTCTTGCCATTGCGCGCCGCGACCGTCAGGAAATTGCTCCCCTCCGCCAGCATCCGCACCGCCGACCGCGACACCGGCCCGCCATCCGCATCGTCGCGCGCTGGCCAGGCCGACAGCAGGAAGGCGACCCAGCGCGCATAGTCATTGGCGCTGGTCTGCAATCCCCCCATCGCCCCAAAGGCGCCATCAGCCATGTCCGGTTCGGGCGTCCACCGCCCCTCTTCCCAGCGATAGCCCAGCGCCCTGCGCTCCAGCGGCCACTCGCCGACCGCATAACCGCTCGACGTCATGCCCAGCGGCGCCAGCAGACTGCACTCCACATAATGGCGATAGGGCGCGCCGCTAACATTGGCGATGATCCGCCCCAGCAGCGCATAACCGAAATTGCTATATTCATAGCGGCTGCCCGGCGCGGTGCTGAACGGCACGCCAGCGGCCAGCATCTTCGTGAAATCCTCCTGCGGCAAGGGCGTCTGCCGGTCGCCCCAGGGATTATCGTCGACAAAGCCCGCACTATGGGTCAGCAGATCACGGATGCGAATATGCGGACTATCCTTGGTCGGATAGGTCCATCCCCGCATTTCCGGCACATAGGTTTCAGCCAGATCGTCGAGCGACAATTTGCCTTCATCGCGCAGTTTCAGGATCGACAACGCCGTGAACGCCTTGGTCATGGAAGCGATGCGGAACAGGCTGTCAGCCGTCACCGGCCGCTTCTTCGCCAGATCCTGCACGCCAAACCCCTTGGCGTGGATCAGGCGGCCATTGGCGACGATGCCATAGACCAGCCCCGGCGCATGACTGTCGACCCGATAATCAGCAAACAGCTTGTCGATCTCGGGGATGGCGGCGGCGATCTTCTTTTCATCGGCCGCTTTGGCCGTCGCGGGAAGAACGGCCAGAAGCAGCAGCAAGGCAAAGAAGCGTCGCGTCACCGTGTCCAGTCCTCCATTTTCAAACCGGGGATATCGACAAAGTCCTTTGGATTGCGCGTCACCAGCACCATGGCCAGCGCAAGCGCATGGGCGCCGATCAGACGATCGAAACTGTTTCGGCGAACGCCTGCCTGCCGCACAACCTCGGCGTAAACGCGCGTAGCCGCATCATCGAAAGGCGCGACACGCAGCAGGGACAGGAAACTGTCGATCCGTCGCCCGTCTGCACCCGGCTCGCTCGACGATCGGTTGCCCACCCGCAATTCGCCGGCCGTCACGGCAGAAACGGTCAATGCACCGAATGACCCGGCCATGCGATCGGCCAGAACCGCACTGCGTCCCAGCAGAAAGTCGATGCAGACATTGGTATCGAGCAGATAGGCAGGCGCGGTCATGCGGCCTCCGTCGCACCGCCATTGTCGCTCCAGTCACGCCCCTCCTGGCTGATGTCGCCCCGGCCATCGGCCATGAAGCCGGCAGACATGCTGCCATAAAGCCCCATCAATATATCGCGCGAACGATCTTGCTTCCAGAAGGAGAAACTGCCGTCATCATGCGGGACGACCATGACCTCTTCCCCATCGGACAGGCCCAATGTACGCGGCAGGCGCAAAGCCAGACTGTTGCCCGACTTGAAGACCTTGGCTTTATATTCTTCGCCCATGGCGCAGACTCCGTATATACGGAGCGTATATACTATTCCGCGAACGCCGCGTCAATCACGGCCCCGTCCTCGCTCAGCGTCACGACATGCATGGGCGCCATGAAGCGCTTGCCGGGCTTGTCGCCTACGGAGGGCCGCTGAACCTCGATAATATCGCCCGCGCCGAAATTCTCGACCGCGACGATCTCACCCAGCGCTTCGCCGGTGCTGGAGGTGCAGGACAGGCCGATCAGGTCGGCATGATAATATTCGCCCTCGCCCAGTTCGGGCAGGGCGGAACGGGGCACGGTCAGTTCCGTGCCGCGCATGGCCTCGGCCGCGCTCCGGTCGCCAATCTCGGCGAAACGGGCGACCGCGCCATTGGAGCCGGGGCGCAGCGACTTCAACGTCAGCATGCGCCCCGCCACATCGAAGCCCTTGTAGCTTTTGAGGCTTTCCACCCCTTCGCCAAAGAGCTTCAGACGGACTTCGCCCGCCACGCCATGCGCGCCGATGATGACGGCGAGAGTGACGGGCTTGTCGGTCAAGATGCTCAGCCTTCAGCCGATTCTTCAGCAGGCGCTTCTTCAGCGGCCGGGGCAGCGGCGGCCTCGGCGGCAGCAGCCTTGGCGGCTTCGGCAGCTTCAGCGGCTTCGGCAGCCTTGGCAGCGCGATCTTCGGCGCGATCCTTGGCCTTCTGGCCCGGCTCAGCCTTGTTCGGGTTGTTGCGCACCTTGCGCTCCTTCACGCCGGCGGCGTCCAGGAAGCGGGCAACGCGGTCGGTCGGCTGCGCGCCGGCTTCGACCCAGTGCTTCGCACGCTCGGTGTCGAGCACGACGCGCTTTTCGTCGCCCTTGGGCAGGACGGGGTTGTAGCTGCCGATGCGTTCGATGAACTTGCCGTCACGCGGGGCGCGGCTATCGGCCACGACGATGCGGTAATAGGGGCGCTTCTTGGAGCCGCCGCGCGACAGACGGATGGAGGTTGCCATGGAAATAGACCTTTCTAACTAACTGCTTTGTTTGGGGTCGTCATCCCAGCGATAGCTGGCGCCTCTCTTCCCTTTGGCGGGAAGCGAAGCCCCAGCTTTCGCTGGGATGACGGGTTACTTCACTTCTTCATGAAATTCTGAAAGCCGGGCGGCAGCTTGGGCATATTGCCGCCCAGTCCGCCAAGGCCGCCCAGCCCCGACAGGTCGGGCGGACCACCCGCGCCACCGTCAGGACCGCCAAGGCCACCCAGACCGCCCATTCCACCGCCACCGGTGAACATCTTGGCCAGCCCTTTCAGGCCGCCCATCTTGCGGATCTTCTTCATCGCCGTTTCCATTTCCTGATGCATTTTCAGGAGACGGTTGACGTCCTGCACGGTGCGGCCGGCGCCCTTGGCGATGCGGATCTTGCGCTTGGCGTTGATCAAAGCGGGCTTTTCCCGCTCCTTGGGCGTCATCGATCCGATCATCGCGTCCAGATGGAGCAGCGTCTTGTCGTTCGCGCCGCTATTGGCCATCGCCGCCTGCGCTTTCTTCAGGCCCGGCAGCATGCCCGCCAGCGCGCCCAGACCACCCATGCGCCGCATCTGGTTCAACTGGCTGCGCAGGTCGTTCATATCGAACTGACCCTTGGCCATCTTCTTGGCCAGCTTGTCGGCCTCTTCCGCGTCGATCGTCTCGGCGGCACGCTCGACCAGCGACACGACGTCGCCCATGCCCAAAATGCGCTGCGCCACACGCGCCGGATGGAAAGGCTCGATCGCGTCCAGCTTTTCGCCAGTGCCCGCAAATTTGATCGGACGGCCCGTGACGGCGCGCATCGACAGCGCCGCACCACCGCGCGCATCGCCGTCCATACGGGTCAGCACGACGCCGGTCAGCGGCACCTGCGCCGTGAAGCTGGTCGCCACATTCACGGCGTCCTGGCCGGTCAGCGAGTCGACCACCAGCAGGATTTCCGCCGGATTTGCGACGTCGGCGACCGCCTTCATCTCGTCCATCAGCGCCTGATCGACGTGCAGACGACCGGCGGTGTCGAGCATCACCACGTCGAAGCCCTGAAGCTTCGCCGCCTGCAACGCGCGCTTGGCGATGTCGACCGGCTGCTGGCCCGCGATGATCGGCAGGGTCGCGACATCGGTCTGCGTACCCAGCACCGCCAGCTGTTCCTGCGCGGCCGGGCGCTGGACGTCGAGCGACGCCATCAGCACCTTCTTGCGCTCTTTTTCCTTCAGCCGCTTGGCGATCTTCGCGGTGCTGGTCGTCTTGCCCGACCCCTGAAGACCGACCATCATGATGACGGCGGGCGGGGTGACGTCGATCATCAGGTCGCTGGTTTCGGAGCCCAGCGTCTCGGTCAGCGTGTCGGAAACGATCTTGACGACCATCTGGCCGGGCGTGACCGAGCGCAGCACATCACTGCCCACGGCCTTCTCGGTGGCCTGATCCACGAACTGGCGCACGACCGGCAGCGCCACGTCGGCTTCGAGAAGTGCGATTCGCACCTCGCGCATCGCGGCGCGGACATCGTCCTCCGTAAGCGCACCGCGCCCACGCAGCTTGTCGAATACCCCACCGAGACGATCGCTTAGCGAATCGAACATCACCACCTCATTTGGGCCGAAAGGCCCGGAAAATCTTGCCTACCCATCAAACGACAAAATCGCCGGCGGGCGAAACCTCGCCGGCCAGCGTCCATCCGATACCCCTCTTGGGCATCCTGGAGTCGTCAGGGTATCGGACGGAGACCGACCGATTGCAGGCGCGCCTTTACGGGAAAGAGGCAGGAAGTGCAAGCGGGCGCATGGACGGGCCATAATGACCGGGCAACTGAAGCCTCCCTCTCCTACATCACCACTCCCTGCTACAGCATTGCACGTTACCAACCTCCGTTCGTCCCGAGCCTGTCGGGCCGCAGGCGACCGAAGGTCAACGACGCGCACAACATCCTTCGACAGGCTCAGGGCGAACGGACGATATCTGAAGCAGGCTGCTCTCCCCCCGAAAGGCATGGACCAGCCACCTCCTTTCACTTTCCGATAGGATCAACGCAGTGTAACTTTATTTCGCTTTTTGCGGGAAATATGCGAAGCTAAGGCAAAGACAGAGGGGAGCCTACAATCATGAGTTGGACACGCCGCAAGCCGATGGAGGCGATGACGCCGAAGGACGCGGGCCATCAGATGGCGCGCACCCTGTCATGGCCGCACCTGCTGGCGCTGGGCGTCGGCGCGATCGTGGGCACCGGCATCCTGACGCTGATCGGCGTCGGCGCCGACCGGGCCGGCCCCGCCGTCCTGCTCTCCTTCGCCATTGCCGGCGCCATCTGCGCCTGCGCCGCACTCGCCTATGCCGAACTCTCCACCATGATGCCGGCGGCGGGCAGCGCCTACAGCTACTCCTATGTCGTGCTGGGCGAAGGCATCGCCTGGATCGTGGGATGGTCGCTGATCCTGGAATATAGTCTGGTCGTATCGACCGTGGCGGTCGGCTGGTCGGGCTATGCCGCGCCGCTACTGACACCTTTGGGCTTTCCAAGCGCCCTGACCCAAGGGCCGGAACTGGGCGGTTTCATCAACCTGCCCGCCATCTTCATCATCGCGGTGGTCGCGGGCCTGCTGATGTTCGGCACGCGCGAAAGCGCCCGCCTCAACACCATCCTCGTCCTCATCAAGATCGTGACGCTCAGCCTGTTCGTCGCCTACGCCCTGCCCGCCTTCGACGCGCAGAATCTCGAACCCTTCATGCCCTTCGGCTTTGCCAAACATATGGGGCCGGACGGGGTGGAACGCGGTGTGATGGCCGCCGCCGCGATCATCTTCTTCGCCTTTTACGGCTTCGACGCCATTTCAACGGCCGCAGAAGAAGCCAAGAACCCGGATCGCGACCTGGCCATCGGCATCGTCGGATCGCTGATCGTCTGCACGATCATCTACGTCCTCGTCGCCGCCGCCGCGATCGGCGCCTTGCCCTTCACCCGCTTTGCCGATAGTCCGGAGCCGCTGGCGCTGATCCTGCGGGAAATGGGTCAGGGCAGCATCGCCCGCATCGTCGCCATCGCCGCCGTGATCGCCCTGCCGACCGTGCTGCTCGGCTTCCTCTACGGCCAGAGCCGCATCTTTCTGGTGATGGCGCGCGACGGCTTCCTGCCGCAGAGCCTCGCCAAAATCTCGAAGCGCGGCACCCCCGCCCGCATCACTGTCGTCACGGCGATACTGGTATCGATCATCGCCGGCGTCCTGCCGATCGACGAAATCGCCGCACTGGCCAATGCCGGCACGCTGATCGCCTTCACCGCCGTCGGCCTCTGCCTCCTCGTCCTGCGCAAGCGCGCGCCGGACCTGAAACGCCCCTTCCGCACGCCCGCCGCATGGGTCGTGGGCATCGGCGCGGTCGCCGGCTGCGCCTATCTCTTCCTCAGCCTGCCGATGAAGACCATCATCGCCTGCGCCATCTGGAATGCGATTGGGCTGGCCGTGTACTTCCTCTATGGGCAGAGACGGGCGAGCGTCGCCTGAAGGGGGATATATGAACGCAATTCTCGGCACCATTCTGGCGCAAGCGCTCACGCTGGCGACGCCCACCAACTTGCCTGCAACATGGTTTAGCGATTCCGACTATCCCAAAGGCCCGCAGCAACGGCGCGAAGACGGGACCGTCACCTTTGCGCTGTTTGTTTCGGCACAGGGGAAAATTGACAAATGTTCCGTCGTACAAAGCAGCGGCGTTCCTGAACTCGACACACAAGCCTGCACCATTATGGTCGCCCGGCCACGGTTAAGGCCTGCCAGAGATGAAACCGGCGCGCCGGTTCAGGGGCTATATGTCGGTCGAATGACCTGGATTCTTCCTGGCGGCCAAAGCGGCTCGCGTCGCAGCTATCCGGCTTGGCCCGCCGACATTAACGTCGATGTCATGAAGCTGCCCGGTGGAATCAAAGAAGAAACCGTCTCGATAGCTGTGAAGATTGATCCAGCCGGACATATCCTGATCTGCGAGCCGCCTCAAAAGAGCCAGTCCTCCGTCAAATTGGTGGAGGTCGCCTGTGCGCAGGCCAAAGCCGCATATGACACTGTTCCCATGGATGCCGCAGGCATGCCTGTAACGATGGTGCGCAGCTTGCGCGTGACGTTCAGGGCATCGCAATAACCCAAGACTTGCGTTTTCCCTCCCCTCCCGACCCCGCCTCCGCAAAATTCGAAGCGGTTGCCTGCACTCAGGCCAAGGCGCTCGTTGCCGATCCCGC
The DNA here is from genome assembly GCF_900111125.1 of Sphingobium sp. YR768. Taxonomy (GTDB): domain Bacteria; phylum Pseudomonadota; class Alphaproteobacteria; order Sphingomonadales; family Sphingomonadaceae; genus Sphingobium. The sequence continues at coordinate 419,667 of NZ_FOGE01000003.1, forward strand.
GCTGGACGAGCATGGAAAGCCGGTTACGGCTTTGAGAAGCTGGACTGTCGTTTTCCGAACAGCGGCAAAATAGGTCAGGCAGCCAGCGGTTTGACCGCCAGTTCATCCGCATGCAGACGCGCCATAGCCAGATCATGGCGCGTCTGCATCCGCATCAATGTTTCGGCATCGATGCCGAACAGCTTTTCGAAACGGATCGCCATCTCCGCCGTCAGGTCCTGTCGCTGATTGAACAGACGGCTTACCGTCTGCCGGGTAACGCCCAGATGATCGGCCAGATCGCCCAGTTTCAGACCATGCGCCTCGACAATCTCCGTCCTCAGCCAGTCGCCCGGATGAACCGCCAGCGATGCGTGCATCTTAAGCGCCATGATCCATTCCTTAATCCGTTCGGGCTGAGCCTGTCGAAGCCCTGCCCTTTTCCTTGTTCCGGACAAGCAGGCTGAGAAGCATATAGGTCCAGAACCGCATAGAGCGAGGAAAGCAGAAAGGCAGGCCTTCGACAAGCTCAGGCCGAACGGGATATAAGGGAACGCGCCACCACTGGCCTTTTCCCTCCACCCCCATTACATGGCCGCCGATGGGACGTTTTTCGAAGATGCATGGTCTGGGCAACGACTTCGTCGTGATCGACGCGCGGGAAAGCGCGATCGACATGACGGAGGCGCGCGCCCGCGCCATTGCCGATCGCCATGCCGGGATCGGCTGCGACCAGTTGATCCTGATCGGGCAAAGCGACGACGCGGACGTATCGATGCAGATCTTCAATGCCGACGGCAGCGAAGTGGAAGCCTGCGGCAACGCGACCCGCTGCGTCCCCCTGTTCGTCGGCCGCGACGTGCTGATCCGCACCAAGGCGGGCCTGCTTGACGCCAAGTCCGTCGATGGCGGCGCCAGCGTCGACATGGGCGCGCCCCGCTTCGACTGGGACGCGATCCCGCTGGCCTACCCCATGGACACGCTGACCATGGGCGCCAGTTGGGAAGACCTGCCTGCCCCCGCCGCCGTCAATGTCGGCAACCCGCATGTGATCTTCTTCGTGGACGATCTGGACGGTGTGAACTTCGACCATCTCGGCCCGCTGATCGAGCATGATCCGCTCTTCCCTGCCCGCGTGAACGTGAACTTCGCGCAGGTCGTTGGCGACAATCATATCCGCCTTGTGGTCTGGGAACGCGGCGCTGGCCTCACCCGCGCCTGCGGCACGGGCGCCTGCGCCACCGCCGTCGCCGCCATCCGCCGCAAGCTGATGACCGGCCCCGTCACCGTCAGCCTGCCCGGCGGCGACCTCGTCATCGCATGGGCGCCCGGCGCCACCATCCAGATGACCGGCCCCGCCACCCATGTCTTCGACGGCGAGGCCGACTGGTCGCGTTTCTGAGCCTATGGCCGGCCCCGACATCATCACCATGGGCTGTCGCCTGAATATCGCCGAGAGCGAGGCGATCCGCGACATGGCGGCGGGGCAGGACGACCTGATCGTCGTCAATAGCTGCGCCGTGACCGCCGAAGCCGTGCGCCAGACCCGTCAGGCGATCCGCCGCGTCAGGCGGGAACGACCCGACGCCCGCATCTTCGTCACCGGCTGCGCCGCCCAGACCGAACCCCAGACCTTCGCCGCCATGGCGGAGGTGGACGGCGTGATCGGCAATCGGGAGAAGATGGAGGCGAGCGCCTTCGCACCCGTGGCGGAGAAGGTCCGTGTCTCCGACATCATGGCCGTGCGCGACACCGCGCCGCACATGGCCTCCGCCTTCGCCGACCATGCCCGCGCCTTCCTGGAGGTGCAAAATGGCTGCGATCATCGCTGCACCTTCTGCATCATCCCCTATGGCCGGGGGAACAGCCGCTCCGTTCCGGCGGGTGCCGTGATCGACAAGGCGAAAGAACTGGTCGACGCGGGCTATAAGGAAATCGTGCTGACCGGCGTGGACGTCACCAGCTACGGTCCCGACCTCCCCGGCAGCCCGTCGCTCGGCCTGCTGATCGAACGCATCCTGAAGGGCGTGCCCGACCTCCCCCGGCTGCGCCTGTCCTCCATCGACAGCGTGGAAATCGATGAGCGCCTGTTCGACCTGATCGCCCACGAACCACGCATGATGCCGCATCTGCACCTGTCGTTGCAGGCGGGCGACGACATGATCCTCAAGCGCATGAAGCGCCGCCATGGCCGCGCCGACGCCATTGCCATCGTGCAGCGCGTGAAGGCCGCCCGCCCCGACATCAGCATCGGCGCCGACATCATCGCCGGCTTCCCGACCGAAGACGACGCCATGTTTGCGGGCAGCCTCGCCCTGATCGACGAATGCGACATCGTCCACGGCCATATCTTCCCTTATTCGCCGCGCACCGGCACGCCCGCCGCGCGCATGCCACAAGTCGATCGCGCCACGGTCAAGGCCCGCGCCGCCCGCCTGCGTGACGCCTGCGCCATCCGCCGCGACGGCTGGCTGCGCAGTCTGATCGGCACCAGCCAATCCGTGCTGGTCGAACGCAGCGGCATGACCGGCCACGCCGAAAATTTCGCCCCGGTGCGCTTCGCATCGGCACAAGCCCCCTCCTCCATCGTCCGCGCCACCATCACGGCGCTTGAGAATGGCGCCCTTATCGCGCAAGAGGCTCCGCAATGACTGATACCGGCACCAGCTGGCGCGACCGCCTCTTCGGCGGATTGAAGCGCACGTCCGACAAGCTCGGCGACAATCTCACCGGCCTTTTCACCAAGGCCGCGCTCGACGCACAGACCCTCGACGAGATTGAGGAAGCGCTGATCATGTCCGACCTTGGCCCCGCCATGGCCGCGCGCGTGCGCGATCGGCTGGCCGAGGGGCGTTTCAACAAGGAACTGACCGAGGACTATCTGCGCGAGATCATCGCGGAGGAGATCGAGAAGACGCTGGCCCCGGTGGCCCGCCCGCTGGAGATCGAAGCCTTCCCGCGCCCGCAGGTGATCCTGGTGATCGGCGTCAACGGCTCCGGCAAGACCACCACCATCGCCAAGCTGGCCAATAATTTCCTGGAACAGGATTATGGCGTGATGCTGGCGGCGGGCGACACGTTCCGCGCGGCGGCCATCGGCCAGCTCAAGGTCTGGGCCGAACGGCTGGGCATCCCCATCGTCGCGGGCAAGGAAGGCGGCGACGCGGCCGGCATCGTGTTCGACGCGGTCAAACAGGCGACGCAAACCGGCATCGACGTGCTGATCGTCGACACCGCCGGCCGCCTCCAGAACAAGACCGAACTGATGGACGAACTGGCCAAGGTGCGCCGGGTGCTGGGCCGATTGAACCCGGCCGCCCCGCATGACGTTGTGCTGGTTCTGGATGCCACCACGGGACAGAATGCATTGAACCAGATCGAAGTCTTCAAGGAAACCGCGCAGGTCACGGGCCTCGTCATGACCAAGCTGGACGGTACGGCGCGCGGCGGCGTGCTGGTTGCGGCGGCGGAAAAGTTCCGCCTGCCCATCCATGCCATCGGCGTGGGCGAGAAGATCGAGGATCTGCGCCCCTTCGATCCGGGCGACATGGCCCGCGCCATCGCGGGGACAGCTTATGCGCGGTGATCGCTGAACATTCCACACCCGTTCGTGCTGAGCCTGTCGAAGCACGCGCGCACCGCTTGACCTACTCGCGTCCTTCGACAAGCTCAGGACGAACGGAAGAAGCAAATGGCTGAAAAGAAAAATTCCCATAACGGCACGCTCAGCCTGGCGCTCGATTTCGGGCCGCTGCTGATTTTCTTCCTGACCTATAAAGGCGCTGGCTGGATCTGGGGATCGGGCAATCCGATCACCGCCATGACCTTTGGCACCGCCGCCTTCATGGCCGCGATCGTGATCGCCGTCATCATCTCCAAGGTGAAGCTGGGCCGCGTTTCGCCGATGCTCTGGCTTTCGGCGCTGCTGATCCTCTTCTTCGGCGGCCTGACCATCTATTTCCATGATCAGAGCTTCATCCAGATCAAGCCGACGATCATCTACGCCTTCTTCGCGCTGATGCTGTTCGCTGGACTGCTACGTGGCAAGCCGCTGCTGCAATATCTGCTTCAGGCGGCCTATGATGGCCTGACCCATGAAGGCTGGATGAAATTGTCACGCAACTGGGCGCTCTTCTTCGTCGGCATGGCGATCGCCAATGAAGCGATGCGCCGGTCGATGAGTTTCGACACCTGGCTGGCGGTCAAGGTCTGGGGCGTGACGATCGTGTCCGTCATCTTCGCCGGCGCCAATATCCCGATGCTGATGCGCCATGGCCTGACGCTGGACGATGGCCTCGACAGCGACGAGGTGGGCGAAACCACCCCGCCGCAGGGTTAGGAATGGTCAGGTCGCGGGGGCCTGCACGACCGCATCAATGATGATGTCGCGCAGATGCCCGTTGCGATCCGGCCAGAGAATCGACGCCCCCACCCGCATCCCGATCAATGCCGCGCCGATCGGGGTCAAAATCGAAATATGGCCCAGCGCAACATCGGCATGGCTGGGATAGACCAGCCGCACGCGCCGCGCGACGCCGTCCTTGGTATCGCGATAGGTGACGTCCGATCCAATGGTGACGACATCATCCGGCAATGCCTCCGGCGCGTACAGGCTGGCGCGGCCGACCTCTTCCAGCAGCAATTGGCATATATCGGGAAAGCGATCGCGCGCCGCCCAGGCCAGATCGGAAATTATATCGGCTTCTGATTCGACGAGATGGATGGGCGGAACGGCCGCCCACTTGTGATGCAGGGTCATGGAAAGGCTTCCTGATAGAGAGGCATGGCCCATGATGCGGGCCTTCTGACGTCAACGAAGCTGCCCCGGACCCTGCCGGCGGAGCGCCTGTCAGGTCCGGGGCGAATTGCCCGCGAGAAGCTGGCCCCCGTGATGACGGAAGCGCGGAAAGGCTGCACCATCCTGCATGCATCAATCCTGTTCGAGGAAGGAGAGGCTGTCAAGCAACCCCACCGACATCCCGCTTTAGGTTAGCTTTTGATACGATTTTCTGCGATCGTTTCGCAATAGGCACATATCTGTTTTCTTGGGCGTTGGGTGCGCATATGGGAAGCGACGGAGGCGTCCACGCCCCGCATGGACCATAGACTCAACCGGCCGCGCCAGCCTTGCGCACGGCCGCCCCATAACGAACCCGAGGAGTTCCGCCATGGCCTTTGTTCTGCCCGATCTTCCCTACGCCAAGGACGCCTTTGGCGACATCCTGTCGGTCGAAACCTTCGACTTCCACCATGGCAAGCATCACAATGCCTATGTCGTGAAGGCCAATGAGCTGGTCGCCGCCGACGAAAGCCTTCAGGGCAAGTCGCTGGTGGAACTGATCAAGTCGTCCAAGGGCGGCCTGTTCAACCAGGTCGGCCAGATCTGGAACCACACCTTCTACTGGAACTCGCTGTCGCCGGTGAAGACCGCCCCGACCGGCGAACTGCTCGCCAAGATCGAAGAAGCCTTCGGTTCGGTGGACGCGCTGATCGAAAAGCTCAAGGCAGAGGCCGTCGGCCACTTCGCCAGCGGCTGGGCCGCGCTGATCCTGAAGGACGGCAAGCTGGAAGTGACCAGCTATCATGACGCCGACACCCCCGTCGCGCATGACGGTCACGCCCCGCTGCTGATCCTCGATGTGTGGGAACATGCTTACTATATCGACTATCGCAACCTGCGCCCGGCCTATGCCGAAAAGCTGCTGAAGGAAGCGATCAACTGGGACTTCGCTGCCCTGAACCTGGACGGCGAAGGCGCCAGCCGCGCCGACCAGCCGGCCTGACAGAGCGACGGGCCGGCATAGGACCGGCCCGTCCGCCCTTCTCATAAAGACTTTCTTAAGCCGCACGCCGCATCATCGCCGCTCCGACAGGACGGAGAGCCAGGCGATGGACATTGGCGAACTGCGACGGCAACATGCGGAAATCGGGCGAACGGCCGAACGGCTCGCCGATCTGACCGCCAGACAGGATCGTCCCGAAAGCGTGGGCGCTGTGCGCTGGCAACTTGCGCGCCTGCTGATGACCCATCTGGCCCTTGAGGATCGCATCCTCTATCCCGGCCTGCTTCAGGCCATCGATGCGGACGTCCGGGCCGCCACCACCACATTGCAACTGGAAACAGGCATGCTGGCGGAGCGCTTCTCCCTCTATATGACAAGCTGGAGCGACGATCGCATCGCCCGCGAATGGGCCAGTTTCTGCGGGGATACGGATCGCGTGCTCAGCGCCCTGCGCAACCGGATCGACCGGGAGGAAGACACGCTCTACCCCCTTGCCGAACAACTCAAACCCGACGCCCGGCGCATCAGCCGATCCGCCTGACTCTCAGGCCGCTTCCAGTTGCGCGACGAACAGGTCGGCGGCGCGTTGCAATTCCTGTGCCGTGCGCGACAGGCCCGACGCCGCACTGGACACGCGACTGGACAGGGTCTCATTGTCCCGCGCGACATCCGCCACATCTTCCATCTGTCGCGTCATGACGGCGGCATCGCGTGCCGTATCCCGCGCCGACTGACCGATAGCCGCGGTTGCATCCCGCTGATCGGCAACCGCGCTCTGGATCGCATCGGCTGCCTCGGCAAGCTGCTGGACAGCACTTGCGACGTCCGACAGCGCATTCTGCGCCACCCCTGCCCCCTGCTGCGCTGACGAAGCCAAAGCCTGAATTTCTCCGGTCGCATTGGCCGCCTGTCCCGCCAGTTGCTTCACTTCCCCCGCAACCACGGCAAAGCCGCGTCCAACCTCTCCTGCTCGCGCAGCCTCGATCGTGGCGTTGAGCGCCAGCAGGTTGGTCCGTGCGGCGATCTGGGTAATCGAATCGGCAAAGCCGGTGATCGACGTCGTGCGCCCTTCCATGTCCCGCATCGCCTGATGGCCCGTAGTCGACATGCGCTGCGCCTCTCCGCCCAGCGTCGCCTGCTGATGGGCGGCGGCGGCGATAGCGGAAATGGATTCGGACAATTGCTCGATCCGCTGCGCCAGCATGGTCGCATTCGCGGATGATTGCCCGGCAATGGCGACCGTTTCCTCGGTCCCGACGCTGGCTCGCTGCGCCAGTTGATTGAGTTCCCGCGCGGAATCGTCCAGCTCCCGGCTCGCAGCCCCGACCGCACCGACGATCTCGGCCATCGACTGGCGGAAATCGCGCGCCAGCGCCAGAGTCGCGGCCTGCCGCTCCGCCGCCATGCGCGCCCTTTCGGCATCCTGTTGCTGGCGTAGCTGAGCCGCACGGGCATCGGCATCCCGACTGGCCGTCATTGCCGTCTCTGCTGCGGTCCGCCCCTGTTCGGCCTGCTCCGCCAGTCGACCCGACTGGGTGACATGGTCATCAAGCGCCAGCAGCAACGTGCGTAGCTGATAAGTCAGGTAGCAAAGGACAGCCGCTTCCGCGACCACCGCCACGCCATGAATCGCCACTCGCCCAACATTCGCACTGTCCGGAAAGACCCAGCCCGGCGCCACGAAATTCAGCAGCAGATGGTGAAGCGCCGTCAGCCCGGCGCCCAACAGGATCGGTCGCCAGTCATAAAGCAGCGCCAGCCCTGCCAGCGCCACGAAGAAGAACATATGCCCGTCCATCTGCAAATGATGGTCGGACAGAAGATAGAGGCCTATCGCCGGTTGGGCCGCAGCCAGCATGCCCATCGCCAGCCGCACGTCCAGATCACGGCGATGATAGAGAACTTGTATCGTCGGCAATATGTTGATCAGCGCGGACAGCATGAAGGCGCGCCCGACATGGGCGACGCCCAGCGACAGTCCGCCAATCCCCAATGTCATCGTCCACAGCCAGTTGGCGCACAGCAGGATTTGCAGTCCCTGCAACCGCAACCGGTCCAGACTTTTCGCCGCGTTCATCATGCCAGCCCCGCACAGCCACCGGCCTGCGCCGAAAGCAGCAAAATGCCGCGCTGCAACAGCGGACGAGCGAGGGCAGCCCTCTCCCCATCCACCAGCAATGATCCTTTCCACGGTCCGGCCGACACCAGCCGCGCCCCATGCGCGATCGCCACCGGGGCGAGCGAAGCGCGCGCCTGATCCGTCATCGGCACCAGCAGAATACGCCCCTGCGTCGGCGGCGCGGCATAGAGAAACGCCAGACCGAACACGATCAGCGCACATTGTCCGACAAGGGGCAGGCTTCGCCAGGAGGACGCACGATAAGTCATTGCGCCCGTTTAAGAAGCATTGGTAAGGATAGAATTAAGGATCGAACTGATTGAGGTGCAGCGCCTGCGCCAGCTCATCCAGATCGGCACCGGGACGCACCAGCAGCCATTCCTTGCTGTCCGCGCCATCGACCACCGTCACCGCGCCGCGCGGGCAGACGCCCAGACAATTGACCTCGACGATCCCGGCGTCCGCCTTGCGGCCCTTCTTGAGCGACAGATGCTTGCGCAACGCCTTGGCCAGCCGCTCATCGCCATCCGGACCAAAGCCCCCATCCAGCTTCTTTGAGCATTTGCGGCATATCAGAACCACATTGCGCCAGTTGGTCCGGACATGGTCCTTCAATCTGTGGCGCCTCGCGGCTTCCATGTCCGCCGCTCTTCCGCCGTGCGCAACACCTCATAGGCCGCCTGGATCGTCTGGAAACGCACGGCTGCGTCCGCATCGCCCGGCTTCACATCGGGATGATATTCCTTGGCAAGGCGGCGCCAGCTCTTCTTCACCGCCTCGAAATCGGCATCATCCTCCAGTTCCAGGGCCTGAAGCGCATGCATTTCGTCACGGGACCGGCTGCCGTCACCCGGACCGCCCCAGCCATGATAAGCGCTGGACTGGAAACCACCGGCGTCCCGTCGCTCGGCATGTTCGCGCTGCTCCCGCTCTTCGCGGTCCAGCCCCTGAAAATAGTCCCAGTTGCGGTTATATTCGCCCGCATGGTCGCTACAAAAATACCAGCGTTCGCGGCTGTTGGGCGATTTGGGCGCGGGGCAGTCGCCCGGCTTGTCGCACCCATGGCGGTCGCACAGACGCACCTGCTGCGCCTCACGCGATGCACCATAGGCACGCCAGCGGGGAAATCCCCAGTCATTGGATCGGCTCTGTCTTGCCATCCGACCAGAATAGGGTTTCGGGCGCGAAAACGCCACCCCACTGCACCGCAGCATGTCGGAAAATTCGCCAGAGGGCCTGTAAGCCGGGTTCTGTCCACCCCTTTCAGGGATAGGCGACCATTCCTCTAGGGAACGGATTGCTCCGTTCCTCAAGCAACCAACCCGGGCGATCTCAGTCGAAACAGACCTAGCAACCTTGCGATTGCGCGCCGCCCCTATTCGGTCTTGCTCCCGGTGGGGTTTACCGTGCCGCCTTGCGTTGCCGCAGACGCGGTGCGCTCTTACCGCACCCTTTCAATTTCACCCGACCGAAGTCTTAGGGCCGAAGCCCTGGGCGACCTGCTTTCTGTTGCACTGTCCCTTGGATCACTCCAGCCGGTCGTTAACCGGCACCGTCATTTCGTGGAGCCCGGACTTTCCTCGCCGTGGAAGTTACCCGCCACGCCGCGGCCGCCCGGCCCTCTGGCGAAACGCGCCCTTAGACCGATTCGGCGCGTTAGTCATCCCCTCTGGGCTTGGGCAGCAGCAAAGCGAGCAGGATGGCGCGACATTCGCCGTCAATCACCCCGTCGATCAGTTCGGGACGGAAGCGGCGCTGAAAGGCGACGACGGCCGGCTGCGGCTCGGCAATGTCATAGCCGAAGCGCTCCAGCGCCAGCATGAAGCCGCCATCGGTCCAGTGCGGGTCCATCAGATTCTTGGTCGGACGCGGCAGCGCCAGCCGCAAGCGCGCCAGTTGCCCCCATGGGAAAAGCTCGCCCGGATCCTGCTTGCGGGCGGGCGCGATGTCGCTGTGGCCGACAATATTGCCCCGTGTAATCCGGTGCCGCTGGATGATGTCATGCACCAGCGGGATCAGCGACCCCATCTGCGCTTCGGGAAAGGGACGATAGCCCCATTCATGGCCGGGATTGACGATCTCTATGCCGATGCTGGCGGAATTGATGTCGTCCATGCCGCGCCAGTGGGATCGCCCCGCATGCCATGCCCGCTTGCCTTCATCGACCATGCGGACGATCTGCCCGTCTTCGGTCACGACATAATGGGCAGACACCTTCGATTCCGGATTGGCCAGCCAGTCGATCGCGCTCTGCGCATCAGGCATCCCGGTATAATGCAGCACCAGCATCGTGATGGGCAGGCGGCGCTCGTCGAAATTGGGGGACGGCGTTTCGATCATGGGGATGTCGGTCATCGGGAAAGGCCAGTCACTTCCAGCTGTTCGGTCATCGCGCCCTTCCGACCCACCTTCTTGTTACCGGCGGTCTGGAGCCGACAATGGCAGCGAGAAGCGCAGCAATCAAGCTGGGTTAACGACCGACAAACAGATGGACGACAGGGAACGAATTCAGCAGACCCGCCGCATGGCCCCGCCGGCGCAATCGGGCTGCAAAACCTTGCAGGCATAGCCGCCGCGAAATTCGGCATGGGGCACGAAATCATCCCCCTGCCCAATCACCGTTTCGCCCGCCCCCAGCAACAGCACGCTGTTCGCATGGCTATGTCGCGCCAGCAGGTGCAGCACCGCCTGACGCCGCTCCGGCGTGAAGTAGAGCAGGACATTGCGGCACAGCAGCAGATCATATTCGCCTGAAGGCGCCCGCGGATCGAACAGATTGTCGCGGCGGAAATCGATCATCCGGCGCAGTTCGGCGCTGGCCCGCCAATCCTCTCCATGGGGTTCGAACCATTTCAGCAGATCGCCGACCGACAGCCCGCGCTGCACGTCCATCTGCGAAAAGACACCCGACCGCGCCTGATCGATTGCGGCGGTGGAAATGTCCGTCGCCAGTATCTCGATCCGCCACCCCTGCCAGCGGGCCGCGTCATTGCGCATGCGGATCGCCAGCGAATAGGCTTCCTGGCCAGTCGAACAGCCCGCGCTCCAGATCCGCAACGTCCGGTCGGATCGCTCCTGCTGGATATGCGGCAATATCTGGCGATGGACCATGTCGAAGACCTGGAGGTCGCGGAAAAAGCTGCTCTCATTGTTGAGCAGCGCGTTGACAACATCCTCTTCCAGCGCAGCATTGCGCTTGCCGACCACCTGCGCCGCCAGGTCATCCATGTCGCGCAGGTTATGGGTGCGAATGACCGGCCGCAGCGCGGTTTCCATGCGCCAGGCCCGGCCTTCCGACAATATCTGCCCCGTGCGCGCCTCCAGCAGGCCCGACAGGATGCGCGCGGCCCCCCGCCATGCGACGCCGTCGGGAAGCGGCGCCATCAGGCGGCCACCCGCCCGCGCCGGGCCACGAAGGTCATGATCGTCTGCGGCTCCATGATCGCGCAGGTCAGTCCCGCACCCGCCACCGATCCGGGCATGCCCCAGACCACGCTGCTCGCTTCGTCCTGCGCGACGATCCAGCCGCCCGCCGCAACGATATCCCGCGCGCCAGCCGTGCCGTCCCGGCCCATGCCGGTCAGGACGACGCCCGCCGCCCCCGCGCCATAGACTTCGGCCATGCTGGCGAACATCGGATCGACGCCGGGCAAATTGCCTGCCGGGGTTCGTTCCGGGTTCAGGATGATGTTGACCCGCCCATGCAGGCCCCGCCTTATCTGGAGATTGGCGTCCCCCGGCGCGACATAGACGGTGTCGGGCATCAGCAGGTCGCCCGTTTCGGCCACCTTCACGCGCAGGCTGGTCATGCGCGACAATTGCTGGGCGAAGTAGCCGGTGAAGCTGACAGGCAGATGCTGGGTCAGCAGCACCGGCACGCCCAGCGGCGCGGCCAGCCCCTGGAATAACTGACCCAGAGCATGAATGCCCCCGGTCGAGGCGCCAATGCCAAGGCACCCCAGCGGCGCGTCGGCCGGCACGGCAGCGACAGGCGTAGGCGTCCGGGAAAAGGCCACCGGGCGATCACCGAACAGTCGGTTCAGCCGCTCGATCAATGCCTGCGGAAATTGCTCGCCAAAGCTGCCGCTGCCCGGCTTCGACACGATATCGCTGGCGCCTAGTGCCAGAGCCTCGACCGCAGCAGCGCTGCCCTCCTCGCACTTGCCGGACAGGATCGCGACCTTGACCGACGGATTGGTGCGCAGGATTTGTGGCAGGGCGGCAAGCCCGCTCTGTCCCGGCAATTCGATGTCCAGCAGCACCAGATCCACCGCATGATCCGCCAGATAGCCAAGCGCATGTTCGGCGCTGTTCGTCTTGTGGACGACGCGATAGGCCGGATCGGCATTGAGGATACGTTCGATCACGGTGCGGACGACAACCGAATCGTCGACGACCAGCGTGCGGACACGGCTGGCATCGCTCCTGTCACTGGTCGTAATCGGCATGATGGCAGTCATCATGAAGACTTTCTGCGCGGAAACGAAGGGAAAGGGCCGGACGGCCTCATGCAGCGGCGAGACAAGGGCGTCAGATCACCCCCACGATCGTCAGTTTGCTTTCCAATGTCTCCCGATCGAACGGCTTCATGACATATTCGTCAGCCCCGGCTTCGACCGCTGCCTTGATATGGCTGATGCCATTTTCGGTGGTGCAGAAAATGATCTTCGGTCGCGCCGCCATCCGGGCGGTCGACAGCGCCTGAAGAAACTCCATGCCGCTCATCACGGGCATGTTCCAATCCAGCAGCACCACGTCGGGCGCGGAGGCTTCGCACTGCGTCAGCGCATCCTGCCCATCCACCGCTTCGCTGACCGTCAGGTCCAGCGATTCGAGTATATGTCGCGCCACCTTGCGGATGACCTTGCTATCGTCGACAACCAGGCAGTTTTTCATGTAGCGTCCCTTGAGGTATTGCGGCCCATTGCATCGGCCATAGGCGACAAAAGCAAGGATTTGGTAAACGGGTCGGTAAAAACGGCTAGGCCGCCTGCGCTGTCGGACCGCCTTCGATGAAGGCGGACAGCGATACCAACAGCCAGGGATGCCCTTCATGCTCCACGATCGCACGGGCATAGGGCGCCCATGTCGCGTCAAGTTGCCCGCGCAAGGGCATTTCCCCTTCGGGCACACGGCAGATGTCGGACACGCCATCCACCATCAGGCCATAGCTATGCCCGCTGATATTGGCGATGATCGCCAGCCCGCGCTGTTCGGCGGGCGTGCGCCGACCATGGATCAGTGCGGCGACGTCGATAATGGTAAGCACCCGACTGCGCAGCGCCGACAGGCCTGCGACATGCGCGCCCATGCCCGGTACGGGCGATATTTCGGTCAGGCGCACAACCGCCTCCACCTCACACGCGTCTACCGCGATTCGGGTGCCGGCCAGAGTGGCGAGAAGATAAAGCTGATCCATGGTCCTGCCCCCTTATCCGCGCCGTCCGGCGATCGCCGCCATCAGCGCGGCCTGGTCATAACGATAGATGCTGCCATCCTGCGGATCGACCGGCCGGGGCGACGCGCGCAATTGCACGACGCGGCACCCCATGATCTCCGCCGCCTGCGCCGCACCGGCATCGGCGCACAGCACGACATCATCGGGATCGACCGCACTGTCGCCGGGCAGGCCCAGCACGACATCATGCCCGGCCTGACGCAACAGAGGCGCCAATATCTCGCGCGTCCACCCATCCTCCGCATCGGCCAGCAGGCAACGCCCGGTCGCGCGCTCAGCCGCCCCTTCTTCGGGCAAGGATGCGAACAGGGCGAAGGGGTTGATGACTTCCAGATGCTCGCCATCGATCACCGCAACGCCGCTCAGCAGGCCATGCATCGCGATCATGTCCGGCACGGCGGGCATCTGCACGATGTCCAGCACGGCGGCGACCGGATAACAGGCTTCCCGCCGATCATCGCGCAGGCGCAGCGCCGACACCTTGTCCCGGTCGAACTGCGACAGGCCGTTCGCTACGGGCACCAGTCGACCATCGAGCCGCACGAAGGCGCGATTGCCCGACCGTCCGAACAGGCGGGAATCGACATCCTCGACCCGTTCGATCAGCGACAGTTTCAGCAACCGCTTTTCGCCCGACAATTCCTCGAACCGTAGCGCCGCGACCATCTCGACCCCGCTCTGGGCGTCCGCCGCTTCTTCCTGCTGCCGCGCGGCGCGATCGTCGATGATATCGGGCAGGTTGGCGGCGCTGGCCAGACCCGCCGCGTCCAGCAACAGCATCGGCTTGCCATTGTCGGGCAGGGTCATGCCGGCATAGACGCCCGTCGCCATCACCAGCGGCGACGCCGGCCGGATCACCAGTTCCTCATGATTGTCGACCGTCGACACCCCCATGGCAAAGGGCACGCCCGCTGCCGATCGCACGACCATGATAGCGCGCGGCCCCGACTGGGCGGGCTTTTCCATGCCCAGCACATCCTCCAGATCGATCATCGAATGGCGCACAGACCGGATCGTCGCGATCTTGGCCCCGCCCACTTCGCTGATCTGCAACGTCTCATTATTGTCGTGCAGGATTTCGACCACCGCCGCGCGCGGGATAGCGAAATGCTGCCCGCCCGCCCGGACGATCAGGCCCGGAATGATCGTCAGGGTCAGCGGCACGCGCAGCGTGATGCACAGCCCCTTCCCCGGATGATTGTCGAGCGCGATGACGCCGCCGATCCGCTCCACATTGGCGCGCACCACGTCCATGCCGACGCCCCGGCCGGAAATGGCGGTCACCTGACTGGCGGTGGACAGGCCCGGCTGGAAGATGAGGTCGAGCTTCTCCTGCTCGGTCATCCGTGCAGCCGCCACCGGGGTCAGGCGACCCGCAGCAATCCATTTCTCGACCAGCCGCGCCGTATTGATGCCAGCACCATCGTCCGCGATCGCGATGACGATCTGGTTGCCGGATTGGCGCGCCTCCACCCGCAGGCTGCCCGCTTCCGCCTTGCCGACGGCGCGCCTCTGCTCGGGTATCTCGATACCATGATCGATGCTGTTGCGCACGATATGGGTAAGCGGGTCGACGACCATCTCCACCATCTCGCGGTCCATTTCGACGTCGCCGCCTTCCAGCGTCAGGTCGATACGCTTGCCCAGTTCGCGGCCCAGATCGCGCACCATGCGCGGGATGGCCGCGAACAGCCGGTCGACGCGCTGCATCCGCGTCTTGGAAATCACGTCGCGCATGTCCGCGACACAGGTCGACAGACGCTCGAACACATTGTCCAATTCGGGGTCGGCGGTCCGCTCCCGCAGCTTGCGCGACAATTCGTTGCGCGCCAGCACCATGTCCGACACGCCGTTCATCAACTGGTCGATCAGGCTCA
Organism: Sphingobium sp. YR768; assembly: GCF_900111125.1. Lineage (GTDB taxonomy): Bacteria > Pseudomonadota > Alphaproteobacteria > Sphingomonadales > Sphingomonadaceae > Sphingobium. The sequence goes on from NZ_FOGE01000003.1 coordinate 434,883, forward strand.
AAGGCAGGCGGATCGTGCGCGGCCCGGTCTGCATGCCGCCCTGACGCGGCGCCGGGGCCTGCGCCTTGATCTCAGGCTCGGCGACCACCTCGTCATCGGGCAGCGCGCTCAGCGCGCCGATCAGGAAATCATCATTCTCGCTGGGCAGCGCCGCACCAACAGCCACTGCCTCGGCCAGTTCACCGATACGGTCCATGATGCCCAGCACCGCGCTGACCGTTGCCGGATCGGCCATGCGCTTGCCCATGCGAATGTCGGACAGCACATCTTCGGCGGCATGGCTCAGCCGTTCGAAACGCGGCAGGTTCAGGAAGCCGCAACTGCCCTTCACCGTGTGGAAAAAGCGGAAGATCGCGTCCAGCCGGTCCCGATCCAGCGGATCGGCTTCCCAGGCGACGACCTCACCGGCGAGCGCCTCCAGCGTCTCCTGCGTTTCGGAGATGAATTCCTGTAATAGTTCGTCCATGCCGATAGGCCCCACCGATGCGCGCATCCGCACCATGGCGGGGCGTGGTTAAAGGGCCGTTAAAGGCGCGAGGAGACGCAAAAAGGGGCGCCGCGATCCTGTCGCGACGCCCCTTTTGCTCAGTCAGGAAACTGCCTGATTATTGCTTCTTCTCAACGGCGTCGCCGGCCTTTTCGCCTGCTTCGCGCGTCGCATCGGCCTTGTTTTCCAGGGCGTCAGCAGCATTTTCGGCCGCGTTCTCGGCGTTGCCGCTCAGATTGTCAGCCAGCGCCTCCATATTGTCGGCCTGGTTATCGAGCGCGTCCGCCTGATTCTCGTACGCATTCTCGACCTTGTTTTCCTGCTTGGAATCGCATGCAGCGAGCGAAACCATAGCGGCAAGGCCAAGGATAGAGACGAAAGTTTTCACGGCGTTTTCTCCTGTTGCGCCCCCATGGGCTACCGTCTTTGGACAAGGCGCCGACCACCCGCAGGCAGCCAGCCGACCCTGACGGCCATCAACCGGTCGCGCTCCCTATGGTTCCCGCAACCGGCTCGCCTCGTCGCATAAACGCTTATTTTTTGAGCGAATCCCGGATTTCACGCAGCAGCAGCACGTCTTCCGGCGTCGGCGCGGGCGCGGCAGGCGCGGGTTCGGGCTTGGTGGTCAGCTTGTTCATCACCTTGACCAGCAGGAAGATGATGAAGGCCAGGATGATGAAATTGACCAGCACCGTCAGGAACTGGCCCCAGCCGAACATGGCGACGCCCGCCGCCTTCAGATCGGCATAGCTTTCCGGATTGCCCTTGAACCCGGCCGGCAACTCACCGAGGCGCACGAAATAACCGGAGAAATCCGCGCCACCAAAGATGAAGCCGACCACCGGCATGATCAGATCGTCGGTCAGCGACTTGGTGATCGTGGCGAAGGCGCCGCCGATGATCACACCGACCGCCAGGTCCATCACATTGCCGCGGTTGATGAACGTCTTGAATTCCGAAATCAGCCCCATGGTTCAGGCCCCTTATACCATCTGTGATAATGACTGCATGGCCCGTTGCGCCGCGCGGGGCAACGTCCTATTTCCACGAGCGATACATAGCCGAGGATGTTCCATGACGCGCCTGCGCCGCTTTTCCGCTTCCCTCCTGCCGGTCTTCGGCGCGCTCGCTTTGTCCGCGTGCGGCATCAACAGCGTGCCCACTGCGGAGGAGGCGGCCAAGAACAAATGGGGCGACGTGCAGGCCCAATATCAGCGCCGCGCCAATCTGATCGATAACATCGTCGCAACGGTGAAGGCAGCGGGCAAGTTGGAGCAGGACACGCTGGTCAAGGTGACAGAGGCGCGTGCTAAGGCGACATCGGTACAACTCAATGCCGAAGACCTGTCCGACCCTGCCAAGCTCGCGCAGTTCCAGGCCGCGCAGGCGCAGTTGAGCCAGGGTCTGGGCCGCCTGATCGCGTCGACCGAGGCCTATCCCGACCTCAAGAGCAACGAGAATTTCCTGCAACTCCAGTCGCAACTGGAAGGTACGGAAAACCGTATCGCCATCGCCATTCGCGATTATAATGCAGCGGTGCAGGACTATAATGTCCGTATCCGAACCTTCCCCGACGCGATCGGCGCCAAGCTGATCCACGGCGCCAAGCCCATGACCCCGTTCCAGGCGACCACGCCCAGCGCGGAAGAAGCGCCCAAGGTCGATTTCGGCAAATAAGCGACGGATCGGCCATGATCCGTTCCGTCGTCCTGATGGGCCTTGCCATGTTCGGCAATAGCGAAGGCGCCTTAGAGGCGCCAAAGCCAGCGATGGAACTGACCGGCCGGGTGGTGGATCGCGCCAACCTGATCGACGACAGGCTGGAAAGCCAGTTGACCGCCCGGCTCGCGCGATTGCAACGCGAAACCCGCGTCCAGATGGTTGTCGCCACCACCCCCTCGCTCGATGGCCAGAGCATCGACAACTACAGCCTGAGACTGGCCAATAGCTGGGGCGTCGGCAGCCGGGAGCGCAATGACGGGCTGGTCCTGCTGGTGGCACCGAACGAACGCAAAATGCGCATCGAAGTGGGGAAAGGCCTTGAGTCCGTGATGACCGACGATCTTTGCGCCGACGTCATCCAGCGCTCTATCATCCCCCGCTTTCGCAAGGGCGACATGGCGGGCGGCATCATGGCCGGGATCGACGCCATCCTTCCGGTCCTGAAGGCAAAACCCGCGCTGCGAGACGCCGCATGACGATGATACGCGCTTTCCTGCTGCTGGCGCTGCTCCTGTGCGCACCGACCGCCTGGGCACAGACTTTCCCCAAATTTGACGACAGCGGCGTGGTCGATGCCGCCAATCTGCTTGATCCTGCCCAGAAACAGGCGCTGATCACCAAGTTGATCGCGCAGAAGAAGGCCAGCGGGCGATCCCTGATGGTCGCCACCATCCCCGATCTTCAGGGCTATGACATCGCCGACTATGGCTATCGGCTGGGCCGCGCCTGGGGGGTCGGTGACAAGAACAGCAATGGCGCCCTGCTGATCGTCGCCCCTGCCGAGCACAAGATGCGGATCGAGGTCGGCTATGGCCTGGAGGGCATCCTTACCGATGCTCTTTCCTCCCAGATCGTCCGCAATGTCATCACCCCGCACTTCAAGGCAGGCGACATGGTCGGCGGCATCAACGCCGGTGTCGATGAAATCACCAGCCTCCTTGCCCTACCGCCCGATCAGGCAAAACAGCGTGCGCTCCAAGCCGAAGAGCAGACACGCAGCCAGAAGGATGATGGCGGCGGCGGCATCATCGCCTTCTGGATCATCCTGTTCATTATCTTCTTCGTGGTCCTGCCGCTGATGTCGCGTGCGCGCGGCGGCACGCGCTATCGGCGTGGCGGCGGCGTGCCGCCGGTCATCATCTGGGGGCCGGGTAGCGGCGGATCAGGCTGGGGATCGGGCAGCGGCGGCGGTGGCTGGGGCGGATCGAGTTGGGGCGGCGGCGACAGCGGAGGCGGCGGCTTTTCGGGCGGCGGCAGCTTCGGCGGCGGCGGCGCATCGGGGGATTGGTGATGCAGCTTCATCTGACACAGGCGGACCATGAGCGCGTATCCGCTGCCGTCACGGCGGCGGAAGCGCACACCTCCGGTGAAATCGTGACGATCGTCGCGCGCCGGTCCGACAGCTATCATGATGTCGGCCTCAGCTGGGCGGCGGCAGTGGTGTTCATCGCGCTGGCGCTGATGGCCGCCTTCCCGGCGCATCTGCGCGCCTTCCTGTCCATGCTGCTGCTCGACTGGGAGCATGAACTGGCCGACTGGAAGCTGCTGATGGGGCTGCTCGGCCTCCTCATCCTCAAATTTCTGGTCGTGCGCTATCTGCTAGCGATCATGCCGCTGCGCATGCTGATGACCCCGCGCGCGACCAAGGCGCGGCGAGTGCGGCGGCGGGCCATCCTGCTGTTCCGCACCGCGGCCGAAGCGCGCACGCGCGGGCGCACCGGCGTCCTCCTCTATCTCTCGCTCGACGAACATCGCGCCGAAATCGTCGCCGACCGCGCGATCAACGACAAGGTCGCGCCAGAGGCATGGGGCGACGCCATGGCCACGCTGATCGATGCAATCCGCGCCGGCCGCGCTGGCGAAGGCCTTGCAGCGGCGATAGAGCAGGTCGGCATCGTGCTGGCCGCGCATTTCCCGCGTGCCGACGATGATATCAACGAACTCCCGGACAGGCTGATCGAATTATGAGCGACCCCGACTGGCACGCCCCCGAACAGATCATGTGGGAAGGCCGCTTCATCACCGCCAAGACGCGCGGCAAATGGGAATATGTCGGCCGCGCGCGCGGCATCAACGCTGCCGTCATCCTGGCGATCGATGAAGACGCGGATGGCCCGCACGTCCTGCTGGTCGATCAATATCGCGTGCCGCTCGGCCGCCGCTGCATCGAACTGCCCGCCGGGCTGGTTGGCGATCAGGAGGAAGGCGAGGAAGCCACACTGGCCGCCGCCCGCGAGTTGGAGGAAGAAACGGGCTATTTTCCCGCCCGACTCGAATCACTCGGTCAATTCTACAGCTCGCCCGGCATGGTGTCGGAAAGCTTCACCCTGTTCCGCGCCCATGGTCTGGCGAAGACCGGCGATGGCGGCGGCGTGGAGGATGAGGATATCCACGTCCATCGCGTGCCAATCGCGGGCATCGCCGACCAGATCACCCTCTGGCGCGAACAAGGCTATGCCATGGACGTGAAACTGCTGCTCCTGCTCGGCGCCGGGATGATAGCCTGACGCGATCGGCCCCGCTGGTTCTAAAGTGGGATGAATTCATATTGAATCGTCATTGCGAGCGGAGCGAAGCAATCCACTGGCGCAACCATGGATTGCTTCGCTCGGCTCGCAATGACGGCGTGGGTCAAACCAATCTCATCTCATTCCAAGCACCGGTTCAGGGCACCCGATACCAGCCCGCCACCCGGTCGAGCGCCAGCGTCAGCACCAGCTTGCCCGCCCGGCTGGGCCAGCCCAGCGCCTTTTCCGCGGCAACCACCCCTTCACCGGCACAGGCCACGCGCCAGAGGATATCGGCCAAGCCCGGCCCCGCCGCCGCGATGGCGCCATCGAATCGCGCCCGCGCCGCCATCTGCGCCAGCGTGGGATCGGGCCGCCCGCCCGGTCCGCGCCGACCGCCTTCGCGCGGCGCCGCGTCCCAGCGCATCGTCACCCGCGCGCCCAGCCCCGCCCGCTCCCAATCGGCGCGCAGCATGTCCCCAGCGGCATAATGACGCTCGCTCAGATGCCCGCGCGCCCGCAACCAGGCCAGCGGCGATTCGCCCAAATGGACCAGCACCGCCTGCGGCCGCCCGTCCATATCCTCGATAATCTGTTCGACATGGTTCGCCATTGCACCTCCTTCATCTGGGAATCAGGCGCATAGGGCTTGCCATCGCGGATATTCTGTAGGAAAGATAAAACCAAATAGGTTATCGATCGAGGTCCGGATGATCACCCGCATCAGAGAAGTCCGCAAGGCGAAGGCACTGACGCTGGAACAGGTCGGCGCCCTGTGCGATCCGCCGACCACGGCCCAGACGATCGGCCGGCTGGAAACCGGCACGCGCACCGTATCGGTCAAATGGCTGAACCGCATCGCGCTGGCGCTGGGCGTGACCAGCGCCGAACTGGTCGCGCTGCCCGGACAAAGCGAGATCGCCGTAGCCGCGCTGCTTGGCCCGGATGGCGCACGGGCGCCGACCCGCGCCCTCACCTTCCCGCCACCGATCGCATCGGACGGCATGGTCGGCGTCCATGTCGGCGCCAGCATCGGCGATTATCGCGCGGGCGACGCCATCTGGTGCCGCCGCATCCTGCCGGAAGATTATGGCAGCGCGCTCAACCGCGACATATTGCTGCCCCGCCCGGCCGGCCGCTTCCTCTTCGGCCGGCTGATCGGGCGCGAAGGCGACCGGTTGCAACTCCTGCCGCTGGGCGCGGGCACGCGCCAACTGGTGCTGACCGACCCGCCCTGGGCAGCGGTCGCCGAACAACTCGTCCGACGTCTCTAGGCCGTATGTTCGTGCGGTGAAGTTGGCCCGCCCTCGGAGTAAGCACGAAACGGGGGTTACGCCGGACGGACCGGCGCCTATCCCCAAGCTTAAGCGAGGGCGAACCATGGACGAGTATAGCGAACTTTTCATCGGACTCGATACATCGAAAGCGAAGATCTCGGTTGCAGTCGCGGAAAAGGAACGGAACGGCGAAGTCCGCTTTTTCGGCGACATCTCCGCCGAGCCGACATCGGTCGCATCGATGGTGGGCAAGTTGGCGAAGCGTGGGGCGAAGCTTCACTTCTGCTATGAGGCTGGCCCGACGGGGTACGATCTGTATCGCCAGATCATCGCGCTGGGGCATGAGTGCCAGGTCGTGGCGCCCTCTCTAATTCCCAAACGCCCCGGTGATCGGGTGAAGACCAATAGGCGCGATGCCGTCAGCCTGGCACGGCTTCATCGCGCCGGCGAGTTGACTGCCGTCTGGGTTCCGGACGAAGCACATGAGGCTGTACGCGACCTTGTCCGCGCTCGTGAGTGCGCCCATGACGCGCTGAAGAAGGCTCGCCAGCAGTTGCAGTCCTTCCTCTTGCGCCATGGCCGGATTTTCCCGGGACGCACATCGTGGACACGGGCGCATTTTCGTTGGCTGGCAGCGCAGAGCTTCACCCATCCCGCCCATCACATCGTGCTCGTCGAATATATCCAGGCTATCGAGGATGCGGGTGTCCGAGAAGATAGGCTGACCAAGCAGGTCGCTGAGATAGCCGCGTCCTGGTCCATGGCACCTGTGGTTGAAGCCTACCAGGCGATGCGCGGTATCGCGTTCATCAACGCCGTCACCTTTGTCGTGGAAATCGGCGATATACGACGCTTCGAAACAGCGCCGCAGTTGATGGCGTATCTCGGGCTTGTACCATCCGAGAGTTCAACGGGCGAGCGGGTGAAGCGCGGGGGCATCACCAAGGCCGGCAACAAGCGGGCTCGCCGCGTGCTGATCGAAGGCGCATGGACCTACCGCTTTCCCGCCCGGGTGAGCCAGACGATCCAGGCACGGTTGGAAGGGCTACCACGCTCCGTTCGCGAGATCGCATGGAAAGGGCAAATCAGGCTCTGCGCACGTTATCGAAAGCTGATCCAGGCCGGGAAGCTTAAGACCGTCGCGGTCACAGCAATCGCGCGGGAGATGGCCGCCTTCCTCTGGGCAATCGGGCAAGAGGTGGCTCCCACCGCTGAGGCATGAAGGCTCATCATCGGTAAACGGTCACGAGAAAGGAGCAAGAACCAGCGTCATCATCTGCTTGATGTGCAAAGTTGGGAGCAGGGCCCCGGTGGGGAATCCTCGTACCCACTATGTGGCGGACTAAAAGTCTATGCCCGATTCTAGACAGAGGCAGCCCCAGACGAACATACGGATATGCGGTAGCCAACCCGCGCATAAGAGTATGCCAACCGTCGTCGAAAGCCCTGCTCCCTACTCTGCACATGAGCTTCACAAATTGGATTTCGTCATCTCGGGCGGAAAGGATATCATCATGCCGAAGGCTCTTGAAAACGAACATAAGAGTGGATTGATTTTGACATTTGCATCCCCTGGCGGCTGGGATGGGCCTGCAAATGTCAAAATCATAAAATCCACTAGGAGCAAATATTGCTAGTGGTCCGAACAGATTCGGACATTCGTGCGCCACATGACTTCAAGCGGTATCGAATGTCAGAATCGGACCACTAGCCATTCCATCGCTCAGCGCTTAACCAAGCGTCAAAGCTGTGCATCCAAAGTGGGACCATGACACTCAACGTCCTCATGCTGTCGACCCTGTTTCCCGATATCAGCCGACCCAATTTCGGCGTGTTCGTGGAACGGCAGGCGCGCGAACTGGCCAGCCGCCCGGAGGCGGACGTCACCGTCATCGCGCCGGTGGGCCTGCCGCCATGGCCGCTGTCGCTCGCCGGGCGCTATGCCCCGCTGCGGGCATTGCCGCGCAAGGAACGGTGGCGCGAACTGACCGTCTATCGCCCCACCTTCCCCATCATTCCCAAATTCGGCGGGCGCACCAACGTTTCCGCCATGACCCGCGCCATCCTGCCGCTGGTCAGGCGACTGCATGCGGAAAATCCGTTCGACGTCATCGACGCCAGCTTCTTCTTCCCCGACGGCCCGGTGGCCCAGCGCCTGTCGAAGGCGCTCGGCATTCCCTATTCGGTCAAGGCGCGCGGCGCGGATATCCATTATTGGGGCAGCCAAAGCGGCACGCGCAAGATGGTGCGGCAGGCCGCAGACGGCGCGGCGGGCCTGCTCGCCGTGTCGGACGCGATGCGCCGCTCCATGGCGCGCATGGGCATCGATGCCGACAAGATCCGGGTCCACTATACCGGCGTGGATCTCGACACATTCGAACTGACCGATCGCGCTACGGCCAAGGCGGCACTGGATTTCAACGGCCCCGTGATACTCAGCGTGGGCGCGCTGATCCCGCGCAAGGGGCAGGATCTGCTGGTCCGCGCGCTGCCTCTTTTGCCCGACGTCACCCTGCTGCTGGCGGGGCAAGGGCAATATCGGCGCGTGCTGGAAAGCCTGGCGCAGGATCTGGGCGTGGAACGCCGCATCGGCTTTCTGGGCTCCGTCCCCCATCACAAGCTGCCCCGCATCTTTGCCGCCGCCGATGTGATGGCCCTGCCATCCGAGTCGGAAGGGCTGGCCAATGCCTGGGTGGAGGCGCTGGCCTGCGGCACGCCGATCGTGATCAGCGACGTAGGCGGCGCTCGCGAACTGCTCGACCGGCCGGAAGCGGGGCGGATCGTGGATCGCGATCCCGAAGCGATTGCCGACGCCATTCGCGCGATATTGGACAATCCGCCCTCTCAGGCGACCGTGCGTGGATCAGCCCTGCGCTTCACCTGGCAGGCCAATGGCGACACCTTGCTCGCCCATCTTCAGAGCATCGCCGCTGGTTCATAAGGACGGCGGGATCAGCCGCGCCCGACCATCGGCGGTGGGGAAATGCCCGCCGTCGAACGGCACTTCGCCCCAGCGCCAGGGCGTCAGTTCGTCATAGGCGGGGTTGGAAATGGGGGCATGGCGCTTGAGGTTGAGCAATCGCGCGCCCTCATTGCGATAGGCGGTCAGGCGCACATGTTCGCGATACAGGTCGGCCGGCCGTTCATAATGAAAGGCATCGCCCCAGCCCATCGCCTGCGCCACCTTCGTCACCGCCCACCAGTCCGGCTTCGCCTCGCCCGGCAGGGAGAAGATGCGGCGCTGTCGGCTGACCAGCCGATCGGGGCCCGTCAATGTGCCATCCTTCTCGATCCAGCCTGGCGAAGGCAACAGAACATCGCCATCCTCCATACCGTCCGCCCGATCGCGGCTGGCGATCAGGAACGGCACCGATGACCGCGCCTGTCGCAACCAAGGGGCCGCCTCCGCATCGGAGCCGATACTCCATAGCGCCTGAATGCGGCCATCATACATCGCCTCCAGCAGCGCCTCACCTGTCAGACCGGGCGCCTCTGCCAAAAGACGCGCCCCCCAGAAGCGCGCGACGTCCGCCCGCGCATCCGCCGAAAAATCCCGATGCGCCGCCAGATCGCCCGCGACACAGCCCACCTCGCGCCCGCCCATGCCATTGGCCGCAGCGGCCAGCGCAAATGGCGCTGCACCGGGCCGGGCGATCCGCCCGGTCGCCAGATGCAGATTGAGTATCGCCGTGGCAGCGGCCGCCCCCGCCGTCTCGCTGAACAAGCTCACCAGCCGATTGGCAGCCGCCATCTCTTCATAAAAAGCCCGAATGGCAACCGGCGACAGGCCGCAGGCCCGCGCGACCGACCAGATGTCATGCCCCTGCCGCACCGCAGTCCAGAAATCCGACGGCACGGCGACATGCCGGTCCAGAAAGCCCTGATCGACAAGGCCGACATCATGACAGTGCAGCAACAGGCCGGTCAGCAGCCGGCCCGCGCTGCCCGGCGCGATGGTCAGGTGCAAGTCGGCATCGACCGCATCACTCCCCTCCCCTTCCGTCAATATGATCAGGCGCAGCCCCAGTTCGCTGCGCGCCGCCTGCACCCGATCGATCAGCACGGGATGGGTTTGCGCCAGGCCCTCGCCCAGCATCAGCAGCGTTTCAGCCTGCTCGATATCCTCGACCGCAGCGGGCATCACATCCTCGCCAAAGGCGCGGCTTTGCACCGCCGCTATGACGCTCTCTCCCCAGGCGCCATGGATATGCGCCGATCCCAGAAAGCCCTTCATCAGCTTGTTGGCGACATAATAATCCTCCGTCACCAGCCCGCCGGACACGTGCAGGGCAATGCTGCCGGGGCCATGGCGGGTCAGAATCGCCGACAGCCGACGCGCGACATGCGCAATCGCCTTGTCCCAGCCCGCCCGTCGACCGCCAACCATCGGATGAAGCAGGCGCCCGTCCAGCGCCGCCGACGCGGACAATCCATGCCCGCGCGGACACAGCCGACCGCCATTGGCGGGATGCATCCTATCGCCTTCGACGCGCAGGAAGCGATCATCTTCCGTGATCGCGCGAATGCCGCACCCGGCGCCACACTGGCCGCACAGGCTTCGAACGATCGCCATCTCAACAGGGAATCCGGGCCGACAAGGCGAAACGCGCCATCATCGCTGCTGCCTAGCCTATTGCACGAACGGACAAAAGCCCATGGTTGCGCGACCGTGACACAGGGCGCATGCAGGCGACATGACCCGCCTGCTCCTGCGCTTCGCCGCCCTCTTCGCCCTGCTCGCCTCCCCCATGACGCAGGCTGCCTCCAATGATCGCGGCCCGCTGGTGCTGGCGGCAGCCAGTCTTCAGGAGGCGATGACCGCCGCCGCCGATAGCTGGGCCGCGCGCGGCCATCCCCGCCCGACCCTGTCCTTCGCCGGCTCCTCTGCGCTCGCCCGCCAGATAAAGGCTGGCGCGCCCGCTGACCTGTTCCTGTCCGCCGACGAAGAATGGATGACCGATGTCGAACGCGCAGGTTTCGTCGCGCCCGGCACGCGGGTCAATGTCGCGGGCAACCGGCTGGTGCTGATTGCTCCGGCCAAGCGACCGGTCCGCCTGAAAATCGCACGGGGCATGCCGATCGGCCGCACGCTTGGCGACGGTCGCCTCGCCATGGCCGATCCGGACAGCGTACCGGCAGGAAAATATGGGAAGGCAGCGCTGACCGCGCTCGGCGTCTGGCCATCGGTCGCGGGCAAGATCGCGCGCGGTGACAATGTCCGCGCGGCCCTTGCGCTGGTGGAACGGGGCGAGGCCCCGCTCGGCATCGTCTACGCCACCGATGCGCGCGCATCGAACGCCGTGCAGGTGGTCGGTGCCTTTCCAGCGGGCAGCCATGCGCCGATCCGCTATCCGCTCGCCCGACTGAAGGCCAGCCGCAACCCCGATGCCGAAGGCTTCCGCCGCTTCCTGATGTCGGGCGCGGGCAAGGCGATCCTCGCCCGCTATGGCTTCACCGCACCCTGATCGCTACTTCAGACAGGCGACCAACCCGGCGATCACCGCCAGCGTCTCCTGCGGATCGCGCACCCGCACCGTGTCCAGCCCCAATTGCTTGGCCGGATAATCATTGCCGCCCGGAAAGATGGCGTCGCCAATGAACAGCATAGCATCGAGAGCGATCCCGCTGGCGTCGCGCAGCTTCTGAAGGCCATAGGCCTTGTCGACGCCTTCGCGGGTGATGTCGATCGATGTCGCCCCGCCCATATTGATCGACAGGCCCGGCAGGCGCTGGCGCAAATCCGCCTGGATGATCTTGCGCTTGGCGAAATCCGGGTCCCAGCCTTCCTTGGCATGGATCGGCGCCTGCTGCCCCAGCGCGGAAAAGGTGATCTGGCTGCCGCGATCCTCGATCCGCTCACCCCATGTCTGTTCGGGGACGAAACCGGTCGCCTCCAGCGCTGCGTCGAAAGCCGCCAGGATCGCCGCCTTCTGCCCATCATCGAACAGTTCGGCATAGACCGCCGACCAGCCATCCGCGCCATGAGTATAGAGCTTCGTGCCCGTGGTAGGCATCAGCCACAGTCGCGACCGATCGGCGCTTTCGGGCAGGCGGCTCGCCACCTGCTTCTGGAATTGCGGCCAGTCCCCGCCGGAAATCACCGCGACATGGGCAACGGCAAGCAACGCCGCCAGGGCATCGCCCATCGCCTCGCCCAGCGGCTGCTTGCTGTCCGCCAGCGTGCCATCAAGGTCGAACGCGACCAGTTGCTTCATTCATCGTCTCCAGCATTGCCAAAATTTGGCCCCAAATCGGGGAAAGGCGCGGTATCATCCTGCGATCATCGGTCAAGGTCCGACGCACCACTTCGGACTGGCCCGGTTCATCTGCAAGGGCCTATCCATACGCGCCAACCGGTTTCGATACTATGAAAGGAGGACGCCTTGGCGCCCATGACCATCGCTTCGCTCTGGATTGCCGCTGCCGCCGCAGTATCCCCGACAGCGACGCTCGACCTTCACGCCCAACCGAAACAGGAAAAGCTGATCTTCGACTGGTCGCAACAGCGCTGCCCGGACATCACTATCATCCCGGATGCCCCGGCCCGGGCCTTTCGCCGGGCCGATGGGCAAATCAGTCTGATCGCCACCCATTATGTCAACTGGGCGCTTACGGGCGCGACATGGTCCTCGCTCAAGCCGGATTGCCGCCCCATATTCTCCCCGGCCGATACCGGCGCCAATCAGCATGCCTGGATCGAGGCAACCTATACCAGGGATGGCCGAAATATAGCGGCCCTGCTCAGCCGGGAATTGTCGATCGATCATAACCCGCAAAATTGCACGCCGCGCAAGGGCAAGAGTTGCTGGCTCGGCGATATCGTCGCGGCGCAGTCAAGCGACATGGGCCGCAGCTATCGCCTCGGGAAAGTCACCGCCACGCTGGGCAACAAGATGCCCGACAATAGTCCGATGCGCTATGGCGCATTCACGACCACCAACATCGCTCGCGGCAAGGATGGCTATTATATGCTGGCCTTCCTCGACGGCATTGGAACACCCAGAGGCAATTGCCTGCTTCGCACCACGGACCCGATGAATGAGACGCTGTGGCGCGCCTGGGACGGCAAGCAGTTCACGCTCGACCTGTCCAAACCCGGTCAGGCCCTGCGCTGCAAGGCGCTACCCCAGCTCGACGCGCCGGTCCGATCCATCAACTGGCTGCCCCGTCACAAACGCTGGGTCGCGATGATGGCGGGACAGCACGATATCAACGGGCGTCCGACGCAAGGCTTTTATTATGCCGAAAGCACCGACCTGCGAAACTGGACCCCCGCCCGCCTGCTGGTCGAAACCCAGATTTTCGAAGCCGCATCAGGCTGGGAAAGCATCGTCAACTATCCGACCCTGATCGATCCGGCCAGCAAGTCGCGCAACTTCGACACGCTGGATCATGATCAGATATTGCTCGTTTTCGTGCGACGCTGGTTCGAGAATAACCGGGGATTCATGGATCGCGACCTCCTGTCCATGCCGGTACGGATCGCACCGAAATAGGAGGTGCCTTTTTATCGGTGCGCAATCGTGGCACACAGGGTCGGACGTCATGCTGCCTACTCCTTCCATCCCTCCGATCCGCGCATGAGCTGGCTTCCCACGCCGGACGAATGGGCCGTCCTGCTCCTGTCGCTCAAGGTCAGCCTGGTCGCGGTCGGAGCCATGTTGCCGATCGCCTTCGGCCTGTCCTGGCTACTGGCACGGCGCCGCTTTCCGGGACGCCTGCTGGTGGAAGCTTTGGTCTATCTGCCGCTGGTGGTGCCCCCGGTCGTGACCGGCTGGCTCCTCCTCATCCTGTGCGGCGCCAATGGGCCGATCGGCCGCTGGCTGGCGGACTGGTTCGGCATCACCCTGCTGTTCCGCTGGACCGGAGCGGCGCTGGCCGCCGCGATCATGGCCATGCCGCTAATGGTCCGCGCGATGCGCCTGTCGATCGAGGCGATCGACCAACGGCTGGAGGATGCCGCACGGACGCTCGGCGCCTCGCCCTTGCGTCTGTTCTGGACGATCTCGCTGCCGCTAGCCCTGCCCGGCGTCCTGGCCGGCACGATGCTCGGCTTCGCCCGGTCGATCGGCGAATTCGGGGCCACCATCACCTTCGTTTCCGACATTCCGGGCGAAACCCGCACGCTGCCGATCGCCATCTATGCCGCCTTGCAGGTGCCCGGCGGCGAAGCCATGGTCAGCCGCTTCGCCATCATTTCGGTCCTCCTGTCCCTCGCCGCGCTGCTCCTGTCGGAACTGCTGGCCCGCCGCTTCACCCATGGACGGGTCGTCCATGTCCTTTGATATCGACGTCCGCCGCCGGATCGGCGATCGCGACATCGCCCTGCAAATCCGCACCGGCCCCGGCCTGATCGCGCTTGTCGGGCCATCGGGCGCGGGCAAGACCAGCCTGCTCAACATGATCGCCGGCCTGCTGCGCCCCGATGCGGGCCATATCGCGGTCGGCGGCCATATCCTGTTCGACAGCGCCGCCGGGATCGACCTTCCCACCGCCCGGCGCCAGACCGGCTATGTCTTCCAGGACATGCGCCTCTTCCCGCACATGCGCGTCCGCACCAATCTTCTTTATGGTCAGCGCCATGCGGACAGCATAGATTTGGACGAGCGTCTGGGCTTCCTAGGGATAGGGCATCTGCTGCGCCGCCTGCCTGCCACCCTGTCCGGCGGCGAAGCGAAGCGGGTCGCGATCGGCCGTGCCCTGCTGTCCGATCCTGCCTTCCTGCTTATGGACGAACCGCTTTCCTCCCTCGACGACGCGCGCCGGGAGGAGATCATGGCCGCGATCGAGCGCCTGCGCGACCAGTTCGGCCTGCCGATCCTCTATGTCACCCACAGTCGGGCCGAGGCAGAAAGATTGGCGAGCGAAACAATTTATCTGAACCCAACGCGCGATTGAGCGTTGCATCGCCGCCCTTTCCTTCCAGCTTGCCTTCCCCGCACGACGGCTTTGCACGGCGCACATCGCACGATATGGAACCGCTTATGTCCGAACCCGATATCGATGGCGCCGCCATCATGGCCGCTATTACCCGACTGGACCAACGTCTCGCCGCATTGGAAAGCCAGATGCGTGATTGCGCCAGCCAGATGGAGCGCACCCATCATCTTGCGGAAATGGTGTTGAATGAAGTCCATGCCCGCCGCCGCCAGCAACAACAGGCGGACGGGGCGGCCGAGGGCCGTCGTTGGTCGACAGGTGGCTTCCCTGTTATCGAACGCAACTGGCCGATTCACTTCGGTCTGAATGGTGAAGGTGCCGATTTTCTGGCAGGTGGCTGGTCCTATCCCGAATATTGGGGAATATGGGGTATCGGGGATCGTCAGGCATTGCGCTTCGCTTTGGACGATTATCGTGGGGGGTATATTGAATTGACCCTTACCGTTCAGGGCTTCGCCGCACCCGAAGGCCAGCGCCCGACCGTCGATTTTATCGCCAATGGCTATTTTCTCGATTCCCACTCGCTGCGACCGGACCCGCACGGCATCAAATTGCGACTACCGCCAGCTTGTATCGGCGAAGGCGACATCGCCTTGCATATGAAGGTGGACACAGCCATTTCCCCTGCTTCGACCGGCCTTAACGAAGACGCACGTGAGTTGGGTGTCGGCCTGTGGGCAATAGACGTGAATTGACTATGTGCGCCTTGCCCGGAATGCAAAGCCCTCGCGCCACGCATGGCCAGACGCTGGCCGAGTGTTTCGGCCCACGCCGCTTACCCATTTGCGACTACGGCCAGATATAAACTCGACTGTTCGCGCCAATCACTGGCACAACTTCACGCCAAACGGAAACTGTCACGATCAGCCTGATTGCCAAGACTGGTCGATTACCGCTACGTTACCCCTCAAGAGGGGTCAGCATAGAATAAAATCGCACATCCACGCCCATGGTCGCGCGACCATGTGGCGCGTTTCAACCGGATAAATAGAGGACTGCATGGCCAATTTGATTGTCACGGGCGGCGCTGGTTTCATTGGCGCCAACTTCGTCCGCCACTGGCGCAAGGTTTCCCCCAATGACGGCATCGTCGTCCTCGACCTTCTGACCTATGCCGGCAACCCGGCCAATATTTCGGACGTAGCCGACGTCACGCTGGTCGAAGGCGATATTTGCGACACCGATCTGGTGTCGAAGCTGATCGCCGACCATGATGTCGATACGGTCGTTCACTTCGCGGCGGAAAGCCATGTCGACCGCTCGATCACCGGCCCCGACGCCTTCGTCACCACCAATGTCGTTGGCACGCACAGCCTGCTCAAGGCCGCCAAGAGCGCCTGGCTGGACAAGGGCAGTGGCAAGCCGCACCGCTTCCACCATGTGTCGACGGACGAAGTCTATGGCACGCTGGAGCCCGAAGACCCCGCCTTCAGCGAAACCACGCCCTACGCGCCCAATTCGCCCTATTCGGCGTCGAAGGCCGGGTCGGACCATCTGGTGCGCGCCTATCACCACACCTATGGCCTGGAAACGACGACCAGCAATTGCTCGAACAATTATGGTCCCTATCAGTTTCCCGAAAAGCTGATCCCGCTCTTCACGCTGAACGCGCTGTCGGGCCGCAACCTGCCCATCTATGGCGACGGCATGAATGTCCGTGACTGGCTGCATGTGGAGGATCATTGCGTCGGCATCGAACTGATCCTGCGCAAGGGCCGGATCGGCGAAACCTATAATGTCGGCGGCGGGCAGGAACTGCCCAACATCGAAGTGGTGAAGGAAATCTGCCGTGGCGTCGACGCCGCCTTCGCCGCCAACCCTGCACTGGCCAGCATCTTCCCCGATGCCCCCGCTGCGAAGGGCGGCAACAGCACCGACCTCATGACCTATGTCGAGGATCGCAAGGGCCATGACCGCCGCTATGCGATCGATGAGACCAAGATCCGCTCGGAACTGGGATATGAGCCCGCGCGCGACTTCCCGCAGGGCTTTGCCGAAACGCTGAACTGGTATCTGTCGAACGAAGACTGGTGGCGGCCGCTGGTCGAGCGCGCCAAGATCGCTCGTTGACCTTTCCCGGCCGCGCATACTCTATGGATGCGCGGTCGCTTTCTATTGCGGATACCCCATGAAGCTCGACATCATAATCCCGGTCTATCGCAACGCGGCGATGGTACGTGACTGCATCCGTTCGCTGGTGCCTAATCTCGTGGAAATCGGCGATTGCGCGCCGCGACTGATCGTCATCAACGATTCGCCCGACGATGAAGATGTCGAACGCTATTTGACTTCACGCGAAGCGATCCAGTCGATCGGTCTCATTATCCGCAACAAGGAAAATCTGGGCTTCGTCCGCACCGTCAACAAGGGGCTGGCCCTTGCTCGTCAGCGCGGCGCGGCCGCCCTGCTGGTTAACAGCGATACGCTGACCTATCCCGGCACGCTGGCAGAAATGGTCGCGGTGCTCAACGCCGACCCCCAGATCGCCTTCGTCTGCCCGCGTTCCAACAATGCGGCGCTGTCCACCTTCCCGCAAATGCCCAATCCGCTCTGCGACGCGAAATCGCCACCGGAAACTTGCCATCACGCCTGGCAGATGCTGCGCCACCACCTCCCCCGCTACACGCTCGCGCCCACGGCTGTCGGTTTCTACATGCTGATCGCGGACCATATCCTGCGCAATTTTGACCCGCTCGATGAGGAATTCGGCCTCGGCTATGAGGAGGAGAACGACCTCGTCATGCGCGCGGGCAAACTCGGCTATCGTGCTGCCATGGCCAACCAAGCCTATGCCTATCATGCTGGATCGGCCTCCTTCCTGCTCAAGGACATGGACCTACGCGGGCAGCAAGAAAGCAATCTGCACAAGATGATGGCCCGGCACCCGGAATTTCTGCCGCTGGTACGCGCTTATGAAAGCACGGCTGATTATCGCGCCGAAATGCAGATCAAATCGTTGCTGCCGACACCCGAGGGGCGGCGCAAGATCGCACTCAACCTGCTTACCATGGGCAAGCACCATAACGGCACCAACGAACTGATCGTCAACGTCATTCGCTGGCTGGAAGCGAACCCGCCGCGCGATTTCGACATCCACGCCATCTGCCAGTCCGGCGTGGCCGAATTTCACGGTTTCGCCGACTTTAAGTCGATCCATATCGAAGAAAAGATCGGGCCCGATTATGCGCTGTCGATCTTCTTCGGTCAGCCCTTCGACCTGCACATCATCAACGTGATGGAACATCTGGCTCCCATCAACATCTATGGCATGTTGGACGTGATCGCGCTGGATTGCAGCAACTTGCTCGGACAGCACGATATCAAACCGATGTGGCGCCATGTCGCGGAAAACGCCAATGGCGTCTTCTTCATCAGCGAATTTTCCGGCCAGACTTTTCGCAACCGCTTTGCCCGCCATTTCCGGACGAACGCCTATACTCGCCTACTCCCCACCCGACTGTCCGCCTATCGCGAAACCAGCCATAGCGTGCCAGGCGACAGCGGCCATATGCTGGTGATGGGCAATCACTTCAAACACAAAGCGTCCGAGGCGGCCGGCCGGTTGCTGGCCGCCGCCTTGCCCGACATTCCCGTCGTAGCGATGGGAGGGGTCGCGAGGAAGGACGGCAACCTTACCCTCGCCCCAGCCGGCACTGTGCCGGAAGCGGAAATGGATGCGCTTTTCACCGATGCCAGCGTGATCGTGCTGCCATCCCATTATGAAGGCTTCGGCCTGGGCCTCATCCATGCGCTGTCACTCGGCAAGCCGGTAGTAGTGCGCAACATCGCCCCGGTGCGCGAAATTCTGGACACCTATCATGCGACGGAAGGCATCTTCCTGTTCAACGACGATCAGGAACTGCCTGATCTGGTGATGCAGGCAGCACGGCTAGGTCGATCGTCCACCGACGATCGCGATACGGCGGATTGGGCGGACTGGGCGTCGGGCTTTTGGGCTTTCGCCGAATCGCTGTTCGACGATCCGGCCCTGATGGAACGCCTGTTGCGCCGGATAGAAAGCGGCGACGCGCTCAGGATAGCACACAGGTTGGCACAAGGGATGCCGGCCCAGGAACCCGTCGCTTTGCAACCCGAGGGACAGGTACGCCAAGTGTCGCTGGCGGCGATGTTTGCCCTGCCCGAGGAAACCTTCGTCCAATCGCTTTATCAGAATTTTCTCGGCCGGCCCGCCGATCCGGCAGGCCTCGACCATTATGTCATCTCGCTGCGCAATGGGGCGAGCAAGAAGAAGGTGGCCAGGGCGATCATGCGTTCCGACGAATATAAGGCAAATGCCAGCCGCGTTCACATCATCGACCGCTGGCGCCTGATGTTCTGATCCGCGGTCAGACCGGGCGAGCCAAAAGTCCCGCAGCCGCCCGATCCATAACCACATCATCCGTCCGGTCTACCAGCCAGACGTCGCCGGGGTGCCATGGCATATCATTCACCTTGCCCACGCCACTCAACGGCATGAACCAGACCGGTCCGTCATCGATGGCCAGTCTCGTGCCCTCTGACCAGGCGCCCAGGTCCATGGTGAAGGGCGAATCACGCCCATCCAGCAACATCCGCGCCTCACCCAGCGGCGCATATACTGGCGGACGAAGATAGGGCTCCAGACGGCTAGCGGCAATCCCCTGGTCCAGATGCAGTTCGCGCGGCCGCCCATAATCGAACAGCCGATAGGTCACATCGACATTCTGCTGTATCTCGACCAGCGTGATACCCCCGCCAATCGCATGGACGGTACCCGCCGGCACGAAATAGCAGTCGCCCGGCCGCACGGGCTTCCAGTCGATCATGGCTTCCAATGATCCGCCGGCTGCGGCCGCCCGGAAATCCTCAGCCGACATCGGCTCACGAAGCCCCAGACCCAGCCGCGCATCGGGCGCGCAATCCAATATATACCAGGCCTCTTCCTTGCCGCCGCCCAGGCCTGCCGCCTGCGCCAGCCGATCATCAGGATGCACCTGGATCGACAGTGATTCGCTGGTGAAGATATATTTGGCGAGCAGCGGCAGAGCCTCGCCGCCCTCGAACCATATCTCGCCAATCCGGCCAGCAGGCACGCCAAAATGGGCCGGGATATCCTCCCGGCCCCATGTCTTTTCGACAGCGCGCGCAGCGAGCTTGGGCATGACGACCGTCCTGTCAGAGACGCTTCACAACGATCAGTTGCTCAGCGCATTCTCGATCGTCACGGCCGGCAGAACAACACCCACCAATATGTTCACGAAGCGCTGGAAGTCCGCGACCGGGCTGTTCGACACATACATCACGTCGTGATCCTGAATCTGGAAATTCTGCATCGCGAAATAGGTCGCGGGGTCACGCATGTTGATGCGATAGATCACCGGAATCCGTCCGTCGGCCCGATGTGCGGCGCCGGCCGCATTGTTGACGCGAGCAGGATCTTCCCAACGAAACAGGAACATGCCCTTGGGATCGGCACGCCCATCCTGAAGACCGCTGACGCGCCCGAGAGCCTGCGCCAGCGTGATGCCGGTTGCTTCGAACTGCACTTCACGGTTGGAACCCGTCGCACCCAGCGCCGTGAAGCTATAGGGCTGATACAATGCGGTGACGACATCCCCGGCCTTGAGCACGACATTCTGGCGCGGATCGCTGATGATCGCCTGCAACGGCATCATCTCGACCTTGCCGTCACGGCTGAGTTGGATGGTCATGCGCGTGGCCGCTTCCTTGGTACCGCCACCTGCCGCGATCGCATCCAGAACGGTTTCTCCCTTGGGCGTCAACGGAATGCGCGTGCTGTTATTAACGTCGCCAACCACTGACACCGTCGAGGTCATATTCTGCGACATCCGCACATTGACCTGCGGCAGATGCGCCTTCAGCCGAAGCCGATTGGTAATGTCGCGTTCGATGTCTACAAGAGTGCGGCCCACGACCGGAATCGTTCCGGCAAAGGGGATGGAGATCGCGCCGGAAGGACCGACCAGATAGTCGGGCAGCCCGGTACCACGACTGGTTTCCGCCGATGTCGGCGCCTGCGTTGCGCCAAATAGCACGGCCGGTGGCGCTTCCCAGACGGTAATCTGTAAAACATCACCGATGCCCACGATCTGACCCATTGGCGCCACACCGCCGAACAGGTCGGCAAAGCCGGGCTTTGGCTGCATCACCGGCAACTGGCTGCCCTGCGTGTTCAGATCGATGATCTGAATGCCCTGTATCTCGGTGCTGCTGTCAGCGACCTTCAAAACCTGCTGCTTGCCCGGCCCTACGGACGTGCAAGCCGACGTCAGGATCGCCAGCGCCAACAGGGCATGCCGCCCCGACCGCGCGCGCACCTTCACTAGATCCGTCAATCTCGTCATCCGATCTTCCAATATCCTTGCGTCCACCACTGTCGAGCGGAACCGCTTTGCCTATCCACTATAGGGGCTGGCCAGTTGCAAGCCCAATATTCACCGGAGCCCCAACGGGCCGCCGCAACAGATCATCCGTCCAGCATCCATCGCAGCGTATCGACCAGCGGCACATGCCCAAGCGGGCCGATCGCCGCCTCGATCCGGGCGGGATCGCCATAGAGGGTCGCGACCTCATTGGCGCGAACGAAATCGGGATTGACCGCCACGTCCATCCGGTGTCCCGCCAGCGATTGCACCATCTCCAGCACCTCCCCCAGCGTCACCGCCTTCCCGGAACAGAGCTGGAAAGTCCCGCCAATCGCCTTCGGCGTCTCGATCAGCCGCACATAGGCGTCGACTACCATGCGGACGTCGGAAAAATCGCGCGCGACGTCGATATTACCCAGTTCGATCCGCTCGGCGCGGCGACGCGCGTGGTCCACGATCTTAGAAATCAAGAAATTGGGTGACTGACCACGGCCAGTATAGTTGAACGGCCGCACAACGATGATCGGCAGGCGATCGGCGAACAGGCGGCAGACCATTTCCGTCGCCACCTTGCTGACGCCATAGTCGTTGACCGGGGCAATCGCGCTATCTTCGGTCAGGCGACCGCCCTGATTGCCATGGATATTGGCGCTGCTCGCCACCAATATCGACCGGGGCGGCACCGGCAACTGCGCCAGAGCGCCCAGCAACAGGCGCGTGCCGACCACATTGGCGGCATAGATTTCCGACACATCGCCATGCGCGACGAAGGAAATGGCCGCCAGATGCACGACATGGTCAGGCTGCACCGCCTGTACGATCTGCTCCACGCTGTCGCGATCAACCAGATTGCCCGCATGGACCGCGTCGAAATGCGGAATCGGCCCTGCCTCGGACGCATGGACAAGCGCATGCACCTCATGGCCCCGCGCAGCCAGCAAGGCCGCCAGATGCCGCCCGGTAAAGCCGCCGCCGCCGGTGATGAGGGTTCTTGGCCGGGCCATGGGCCTAGAAGCTAAACCCGGCCCGGTTGCGGCGCAGGTCCGCCTCCACCATCATCTCGCACAGCCCTTCCAGCGACGTCTGCGGGGTCCAGCCCAGCTTGTCGCGCGCGCTGCTGGCATCGCCGATCAACAGGTCTACTTCGGCCGGACGATAGAAACGCGGGTCGATCCGCATGAGCGTCTTGCCGGTCTTGCGGTCGATCGCGGTCTCGGCCTCGCCCTCACCTGCAAATTCGATCTCGAACCCGGCTGCGCGGAAAGCGAAGGTCAGGAAGGTCCGAACCGTTTCCGTCCGCCCGGTCGCCAGGACGTAAGTATCCGCCTCGTCCGCCTGCAACATGCGCCACATGCCATCGACATATTCGCGGGCAAAGCCCCAGTCGCGCGCCGCATCGATATTGCCCAGCGACAGGCAATCCAGTTGCCCCAGCGCAATCTTCGCCACGCAATCGGTGATCTTGCGCGTCACAAACTCGCGACCACGCAGCGGGCTTTCATGATTGAACAATATGCCGCTGCACCCGAAAATGCCGAAGCTCTCTCGATAATTGACCGTGCTCCAATGGGCATAGAGTTTGGCCACGCCATAGGGGCTTCGCGGATAGAAGGGAGTCGCTTCATTCTGCGGTATGGCCTGCACCTTGCCGAACATTTCCGATGTGCTGGCCTGGTAGAAGCGGATCGTCGGATCGACGATACGGATTGCTTCCAGCAGATTGACCACGCCCAACCCGGTGATCGCCCCGGTGGTGATCGGCTGGTCGAAGGAAACGCCCACGAAGCTCTGCGCAGCGAGGTTGTACACCTCTCGCGCGCCGGTCTTCTCCAACAGGCGGATCGACGCCGACAGATCGGTCAGGTCATGCTCAACCAGATGAAGATTGGGATGATCGGTAATCCCCAACTCCTCGATCCGCCAGAAATTGACCGAACTGGTGCGGCGATAGGCACCATGGACCTGATAGCCCTTTTCCAGCAGAAGTTCAGCCAGATAGGCGCCGTCCTGCCCGGTAATGCCGGTGATGATCGCAGATTTCATGATGCGAAAATCACCCCTTCTGCCCGACGCGGGTGATGGCAAAGCCCGCCTCGGTGGCTTCGGCGACGGGATAGATGTTGCGCAGGTCGACCAGCACCGGCTGCACCATCGACGCGGCCAGACGCTTCAGGTCCAGCGCCCGGAAAATATCCCATTCCGTCACCAGCACCAGCACGTCGGCCCCTGCCGCCGCTTCATAGGCGTCCTTCACCATCGTCACGCCCGGCATCATCGGCGCGGCCACTTCCATCCCCTCCGGGTCATAGGCCACCACCTTCGC
>NZ_FOGE01000036.1 GCF_900111125.1 Sphingobium sp. YR768
TGCTCGTCCGTGAGCCAATACAGGTCGCTCATCTTCAATCTCCTCGCGGAGCCTGAATCAGATCGAGCCGGTTATATCAATGGGTCCTGACCCTAGCAACGCGCAGCTGTTGCCGGGCTCGGAGTTCGACCCCGCTCCATCAAATGGCTTCCCCGTCCTATATCTTTTCGGAGGCAACAAGAACCTGAAACCGGAACGCGCAACGACATGGAGCGTGTCAGTTGCCCTAACTCCCGAAGCTATGGAAGGATTCAAGGCCGAGGTCTCATATTTTAATACCCGCTATTATAACCGCGTCGGGTCTCCGATCGTGGAATTTACCAAACTTTTCGATTCCGTATACAATCAGTACACACGACTGGACCCAACATCCGCCGAAGTGCTGGATTCCATCAACGGCATAACCGGGGTCTTTCAGAATTTCACAGATGGAGCATTCGACCCATCGTCAGTGTCAGCGATCGTACAGGATTATCTGCAAAATATATCCGTCCAGAAGCTGGAAGGCATCGATTTCTCTGCAGCGTATACTCACGATTTCCAGCAATATGGCAGAGCAACAATCAATGGATCAGCCAGCTATTTGAAAAGTACACGCGAGGTGATACCGGGCCTCCCTCTCGTCGAGCAGGTAGGAATAATCTTCACGCCGCCACATTGGCGGGGCCGCATTACTGCAAACTGGCAGAAGGACAATGTCGACCTTTCTGCTACAGTTAATTATGTCGGCAAAACAGACGACAATCGGTTCGAGCCGACGGTGATCGTCGGTTCCTTTACGACGTTCGACACCGTCGCGACGATCCGCGGTAACTCCGCCAGTGGCATATTTACTAATGTCGAATGGCAGGTAGGGATACAAAATCTCTTCAATAGCAAGCCCCCTTCAATCAGGACCAACCGTGCAGCGCAGGTTCTCGTCGATTCGGTAAATCACTCCCTCTACGGTCGCACGGCCAGCATCACCTTGCGGAAGAGGTGGTGAATGAGCCGGGCACTGCATGCCGCCTGCGTGATTGCGGTCTTGGGACTATGCTTATTCTCAACTGCGGCACGAGCTGAGCAATCCTGCGCTTCTTTACTGCCGAATGAGGAGATAGGCAGGGGGCGTGAGCCAGTCACGCCAGAAGCGTTGGCGGGATTACGTGACATTGGACCAGCGCCACGCCCGGACCGGAATCGCTCCCTTTTTTCGCTGTCCCCTGACGGTCGCCGGATCGCGTTCCAGCTTCACCAAGGCAATCCTTCGGAAAACCGTTACTGTGTGGGCATTGTGGTGATGTCTGCGCTGCACCCGGCCCGGCCTGAACTCGTCGACATCAGCCATGAACTCATCCTTGATACTCCCCCTCGGTATAACTGGGCTTCTTTCCATATTGGGGCACCCTTGCCGACCGCACCGCGTTGGTCACCGGACGGGCGATCAATTTTCTACCTTAAGCGGATCGGCGGAAGTACGCAGATCTGGAAGGCCGATCTCGCGAGCGGGACGGTTGTGCAGGTCACTCACGCCAGTGTGGATGTCGATGATTTCCAGATCTCGCCCGGTGGTCACGAGATCAACTATGTCATTCGCCCTGGGGTAAAAACCAACAGCGCAGCGATCGACCGGGAAGGCCTAGCGGGATGGCGCTATGATGAGCGCGCATTTCCCGTGCGGGGCGCTCGCCCTCAAACACCCGGTTCGGACCGTGTTTACGTCGGGGTTGATCTTGAGACGGGCTTAGAGATGCCGGCCAGCGAGGCGGTGATCAACGACTTCATTCAATCCGATTCGAATGAAAACCGGATAGATTTAACGATCAGTCGGGCGGGCGACAGCGCCTTCGGCGAACGGATTGACGCCTCCGGCTTCCCCGAGGATTTTCGTATCGCTGTAGAAACGCGGGCAGGCCGCCGTCATCCATGCTTGCTTGAGGAATGCCGTATAGGCTGGTTGGCACCTTTATGGTGGGCGCCGGATGGACGGAAAGTGCGGTTCTTTCGGCGGGAAGGCTGGGCCAATAGCCTGACCGCCGTCTACGAGTGGCTTCCAGGGAGCCGACGGGTCCAGCGACTTCTGCTGACCAGCGACTATCTCGTCGAATGTCAGCCAATAGGCGATGACTTGGCCTGTCTGCGCGAGCGTTCAAGAGAACCAAGGCATTTCGTTAGATTTGACCTCGACCACAGGAGGGAAAAGCAGATTTTCGATCCGAACCCGGATTTCTCACACTTGGCCATGGGCCAAGTCGAGCGGATGAACTGGCGCAATAGCGAAGGCGTCCCATTTTATGGCGATCTGGTTTATCCCGTCGGATACACCGAGGGACTTCGCTATCCTTTAATCGTCGTACAATATCGAACCAAAGGCTTTCTTCGCGGAGGGATCGGCGACGAATATCCAATCCAGGTTTTTGCCAACCGGGGCTATTTTGTCCTAAGTGTCGATAACCTTACATATGAGGATATCGTTGGCAAACAAGCCAGTGTTGGCGCCTTGGTCTCGGCGTTCAATCACGATTTTGCAGGACGCAGGAACATCCTTTCAGCCATTGAAGTCGCAACTCGCTCTTTGATCAGCCGTGGCTTTATCGATTCAAGGAGGATCGGAATTACGGGGTTGAGTGATGGATGCACTACCGTGCAATTCGCAGCCATTCATTCCGTGCTATTCTCCGCCGGTTCCGTATCGGGCTGTGGGTGGGAGCCCACTCAAGATGCATTTCTGGGGCCCATGGTCGCACAGTCTTATCACGAAGGCGGGTGGCCACGATTGATCGACAAGAACCCTGATTTCTGGAACCAGATATCGCTGATTGATCAGGCGGAGCGCGTGAAGTTTCCCATCTTGTTTCAAGCCGCCGATAGCGAATATCTTGCAATGCTTGCGGGGTTTACGGCAATCAGACAGGCCGAAATCCCGAGCGACATGTACATCTACCCGAATGAGGATCACATTAAATCGCAGCCGGCGCATCGCCTCTCGGTGTATCGCCGAAATCTCGACTGGTTCGACTTCTGGCTGCAAGATACCCAACCGGCCACTGCGTATCCAAGTAAGGAATTGACCAGCTGGTTGGCAATGAAACGCATATGGCTATCACGGCTTCCGTCGTCGGAAAATTGACGGGGCGACATTTCTATAAATAGCCTGCTCTTATGCTGTCGACCAGCTTCTCACCCACGCCTCGGCATCAAGAAGCGCCATGATTCTGGGACAATCGGAGGGGGCAATGTGTCCACCGGACCGCAGAGCCGTTTCAATCGCGTTGCGGTCAAGCAGGCCATTCGCGGAAAGCTGCCCATCGACCAAGCGGTCCGCGATAGAGCGGCGATGGCCCTGTATGAATTGCGCGACGAAGCCGTCGGGACCGCCTTTCCCCTGCCGACGTAAAATTGCCCGAGGAAGCCTTTTCGAAAACGCCTTTCTTGCAATTGCGCGATCACATCCACCTTCAACCACCCACCAGCTTGGTACACTCAAGCAAAATTCCATCACAGGTTGAGACAGCAATGGGCTGATCATCGGAATCGAAAGATTTTTGTCTCGGTGCTCGATATGATGGAGGGCTCGTAATATCTGCGCGACGTGGCCCTTTTTGCCGGCTGGCATAGACTCGGGTGGAGAAAACCACGGATGTTCAATAGGATCCTCACGCACTGAGTTCAGGAAGTCTTGATGCAAATATGTTTCTGCTACTTGCCAAGGCAGGCCCGGTGCAAATTTTCGAGAAATGCGCAATGCTTCTGTGATAACCTCCCAAATGTTCGCACCAGTAATCTGACAAATGTCGCGGACGGTCTGCATCAGCGCAGTTGACAATCCTTGATCTTCATATCGATCAATAAGCGGACGAGCAGAATGAGTTGAGTAAAATACATTATCTCCTCCAGCGCCTACAAAGAAGCTATCTGCACCCGTACTGGCGGCCGCATCTCGCACTATCTTATTATATGCCTGCTCATGCGATTTCCCGGAAGGAATTGGAATATTTGCGGCGGTCGATTCGCTGATATTGATATCCGCTTCAAGATAGATCGCTTCGATGAGGTTCGCCTCGATCGCCGTGCAGACCTGCCTGGCATATACGCGCTCATCACCGGCTGGATCGTTGGTGACCGCAGTCACGCATGTAACTTCGATACCTGCTCGAGCCAAGCATTCCGCGACAATGGAGGAATCTAGACCGCCAGAGAGGCCAACCAGCGGATGGGAATAGCAGGAAGCCCATGTTTTTATCGTCGAGCTGACGAGTTGAAAAAGATCTGCGGCACATTGCTCGGAATTTGCGTGACGGTCGGTCGCGACATAATCCCACGGGCTCCAGAAAAGGGTTTGTTTGATTCCTTCCGTACCTATTGTCAGCATGCAACCGCCTTGAAGTTGGTTAATACCAGACAGCCCTGTCTCCTCAGAGGGGAGCTGAACATGGTACAAAGATTTTCCTACAGAGCGCCAATTTACTGATGGGCGAACCAATCCCGCGCCGATCAGAGTTGAAATATCCGATGCGCAGGCAATCATTTCGCCGCGCGTCGTATAATAGCAAGGCAGAGCGCCTGTAGGATCGCGCAGGATTTTTACTTCTCTTGATCGATCTATGATTGCGACATAGGCGCCCCAATAATCATCTCGAAGCGACCTAACGGGATCTCTAATAACTTCGATAGTCTCATTCTCTTCAAACTGAGCGACCTTCCCTGAAGTTTGGCGCCCAGAAAACAATGTCCCCACTATGGCTCCACCTCCTGTCGGCAGTGGAAGAATATTTTCGGGGCTTTCAGCAAATATAATGATGTGATCGCCGCGATAAACTTCGCTAAGCGCAGTGTTGGCAGCAACCTGCCGCAAAATCTGTTCACATTCTTCAATTTGACCGAAGGCGAGGATCAGGTACCGCGACATTGTCATGCTACCAATATCGGCGTGAACATTTGCGCGCGATCTGGACTTTCATTGACGACCACATCGCCGTCCTGAACCCAACAATGTGCTGCGAACGGCGCAGCCTGGATGCCAATCACAAGCAACGGAGATAGGCCGTATTTCCGGCAGGTGGCCACGAGTGCAAGGGATCGAGGCAAGCAACGATCGTGACTACCCAACAGCAAATCTGAAAATCGGAAAGCGTGCACCAACCGAACAAGATCGCGCTGCGCCCCTCTTACCGTCTTGCGGGAAGATGAACTCCGAATGTTTTTAATTCTATCTATCAGGCTCGAGAATGAATGATGGCGCACGCGCCATGTCCAAATCAAGCGGCTTGCGATCGCGCAGACCGCGAGTTGAAAGGAAGGAAATCGACCATCAAGGCCAATCTCGACCGCCGGTGGTGGAAGGGATGCAAATTTGATGTTGAAGCATTGCGGTGGATGCTCAGTTTCCACCAGTATCCCTTGCTGGGCAAGATGTTCGAGTATCTGCACATCGTCGCAGGATGGCTGAAAGCCATCAATCCAGCGCGAGAAAGCTCCAACGAAGTGGCTGGGTAGCGCGAAATAACGGCCAGTGCGCGCATCTAGAAATATGACGGCGCCAGCACTTTTGCAAAAGCAAAGATCGTCACAGAGCATGAATTGCATCTTTGTTTCCTGGATGAAGGGCACGCGTGCCCTAGTGGGCTCACGTGCCCTCGCGCATCAGTCGTCCGCGAGACCGGGTTGATTCTGCAGACCGCCGATTCCGTCATTGTATCTGCTGCCAGATCCCTTGGTCTCTTCGACCACAAGGCCGAGGTCGATCAGGTCGGTTTCCGGATGGTTGTCGCGTTCCATACTTACCTCCTTCTTGGATATGCTGCGAAGTTGCAGCTCCCGGAGGGTAAATCAGGAAATGCGTGATCAGCGATCTTATAAGGTCGCAAGTGCGCAACTAACCGGTACCGTCCCTTGCGAAAGCCATTTTCGGCGACGATGGCACCATGTAACCATCTGATTTCATTTACCATGGCTATAAAGAGATGGCTTCCCATATCCTGCCCACGCGACGAATTCGTCGCCGGTGATAGGCCCACAGAGCCTCAAAGCGGTCGGGACCTCGACCGGAAATGGTCGCGATCCCGACCGCCCGGAGCTCTTCTTCGAGGTTTCGCAACACCCGAGCTTCTCCTAGGCGGGCGATGTGGAGTCGTTCCGTCGCCGATCGAAGCGCCCTTCTATGTTCATGATCGTCGCCGGCCTGCGCGATCGCCAGAAACAAGTTCGTCGCCGCTGTCGCAAATGCGCGCCCATCCGCTTCCGTCTCGGCATAGGACTGCGCTTCGAAGGCAGCGGCCGGACGGCTTGCCTTGAGTATGAGGCGTATCAGGTGACCGTGCCACCGGTAGAGATCGCGCAAGGCGTCGGGTGACATCACCGGCAAGCGATAGCCGCCGCCAACAGCAATCTCGAGCATATGCTCACCGACCAGGCGCTGCGCGGCGTCCCGCAGGGGGGACACGGATACGCCATATTCAACGGCCAGCGCCCTCTCGTTGAGGATACCGCCCCAGGCAAACCGCCCAGCCATGATATCGGCCTTGAGGAGCAGATAGGCCCTTTCGGCCAGGACGGGCTCGGCAGACATGCCGGACAACGCCGTTCATCAAGCTGGCCGCGGAGCAGTGCCGCCCCGTGAAGCCAGGCGGGCCACCGCGACTGCGTGATGGCGACTCACGACGTCAAGAATGTCGCGTTCCAGTTCCCACAGGTCGTCCAGGAGAAGCAGTTCGTGAGGGACGGCCATCTTTTGCTCCACTGCAAGAAGGAAAATGAACAGGTGAGACGACGACCTGCGTAGCGCATGCGCGCAGCGGATATGGTCCTCGAGCGAGGCCGTCCCGGCCCCGCCTTCGAGTTCGCGAATCCAGCGTTCAGTACGGCCGACAGCTTTTCCCAGGCTGCGCTGAGAGATTCTGTCTCTGCGGCGCCACCGTTCGACGAGCTTTCCGGAAAGCTCCTTGATCGATGAGAATATGTCGCCACCGATCGCTTGGGGACTTTGAAGCGTCATCTGCAGGTCTCCCTGACAGCGGCTCAAAAGTCCAACTCACATCGCCTATTCGCGGCAATTTGTTGTAAATAAAACCTATCGTCAAGCCACAGATCATTGCATCTGCGAGACTAATTTCCGGTAACCGCTCGAAATTGTCCCGCCTACGCGACTATCTCGCAGAACGATGGGCAGGACGTCCGGTCTTGACTGGCATGTCGCGGAAACACTGAACGATTTTGATGTCTTCGGTCGCCTGCATGTGGACCAGGGCGGAGAGATAGAGTCTCCAGACCTGGGGCGAGGGATGGATGGCCTGCGACTGGCGCACTGCTTCGATAATGTCGTCGACGAGGCGTGAGAGGGCGTTGGACGTGCCGACATGTCGAACCTTACGTCCGCCAAGACGATCCAGCTTGGGGTCGAGCAATTCCGCGATGAGATCGTCCGCCGCACATCGATGGAGAAGATCGACGGCAATGAACAGTGTCGTTCCATAAGGCAGAAAATCCCCGGCGAGATGGCATAGCCGGCAATGGCACTGCAGGAACAGATGAATGCCCTCGTCGGACAGTTGAAGCTTGTACGCCCTGGACTGCTGACTCCCCATAGTCGTTCTCCCGACGCAGGCAGCGATTCTTTCGCGGTCGATATGCCTGCGAGTCTACCGATTCCGCGTGACGTGATCGAATCCGGGACAAGGAACAGAAGGTGAAACCGGAAATATACTTCCGGTTTGCGGAAGTGATTTTCCGATAACCGGAAATGAAGTGCCTTAAACCGGAACTGAGATTCCTCATCCCTTGTGCAGAGAAAGGATGTTCCGCCACTCAAGTCCGTGTCGAGACGGCAGCAAGGGCGAGAATTTCCGAACGATCGGCAGCCCGGTGTCCGTCTCATCCCCACTCAGGGAGACTAGCGGTCATGACCAGAACGCGTTCCAGTTCCGCGGCAATACTCGTCGCTCTCGTGACAGGCATTATGCCTCTCCATGGCGCGGCGGCGCAAGACGCGCCGCCCCAAGAGATCGCGCCTGCCTCACGCACGCAGGGAGCAGCATCGCTTCGCGACGCTGCTGCCGAAGCCCAGGTGAAGCTGCAACAGACCTTCACCAACCTGCGTTTCGAGGATTTCGGCCCCGCGCCGGTCGAAGGACAGATCTATCAGGCCATAGCGGGTGGCAAGATCATCTATTTTGCGCCGCAGAGCGAACATCTGCTCTTCGCCACTGTCTATGATCGCAACGGCATCAATCTGACCGCCCTGGCGCAGGAGCAGGGAGCGGCTCGGCGCATCGAGGCCATCGATCCCACCAAGGCGCTGGCCATCGGCCCGGCGGATGCACCGACCGTCATCGAGTTCACCGATCCGGACTGCCCCTATTGCCAGGCGCTCGATCGCTTCTGGAAGGCGAAGGCAGTCGAAGGCAAACCGGTCCGGCGCCTCATCTTCTTCGTGAGCGGCATCCACCCGACGGCGGCTGCCAAGGCAGAGCATATCCTGTGCTCACCCGATCGCGAGGCAGCGTTTCAGGCAGCCTATTCGGGCCACACCCCGCCGCTGCTGCGCCAATGCGCCGCAGGGCATGACAAGGTCGCGGATGATGCGGAACTGGTCGCGAAGGTCGGGGTGTCGGGCACGCCGACGCTGATCGCCGACGGCAAGCTCATCTCGGGTTTCCAACAGGCTGAGCTCGAGGCGTTCCTCGACCGGCATGCGAAGCCGGCGCTCACGAAGGCCGCGTCCGAAGCGCGACGCTGAACAGGTGTGCGCCCTCAGGAGGGCATCCGGCCTCGCCCAATCGCGGGCGGACGGATGAACCAGGATGCCGGCGGCGGCGGGCTCAGGGAGCCGTCCACCGACGCCCCGGCCGACAGCGAATCTTCGATGCCGGCAGGCTTGGGTTGGACGGTTCCATTTTCGGAGTAATGCCATGATGCGTACATTGAGCAACAAGGCCCTGGCGGTGGCCAATCTCGGTCTCCCTTTGGGCGTGATGGCCCTGGTGGGCGGCCCCGCCCATGCCTTCTCGGCGCCTGCCCAGGGCGACCTTGGCTACGATATCTACGATATCGTCGTGAACCAGGGCGTGAAGGGTCCGATGGGCTTCGTGGGCGGCGTCGCCGCCTTCCTGTTCGGCGTCTCACGCCTCTTCTCGAATATCATGATCGGCATCCCGACCATCGTCGCTGCGGTCTGCCTGATCAAGGCGGACTCCATTCTCCAGACCTTCGGGATGGTCGTCTGAGACGCCGCGTGCGGCTGCGTGCTGGCTGACCGGCCAGACGCAATCGCACAGGCAAAGTGCTGGGAGCCGAATGGTCGGTTCCCGGAAACCGGCACCTTCCCAGGTGTCATGAAGCAGGAGGAGAAGGGCAAGTGGACGAACGCCTTCCGCAATATCTGCATCGGCCGGTCCAGATCCTGTGGTTCGGATCGGACGAGTTTCTGCTCGCGACCTCAAGCGTTTTCGTGGCCGCGATCGTGGGCGGACTTGTCGGCTGGGCGCTCATCGCCGCCCTTCTCCTTTTCATTCCGTGGAAGCGGACCAAGCCCCGGGGCTATCTGGCTCATCTCGCATGGCGCTGGGGTCTTGTTTCCTTCCCCCATTATCCGGGTCCGACACAGACCCGCTTCTTCGAGTAGGCGCCATGGGGATCTTCACGCGCAAGCAAGGGGCCGAGGACATATTGCTGGGTAAACCGGCAAGCTTCGGCATCCATCGCTATCTGCAGGGCTCGGCGAACCTGTTCGAGGAGAACCGGCTGCTCAAGGTCGCCATCGCCGGAATGTTCGGTGTGACGGCCGTTCTGGGCGCGGTCATGTACACGACCAACCAGAACGCCCGAACCATCATCGTGCCCTTCGGCGCCACCGGCGACCTGCATGTCTCGGGGAACAAGCCGTCCGAGGCTTATATTGTCGCGATAACGCGCAACATCGTTGCGCTCTCGGGCACCTGGTCCGCCTATTCGGCTGATCGTCAGTTCCAGGAACTGCTCGGGCTTGCTCACCCGTCGGCTTATGGCGCGATGCGCGACAGCCTCAACACCATACTCGATGAACTGGCAAACAATCCGACGCTGTCGATCGCCACTTACATCCGCAATGATCAGCCGGTCCGATGGACCGCCCATGAAATCGTCGTGCCGGTCGAGAAGGTGCGCGTCATCGGCGGCGTCATCCGCAAATTCCGGGGCATTTTGCGCATCGGCTACGCCATCGAAAATGGCCGCTTCTGGCTGACCCGTCTTTCCGAGGAGCAGTTCGATGTCGAAACGCGCTGACGTGATTTCGAGACAGGCGTCCATCCCTGCATGTCCGAAAGCCGGGGTAACCGGAACCTTCCGCCACCCCCTTTCGTGCGCCGTGATATCGGGTCTCGCCTTGCTGCTGGCCATGCCGGCCTCTGCGCAGACCGTTCATGCCCTGCCAGACCAGACGAGCCGGATCCGCATGTCCAACCGCGACATCAACCATGTGGTGTGCGAGGGCGGCGAGATCGAAGACATCAAGTTCTCCGCCGAGAAAGGCCTTGCTGTCGAGAAGGGCGGTTCGGACGCCTGGATCAAGTTCCTGACCCGAGAGATCGATGATGCGGGCCAGGTCACGCGCAGCTATGTGACCCAGCCGTCCGAATTCTTCGTGAACTGCAACGGCGCGACCTATCCGCTCTATGCGGAACCGGCGGAGATTCCCGCACAGACAGTGGTGCTGATGCCGGGCGCCCGGCAAAGGGCCCAGGCCAATAATGAGCTGATGGCCGCGCTCGCCGATGAAGACCGTGCGGTCTCGATCACCATGGCGCTGCTGGACGATCGCATTCCCGCCTCGTTCAGCGAGGTCGCGCCCGCCGGCGGAACGCTTCTGATGCCGGCGATGCCCGGTGTTTCGATCACCGAAAGCCGCCGCGTGGTCATAGAGGGCGCGGCGCTTTCGGCTTCGGAGTACCGGGTTCAGGTCGCAGCAGCCGTAACGCTCGACGAACGGTCATTGATCGATCCGGCGCTCGGATCCCGCATCTTCGCCGTGACCCTGGACCGGGTGCGGCTCAACGCCGGGGAAAACGCCCGGCTGGTCGTGGTGCGCCGGGGGACCGGGCAATGAACGGCGCGCAGGACAATGGGCCTGTCGAGGCCCCCGAGCCGCTGTCGCCCTATCAGGCGCATCTTGCCGGACGGAGCACTCGCGAGGAGGACGAAGCTGAACCGCGACGCCCCGTGGCCCTGTTCGACTGGCAGGGGCTGTGGGCCAGACTGTCGGCGAAGCAGAAGCTGCGCGCGCGCCAGCTCGCCGTCGGCGTGGCGGTCGGCGCGCTGGGCATCGGCCTTTATATGGCCTCCGGCAGCAAGGAGGAGGCGAAGCCCGCCAATCCTGCATCCTCGCTCAACATGGGCGCGGGACTGCGCGGTGACAGCCTCGAGGTGAAGCTGCGCGGAGACCTGAAGAAGGTCCTCGATGGCCAGCAGCTTCTCGGCGACCGCGTCAGCGCGATCGAGGAAGGCAAGGTCGTTGCCAGATCGCGTGGCCCGGGAACACCGGGTAGCAAGTCATCTGGAGGCGTCGATGGCGATCTGCCGCCGGCATTGCCCGGTGACGCGCCTGCGCTGCCCTATCCGCCCGACGTCGGCGACATCGGCGCGGATGCGGACAAGCTCCCGGCACCGCCCTCAGCGCCGAGCGCCCCGCCCGCGCCTCCCGCACCGCCGGTCGAGAAGACGGTCGGCGCGATCGGGTCTGCGACCAGCCAGATCGTAGGCACAAGCGGGCCTCAGGGCACCGCCGATGCTCCAGCCTCGTCCAAAAAAAAGAATCGGACGATCTATTTACCGCCTGGTTTCATGAAAGCGCGGCTCCTGACGGGCATCGACGCGCTGGCGAGCCGGGACGCAACCAGTAACCCCGAGCCGATCATCGCACGGGTGCAGGCACCTGCGGTTCTGCCCAATGAGGTGAAGGCTAATCTTGCCGGGTGCTTTGTCATCGGCAACGCCACCGGCAGCCTCGCCAAGGAACGGGTCGAGATCCAGCTCGTGTCGCTGTCCTGCGTCGATTTCGACGAGCATTCCGTGGTCGATCAGCCGGTCAAGGGCTTCTTCGTCGACACCGATGGCAAGAAGGGATTGTCGGGCAAGGTAGTGACGCGGGCCGGCGCCACGCTGGCGCGCGCCTTCATCGCCGGGACCATCAGCGGCATTTCGCAATCGGTCGAAAGCACCTTCGGCAACACCTCGACATCTGCGCTCGGAACCGTGCGAACCCTCGATGCCGGAGACGCGGCAAAGACCGGCATTGCCGGCGGCCTCGCCAAATCCTCGGACAAGCTCACCGACTTCTATCTCGATCTCGCCCGTCAGGCCGGTCCCATCGTCGAGGTGGGCGCGGCCAAGGATGTGGTCGTGGTGATCCAGGAAGGTGCGACCCTCGAGATCAAACCCGGCGTGGGAGTGAAATTCTGATGCGCGCCACCACAGGAGGCACCATGCCACACCAGCTACACGCCCGTTTCGGGACTTTTCGCAGCGCGCTGCGCGCACTGCCGCTGTTCGCCTTGCCGCTCCTCGGGCTTTCAGGCTGCGCCACCGTGGGATCGGTGATGTCGCCCTACAGCGAGAAATTCTCCTGCAAGAACAGCGACCATGGCCAGTGCATTCATCCCGACCGGGCCTATGCCGACGCGGTTGCCGGCCGCACGTCCAAATCCGATCCTGCCGTCACCAATGACCGCAGGATGCTCGCAGAGCGTAAGACGGGCAAGGCGCCCACGCCGGGCAGCAAGATCGACATGTCGACCGCGGCAGGTGCTGTTGCCCCGCAGAGCGGACAAGGCAATGTCGGCGCGCTGATCGAGGGCCCCGGCTCACCCATGCTGCGTCCCTCGCGCACGATCCGCACATTGATCCTGCCCTATGCGGACAAGCAGCGGCCCGACCGGCTCTTCATGGCGCGCTATGTCTATTCGATCATCGACCGGCCGGCCTGGGTGGTCGGCGATTATCTGGTGGAACCCGGTGGTCGGACGCCAGCCCCGCCGGTGCTGCGGACGGTGCGCGAGCCGGCGGCGGGAAGCGTCGAGGTTCCAGCCTCGGAAGTGCCGCTTACTCTCGATCCGGAGAACCGGCCATGACCCCGCAGTCGGCTCGTGGCAGCCTCAGCTATCAGCGCCTGCGCGCCGCTGTTACGCGCGATGCCTATTCGGACTTCCTGCCGATGGTCGCCTGGGTCGAGGAGGAAGAAGCCTTCCTGTGCATCGACGACGGATGGGGCCAGGCCTGGGAGCTTGTCCCTTCGGCCTATATGTTCGCCCATGTCCAGCAAGCCCTGCTCGGTCTTCTCAACATCCATTTTCCCGAAGGCACGGTTCTCCAGCTCATCACCTTTGCCGATCCGCTGATCGACCCGGCGCTCGATGCCTATCTCGATCTCAAGGTGCGGCCCGATCCGCTGGTCCAGGCTTCTGCCCGGCGGACAGCCGAGTATCTGCGTTCGGGCACCAAAGGTCTCGATGCGCTGCACGCCATCCCGGTGCGCGATTTCCGGTTGTTTCTCTCGATCAAGACGCGGGTGAAGCTCGGCGCCGACCTGCGCCGCCAGGTCGAGGAGCAATTGGCGAAGATGGGCATCCGGCGCCTGATGCAGGATGAACTGGTGAGCTTCTACCGCCGGATCTTCAACGGTGTCTTCGCGCCCGCCCCTGGCGTGTTCCTGAGCGAAAGCGTGGGCGGCATGCCGGCGCCGTCGATCGCGCGGCAGATCATCGAGGCCGGACCGGACCTCTGTTTCGAGGGATCCGAGGTCTTTCTCGGTAACCAGGTGGCGCGCTGCCTCACGCCCAAGGCCCCCGCCCGGCGGATCACCGCGGAGCGGGCCAATCGCCTCCTGGGCGGGATGCGCGGGAGCGCCGAGGACAGCGATCAAATCGGCGGCCCGTTCCTCTATTGCCTCTCGGTCCTGTTCGATCATTCACAGTTCGAAATCCACAAGCGCGCCCAGATCCTGTCGGCCCAGAAGGCGGCGGGCAGTTTCGCGGTCGAGGTCGGCAAGCAGATCGAGGAGATTGGCTGGATTTTGGACGAAGCGTCGAACAGCCGGTTCGTCTCGGTGATCCCGACGATGTGGGTGTTCGGCCGTGACAGCGCCCAGGCGCGCGAAATGGCCGCGCGGGCCAAGCGTCTGTGGGAATCCGAACCCCTGCCCTTCATGGTGCAGGAGGAGAGCTACCTGCTGCCGGTATTGCTCGCCGCCAGCCTGCCCTTCGGTCTCTACCCCGAAAAGCGTACGTTGAAGCTGCTCGAACGCGACTTCCGCATGCCAGTGAAGGCCGCTTGCCTGATGGCGCCGGTGCAGACCGACTTTCGCGGCGGCGGCCGCCCTGCCCTTCTCTATGTCGGGCGCAAGGGCCAGCTCATCACGCTCGACCTCTTCGATCCGCGCATCAACAATTACAATTTCATCGTCTCGGCCGAGAGCGGCGCGGGCAAGAGCTTCCTGCTCAATAACCTCTGCCAGCAATATTATGCGCAAGGCGCGCTCATCCGCATCATCGATATCGGCGGCAGCTACCGCAAGCTCTGCACGCTCTGTTCAGGCCGTTATATTGACATCTGCGAGGAGCAGCTGGTCCTAAATCCTTTCGATATGGGGCTCGCGCTCGACGGTGAGGATAAGCAGTCGGCGATCGCCATGGCCGTCGCCATCGTCGCCGAGATGGCCAATGCCTCCACGCGCAAGCCGGTCAGCACGTCGGAATGGAACCTCCTCAAGTCCGCTGTACAATGGACGGTTGATAGCGGACGCGGCGAGGACGGCATCGATGCGGTCCGCGACTGGCTCGGCCGCTATCCCGACAATGCGATCTCCGAGCTCGACCGCGTCGATCATCTCGTGCCGGTCGCGCGCGAACTCGCGTTCAACTTGCGTGATTTCGGGTCCCAGGGCGCGTATGGGCATTTCTTCAACGGTCCCTCGACGTTCGACATATCCCGTGACGAATTCGTGGTGCTCGAACTCGAACGGTTGAAGGCGCTCCCCGACCTCTTCAACGTGATCGTGATGGTGGTTGTGAACGCCGTCACCCAGGAACTTTACCTCTCGGCGCGCGACAAGCCCCGCTTCGTCCTATGCGACGAAGCCGCGCAGTTCATGTCGCGCAGCGATGGGCAGGATCTCTCGCGTCTCGCCGAGGCGTTCGGCCAGGGTTATCGCCGCGCGCGCAAATATCAGGGCAGCTTCGGCATCGTCCTGCAGAGCATGAACGACCTGCTGCTCTTCGGCGGCACGGGCCAGGTGATCCTCGAAAACGCCGCGACCAAATTCCTGCTGCAGGGTTCCACCTACGACAAGGCGGTCGACAACAAGATCCTCGACTATTCGGGCTTTGTTCTCGATCTGCTGAAATCGGTCCGCAACGCCAAGCCCAATTATTCCGAGGTGTTCATCGACAGTCCTTTGGGGCTCGGCATTGCCCGCCTGGTGGTCGATCCCTTCAGCTACTGGATCAACACCTCGGCGCCCAATGAGGTCGCCGCCTTCGAGGCGCTGGTGCGGGCGGGCCGCAATCCGCTGGAAGCCGTCTGCGAACTGGCCGGTGTCGATCCGGTCGAGGTGCTGGGCGGTCGTGCCCATCAGGCCGGGAGGGCGGCATGATGCACAAGTCCAAACCTCATCCCGACCAGCTGGCGATCGACTGGGAAAATGACCCCGCCATCGAGGCGATCATCGAAGCCCGCGTCGCAAAGCGCGCTGAAGCAGCGGCGTTCCAGTGGCGGCTGCGCCTGGTGGCTATCGAGACCTGCATGATGGGCGGTCTCGTGATCACCGCAGGTCTCGCGCTGGAGCAGCCTGCGCTTCGGACGGTACGCACAGGGCTCATCGTGGCGGCTGCCTGCTTTGCGAGCGGCATGCTGCTGATTGGCCTGTCGGGCGCCTGCGGGATGCTCCTCTCGCGCTTGTCGCAGTGGAGGGCGCGATGAACCCGGACCATGATGAGGACTTCGAAACTGTGTTCGAAGCGGGCGCTGAGATCCACGCGCTCCTCGCCTATGCGCGCAGCCTCAACAATCAGGCGCTCGGTATCGCGGCGGTGGCACATGCGATCGTCACGGTGATCGAAGCGGAACGGCGGTTCGCGAGGGCTACCTACACCATCCTGGTGACCACCAGCATGGTGGTCGCGTCTCTCTTCGCTTTCATGGCCGCCTCGAGCCTGCGTGCGCCGCTGCAGGGCGCCATCGTCGTCGGCATCTGTGCCGGCATGGGCGCGGGTTCGACAGGCCTCATCCTCGTTCCCTGGGATGCGCTGGCCCGGCATGTTCGTGCTTTCGCAAGGCGCTGGAGGCGACCATGAACGGCATCTTCTCCTCGACGCCGGCACCAGGGCCGATCCGCCTGATCGTCGGGAGCCAGGGGCTGCTGCTGGTCCAGTCCTTTATCGCCTGGCAGTTGCCGGACGTGCCCGGACTGTTCCGCCTGCTCGTCGTGATTACCGCAATCATCGCCACCGCCGCGCTGATCAGCGCTGCGCTTGGCGAGGATCGCGAGA
Organism: Sphingobium sp. YR768; assembly: GCF_900111125.1. Classification (GTDB taxonomy): domain Bacteria; phylum Pseudomonadota; class Alphaproteobacteria; order Sphingomonadales; family Sphingomonadaceae; genus Sphingobium. The sequence goes on from NZ_FOGE01000036.1 coordinate 16,494, forward strand.
TCCCTCGTCCTTATTGGAGGCGGCGCCATGGCCGCTAGATCACGGCGCGGAGTTTTCACTCGCTCTCCTGTCCTGTGTGTCCGCACTTCGATGGCGATCATGTCCGGAATGCTCATGGCGTCATCGCTCGATGCGGAGACGAGTACGATAGGCCGCACCTGGCCGATCGCCGAGCCCGACGCGCTAAGCGAGATCGAAGGCCGGGCGGCGCAGGTTCCCGACATGAAAGCCGCCTTCGGACCGCGTGAACGCTGGTCCGCGATGAAGGCGGCGACGCTTGGGATCGCGCGAGCCGACCGGAATCGCACGGTGGTTCCCTTCTATACGCTCGACCAGGATATACGGCTGCAGGACGGGAAGCTGCTTTACGCCAAAGGCTACAGCTTCAATCCGCTCGCCTACGTATCACTGCCCCAGAGGCTTTTTGTCGTGCATCCGCGCGACCTCGACTGGGCGCTGCGCACCGCAAGGCCTGCCGACTTCATCCTGCTCGCAGCCGGCAGCCCCGGTGATGCCGATGCGATCACGCTCGGCGAACGGCACAGCCGCGCGCTGTTCCTGCTGGAAGAGCGGGTCAAGACGCGGCTTGGCTTGACGGTGGCGCCGGTCATCGTCGCGCAGGCCGGGCAGAAACTGGTGCTGACCGAGGTTGACAGGAGCAAGACAGACCGGAGGGCCGCGCGATGAAAGGATTGTCCCTTCCCCGACTGCTGGCGCTGGGTTGCGGTTTTGCCGCGCTGGCGGTCGCTGCCCCGGCCCAAGCGTCCAAATGCGAGGCGGGCACGGTGTTCAACCCGATCACCAAGGTCCGCTGGAACTGCATCTTCCCGATCGCCATCGGCGGCGTGAAGGTCGGTCCGAGCGATCCGCTCGGCAAGGCGCTTGACGCGCAATCGGCTTCCAAGCCTTTGTGCGCGTGCCGCAAAGGCGTGACCTTCTGGTTTGGCGTCAAGGTCAGCTTCTGGTCACCCAACCGCATGGTCGACGTCGTGACCGAGCCCGGGTGCATGATGGCGCTGGGCGCAGACATCATGCCCACCGGCGGCAAGTTGCAGGGAAGCCAGAGCAGCCTCGCCGACGGCACCAACACCCGCAAGATGTTCGCGCAGATGCACTATTATATCGCGCCGGTCTGGAAGATGCTCGACATGTTCACCGACCTGCCCTGCATCGAGGACAACGGCTTCGATGTCGCGCTCATCACCGAGGTCCTGCCGACCTGGCAGTCGGCGACGCTGGGCGCGATCATCCAGCCCGAGGCAATCCTGTTCGGCAATCCGGCGGCGGGCCTCGCCTGCATGGCCGACAGCGCCGCGGCCGCCGCGGGCAAGGTCGTCGATCCGCTGTTCTGGTGCATGGGCAGCTGGGGGGCGACCTATCCGATCGCGGGCGACATCCATTTCGGGGACAGCGTCGAGGCCTGGGCCGGCCTTGCCGCCCGCGGCGTGTTCATGATGGGCCGGCTCGGCGCACTTACCGTCAGTTCGGCGGACGGCTGTTCCTTCATTCCCCAGCCCGTCTGGACCAAGAGCCGTTACAAGTTCCAGCTGATGGAACCGGTCAAGGGCGGCCAGTGCGTCAATGTCGGCCGTCCCGGCGCCCTGTGGACCAGTGCCAAGCATGCACCGGGCAAGGACAATGCCCAATTCATGCTGTTCGAAAAGACGATCTGCTGCGCCGGGGTCTCAACGCCATGACCGGCCCGTCTTTTCCTGACCACATGGGATCGCCCGGGAACAGCCGATGGCTTGCCCGTCATTCCATTGCGCCGGGTGTACCCCATGCGGTTAGACCGGCGTCGCATCCCCCCTGCGGCGTCGGTCGGGCGGTCGGCGTGGCCGTGAATACAGACGATGGACAGGCGGTGCGCCCCTCCTCGCCGTCTGTCGTCGTGGCCACGCTGACCGTTTTTGAAGGACAGGCAGTGTTTCGCGCGGAGCTCGCCGCGCGTGCTGGTGGGATTCTTCTGTTCCGGCTGCGACGTGGATCCCGACTGATCGTACCGAGCGAGATCCGGCCATGAGGCGCCCTGTCCTCGCCCTTGTTGCGGCGCTGTGCCTGCCCATCCCTTCCCATGCGCAGACGGCGGAAGACCGGGCTCGTGCCGCCGCGGCCGCCGCGCGCGAGAAAAGCGCGGACAGCGATGCCATTCTCGAGAATTACGTGACCCCGGGTCTTGCCGGGCAGACGATTACGACGGTCGATTCCTCGAAGACGTTCACGCCCAACCTGGCCTGCCAGAAAACCGCGACAATGCTGGAACTGCTCGCCCAGCCCAATGCGACCGGCGATATCGGCACGCTCAGCATCTCGCGCGACAGGGATCTCGACGGCAGCTTCGACGAAGCGCTGACCCTGCCCGTTCCTGCCTCGGGCATCTGCGCCAACGGGATCATCTCCTGTGCACCCGGCACCTGGGACGCCTGCCGCTTCTTCCGCTGGGATACCTCTGCCACCGGGTCGCTCAAGCTCAGCGAAGTCGAGCTGACCGATCTCGCCGGTTGTTACTGCGTCAACAACAGCTGCGGCAGCAATCTGGTCTGGGGCAACATGGCCTCCGTGCTCAAGGACCTCGGCGGCGGGGTCGTCGGCGCGCTCACCAGCGCCGATGCGCGGATCGGCATTGCGCAGGCATCCATCGAAGGGCCGGTGATCCGCTACACCGGCGCGCAGACGACCGCCTGCGCGGCGCAGCCCCAGATCGGGGCTACCGCGTATAAGGCCAATCCCAACGCCATTGCCGGCGACGCCTATGCCGCCTCCCAGGCGAGCAGCGTGTTCCAAGCGCTGTCGGCCTCCTCGACCGGCACCGGCACCTCCGAAGTGAGCCGAAGCTGCACGATCACCCGGCAGATCACCCAGGAGGAAATCACGGCGGACAAGATCATCGATCGAGTCTCGGGCGGCTTTGCGACCTATGCTTCGAGCGCCGGTACTGTCACGTTCGTCATGGGTTCGCCCGCGGACAACAGCCTCTCGGGCGGTTCCTGCTCGATCTTCGATTTTCACATGACCCTGCGGGTCAAGGAGGTCGACCGGCTCCAGCAGGTGCTGCTGACCCGCTTCGGTGCTGACGACTGGGCCCAGATCCGGGTCGATGGCGAACTGGTAGGATCGGGTCCGGAAAGCTGGACCGGGACAGGCTTGCCGCCCGGCAAATGCGAGAAGAAGGGCGCCTTCACCGTCTACCCCGGCCTCGATTTCACATCGCGGCTGACACAGGGCGACCACGACATCTGGCTGCGGGTCGCGGTCGCCGATGGCGGCGAAGCCTATGCGTCGATCGAGGCCAGCGTGGACTCCGGCTGCAAGACGACCGAGCAGCTCATTGACACCTGCGGCGCCTATGCCTCGAACGACGAATGCCGGCTACAGGACGAAGTGGTGGACGGGGTCACCACCTTTCGAAGCGGCGTCAACACCGGCCTTTCGCCCTTGCCGCAGACCCGGCTTTTCGGAACGGGCGCCTGTTCCTCCCAGATCACCCGCGACTTCTTCCTGCGCGAGCAAGGCTACCGGTGCATGGTGGACCTGGGACAGGCGACGAAGCCGGATCTTTCGCGTGGTGCCTATATCATCGATCATTCGACCGAGACGGTGCTCGCTGACCGGGTGAGAAGCGACGACGGGAGTTATAGCCTGACGACGCGCAATTTTGTCCTGCCCGACCGGGGCAGCGTCAATGCCTGCGAGCCGATCTGCAAGACCCGCAAGAAACACGTGAACACGGCCGCCGCGCCCGATGGCGTGACCGGCGCGAAGCAGACCGATCCCGTTGGCTGGGACTATGTCTATCACGCGTGCCAGGACAGCAATGTGTGCCCGGCCGGTGAAGGCGAGGAGCTCGTCCAGGGCTGCGGCTGTCTCGACGATTTCCCTGAGGCGGCGGTGATGATGCAGACCGTGCGCCTGGGCGGCGCGGACCTGGTCTGCACGAGTAGCGTGCGATGAGCGCACGACTGTCTCTGTTCGCCGGAGCCCTCATGCTGATGGCGGGCATATCATTGTGCCCGTCGAACGCGGCGGCCCAGCAGCTTTGCGCGGTCGACCTCAACGGCAATGGCGATGCAGCCGATGATGGCGAGACGGCGAGCTGCCATCTGACAGCATCGGGTGGCTGGATGTGCCCGATCGGCCAGACGATGTGCGAGGCCGACGTCTCGGGCGCCCTGCACTGCCCGCTTGGCGATCAATATAGCTGCGAGGTGCCGGCCAGTGGCGGAGCGCCGGCCTGCTCGGCCAATGCTTGCATCGACACCAGCGCCAACCCGATCGTCGATGACCCGGCGGTCGATGATCCGGGTGTCGAGGCCGATGGCGCCGTCGATGCCGAGGGCAATTGTCTTGGCACGATCGAGATATTTTCCGGCCGCGCCGCGCGTTGCCGTCCTGCCGGGCTCAAGACGACCTTCTCCAATTGCTGCAAGGACAAGGGCAAGATCGTCAAGGACGGCATGGGCGGTTCGATCTCGTCCATCTCGACCAAGATTGCGGTCGCCAAGGGCGTCTTCACCGGCATGAAAGCCGCCTACACAGCCTTCAAGGCGGGCGCGACCGCGAGCCAGGCCGCGAGCGCCGGCGCCAATGCGATCATCGTCGGCATCGATCCCACCTCGATCGCAATCAGCCTCGCGGTCAATTTCATGATCGAGGTGCTGCTTCAGGGCTGCGACAGCCAAGACATGGAAGTGGGCATGCTGCGCGGCTCGGGCATGTGCCATGAGGTCGGCAGCTATTGCTCCTCGAAGATCCTTGGCATCTGCGTCCAGAAGGCCCGCGGCCATTGCTGCTTCAACACCAAGCTTGGCCGGATCATCCAGGAACAGGGGCGGCCGCAGCTGAAGGCCTTCAGCGCCATCGGTTGGGGGACCGCCAAAGAGCCCTATTGCCGGGGCTTCACGCCCGAGGAATTCCAGGCGCTCGATTTCTCGCGGATGGACCTCTCCGAATATTATGCGGACGTCGAAGCCCGTGCCCAATCCGAAATTCAGATCGACATGAAGGACAAGATCGATGCCTATATGCAGACGATCAGCAACTAGGCGCGTTCTGCTTCCGGCAGGGCTCATGCTTGCGTCGCTATCGGCGCCCGCCTTCGCTCGGGCCGCTGAGCAACAGGCCGGGGGCGATCAACCGGAAAACGAAAATGCGCGTGCGCGCATCCAGGATGAAGGCGAAGCGGCGCTGGAGCGGATGAAACGCGCCGTCGGCAAGGCCAGGGCAGCGAAATCGACTTCACCCGTTCTGCCGGCCAGGCCCGACGCCGCAGCGCAGCGCCGCGCTTTCGAGGGGCTCAAGGCGCGCAGGAACGATCCGGATATGGCGAAACGCGCACAGGCCGACATCGCGGCCGCGCGTGAACGCGTGGCAGCCGAGCGCGACGCCGCCAGTCGCCGGGTTGCGCAGGCACTCGGACTGGAGCAGCCGGAACAGGCAGCGCTGGCCGGAGTGGTATCGCCCGGTACGGGCAAACACTGGGTGCCGGTCCTGTTCGTCTCCTCATCGATGCCGATCGAGACATTGCGCACCTATGCCGGGCAGCTCGAGCGTGCCGGAGGGGTAATGGCCTTTCGCGGGATGCCGGGCGGGATGCGGCAAGTGGCGCCGATGGCGAAACTGTCGGCCGCCATCCTGCGCCGTGATCCGGGCTGCGAAGGGCCGGCCTGCGCCATGCGGGATGTGCAGCTGATCGTCGATCCGCTGGTCTTTCGGCAACATGGCGTCGCCCGGGTTCCCGCGCTGGCGATGATCCCCGGCGATCCGACGCTCCCCTATTGCGAGCGCGACGAGGCGAGCCCTCGCGGTGCGCATCTGGTTCAGGGCGATGCCGCCTTGTCGGGGCTTCTCGAGGAATATGACCGCCTCGGCGGCAGGGAGGAGGTACGGGATGCTCTCGCTCATCTGGCACGGCGGTAAGCGCGCCTGGCGTGAACTGAAAGACCTGCCGCTGCGGGCCGCCGTAGCGCTGGGCGCGAGCGGCCTTGGACAACCGGCGCGGCCCGCGCAGCTCTTCAAGGCCTATGGAATCGTGCTGCCGATCGGCCTTTTCGCTTGGGTAACGATGCCGCAAATCACCCTGGTCATGACGCCTTCGATCGATGCCTGGGTGGTACACCGCTCTGCCGGGCCAGTGCACCGCGGCGATCTCGTCTCCTTCACGCTCGCCGATGCGATCGCCGGCCCCAGGCCCGTCGCCGTCACCAAATATGCGCTGTGCATGCCCGGTGACCGGATCGTCATGGTCGAGAAGCCCGCAAGTCTCGGCCCGGGCCGCAATGGCTGGTATTATTGCAATGACCGGCTGGTTGGCGTCAGCAAGCCAGCGACGCGCAGCGGCAAGAACCTCAGCCACTGGCAGCCGGCAAGCCCGCATATTCCGGACGAGATGATCTTCGTCGGGTCGAGCCATCCCGACGGATATGACAGCCGCTATTATGGCCCGGTCGCCATCGATCGCCTCACCCGGATGGAGAAGCTGCTGTGAAGCGGCTCGCTGTGATAGCAGGCGCGGCCCTCCTCCTGGCTGGATCGGCGGCCGCGCAATCCACGGGCGCCGCGGGTCGCGAAGCGCGCGGGTACTGGTGGTATCAGGCACCGCCCAAGGCAGAGCAGGAGAAGCCCGATCCTGACGCTCTGGTGAAGCCGGTAATCCCGCCTATGGCCGAACTGGCGACCTGGACGCCGCCGAAGATTCGCGCACTGATCGAGCAGCAGCGCGACTATGCGGCGACCGTGCTCACCGTCAATGCCGTCGCCGATTTCTGGCGGCTGCAGGATTTTGCGCGGCGCAAGGCCCGCGCCTTCGCCGGCGTCACCCAGCTTGCCATGCTGACCCATCCCGAGCTCAATGCGAGAGCCGCCAATCCTCTGGTCGGCGAGGCCCGCGATGCGCTCGGCGCCCAGAAGGATCAGGTGCGCCGCCAATATCTGCAGGCGCACGCCGGAGAGTTCGCGCTTGTGATGTTCGCCCGCACCTCCTGCGGTTACTGCAAGGTGCAGTGGCCGATCGTGCTGCGCTTCCAGGACGAGATGGGTTGGCAGGTCAGCCTCATGGACCTCGACCGCAAGCCGGAACTGGGGCAACGTTTCGGGGTCGAAGTGACGCCCACCACCATGGTCATTCGCAGGAACAGTGCCCAGCGTATGGTGATCGCCGCCGGGGTGGAGACCTACCCCAACATCGCGCAGATGGCCTATCAGGCAGTCAGGTTGCTGAGCGGTGATATCCGGCCCGAGCAATGGCTGACAGGTGCCGGCGAAGAGAACGGGTTCTTCGATGCGCTCGCCAATGGGCCGGTTTCCTCGACCGAACCGCGCGTGCTTGGCGGTGATCTCATCGATGCAAGGGAACCGAGGCCGTGAGGCGCTACGGGCGAGTTCGGCTTGCGATAGCCATGGTGATCCTGCCCTGGCTGGCGGTGCCGGCCATCGGCGATGCCCAGCAGATAAACCGGAAAGCTGCGATGCGGGCCGCTGTCCATCCGGTATCGAATGTCGCCGACATGCGCCTGTGGCTTTCCCGCGTACCGGTGACGCGTGACTTCCCCCCCGACTTCCAGATCATGCTGCGCAGTCAGGCTTCGCTTTATGTGATCGAGATCAGCACCGCCCCGGCTTGCCTGCCCTGCGGTGATCTCTGGGCAAAGCTCCAGGCATTCCGCGCGCAGTATGGCTGGCAGGTTCGGACGATCGGCGCTCAGGAGGCGATGCTGCGGTCGGGACGCCTCGGTCTTCCCTGGGTCGGGAACCCGGTCGCCTGGGTCCGCCCCGTCACCGACCCGAACCGCATGGTGCCCATCGCCATCGGCACCGATCACGAAGCCAATATCGCGCGCAATGCCTGGCTTGCCGCCCGGATGCTGACCGGCGCCCGGGCGGCGGTGGGTGTGCGCGCCATGTCGAAATTCACCGGGATCGTCGGCGTGAGGGCGCCGGCCTCCTCCAGCCCGAAGGGACGCTGATCATGGCGGGGCGGCGTCACCCTTCCTCCTCGCCAGGAAGCCTGCCATGGGACATTATCTTCGCCGTTCGACTCTTGCTTTTTGCCTGATCGCCGCCTCGTGCGGCCAGGCGGTTCCGGCCCATGCGCAAAGCTGGGCCGAGAGTTGGTTCGATAATGTCACCTATACTTCGCCCGGCAGTTTCGAGGACCAGACCCGCGGCTATGTGACGGCGGGCGGCATGTCGGGCCGGGTCGACGTTCATGACGATTATCTGATGAGCCTCACCCTGCCCAAGGTGAAGGCGGGCTGCGGCGGCATCGACATGTTTCTGGGCGGCATGTCGTTTCTCGATCCCGACTATCTCGTCCAGAAGCTGGAGACGATCCTCCAGGCCGCACCGGCGGTCGCCTTCCAGTATCTTCTCGAAACGCTGGACGAGAAAATGGGAAATATCCTCTCGAAGATGGAGGCGGCGACCAATTACCTGAATTCGATCCAGGTGAATGACTGCCGCCTCGCCAACCGCATGGTCCAGATCGCCAAGGGCGACGACAACATGTCCGGCATCGTCGAGGAGATGACCGGCTACAAGTCGATCCGCGAAGGCTATGCCAACAGCTGGCAACAGAGCCGCGAGAAGATCCAGGCCAACAAGGGCAATCCGACCGAGGATCTGAAAGACGCGCTCGCCAATTGCCCGGCCGAGGTCACGGACATCTTCAAGACCGGCTCGCTACTCGCGCATGCCGCCTCACGGGTTGGCGCTTCGGATTGGGCGGGCGTCATGCGAGCCCGGGTCGGTGACGTCTACATGCGCTGGGATGGGAACGACAAGGTGCCGATCTTCTCGGCCATCCCCGCCTGCCCGCACCAGGATACCGAAAGCGCCGACGATTTCCTGACAGGCCGCGTTCCGACCCGTGCGCTCAACATTCCCGCTACCGCCGCGGATTGCTCGGTGAACGGCGCTGGACGCGGCGCACTGGTTCTGGCGCGGGAAAGGATGGAGACGGTCGCGGCCAAGATCCGTACCCGGTCAGCGCTCACCACCGAAGAAAAGCAGTTCGTCGCCAATGTACGGACCCTGCCGGTCTATCGCCTGCTCGAATGGGGCGTGCGGCAAGGGCTGACCGACAGCGTCATCGCCGATACCGACGAACTGGTCGCGCTCACCCTCGCCTATCAGATGCTCAATGATCTGACCCGGTCGATCGACTTCGCGCTGCAGAATGCGGAGCGCGGTGCGACCACCGCAGGCGCCGCCGATGCCGAGAACAGCAACATTTGCCAGACCCGCATTCTGACCAAGGGCATCGAGCAATTGCGCGAGCTGCGCGACGAGGTCCTGCGTCAGCGTGCGCAGATGCGCCAGTCCTACATGGCGGCGATGAGCCAGGCGAACCTGTCGGCGAGCTATGCCGGCGTCGTACGCCAGCGCGATCGTGATGCCCGCGACGCTGCGGGCGCCAATGCCAATCGCAACCGGTGAGGCTCGTCATGCGCCGCTTCATCCGCCTTCTTCTCACGCTCCTCGGCTTTCTGGGCGCCACGCCCGCGCTGGCGATCGATGCCAGCTATCACACCTGGGACGGTTTTTCCGAAACGGTCGATGCCTTCCACCTCGTCGCCATGATCTTCAGCGACCCGCGCTATGAGACGCTGGTCGTCATCATCGCGGTGGCCGGTATTGCTCTGGGCGCGGTGCTGGCGAGCATCAAGGGTTCCGGCATGGGTCTTGTCGCCTTCGGCTTTCAGATGCTGATCGGCATCGGCCTGTTCGTGGGAATGATCGCCACGACCGGCACGGTCCATATCTATGACCGGGTGCGCAACGCCTACCAGCCGGTCGGCGACGTGCCCAATCTGATCGTGCTGGTCGCAGGCGTCACCAACCTCATGGAGCGGGCACTTGCCGAAACCATCGACGACAATACCACCGATCCCAACGCGAAGCTGGAGTTCGGTGCCGGCGGTCATGCCTTCGATCTGTTCCTGAACGCGGTCAGTCCGCGCAGTCCGATCGTCGACACGTTCCTCGATGCGACGGTGAAAGACTATGTGCGGCAATGCTATCCGGTGGCGCGTGTTTCGCCGGCCTATGGCGTCGATGACGATCAGCTCTTCCGGACCTCGACCGATCTTCCCGCCTCGTTCGCGGCGATGGCCGGCCCGGCGACATTTTCGACGGTCAATACGGCAAGTGAAAAGGCCGGGACGACGATGAGCTGCGATGCGGCCTGGGGCTATATTGCGGATCGGCTGGCTGACAGCACGTTGTTCGACGCCTATAGCGACCAGGTCTGTGCCCGTACCGGCTTCGACGTGACCCAGGCGACCCAGCGTGATCGCTGCCGCCAGCAAATCGACGGATTGGGCGACATGATGCTCGGACAATCGATGAGCCGGCAGAAGTTCCTAACCAACGTGCTGCTGGGCCAGACCGTTGGCGACGTCCTGTTCGAGGATTCCCCGGCAGCGACCGCGCGGGTGATGGCTAACCGGGCGATCGAGTCAAACGGGCTCGCCACGCTCTCGACCGCCAATGAGTGGATGCCGACGATCCGCGCCTCGGTCTTCGCGATCATGCTGATGATGATGCCGATCGCGCTGCTCTTCATCCTGACGCCGATCAACCTCAGGGTCGCGAGCTTCGCATTGGGGCTGTTCGTGTTCGTGGCGCTATGGGGCGTCATCGACGCGGGCATCTATCAGTTGACCCTGGGGCGGGCGATGGACGTGCTGGCAGAACTGCGCGCCACCCATGTCGCGGCCGATAGCTGGATCCTCGCGCCCTCGGCGGCGATGAAGGCGCTCGCCATCTTCGGCTCGTTCCGGACCGCGGCTGCGGGCCTTGCCGGCGCTTTCGTCTTCACCGTGTTCCGCTTCTCCGGCAATATGTTCACCGCTTTTACGTCCGGCATGCTCGGCGTCCAGGGACAGGGCAGCATGGCGGCGGCGACGGTGGGCACCAGCGAGGGTTATGCCTCGGCGCTGGAAGCGCAGGCTTCGGCCGGCGGCACCCAGGCGCGACGTTCGGCTTCGTCAGGGTTTGGCGATTTCGGCGAGCGCAGCAGCTTTGGCCTGGACCGGGCGTTTGGGGCGGCCGGAACCGTCATGGGCGAGCACGGCGGCGGCGCGGCGGGAACTGCAGCGTTCGGCTTGGGGCGGACCGATGCCGCGCGGGAACTGGGCGGGCTATCCCCTGCCCTTGTCGGACGGGATCTGAGCGATCCCGCCACCGCGCGCGCGATACGCAGCAACGCGGCAACGACAGCGATCCATGGTTTCGCGCAAGGCGATTCACTGCGTAAACTCGGCACGAGCTATTTCGGGGAAGGGCAATCCGGTGAGCGGGCCTTTGCCGCCTTCGCGCAGAACATGGTGCAGTGGAAGGCGTTCGGCGACCAGCGCGCCTATGACATGATGCAATCGGGCGCGCAGCGGCATTTCGAGCGCAATGGCTATGATGCCAGGGACGCCGCACTGAAGGCCTCCACGGTGATCGGGCAGGCAAGCGCCGATCCGACCTTCGCCAAGCTGACAGCCAATGCCTTCGATCAGGAGCAGATGCTGCGCAACGACCTGACTGCGGCGCAGACGCAGGTCGGCGCGATGGAAGGGCGGCGCGACTATGCCGGCGACAGGGTCGCAGCGGTCGAGCGCGGCAATGTCGCGACCGAGCAGGCGCATCGGACCGGGGGGAATCAGGGGCAGCGGCAGGCGGCCGCGATGCTCGGGCTTTCCGTCACCGAAACAAGTCGGCGCATCGGATTCATCAATGCGTTGTCCGGTGAGGCGCGATCGACGGCGATCAGCCAGCTGTCGCGTTCGACCGGGCGCAACGAGGCACAGGTGCTGCGCGCGCTGGAGAGCTACAATGCCGCGGTTCAGGTCGGCACGGCCGATGGTGCGACCGAAGAGGCGGCACGGGAGGGTACCAGCGTCTATGGGCGCACGAGGGAGGCTGCCGGCTATGATTTTGCAGAACGCTCGGGCAAGCTCGATGCCCAGCGGGAGATCGGTCCCGACGGCGTGCGCAGCAATGCGCAGATCGGCGAACAGCGGCGACAGGCCGACAATGCCGGCTTTGCCGAAGGCGCGGCGGCGGCGGGCGTATCGGTTCGTGAGGCTGCGCGGCTCGATTCCTTTATCCGCGCGCTCGCCGGCACGGCCGGCAACCAGGTCGATATGGCCGAAGGCGGCGCGGAAGGGATCGCCGACCGCGCCCGCAACGAGCGGCTGACCGGGATCGTCGACAAGGAGCGTCTCACCCGTGCGCAGGCGCTTCTGCGCGCGCATGGCGTCGAGATGTCCAAGCGACAGATCGCGATGAGCCAGAATGGCGATGTCAGCCTCAACCTGACACCGGAGCTTGCGGTACAGATGTGGCGCGGCGGCCTCATCAACGAGGGCCAGCTCGGTGCAATCGCCAATGGCGGGCACGCGCGGCTCAGCTTCGCGCACAATGATCTGCTCGTTTCCAGCAGCACCGGGTTCAGCCAGTCGGCGCGCAACGACACCAGCACGCGGTTCGAAGCCGGCAAGCAGGCGGGCCCCGATACGGTCGAGCATTTTCTCGGCAGCGGCAAGGAAGGTCAGGCCGCCATGGCCAGCTGGCTTCGCGGTGGGTTCGAGATGGATCGTCGCGGCAACTGGCGGCTCACGCCGCAGGTCGCCGATACGCTCGAGCGCGATGTGACGGCGATCATGGTTCAGACCGGATGGCAGCGGTCGCTTTCGCGGTCGGCGGAGCACTCAACGGCCGATAGTCAGACCATCTCTGGGGATCTCACGGCTTCAGCCTCGCGCGGCGGTGGTTCCGGCGGCAAGGGCAGCGAAGAAAAAGGTGGCGGCAAAAGCAGCGTCACAGGCTCGCTGAGCGGTAAGTTGAACGCCGACATTTCGGACCGAGGATTGGCTGCAGTCTCGGCTCGCTCTTCCATCGACGTGGTGAATTATGATGTCCGAGAGGTCATCGCGTCCGCAGAGAAAGCGGCCGCTCGTTCCGCCCGTCCGGAGGAGACTTTTGCCCAGGAACTTAGTGAGCGAGTGATTGGCAATGATGGTTTGCGCAACCGTTACTTGAAGCAGGCCGATGCTGGGCGCGGAACACTCGATGTCACAGGTCCGGTCATATCGATGGAGCAATCGTCGATCCTTGGTACCGGTCGGCTATTGTTCGATCGCGACAATGGAATGGCTGACGGGGATTCAAGCTTCAAAGAGCGTCGGGATCCGTGATGTCAATCCTGGATCACTCCTATGTGTCGCAGATGGATTTCGCCCGATCGCGGGTCGGACGGATCGGTATATGGATCGATCCCCGGTCTTTGCGGGGACGGTCCTGGCGTAATGATCCACTCTCCGCAGGCGACCTTGGCCTTCAGGAAGCCATATCCGAGGACCGCAACGACAGAGATCGGATTAAAGACGAAGATCAACAGGACCATTGTGTTGACCAGATAGATGTTCAACCGGTCGAAAGGCACCGCAAGCATACCCTCGAGGCCGACCCAGTAGAGCAGCGTCAACGCCCAGGTGACTTTCGCATACCATGGGCGCCAGAACCAGTCCGCAGCGCGCGGCGACGGTTCTTTGGGGATTTCCTGATCCGTCCTCTCGAGTTGATCAACCTGCTGCATGTGCGAAGCCTTTTCGAAGAGAGGAATAACACGGATTGCGAGCGCAAAAAACCGACAGTTTCTCGCGAGCCTGTTGATATGGGTGTGCCGTCATTGCACCGTCCCCTTCCCCCTTCTCGTCACTCTTCTCACTCTCCGCTTCTTCATTTCCGGTTCTCCCGGCCGATATCCGTCGGCTTCTGGCGCCGAGCGGGTCAACGTCCGTGAAAAACAAGACGCGGCCTCCGATCGAGAAGCCTGCGCTGTCGGCAGAGGCGGATGCCGCCATCCTTCGTCTGGCACGTCTTCTTGGGCGTCAGATGGCTCGCGAACTCCACGAGGAACGCATCGCGAAGCAGGCGAGGGATGCGGAGGAGGCCCTTGGAATCGATCGGCAGGCGAATGGCCAGGACGAGAACGGCTGATCGACTTGCAGAGCTTAAACGCGCGATGGCGAGCCGGGGGAAAGACGAGATGAGATGTGCGGTGGCGGAATCCGGGAGAACTGCGATATATGGGCTGGCCGGATTTCAGCATGGGCTCAGCGTCTGCAATGCCGATAGCGAAGCCTGAGGGCGTTCCTGGTTCGTGAGAAATCTGGACGTTTCGCGGCGGATCGAGCGGCTTAGAACAACGAGGAGAGTCGGATGTGAAGGCAGTCCACGAAAATCTGAATGGTCCCTTTGATATCGAAGAGGACATCGCCCTTTATGGCGTTGTGACAGGCAGCGCGACTTTATGCCGTAGAACCAGACTTATCCTCCATGGGACGATCGCCGGCGATTTGAAGGTTGAGAAAGGCGCACACGCAATTTTGCGCGGTACAGTGGCTGGGCGCATCTACAATGATGGAGGCAAAGTCGAGCTTTTTGGCATGGCGGATGCCATATCCAACAGCTCGCGAGACGCCGTGACGATCATCGATCCCGGGGCACACGTGATGGGCAAAGGATGAGCCTGGTGAGAGAGGAAGCGGCTCGTGAGAAAGCTCCGTGATCGAGTCGGCCGGTTCTTGTCGTTGCAGGGGCGCGAATGTCGTCTCGCCCCCTTCACGGCACCGCAGGGCCATGAAGGGGTTGGAATACCGATTCTCCTGCGTGATTTTTTTGGGCTGAGCTGCGACAGAGAGAGCGAGATGATGTTTACCAAATCGATCATGCCGGTTGCTGCGTTTTGCGCGTTGCTCCCCCTTGCGGGCGCTGGTGAGGCCCGAGCCCAGGATGCAACCAGTCCGGCCGTTCTACCTGCTTCCCCTCCAGCCACGCCTGTGGTTCCGAGACAGCCGGGTAGCGTCACCGACGCAGAACTTGAGAAATATGTGAAAGCAGCACTCGCCGTGCAGGATATCGAGCAGGATTCCGCGACGCCCGACGGCGATAAGCAGGCCAGAATGGCAGCGGCTGTCCAGGCTGCGGGATTGACGCCGGAAACGTTCAACCGGATTGGAATGGCCTCACAATCAGACGCGCTTCTTCAGCAACGCATCCAGCTGATTGCCGTTAAAATTCAGGCTGGTTCCGCACCGCGGTAGAGCCCTCTTCGTGCCAGATGGTGCAAGAGCCAGCTTGCGTGCTATGATGATTTGCAGGACGGATAGTCTCACATCGCATGGGAGATGGTGCTGACAGGTAACTGTCATCACAGCGCGGACCGTTACATGCGACTTGCTTTCTTATTTTGCTGGATCAACCGTCATGCTCCCATTCGCTATGGCGTGACCTGGGATGGCCTGAGTTACGTCGGCACCTGTCGTCATTGCGGGGCTCAAATCCGCAGGAGGGCTCGTCGGTCATGGCGTCTGGATTGGCTGCCCGATGGAAAATGAAGTCTATTGGACAGAAAGTGCATAGTCCTGGCGTGTTCTGCGGATTTGTCCGGCGAGTGGGCTCACATTGTCGAGTCTTATGCCCGTCACATGAAAATGGCCAATCGTATCGCCCGGCTGGAACTGGCTGGTCGCTCCAGTCTTTTGCAAGGATATCGGCAATCGCGATCGTTATACGGATGCACCGATCCGTTCCTGAAAGGGAGAGACTTGCATGAGTCGGCTTTGCAAGCTGTTTGGTCATCAGTCCGACTGGAAGCATACTTATGCTAGGGATGGCCATTGGATAGGGATCTGCAAGCGATGCAGCATACCGCTGGTACGCGAGATTGCCGAGACCAGGTGGACCCCTGCTCGAGGTTCCGTAAGCTCAAGCACCGATCGATCATCTGGCATTTCAGGTTTGTAATTTGGTTGGGCCCTAGCCGGTGGCGTAATGTCATCGTAACCGCAGCTTGAGTAAGGGTTCAGGTTAATTATGGTGAGCCTTCGGGGAATAAACGAAGAGGACATTGCGCAAGCACTGCTATCTTTACCAGCAAGCCATTGGCCGCAGGATGAACGCGATTTGCTGCTGTTGTTCAACCATGTGATTGACCGTAGATTTGCTGCTCTATTGTGCAACGATAGCGGGGAAAGCCCACCCGCCACGAAAGAATTGTCTGATCACGGCGGGCGTGGCCGGCGCTGAATTAACTGAATATTAACCGAATTCCTATCTCCTGATGTCGATCGGGTGATGGAAGCAGGAGCATCGTGTCCCCGGTTTTGGAGTGGACACCATATGATCGATTCGCGTCGCGGCCTGCGCCACGATGTCACATATTCCGTTGTCGCCGAGCATCGCCGTCTGGGCGAGATGACGCTGAACATCGCCAACATCTCCGACTAGGGTTTCATGTGCGTTGGCGAAGTCGCCATCGATCGCGGCGAACGCGTGCTGATACAACTGCCGGTGATCGGACGGATCGAAGCCCATTTGGTTTGGACGCATCGAGATCGATCCGGCTTTCAACTGGAAAGGGTCATACGACCCGATGATTTTCGGGCGTTGCTGGCAATTCTCAAGGGCAAGCGCGCGGCGCGCTAAGTGGTGAGGAGTTGTCATTCGCGCAAAAGGGGTGCGTGATAGCCCTTCGCGGGATGACGCCGAAATGATATGGTTATTCCGGTGATGGAATGTTGAGACGGTTACCAAGCCAAGACCTCCGGGCGCGAACAATGTTACAGAAAGATACGGAAACGCTTCGATCACAAGCAGATGCTTCCATTCTCGCACTTGAAGCATGGCTTGTCATTTCCTCTCGCGCGCGCAATTGCCTTGCGCACTTGAACCGGCCCACCGATCCTGCGTCGACCGTGGCAAGTGTTTCGATTGATGAGATGCGGCTGAGCGATTTATCGCGTTGCACCCGGGCGAGCGTGCTTCGTGCGCCTAATCTAGGTCGCGTCAGTTACTGCGAGATCGCGGCGGTCATGGATCGTTATGGCTGGCGTTTTCATGATCAGTGGACCGGCAAGCCCGAGCCGCCGGCGCTCGAGCTCCTAGGATCGTCACTGCCCCGCTATTTGCAAATGGTCACACGGGCGGCTGAAGTGCGAGCGGAGAGATTTGCCGTTGGGCAAAAGATGCGCGGATTGCACGAGCAGGAAGGTTTGAGTGGAGCGGAGATTGGCAGGCTTTTCGGAGTATCGGGCGCAGCGGCGCATGCGAGCATTCAAAAAAATCGTCGCGTTGCGGAGCTGCGCAGGCTCTATCCGCAGCCACCGCCCCCTGCGATATCCTAGCGCATTTTTGAACCGGCTGGCATGATCCGCTCACGAGGAATGTATCGAAAGCAAAGGATGATTAGAGGGATATCCGTTTCAGTTTGATCCGATCACCATCCAAAAGTTTGTTCAAGTCAGATCCAAGCGTTGGACGGATTTTTGGACTGTGCATTACCGGTCGATTCAGTGGAAGCTCACTCTTCCGCGGGGCGTTGATCACAATGCTGGCGATGGTGTATGCCGGAACTCAGCCTGGTTTGACGTTTTCGACGTAAAGAATTGCGTCTTGCACAGTTGTGATCTGCGCCACATCCTCGTCAGATATGGTGATGCCAAACTCATCCTCGAGGGCCATCACCAGTTCCACGACGTCGAGGCTATCGCCACCAAGGTCCTTGAGAAAGCTGGCTTCGGGCGTCACCTGATCAGGATAGACACCCATATTTTCCACTACGATCTTTATGACCCGTTCGGTGATATCGCTCATATGGCCCCCGGCGTTTCGTATCCAATGCGAAAGCGGACGATCATAGATTCGTCGGCTCCGAGTTTTGTCCCAACCGTAGCGATCAGCGCTTACGGACAAATTCCGCACGAAGCACGAGGCCCTTGATGCCGTCGTGCCGACAATCAATTTCCTGCGCATCCCCGGTCAGCCGGATCGATTTAATAACGGTCCCGCGCTTGAGCGTCTGG
The DNA here is from genome assembly GCF_900111125.1 of Sphingobium sp. YR768. Lineage (GTDB taxonomy): Bacteria > Pseudomonadota > Alphaproteobacteria > Sphingomonadales > Sphingomonadaceae > Sphingobium. The sequence continues at coordinate 34,349 of NZ_FOGE01000036.1, forward strand.
TTCGCGCCCTTCACCACCAGATCCTTGATGAGCGTCACGCTGTCGCCATCCGTCAGCAGATTACCGACGGCATCGCGAACCTCAATACGCTCCGCTTCCGCACTACGATGCGCCAAGTCAGCAGCGCTCATCCATTCGCCGCTTGCTTCATCATAAACATAATCGTCGCTTTGCTGCATCATATAATTCTTGCTTTCGACTGTCTTCAGCGTTGCACCGCTGGTGCATCCCGGAGCCGTACGCCACGACCCTTGCCTTGGCTGGGCGCGTTGTCGCCAATGAGTTCGATACCAGCTCGCTCAAGTGCCGAAATGACCCTGACAAGCGAGTCCACGACCCCCCGCACCTGCCCGCCGGATGTTTCCATGCGCTGGATCGTCGGCAGCGATACGCCGGCGAGCGCCGCCAATTCTTTCTGGTCGATCCCGAGCAAGGCGCGCGCCGCCCGCAGCTGCTGTGATGTAATCATCCCCCTTTTATGATGCTTCAGACATCAGAATTCAATCTTACAAATTCATGATGCGTATGTTAGGTGAGCGTTCGTGTTCATGTGCCTTCGTTCGTGAACCGGGGACGTGAGCCGTGAACGTTCTGCTGAGCGATGAAACCCGATTTACGAACGAAGGCGCATTGACGGTTCGAATGCCAGAGGCTGCGTTGAGTATAAGTAATGATTCAGATGGATTGGCCCCGATTGAGGGCGCAGACATGCCCGATGCGACACAGGGAGAAGCCGTTCACAGGCTGCTCAAGCGGTTGCCGCAATGGCTGCGTTCCGATCTGGCTTCTTCGGATCCATTACTCCGCGAACGGGCGGAAGAGGCGCTGTTTGCGATGACCATAGCCTGCCTCGGAACCGTGGATAGCCGACAGGCAGGCGAGGTGTCATGAAGCTGGGAGAGCGATTCAGGGGGTTCCTTTTGCTCCAGAACATGATGCTGAAGGATTTCATCAGACATGGCCTTGCTAATCGATCGCTCGCAACTGAGGACGCCGCGCGCCTGCACCGGGTAGCAAGCCTGAATCTTCAGGAAATTGCCCGGTGGGACAGGGATCTTTCGAGTGGCGGCGTGAGCAAGCCGTTTGGTAAAGATCACGCCGAATGAACCGGTATGGCCGGAAAATATGGGGGGTTGCAGCGTGTTTCGCCGCTCTTGCAGGCTATGTCGATGCCTTGGGCTTCCTCTATCTGGGAGGTTTTTTCGTCTCTTTTATGAGCGGCAACTCAACGCGGCTTGCGGTCGGCCTGAGTACGCATTTGTCGGACGCGGCGACGGCGGCCGGATTGATCGGATCGTTTGTGGTCGGCGTGATGCTGGGTTCGTTTTGTGGCCGTGTGATTCAGCGTTCCAGGCATAGCGCGCTGATATATCTCATCGCGGTCATGCTATCGGCGGCGGCGCTGCTCGCCATGTTCGGCGCCAATTGGGCAGCCGCCGCCGTGCTGGCGATGGCGATGGGCGCGGAGAACGCGCTCTTCGAGCGCGATGGAGAGGTCCAGATCGGCCTCACTTATATGACCGGCACGCTTGTGAAGTTCGGGCAGCACCTGCTTTCCGCTTTGATGGGTGGCGATCGCTTGGGGTGGTTGCCCTATCTGCTGCTATGGATTGGCCTGGTATCGGGCGCCATCCTGGGTGCTCTGAGCTATCGGCTTGTAGGGCACTTTGCGATCTGGGTAGCAGCGGGCGCTGCATTGCTTTTGGCGTCATGGCTTCATCACCGGCCCGTCCCGCTCGCAGGTCCGATCAGGAGAGCGGGTAAATGACAGACGGGATCCCGCGCTCTGCCGACATCGATCTCGACATGTTTTACGATGTCGTTTTTGGTTTGCGCCTCGAACGTCCGGATCCTGGGTCAACTCTCCCTGACCGTTTTGGCAGCGCCAGCCATATTCCGGTTTCGCTGGATGCCCCCTTCGGCCCAACCGGCCCAATGTTGTTTCGCTTTGGAGACATACTCTCGCTCTTGTTCGGCTGGTCAACCGTTCAAAGCGGCATGCGGGTCAGCGATCCAGATCATCTGCTGTTCGATTATACGCGCGTGATGATGGGTTTCAGGCTGTTCAGGCCAGCGCCAAAGCATATCGAGATGATCGGCTTGGGCGGCGGATCGCTTGCCAAGGCGTGCTATCGCTCGCTTCCGGATTGCGACATCACGGTGATCGAGATCGATCCGGAGGTGATTGCCCTGCGACGGCACTTCCACATCCCGCCGGACGATCACAGATTTCGCGTGATATGTGCCGACGGCGCCGACTATATCGCTGCGTCCACTGGCAAGCCGGATATCCTGTTCGTCGACGGTTTCGACAGCAAAGGCCTTTCCCCAACACTAAGTCATCAAGCCTTCTACGATAGCTGCCGCGCACGACTCGACCCTGATGGCTTACTGGTCGCCAACCTCTGCGACAACTCCACGGCCTTTGCGACACTTGTGCGTCGCATAGCTGCAAGTTTCGATGGTCGGGCGATCGCAATCCCAGCGGAAAAGAGAGGCAATCGCGTCGTCTTCGCCAGTCCCGAAGCCAGCTTTCCACCCTCGCTGGAGATAATTGACAGTGCAGCCCAACGTCTTCGCCTTACCGACAGAGTCAATTACTCGATCAAAGCTAGGCGGATCAAACAAGCACTCCGCCGCTGGATTGTGAATAATCCGCAGGGGCAAAATTTCCCGAACCCCTGTTAACTACACGGATCAGACAGATACAGAATGTGGGCGAGTGGCACAGGGACCCCAACCATCGATATCAGACTCGCACTCGAGCGCGTTGCCGGAGTCGCTCATAGAGCGCGACCTCGGCTTCATGCGATATCTCGACGCTGACTGCGAAATCTTGCTGCCCGGCGTCTCCCGCCCACCCTCCTGCACACCGCACCACCAAATAATAGGTGTCGCCATAGGTGCTGATGTCGCGTGAAAAGGTCACGGCAGCGGTTTGCAGGCTCGACTTCTCCCGAAGGGTCGAACTGGGCAAAAGCTTGCAGTTGAAGCGCGACGCCATGTCGGGCACGGCGCCTTCCGCTACCGTTCGTCGGCGAAAATGCTCGAAGATGTCGTCTGGCGCGCAACCGCGAATGAGCCGGAAGTTCATCGAGACGCCGTTGTAATCCAGCCTACTGTGCCGCACCGGCGGATCATAAGCGAGACTGATCCGAATCGTGCGCCGGCCCCGTTCGGTCTGGAATGGTTCAGGTATTGGAATCTGATAGACCGCGAAATGATCGATCGACAGGGCATCCTCGGCGTAGAGGACAACGCGCGCATCATCGGAGAAAGCCGCCCGCTCACTGTCCACTCGGCCATAGCCGCACAAGGCCCGCTCTGCCCCGTCACCAAGGCCTGCGAGACGCCGTGTGCTCTCGTCCGGGATGGATGCACTTCCGGCCAGGAGCGCGCGCACGAGATTGGCTGAAGCATCAGGAAAGCGGGCCAAAATCTGGCTGGCCTTGAAGGCTACCAGCGGCGCCGCATGTGACGTACCTGAGCGGGCCGCAAACAAACGATCGACCGGACGGTAATGAAGCGACATGACACCGGCCTCGGGGCGAACTTCGCCGCCTTGTAAAGAAGCGGTCGGCCCGTCGTAGATCAGGGTGCCGCCGACGTCGGTGAAATCCGGCTTGATCGCGCCACGCACTCCCGGTCCTGCGCGGGAGAAAGGCGATGGCTCGAACATATCGGTGATAGGCCGCACCCCAACATTGTCTTGGGCGCGTCGACTAAGTCCATTGCCATGCGCGATCGCTCCAACTGTCACGATGTTCATGCCGCCGGCCGGTTCGCACAATCGGTTGGCATCCTCCATCAGATAGGCTGGATAGTTGGTGACGGCTTCCTCGATCCGCATTCCTCGCCGCGGTTGGCGGTTTCCTGCGGCGACAACAATGACGACATCAAGTTCGCGGACGAGCTCATCGAGCGTCTGTGCCCACGGACCAACCTTGCCGCCTTCAACCACCTTGGTACGATCGCCCAGTGCGATGACGAAGATCCGGCATCCGAACTCCTCATTCAGCCGGGTGATGGCTTCACGCATGAGGCGAGGGGCCAGGCGGCTGCTGGGGAAATTGCCGGTGTTGTCGATGACTTTTGCCGAACAGAGTCGGGCCTGGCGCACCAAACTGGGAGTGCTGAGTTGGGCACGCAGATCGCCGAAGGTAGCAATCCCTCCGACGAAGGTTCCATGGCCATGATCGTCCGCAGTACCCAGAGTATCGGGAATGGCGATAGAACCGACGATGATATCTTCAATCAGCGGATGGTCGTTTACTCCGCTATCGATGATGCCGATGAGCGGTGCGTCATCGTCGAGTGCTTCCGGGTCGGGAAGTTCGGCGATAGTGAGATCGATATTCTGCGCGGTGAGGAGATCGGGTTCTGGGGGTAAATCCACTTCCGCGATCTCCTCGATCGTCAGTAGTGCTCGCACAAGCCCACCATCGCAGCGAAGTCGGACCAAAGTCAGGTTAGGCCCGATGTGCCGGTCGAGTTCCTCGCCGTCGCGGGCTTCGGCATAGGCCACGATATCGTCGATCTTGCGTTCACGCAGATCGCGGCGTCCGAGATCCCATAGTTCGATATCGACGACATAGGATTGGCCTGGCTGGAAATCCTCGACATCGACCAGTCCAGCTTCGCGCGCCCGCATGCCGATCCGGTCTCTGGGGGCCACGTCGCCGATAGATTCAATATTGGCGATAAACCCGGCGAAGGAGGGGTTCTGCTGCCCTGCCGGAGTGCCTCTGCCGTAGCTTTCGAGCTTACCGCGGAAGGCGGTCAGTTCGTCACTGGTAGAGAACAGAACCAGCGTACGATCCTCGTCGATCGAGAGAACCGTGAGGCCGACCTTATTCCATTCCTCTTCGAGCAGCGGCCCACTCATCTGAACCCGGAGGATCAATGCAGGATCGACAGCATCGGCGCGGCGCCGACGTTGCTGAACCGCAACTGCCTGATTGAGTTCCTGCCCTAGGCGTTCACTATGCCCACCAGGATTGCGCGCCGGCGGCGGGCCACCACCGCCAGTTTTTCGGCGCGGCATCCGCTCGGGCAAGCGGACAAGCTGCAAATGATCATATTGTGCCACTCGGGGCGAATCAGACAGCGGTCATGCGGGAAGTCCGGCGTCGGCGGCGACGCTCATCGGCAATGGCATCCAAAAAGTCCCTCTCCCTGACGAGTTTTCTTTTATCGATGATCGAGGCCTTGATCGCCTGAAGGCACAGACGCTCCAGTTCAGCGTAGGAATAGCCCTCAAGCTCGGCGAGATGCGCTTCCGGCTCGAAGCTCACAGCAACATTCTTGAAACGCATCTTGAGGAAGCGCGCGATCATCCTCGTGTCAGGGCGATCGAACCAGATCACCTCGTCGAAGCGGCGCCAGATGGCCGGGTCTAGCGATTGGTCGAGATTGGTGGCAGCGACCACAAAGCCCTTGGGTTGAATTCGGTCGATGAAGATTAGCAGGCTGTTGACGACGCGCCGCAGTTCATTGTGCTCACCATCCTCATCGCGTGCGCGGGCCAGAGCATCGAACTCGTCAAAAAACAGGACGGAAGGTTGTTTGCGGGCGAACTCGAAAATCTTGCGAACGTTGGTGGCCGTTTCCCCCAGATAGGAGGAGATCAGCCGGTCAAGCTTTACGATGTAGAGAGGCAGCCCCAATTCGCCGGCGAAGATTTCAGCGCACAGCGTTTTGCCGCAACCGGGCGGTCCGCAGAAGAGGAGCTTTGAACGCACGGCAAGACCCCGCCGGCGGATCGTGTCCGCAGCCCGGGATTCACGCAGCAGCCCAAGAAAAATACGAATATTTTCCGGAGACAGGATGATGTCCTGCTTGTTGTGCGTCGGCTCCACCAATTCGACGAAATCACCCGCCGCTTCTGGGAACGGAATGAGCGGCGCCAAGGCTTTTGGACGGGAAGAACGGGCTGGGCCAGCATCGAGGGATCGGCGAAGCGAACGAGCCAGGACACGGTTGTTCTTCTTTTCCTCTTCACCGATAATTTCTTCGGCGACGGCGCGGAATTCCTCCTCCCGTCCGTAGCTTGCCAGCAGCTTTTTCATCAACTCACCGCGCGCCATCGTTCCTTGCCGTATATTTGCTCCAAGGGAGCATAGCTGGTTTGCGGAATTTCGCCATATGTTCCGGCAAGCCTCAGGCTCTTTTCCGGAACGATGGATTTCGGAGCAAAGTAAGCGCATTGATAAGCCAGTGTTCGGAATTGATCCCTTGTGGAGAGGGCCGGGGCTTCAGATCGCCGCGAGTGCTCGCGGTCTCAACCAACGCATATTTGGCCTCCAAAGCAGATCATGTTAGTTTTCTCCCATCCAGGAGACAGAAATGACCCGCGCAGCGCTTTACGCCCGCTATTCCGATGACAAGCAGAGCCCTGCTTCCATCGAGGATCAGCTTTTGATCTGCCGCGAACAGGCTGCTCGAGAAGGTTGGCGCATCGTCGGTAGCTACAAGGATGCCGCAATCTCGGGTGCGAGTGTCATCCTACGGCCCGGCATTCAGGCGCTGCTTCAGGACGCTCAGATGGGCCGCTTCGATGTACTGCTCGCTGAGGCGCTCGATCGCGTGTCCCGCGATCAGGCCGATGTCGCGACATTGTACAAGAACCTTCAGTTTGCGGGCGTGAAGATCGTCACATTGGCCGAGGGGGAGGTTTCAGAACTGCACGTCGGCCTCAAGGGCACGATGAACGCGCTTTTCCTCAAGGATCTTGCCAAGAAGACCCATCGCGGTCTTCGCGGGCGTGTCGAGAAGGGTAAATCGGGCGGCGGCCTCTGCTATGGCTATGATGTCGTGCGTCGTTTTTCCAGCGAAGGTGAGGCAGTTCACGGCGAGCGCACGATCAACGACGCTGAAGCGGAAGTTATACGTCAGGTTTTCCGGCAGTTCGCCAATGGTCTCAGCCCGCATGCAATTGCCTGCCGCCTCAATGAGGCGGGGATAGCCGCACCGACCGGCAAGCTCTGGACATCGACCACGGTCCGGGGTCACGCAAAGCGTGGGACAGGTTTGATCAATAATGAGCTCTACATCGGCAGGCTGGTCTGGAACCGCCTTCGCTATCTGAAGAATCCCCAGACCGGCAAGCGTGTCTCCCGTATCAATCCGCAGTCCGAGTGGATCGTTACCGAAGTGCCTCATCTGCGGATCCTGGACGACGAACTCTGGCAGGCCGCAAAAGCGCGACAGGAAGATATCGCGATCCAATATGCCGGCGTCATCGAAGCGACGCGCTCGGCCCATAATGCGATGAACCGGACTCATCGCCCGAGGAGCCTGCTGTCCGGCCTTGTTTACTGCGGTTGCTGCGGCGGGTCTTATACCCTTCGCGGGCAGGGGCGGTTTGCATGTTCGAATCACATAGACACGAGAAGCTGTTCGAACGGAAACAGCATTGCGCGCGAGAAGCTGGAGGCGCGTGTTCTTGATGGTTTGCGTGACCGGTTGATGAGCCCCGAAGTTGCCGCCGAAGCCATTCACACCTGCATCGAAGAAACCAATCGCCTCAATCGCCAGCGCCGTGCCACAGACAGCGCAGATCGGGCTGAGCTCGACAAGGTGCTGAAGGCGATCAAGGGACTGGTGACGCTCGCAACGGAAGGCAAAGGAACGCGCTCGCTAGTTGATCAACTGCTCGAACTCGAGGCGCAGGAAGACGCAATTCGCGCCCGGCTCGCTGCGGCTCCCGCCGATGTCCCGGACATTCATCCGAATATCTCGGAGATTTATTGCCGCAAGGTGGAGCGGTTTGCCCAAGCCCTGGCGCATCCAGAGGAGCGGCAGGAGGCGGCCGATGCGCTTCGTACGCTTATCGAGCGCATCGTTCTGACGCCAGGAGCCAAGCGGGGTGAAGTCAACGCCATGCTGCACGGAGAATTCGGGACGATCCTCGAATGGCTGGAGCGGCGCGAATCCGCTAAAAACGACACCACCCCCGGCGCTTTCGCGTCGGGGGTGTCCGGTATGTCGGTTTCTGTGGTTGCGGGAGTAGGATTTGAACCTACGACCTTCAGGTTATGAGCCTGACGAGCTACCGGGCTGCTCCATCCCGCGCCAACATATGTCGCCTCAATGAGGCGATATAAGAAAATGAATGGGTTTTGTGCGTGTGTAACAAAGCGCGAGCTATAATGCCTGGCGACGCCCTACTCTTCCGGGGCTTGAGCCACAGTACCATTGGCGCAG